>CAIYVZ010000061.1 GCA_903929755.1 uncultured Acidobacteriia bacterium
AGCAAAAAACGGTCGCGGAACGGCAAATTCCCTTGACTCATGCCGATCACTGTTTCAGACTGAGAGAGTCCTGCGTCGCCGGGTTCGCAACTGATCGACATCAGATCGGACTGAGTGATCGACATCGTCGGAATACACATGTAGGTGGCCGCGAATGCGGTTCGCTTGTTGCCGTCCACAAACGGATGGTTCTGTGACATGCTTTCCCAAAGGGCGGCCGCCTCTTCGATCAGATCCGCGTAATATCCTGTTTGGGGTCGAAACAGGGCCGCTTCAAATGGAGGGCGTTCGCTTTGCCACTGGGAAATTCAATGATGAAGTAGGACAAATTACGTGGAACACGAGTCCCGATGGTTGGGCGGGCGGCCTCGAATGCACATTTGCCAGCCATATCGTCGCTGGCGTAATCGAGAGTAACCTTCCTCGCGATGCGAATGTAGTTGCGGAGTTCCGAGCTGCTGTGGACGTCCTCATTACAGGCTTTAATCATGTACGCGGTGCGACGTACGCGTTAGTTCACGCGTTCCTTTGGGATAGGTTTGGACGCTGAAGAGGAGATTGCCATCGTTCGAAGGCCGTGGTGCGAGCCGGCTGTCGAGGGATCGTACCAGGTTGCGTCCAGTCCGGGTGGGGCTGTTCTACTTGGGGGAGATTGTCCGCAGCCGCGCCGCGCCGGCGAGTAACGCAACTCCCACGCCGCACAGTACAATGCTGGCAGGCTCCGGAGCAGTCGCATCGAAGCTAACCGAATAGTCGGTTATATACCAATAGGTGTGATCTTGGGGCGTTTGACTGTCCACGAAATGGAGTATTCCGACGTTGTAGCCCACTCCAAAAGGATTTGCACCCGGCGGAGGAATCACGCCTGAGGATTGGAGGATGCCAATTTCATTCGTCGTCTGACTGTTGATGAGATTGTACAGCGCGAACTGGCCATCGAAAAGGTTCCCCCCATAGGTGTCTTGGAGGCCTATTCCGTTGTAGATCCCAATAGCCGGATTCGAGTAGCTGTAGAAGCCAGTATAAATGGACGATCCTGATGAATAGGTCTGACCGCCGACTTTGATGGTCGTGCTCACTGGCGTGTACTGAAATAGGCCGGCAAATGGTTCATTCCGCAAGACACTGTCCGGCAAAACCACTGTGTAGAGTACGGCATCTCCGTTGGCGGCAAATGCCGTTGTAGCAATCGGTCCGCTTGCGATCGAATTATCAACGACTCCCGTGTACTTAAAAGTTGCAGCAACGCCAAGGCTGCAGGCCACAGTCAAACCTAGGAACATCGTCCA
Organism: uncultured Acidobacteriia bacterium; assembly: GCA_903929755.1. Classification (GTDB taxonomy): domain Bacteria; phylum Acidobacteriota; class Terriglobia; order Bryobacterales; family Bryobacteraceae; genus BOG-234. Next base: position 1,290 of record CAIYVZ010000061.1, read on the forward strand.
AACGACACGCCGACTAAAATTCACAGTATTCTCCCAAAGGGGACGCCGAACCCTTGAATCGTGATTTTATCTTAATGTCCCCGTGTGCGCAAGGCCGGCAGCGGCCCCGCCCCACATTTAGTCCCTGTGGGGGCAGTATTCCGGAGAGAAGGAGTTTCAGACAAGGCACGAGCGGACTTATGTCCATGGGCTCTACGCACCGGCTGGCCGACTTCTTAACGTCAACGTGCCCCCCGAGGTTCACGGCGGGATAGCACGCCGCTTGCCTTCGAGCAGTCCATAATCGCGAACGCCCGCAGAACCGCCGTAGCGCTCAATTTGGTCGGCATGCATCGCGAGGACTTCCGGCAGCGTGAGGTAATCTCGCATGCGCCAGTGCCCTATTGCGCGAGTTTCTTATACAGCTCACCGTATTTTTCGTGGCTGGCCAGATAGGCCTGCATCACGTGACGCCGGGGGCTGGCATTTTTTCGTTTCTCGATCAGATCGGCCAATGCTTCATCGACCAATGCCTGGAGCTGCCTCCCCTCCGTTTGCGCCATCACACGAAGGGTGGCAAGGATTTGTGGGTCAACCTGGGTCGCAAATTTTTCTCTGAGTTGTGCCACGAAGACCTCTGCGCACCAGTATCGCATTCATGACGCTTCATGATGGATGAACCTTGCCGGGTCAAACCAGTTCGAGTGATCGGATCCGGTGGCCAGTCACCAGACTGTACGAAACGTCCGGGTAAAAATCTACTTCGTTTGGCCGCATGATCGTCCCGGCCTCGGGGTCCACGTTGACCTGGCCGAAATAATCGACGCTCTCCAACGGGGCGAAAACGCCGCCGCGGCCGACGACTCGTGTCTTAAAGTCCAACTGCCCTCTGGTACCGTCGGTGAAACTCAGTTCGAGGCGGTACTGCCCAAGGTGCCGGACGTGTGTGACTCTGGGAAACAGCAGGTAACCTCTATTCCAGCGGCTCGATGCGAGCTATTGGCTGGTCATTCCCTGGCTGCGAGGCGGGCATCGTATACCTGGACGCCGCACACCTGATGATCCTCCACCAACCTCCGCCACTCGGAATGGACTGCGGCCGAATCGGGAAGAAACGTGAGAAGTCTCTCAATGGCACCAAGTTCACCGACAACGTCTGAAATCGAAAGGCCGAGGCCGTTTCTCTCCAGTGGACGGGTGGCAACACACCAGAACTCAGAGACGTTCTGCGGGCAGAAACCCACGGTTTCACCCCGCCGAAGAAGGGAAGGGACCGACCGGCTGGCGGCGTGGAAATGCGGATGTGTGGTTTGGACGATACGCAGCAAAACATTTGGTATCCACCAAAACGGTCATCAAAGGCCGCGGTCTTCATAGATTGCTTCCCGGCTCATCGCAGCGTCGGAAAGCACGACCGTCAATGTCTGGGTACCGACCCACTGGTCAAAAGCCACCGCTTTGTCGTCCGGCGTCGCGGTAAGGGGTATCTCCGCCACTGCCGGGCGAACGAATGAAGCGACATACTCTTCCGGGGAAACACCCGTGGCACGAGCCTCGGATAACAGGCCAGCCTCGATCTCCGGTGTCAGGTTCAGTGTGATCATAACCTCTACGCAACCAGTATGAGCCTCGCCGAGTTCGCTCCAGCCGCATGAAACGCTGACGGCGCGGAGCCTGAAGTTGAACGGATTCAGCAGGAACATCAACCGCCAGACAGTCCCGCATACCCAGTTGCCGGCACGGCCGTGTCGATTGATCGAACTTTTCGCTATGAGGCCACCGAACATCGGTGGGGGAGCCACCCACGCGGCAACCCAACACGCAGGAAAAACAGAAAAAGCCGGGACGCCCCACCAAAGGGACGTCCCGGCCAGCAATTTCAACGAATCTATCGACGCAGTTTAGGCGAAGGCGCGGACAGCGTGCGCTTCTTCTTCGTGCACGTCGAACACAGTGTAGAGCTTCGTGATCTGCAACAGATCCTTCACTCGCTTCGTCAGGCCGAGCAGCTTGAGGGTGCCACCCGAGTTGGCGACGGACGTAAAGCCCGAAACCAGTTCGCCGATGCCGGAGCTGTCGATGTACGACACTTCGCTCAGGTTGAGCAGGATCTTCTTGTTGTTCTGCGCCATCAGGTCTCGCAGACAGTCGCGCAGAGCGCTCGATCCTTCACCCAGCGTGATCCGCCCGGAAACATCGACTACGGAAACATCACCCACCTGTCGGGTATTCAGCTTAACGCTCACTTCGGTTCTCCTTAATTCCTTTACTTTGCCGCTTCAATCGTGCCGCTTCACTCGCTGCTCTACTGCTGCGGCGGAACACTTTTTACCAGCGTCACTTCCGTGCCCACCGGTACCGCTTTTCGAACCTTCACGTCGTCCATGAAGGCACCCATCAGGAACAAACCCCGTCCGGAATGCCGCAGAAGGTTATTTTCTTCTAAAGGATCCGGCACTTCCTTGATTTCGAAGCCCTCGCCCTGATCGACAATCCGAATTGTAAATTTCTCGCCAGCCTCTGGCTCACAAGAACGTGTCACACCGACATGGACAACCTTGTTCCGGTTGTACCGATTCCCGTGCACCACGGCATTCACCATGCATTCGCGAACCGACATCCCAATTCTGTGCTGCTCGTCTTCGTCGAAACCGACGTCGGCGGCCGCTTTCAAAATTACGGTCTCGGCTTCATCCACACTTTCAAGTGTGGATGGATAATCCTGGTCCAGCAGTGTCTGTAAGGTCGGTTCCACGTGCTCTTAGGGCTCTTGCGGATCCCGCTCTGTTTTGGCGGATGGGGACACACAATGCAGCCGGGACGAAACGCCTAACATAAGACGGGAGCGGTGCCAAAGTCAAGAAAAAATCGGATGAGGCCGCAGAAGGCCCTAACGGCAGGCTGGATTGCCCGCCTGGGGGAACGCGAGGAAGGGAATGGCGGCAGGCGCAAGAGTGAAAGTTCCCGCCGGGATGGTTACGGCTTTGAGCCTGCGGCTGACGTCGGGACTGAAATGGAGAGAGGTTCGGAGCCTGGCTTGAGGGCCTGATCGGCGACTTTAACAACGACTGGACACTACGCCTCACCGTTACGCGGCGCTTTGGCTTCGACGCCGGACTCACCAGCCGGCTCCGCATTCGTGACCGGAAAGCCGCGACGCCATCCACGCGGACCCTTGATTTCAATCAGCCGTGGCGGAAGCTTTCCACCGATGGGATTGACGGAGTGTCAGGCCCGCCTAAAGTTCTGGCCACGCACTTCTGGTAATTTCCAGAAGTCTCGCTATAATTTTCAGCATGAAGCATGCGTTGCTTATTGTTTTCGCCGGCCTGTTCTCGCTGAATTTGACGGCTGCGGATCCGACGTTTTGGAAAGACGTTCAGCCGATTCTCCAAAATCGCTGCGTGGAGTGCCACCGGCCGGGGGAAATTGGCCCCATGCCACTCAGCACCTTCAAGGAAGCACGCCCGTGGGCTGCCTCTATAAAAGAGGCGGTGAAAACGCGCAAGATGCCGCCATGGTTCGCCGACCCCCATTTTGGGAAGTTTGGCAATGACCGTTCTTTGTCGGAACAAGAGATTTCGACCCTCTCCGCCTGGGCCGAAAAGGGCGCTCCCGAGGGCAACGCGAAGGACGCACCCACGCCACGTAAGTTCAATGATGGCTGGAACATAGATACGCCGGACCTGGTTCTGCAGATGCCGCAGCCGTTCAGGATCGGTGCGAAACAGACCGTGGAGTACCAGTACATTGTTCTCCCTACCGGCTTCACCGAAGATAAATGGGTTCGGATGTCGGAGACGCGCCCCTCGGACCGTGCTGTGGTCCACCACATGGTGGTCTTCGCCCGGGATCCGAAGTCCACCTGGTTGCGTGAAGCGAAACCCGGCGTACCATTTGTTCCCGACCAGCCAGGGAGCCAGATTAACATCGGCGGCGGCGGAAATGAGATCGTCGCTGTCTATACGCCCGGCATGGTGCCCGATATCTGGAAGCCGAATCAGGCGCGCCTCATCAAGGCAGGGTCCGACCTGGTCCTGCAGGTTCACTACACCGCCACCGGCAAGGACACGCAGGATCAGACCAAAGTCGGCATGGTTTTCTCGAAGCAGCCGCCCACGGAACGGATCATCAGCACGCAGATCTCGAACGCGCGCTTCGCCATCCCCCCTGGAGACCCGAATTATGAGGTAAAGGCCAGTACCCGCATTGCGAATAACGTGAAGCTGCTCAGCTTCTTCCCGCACATGCACCTGCGGGGCAAAGATTACCAGTACAAGGCCATCTACCCGAACGGTGAGGAGAAGATCCTGCTGAAGGTTCCTGCTTACAACTTCAACTGGCAGCTCGCGTACCGTCCGGCAGAAGAACTGGAACTTCCCGCCGGCACCCGGATTGAAGGGGTGGCGCATTTCGACAATTCCGCTAATAATCCCGCCAACCCCGACTCCGCCGCTACCGTCAAATTCGGGGAACAGAGCTGGGAAGAGATGGCCATTGGCTTCATGGACATCGCGATTCCGGCCAACGTGGATCCTCGCGTGTATCTGCGCCCGGCACCGCCACAAGCTCCCCGGCCACCCGCACCCGCTGCCCCGCAGCTCTAAACCGATGGAGCTGGAACCCTGGCTGCGCGGCTCTGTCCCGGATGTCGATCCGGTGATCTCCCACCTTCTGCGAGCCTCTCAACAGATCCGGGAGGATGCCGAGATGGCATCGCGACGCCTGACTCCTGCGCAGCTCTGGGCCCGACCCGAGATGATGAATCCGGTGGGGTTCCACCTGAAGCATTTGGCCGGCAGCACGCTCCGGTTGCTGACTTATTTGGAAGGCGGGGCACTTTCTCCTCAGCAACTTGCCGCCATTCCGCTGGAGAAATTCGGCGAGGAAGACGCCAGGCAACTGCTGGCTGCAATAAACGCCGCCTTTGGCCGGTATGACGAGGTTGTGCGCTCTCTGGAGCCCGCCCGGTTTTCGGATATCCGCGAGGTGGGGCGGGCAAGGGTCCCTGTCACGGCCATCAGCCTGGCCATCCATATCGCGGAGCACGGCCACCGGCATGTGGGCCAGATTGTTAGCGCCTCAGCTTTCGCCCGGGCCACAGCGTTGTGAACAGGGCAGAAGCGCTGGTAGCCGAACTGCGCTCCCTGGGAGACCCCGCCGTAGTGGAAGGAAGAGCCCGCTTTGGCATCCGGCCCGAGGTGTCCGCCGGTGTCTCGGTTCCGAAACTGCGCGCCCTGGCCCGAAAACTCGGGCGCGATCAGGCCCTGGCCGAAGAACTGTGGGCAACCGGGCTTCACGAAGCCCGCCTGCTGGCCGCCTGCATCGCAGATCCCGCCCGGATCACCAGTTCCACCATGGACCATTGGACACAGGATTTCTATTCCTGGGATGTCTGCGACAGTTGCTCGTGTGAGGTCTTCCATAAGACGCCGTTCGCCTGGCAGAAGATCTCCGAATGGGCGCAGAGCGAGGCGGAATTCGTTCGGCGGGCCGCCTTTTCCACTATCGCGGGCATCGCGGTCCACGACAAACGCGCGGATGACGCGACCTTCCTGGCCGCCATGCCGCTGATTGAGCAGTGCGCGTTCGATGCCCGTAACTTCGTGAAAAAGGCCGTCAATTGGGCGCTGCGGTCCATGGGGAAACGGAATCCGGTACTCCGCGCAGCCGCCATCGCCTGCGCGGAACGCATTCAGCAGCAGGGGACACCCTCCGCACGCTGGATCGCCGCCGACGCCCTGCACGAATTGCGCGTCCGGTAGCGGATCCGTTCGGATTTCCAGTCCTGGTTCCGCAAAATGTTAATATTGAGTTTCCCTATATATATGCAGAACGCCTCCGCCTCCAGTGCCATGTCTCGTCCCCTGTCGGACGTCGATCCCGCTATCTATGATCTGATTCGGAAAGAAACCGACCGGCAGAACGGCCAGATTGAGTTGATTGCCAGTGAGAATTTCACGTCCCATGCGATCCTCGAAGCCACGGGAAGCGTTTTCACCAACAAGTACGCCGAAGGCTACCCCGGCAAGCGCTACTACGGCGGCTGCGAGTATGCCGACGAAGTAGAAACCCTGGCGCGGGATCGTGCGAAACAGCTGTTCGGCGCCGAATACGTCAACGTGCAGCCGCACTCCGGCTCGCAGGCCAATCAAGCGGCGTTCGCTTCGGTGCTGCAACCCGGCGACACCATCATGGGCCTGGACCTGGCTCACGGTGGCCACCTCACGCACGGCCACAAGCTGAATTTTTCGGGCAAGACTTACAAGGTAGTCGGCTATCAGGTCCGCAAGGACGATGAGCGGATCGACTTCGATGCCATGGAGAAACTGGCCGACGAACACCGTCCCAAAATGATCATCGCGGGCGGCAGCGCCTACGCCCGGCAGTGGGATTTTGCCCGCTTCCGCAAGATTGCCGATTCGGTTGGCGCCCTGCTCCTGGTGGATATGGCGCATTTCTCGGGTCTGGTGGCGGCTGGTCTGCACTCGAACCCTTGCGAATACGCCGATATCGTCACTTCCACCACCCACAAGACCCTGCGCGGACCCCGCTCCGGCATCATTTTGGCCCGCGCTCAGTATGGCGCGGCAATTGACCGAAATGTCTTCCCCGGCGCTCAGGGTGGCCCGCTGGTGCATGTGATTGCGGCGAAGGCCGTTTGTTTCCTGGAGGCTTTGAAGCCGGAATTCCGGAGCTATCAGCAGGCTGTGATTGATAACGCGCAGGCGTTGTCGGCCGGCATGACGGAAGAGGGATTCCGCGTCGTCTCAGGCGGTACCGATACGCACCTGCTGCTGGTGGACGTATTCTCGAAGGGCGTGAAGGGCAAAGAGGCCGAGGGCGCTCTGGATCTTGCCCGCATCACGGTCAACAAGAACGCCATCCCGTTCGATGTGAATCCGCCCCTCAACCCCAGCGGTATCCGGCTGGGCAGTCCGGCTGCAACCACCCGTGGCTTCGGCGTAGCCGAAATGCGCGAAGTGGCAGCCTGTATTTCTACCGTGATTGGCGGTATCGCCGCCGGTAAGACCGACGAGGCCGTCTTAGAGGTTCGAAGCCGGGTGGAAGCTCTCACATCGCGCTTCCCGCTGTACTCCTGGCTCCGGGATTAGGCCAGCAGCCGTTTTCGCGAAGTGAAGTGGGGTGAAGTGAAGTGGGGTGAAGTGAGATGAGGTGAGGTGACGCCGTGAGAATTGCAGTAGACGTCCGGCGCATCGCTGACTTCGGGGTCGGCACCCATATCCGTAACCTGCTGAATGCTTTTGCGGAGCTTGAATCACCTCACCACTTTCAGTTGATTTGTTCTTCGGCGAACCGGGGTCAGTTCTCCCATCTTCCGAAGAATTTTCAAACGGTCATTTACGAGCGAAAAGATTCGGCCCGTCTGGATCATTTCGCTCTTCCGGCGCTGATCCGCAGCCTGAAGGTGGATCTGACCCATATCCCGATGCACCGGGTTCCGTGGTTTCTTCCAAAACCGTACGTGGTCACCATCCACGATCTGAGTAGTCTGTTCTACGATGAGGCGAAGGGCTGGCTCCACGAGGCGCACATTCGCAAGCTCAGGCACGGCCTGGAGCGCGCCGCGCGCATCATAGCCGTCTCCGGCGCCACCCAGCGTGACGTGATGGAACTGGCGCCTTCCGCGGCGGGGCGCACCCGGATCATTTACAACGCTCCCGATCCTGTGTTCCTGGAGCGACGGGGGAATCCGTCTGACGCAGCCCGGGAACGCCACCGCATTCTGGAGCGCTACCAGATTCACTACCCGTTCCTGCTTTATGCCGGGTCCATCCGGCCGCAAAAGAATATTCCGCGGTTAATCGAGGCGTTTTCGGTGGCGCGGTCCTCGCTGGAAGGTCACCGCGGGTTCAAGGATCTGCGGCTGATCATTATCGGCGACGAGATTTCTCGTCACGCGTCGGTGCGCCGCGCCGTCATCCACAGCCGCGTGGAGCATTGCGTCCGCTTCCTGGGCTATGTTCCGTTCCAGGAACTGCGGGTGTTCCATGAACTGGCCACCGCATTCGTGTTCCCGTCTTTGTATGAAGGCTTCGGGCTGCCTCCGCTCGAGGCCATGGCTTCGGGGACCCCGGTGATTGCTTCCGCCGTCAGTTCGCTGCCCGAAGTGGTAGGCGGTGCGGCCATGCTGGTGAATCCGGAAAACGTTTTCGATATCGCCCGCGGCATTACCGACGTTCTGCTGAACAACAATTTGCGGGATTCCATGATTGTGAAGGGCCGCAAACAGGCTGCCGGGTTCAGCTGGGCCCGCACAGCCAGAGAAGTGGCCGAAGTTTACCAGGAAGCGGCGATTCAGACCAAAGTCTGACGCGCCCTAAATCAGCTTTTCCATTTCCGCTGTCAGCAAATCCAGCGTGAAACGGCCGGAGCGGTAGCTGCGGTGGTCCACAAAATGCCATTCCCCGCGTTCCCCGTCGGGACAGTAGAAGATGGATTTTTCTGAGACAAGGTGGCGGTCCAGCAGATCCTGGTTCAGCGCACGTACCGAGCCGTGAAGAATGTAAGGCTTACGGAAATCGTCGGTGGAGGTTGGTTCGCCGGTCCCCTCAAACTCCAGCATCAGCAGCCGCCCCCGCAGGTTGATCTGGATCAGATTGTGCCCAGGGTCACGGAAGCTTTCGGGCGAGAATACCGCCGGGTCAAGAACCAGGGCCGGAGCAGGGAGCCGGGAATTCACCTCATCCACAAACTCGCGGCAGAACTCGTGCAAAGCCACCGCGCCCGAGGCGCGCAGACGGTCGATCCGGGTATTTTCGTCGGCCTGGTGGCGATCACGTTCCCCAATCGCCTCAATCGCCGTCGCCAGCCGTTCCAGCCGGCCAGTTCGGCGCCGATTCCAGTTCACGGCCATTCCAAACAATTCGTGCCCTCACCAGCTCTCGCAGATTTTGGGGGCCTGTCCCGAGGCGCTTCCATTCAAGCACCCCGCCCGACGGTGGTTCCACCGCCGACATTAACCCCGCCTTGCCTAGCTCTAGGTATCTTACCCGCAGGCCACCCGTGTCCGCTATGATCCAGCACCAGCCTCCGGGCGGGTTGAGCAAATGATCGGGATTCTGGTCGAGAAGGACCAGATCGTTGGCGCGAAACAGGCCGGGCAGGCCGGGGTCGGGCGCCAGGCGGGCGGCCAACGGCTCGGTTAGGTGCGCTGCCATGGATTTCGGGAGGGCCAGATAACCCCGGTGCAGGCCCAGGTCAGCATGGCTGCCGGGCCCGACTCGGTCACGAAGCAGCGGGATCGACCTGGTGCCAGGTTCGGCATCTCCCGGATTCCACCAGAGAATGTCGGGCACCGTGAGATCGAGGGCAATGAGCAGCTTATCAGCCGATTCCGGAGAGAGCTGGCGGATGCCTTTCAGGACATTGTGCAGGTGCGGCTGCGATATTCCCGCCACTTTGGCCAGACGACGTTCAGTGGCCCGCCCGGAGTGAACATAGTGGCGGGCAATGGTAACAATCTGCCTTAGGAGTGCTTCGCAGCGCAAATTCAGAGCCTGGGAGTATTTCTGCTAGAAATAGGTCTAACACAAAACCCGCGCCACCTGGGCTCCAGTACCAATAGAACTGTTTGAAAACACGCACTTTATCAACAATCAGCGCATTCCAGAATTGAAACAAGTTTGAGTCCCCGCCGGAAACCAGTAAGATTCGAACATATATTGCGTGTCAATTATTTGACGGCACGCGAGGAGAATAAACGTGGAATTCAATTGGAATCGCTCTGAGGTTTTAGGTCTGGCGAAAGAAGCTTGCACACATTGCCATGGTTTAGGAATGCGGCAGGCAGAAGAAGGTTCGAGTGAACCCTGTAACTGTGTATTAAGAAAGGTGTTTACCTCCTGCTTCCGGAAGTTCCGGGAGTGCGCGGAAAAAGCGAACCACCTGCCTGCCGTGCGTATGGAGCACGTGGCAAAAGGGCGAGACCACCGGGCGACGTGGGGCATGAAATCGGAAGAATATATGGCCGATTTTTTCCTTGTTACGCGGCGGACTCTGGATGAGTTTGAGTTCCAGTTGTTTCGTTATCATTTCCTTCTGGGAGCGGACTGGAAGCTTTGCTGCCGCCGCTTGAAGATTGACCGGGGTCGCTTTTTTCATGCCGTATACCGGATCGAGCAGAAGCTGGGTCGGGTGTTTCGGGAGCTGCAACCGTATGCTCTCTTTCCGCTCGACGAGTACTTTGGCGGTTCCGTTGAGGGTTGGCGCGAACCCAACCGCAACGTGGTGGAGATGCGCTTTGGACCCAGGGGCGGCAGCGGTTTGCGGGTGCCCCTGAAAAAAGTGGCCTGAAGAGCAGCCTTCGGGGGGAGGGCGCAGCCAGGGTTTCGGCCCTGGCTGCGCCTTTTCGTTTTGGGTTGGTTTTTATTTGCAGCGGCGGGAATAAGTTGGGCAAACGCGGGATAATTCTCTTGTGCAAACGCTGGAACTGAAACACCGCCTGGCAACCAGGTGGACACACTGGGTCAACTTCCCGGTCCTGACGTTAATGATCATGAGCGGCTTGTGGATCTACTGGGCTTACGACCCCTACCGGATCGGGCTGGGGGACATTACCCTGGTCCACATGTTCCCCGACTGGTTCTATAAGGTTTCCGGGATAGACCGGAAACTGGCCTTTGGCATGGCCATCCATTTTGTGTTTGCGTGGCTCTTCATGATCAATGGCTTCGTTTATGCTGCTTATACGTTGTTCTCGGGTGAGTGGCGGGAGTTGGTGCCGGATGCAAAGTGCTTCAGCGAGGCGCTTGCGGTGGTGAAGCATGATTTGGGTCTGGGTCCCCTGCCTCCACAGGGTCGCTACAACGCGGCGCAGCGGATTACCTACTCGCTGATCATCGTTATGGGGTTCTGTAGTCTGCTGACCGGGCTGGCGATTTATAAACCGGTTCAGCTCTCGTGGCTGACCACCCTTCTGGGCGGGTACCAGTGGGCGCGATTTGAGCATTTCTGGCTGACGATGGGGTATGTCGGCTTCTTTGGGATCCATATCGGCCAGGTGATTCGCGCTGGTTGGCCGAATTTCCGGGCCATGGTTTGCGGCTACGACTTAGCCAAGGGGGATAGTAATGCTCAGTAATGAACAGGAATTGGCGCGCCGGACGCGGCGGGGCTTTCTCGCCCTCGGCGGCGGCGCGGTGGCCGGAATGGCTGGTCTTGGCTGGCTTTCGGCGGGCCCGATTGCGGAAGGCGACATTCCTGCCAATTTCCGGAAAGTACTGGGCCTGAACGAAAAGGCGATCCGATCGGCGCTCTACAGCAACGATCATCTGGCACCTGCCTTCCCTGCCTCCGCGATCGGCAAGATCAAAGCCAATGGCGATGATGGTTTGGACGACGACGTGGAAGATGAGGACTGGCGTCTGGAAATCCAGCCGTACGGTGCCGACGACGTGACCCAAAAGCTGACCATGGAGGATGTGAAATCTCTGCCCCACCACGAACAAATCATTGAGTTTAAGTGTGTGGAGGGCTGGAGCACTGTGACTCAGTTTGCTGGTGTGCGACTGTCCGATTTCACGGCGAAGTTCTGTCCCGGATCTGAACGCGCGGCCTGTATCGGCATGCATACCCCGAATGAAGAATATTACGTCGGCATCGACATGCCCAGTGCGATGCATCCCCAGACGCTTCTGGCGTGGGAGATGAATTCCGAACCCCTGACTGACGAGCACGGTGCCCCGCTGCGGCTGGTGATCCCGGTCAAGTACGGCATCAAGAACATCAAGCGGATCGGCACAATCGAATACACCGATACCCGCCCTGACGATTACTGGGCCGAGCGTGGTTACGACTGGTACGCGGGTCTCTGAGACCGGTTCGGTACGCTGGAAGCATGGCTCTCACAATCGCCGGACGAACGTTTCAGTCGCGGCTGCTGATCGGTACGGGTAAGTACCGGAGTTTTCAGGAGATGGCACGTTGCCACGCGATCTCGGGCGCGGAGGTGGTCACGGTGGCTGTTCGCCGCGTCAACCTCACTGACAAGAGCAAAGAATCGCTCCTCGACTACATCGACCGCACAAAGATGTTCATCCTGCCCAACACGGCGGGCTGCTACACGGCCGACGAAGCGATCCGCACGGCTCGCCTGGGCCGGGAAGTTGGTCTCTCGAACTGGGTGAAGCTGGAAGTGATCGGCGACGAGCGGACGCTCTTTCCAGATAACCAGGGCTTGTTGGAAGCCACCCGGGTGCTGGCAAAAGAGGGTTTCGTGGTGTTGCCTTACACGAACGACGACCTGGTGAATGCGCGCCGGTTGATTGACGCCGGGGCCGCCGCTGTAATGCCGCTCGCGGCGCCAATTGGGTCGGGTTTGGGCATCCAGAACACGACCAACCTGAGGATTATGCGAGAGATGATTACCGAGGTCCCGCTGATTGTGGATGCCGGGGTGGGGACGGCTTCAGATGCGGCGCTGGCCATGGAACTGGGAGCGGACGGAATCCTGATGAACACCGCCATCGCCGCCGCGCAGGACGCCGAGAAGATGGCGCTCGCCATGAAATTGGGGGTTGAGGCGGGGAGACTGGCTTTTGAATCGGGCCGGATGGAGCGCAAACTCTACGCCAGCGCCAGTAGTCCCCTTTCGGGAATGATATCCTAGAGGAAAGGCGTACTTTGCTCTTCTCTCTGTTTTTGGTTTCCACTCTCGTTTGGTCTTAACTCTATTTTGAAAATCGGATTTATTAGCCTCGGTTGCCCCAAGAACCTCGTGGACAGCGAGGTGATGATGGGCCAACTCACTTCCCGCGGGCATGAGCTCACCACCCATCCCGACCAGGCGGATGTCCTGGTCGTAAATACCTGCAGCTTTATTGACCCTGCCAAGAAAGAATCGATCGACACGATTCTGGAGATGGCGGAGTACAAGAAGATTGGCCGGGCGAAGCGTTTGGTGGTGGCGGGTTGCCTGGTGGAGCGCTATCGCGGGGATATCAAGGCCGATATGCCCGAAGTGGATGCCCTGATTGGCACCAACGAACTCGATAAGATCGGCGCTATCTGCGAAGGTATTGAAGAAGAGGTCGCAGAGCCGGAAAACGGCCTGTATTTGTATCACGATCTGACGCCGAGGGTCCTCGCGACGCCGCGCCACTTCGCTTACATGAAGATCGCGGAAGGTTGCGACCACCCGTGCACGTTCTGTGTGATCCCGCAGTATCGCGGCAAGTTCCGCAGCCGTCGTTTTGAATCGGTTGTCTCGGAAGCGACCAGGCTTTTCAGCCAGGGCGTAAGGGAAATCAACCTGATCGGGCAGGACACCACCTGCTACGGCGAGGATTTTGGCCTGAAAGACGGCCTGGCTGTGCTGCTTGGCCGCCTGGCTCAAATTGAGACCGAACAACAAAAATGGGTTCGTTTTCTCTACGCCTATCCGAACCGCGTTACCCAGAAATTGCTGGACACAATCGCCGAACACCGCGATCTGGTGAAGTATATCGATATGCCGCTGCAGCACGCCAGCGCCAACGTCCTGAAACGGATGAAGCGCGGCGCAAACGGCGATATCTTTCTGAAACTGATCGAGAAGATCCGCAAAACCATCCCGGGCGTGGCGATCCGGACCAGCTTCATTGCTGGCTTCCCCGGCGAGACGCAAGAAGATTTCGAAACGCTCTGCCAGTTCGTGGAAGCCGCGAAGTTCGACAATATGGGCGTTTTCGCCTACTCGGACGAAGACACCAGCAAAAGCTTTGAACTGGACGCCAAGGTTGACGCGAAGGATATCAACAGCCGCAAACGCAAACTGATGTCGATTCAGCGGAAGATTTCGAAGGCACGGAACAAACTGTATCGTGGCCAGGAAGTTTCGGTTCTGGTGGAGGGCCCGTCTCCCGATACCGACCTGCTTTGGCAGGCGCGGATGTCGACGCAGGCTCCCGAAATTGACGGCTATGTGCTGATTAACGACGTGGAAGGCGAAGCACCCGCGGCTGGCCAGATGCGCCGCCTGCTGATTACCGAAACCCATGATTACGACGTGATCGGGACTCTGCTGCCATCCACCGAAGTGACGGCGGCGTTCCGGCCAACGCCCCTGATCCAGATCTCCTCTTCGCGTTCCTCCGAACTCGTCTCCGCACCAAGGTAGGGATTTCAAACAGTGATTTGCCCGATCTGTAAAAAGTCAGTTACCCTGAAAGACCCCGAAGCGCCCTTCTGCAGCGAACGCTGCCGGATGCTTGACCTGGGAGCGTGGGCCTCTGGCGATTACATTATTTCCACAGAACCGATTTTGGACCTGGAGCAGTTTGACCGGGGCAATGGCGAATAAACGCACCCAACCCGCCTGGCTCTTTGGAACCTTTTTCGGGGCGGGCTTTTCTCCCGTCGCCCCTGGAACGGCGGGCTCTCTGGCGGCAATTCTGATCGCCATCCCTTTGATTTATTTGGGCTTGCCCCCGTGGGGCTTCGCCGTATTGACGCTGGCATTCCTGTATCCGGGGATTGCAGCGGCAGGCACGGTCGCCATCGAGTCGGGACGGAAAGATCCCCAGATTGTGGTGGTGGATGAAGTCCTGGGACAATGGCTGACCCTGGCGGGTGCGTCACACCTGAATTGGCAGGCGCTGGTGTTGGGTTTCGTTCTGTTTCGATTATTCGACATCCTGAAGCCCCCCCCGGTGCGTCAAATAGAGAGAATTCCCGGTGGCGCGGGAATCGTGCTGGACGATATTGGTGCCGGGGTGTATGCTGCTCTTGTCCTGGCCGCCGCAGGGTGGAAGAATCTCTATTAAGTTTGTACCGAGTTCTGGTAAGAATCTGAAAACTATGGCTGCTCGCAAAAAATTACCCTCACGCCCCAGCATTACAGGCGTAAACCCTGAAGCCGCGATTACAGGTGGCGAACTTTATATCCACGGCAACGGCCTGAGCGCCGGGTCGGAGACGTCGCGCCCCGTAGTGATGATCGGCGATGTGGCGGCGCATCCGATGATCGGCTCGGACTCTCTGCTGGTAGTGAAAGTTCCGGACGGCGCTTCGGCGGGCGATCTGGTGGTGGGCGAAGGCGAAGGCGCGAGCCAGGTCTGGAGCTGCGACATCGGCATCACCATCGCGGAGAACCTGCACCCCGTTACGAGCCCTGCCGTTGACACCTTTGGCAATATCTACACAACCTTCTCGGGTTCCCGCGGGCAGAAGGTCCCTGTCGCCGTTTACCGCATTGACCTGAATTTCAACCTCCGGCCGTTCCTGAATGACCTGATGAACGCCACCGCCATCGCGGTGGGCGCCGATGGACTGATCTATATCTCCAGCCGCTTCGACGGCATCGTCTATCAGGTAACCCCAGCGGGCAATATGAGCGTTTTCGTGGAGGGCATGGGGGTTGCGACCGGCATGTGCTTCGACGAACAGGGCAATTTGTACGTGGGCGACCGGTCCGGAACCATTTTCAAGGTGGAACCGAACCGTCAGATTTATGTGTACGCTACGCTGGAGCCGTCAATCTCGGCGTATCACCTGGCGTGGGGACCGGATCAGCATCTGTATGTGACCGGGCCGACAACCTCCAGCTACGATTCGGTGTACCGTATTGCCTCAAACGGGGATGTGGAAACGTTCTATCGTGGCCTGGGTCGGCCGCAGGGCATGACCTTTGACGTGGACGGGAATCTGTACGTGGCGGCTTCGTGGGCCGGACGCAAGGGCGTGATGAAGATTACGCCGACCAGAGAGGTTTCACATTTCCTTTCGGGCCCCGGCATTGTAGGTCTGGCGTTTCTACCTTCACGCGCCATGATTGTGGCGACGACGAACGCGATCCACCGGGTGGACGTGGGCGTTCGCGGCTACCAGACGACGGTCTAACCTTAGGCAACCAAAATGAAGAACGCCGAGATCATTGCAGTCGGGTCGGAGATGCTGACTCCGACTCGTGTGGATACGAATTCTCTGTGGCTGACCGACAAGCTGAATAATCTTGGCGTGGAAGTGGTGGCTAAGTACGTGATTGGCGACGATCGGGAACGGCTCTCCCTGACGGTCCGCCAGGCGCTGGCTTCTTCCGATTTTGTGTTGATTTCGGGAGGCCTGGGCCCGACGGAAGACGACGTGACCCGCGATTCCGTAGCGCTGGCTCTGTCTCGGGAGCAGGAGTTCCACGCGCCGATTTCCGATGCCATTGAAGCACGGTTTCGGAAGATGAACCGGGTGATGCCGGAGATCAACAAGCGGCAGGCGATGGTGATTCAGGGGGCCGAGATCCTTTCCAACGACCGAGGTACGGCGCCAGGGCAATGGATCGAGGTGGGCGGCAAGGTGGTAGTGATCCTGCCCGGGCCTCCGCACGAACTGAAATCGATGTTTGAGCGCGAATGTCTGCCGCGGCTGGAACAATTGCTGCCTAAGGTGGCGATTCGGACTCTGGAGTTGCGGATTTCGGGGATGTCGGAGTCGGAACTGGACCAGACGATCTCTCCGATCTACAAGAAGTACGATAATCCGGTAACGACGGTGCTGGCGCATAACGGCGACATGCAGGTCCATTTCCGCGCTCGCTGCCAGACAGTGGAAGCGGCGGAAGCGCTGCTCGCCGAGGTAGGCACGCAAGTAGATGCGGTTCTGGGTGAACGAATTTACTCGCGAACCGGTAAGCCCCTGGAAAGGGTGATCGGTGAGAAGTTGGTTTCTAAGGGCCAGACTCTCGTGGTTGCGGAAAGCGCCACTGGCGGTGGCCTCGCGGAACGGATTACCAGTACGCCGGGAAGTTCCGCTTACTTTGTGGGTGGTTTCGTAACGTATACGCGCCGGATGAAGACGCTGTTTCTGGGGGTTCCGGAAGAACTACTGGCGCAGCATGGAGCCGTGAGTAAAGAGACGGCTCAAGCCATGGCGGAAGGTGCCAGAGCGAAGACCGGGGCTGACTGGGCGCTGGCCATCACGGGCAACGCAGGCCCGACAACGGACGGCGACGAAGCTCCGGTGGGAACCATTTACGTTGCCTTGGCGGGGCCCGAAGGCACGGAAGTAAATCACAGGGTGTGGGCGGCGAATGACCGGCAGCGCGTGCGGGCGTTTGCCGGACAGATGGCGCTGGACATGTTGAACCGGAAGCTGTAGTGGCTATTTCCCGTTCCTGGGTTTAGGGTTTTTTGGGTTTAGCGTTTTTTGGTTTTATCCAGGTCGAGACGGGTAATGATGACGTTGTCGTCCGCGTTCAGTTCCCTGGTGCCGTCTTCAAGGAAGCCGGTGTCGCCTTCTTCGCCTAAGAGCCACCAGCGGAACAGGGCGACCCCAAGGACAAAAAACGGCGCGCTGACGACAATGATGATCGCTGTGTGGTCCATAGAAAATCAAATCGCGATAGACCGGCTGATTGTAACGCACAAAAGAGCACGCACGAAGGCGGCCGGACTGTGAGGTCCGGCCGCCTTCCGTTGTGAGGATGTAGCTTGTCAGGCCCCGATCAGAAGTCGTAACGCAGGGCAAGCTGCATCGTTCTGGAGGATCCGGAACTCGTTTGCGTTCCCAGCGTCTGGCTGAACTTGCCGAATGTTGCGGGCGTGTTGATGTTCAGGTTGGCCGCTGCGAAACCGAAGTTGGTGTGGTTGAACAGATTGTAGGCTTCGGCCCGGAACTGGACAGCGCTCTTCTCGGTAACGCGGAATTTCTTGACGAGCGATGCGTCGGTCTCGTAGAAACCCGGATTCCGGAAGACGTTGCGACCCGAATTGCCGATCTGGAAGGCGTCAGGATAACCAAACTGGGCTACCTGAGCGGGGGTAAAGTAGTAGACGCCGTCGCCACGGGGTTCGACAACTCCGATGTTACGGTCGGTGCCGCTGTAGTTGGCGTAACTACTGCCAACGCCGCTGACAGCTGTGGTGGCACGCTGTGAGCTAACGGAGAACGGTTGACCGGACTGGGCAATCTGTAACGCTCCAACCTGCCAGCCACCGATCATGGTGTCGAGCAAGCGGGGCATGTTGCCGCCGAACTTCTGGCCCCGGCCAAACGGGACAGTGTAGAAAGCGGTCGCGTTGAGGGAGTGCGGCCGGTCGAAATCGCTGCGAGCGCGATTCAGGCTCAGGTTGTAGCTATCGATGGGAGTGGTGAAACCATTACCTTCCGCTGAGATATTGTCCATGCTCTTGGACCAGGTATAGTTGACCCCGAACTGAATGGCACCGGCGGTGCGGCGGAGACTCATCTGCAGGGAGTGGTAGTTGGAGCGGCCATTATTCGTTCCTGCAACAACCTGAGTGAACTGCGGGTAGTTGCGGAAATAATAGTTTGAGACTCCGGCATTGGCGTATCTGGAGTTGTTAGCCGAGTTGCCTGTGACATCGAGAGTGTTGACGATGGTACCCACACGGCCCTGTGAAATATTGGTGGCCCCAACGGTGCTGATCGCGCTGGCGGCGGTGCCATAGAGCCGCACAAACAGGTTGTTGGCGGAAACGTTAGCGGGTGTATTCAGGTTGGCGGCGAGTTCGCGGAAGTCGGTCTGGAACGCGCCATAGATGCGGGGCTGGTTCACGTCGACATCCATGAAGAGTTTCACGCCGCTGTTTGCGACGTAACCGGCCTGGAGAATCAGGTTGCGGGCGAGTTCGCGCTGCACATTGAGCGCCCAGCTCATGACATATCCCGACTTGAGATCCGGATTTGCCAGGTAGAGGCTGGTAGAGCGAGTGGTTGGCAAAGTCAGCAGAGGAGCCGCAGGCTGTGCCGGGAGCGGATACTTATCGCTGTAGCGAATATCCGACCCGCTTGTTTGGTTAGGGAAGGTCTGGGTATTGGCAGAGAAGCCAGGCGTTGCCGCATCGATGCTGTTGAAGGCTGCGCCGACAGTGCGATCGTAGAAAACGCCCCAGTTGCCGCGAATAGCCGTCTTGCCGTCACCCCTGGGATCGTACGCGAAGCCGATACGGGGCGCGATGTTGTTCCAGTCGGTGCTATAGAGCTTGGCCTTCGGAACCACGGTCAGGTTGGACGAGGTGTAGCCAAGGCCGACCTTAGATGCCTGGTCGATGGCACCCTGGAAGCCGTCGCGCTCATAGGGAACGCCAAAATACTCGTACCGGACGCCGAGGTTGAGAGTCAGGTTCCGCGTAACGCGCCAGTCGTCCTGGAAGAAGTAACCGCCTTCATGCAGGATGTAATTGCGAACTTTGGGCTGACCGGAGGGGAGGTAGGTGGTGAGATCGCTGAAGTAAGTCTGGATGACGCGGTCTACGCGGCCCAGAACATCGTTATATAGGGAATCGAAAGTGGAACGCTGCGTGGTAGACAGACCTGCCGGGCCAATTGTGGCGGGAACCGAGTTTCCATTCCCCGTACCGAAAGTCACGTTCGGGTAAACGCCCGCGCCGGAACCGGCGTAGTTGTAGCCGTATTGCGTGGTGAGGCGAATGTTGGCGCCCCCTTTAAAAGTGTGGTTACCTCGAACCATGGTGACGTTGTCGGTAATATCATTTACCGGAGAGTTGCGGCCCTGAGTGAAGCCGCAATTGACGATGTCCGTGACCAGGTTGGTGGAAATGCAGGGACCTGCGGGGCGAGCCGGGCGATTGAACGCCACGGACGCACTCTGGTGCCCAATAGTGAATTCGTTGATCAGGGTCGGCGTGATGGTCCAGTTATCGCCAATCGCGAAGCCCCAACGGGTTCCGCCCTGAGAGCCCTGCGGCTGGCCGGGGAAGGTAGCGTCGGCGCTGTTCAGGTTATCCGTGGACTCAGTCTTGAACCAACTCCAGCGCATGAAAGCGACATTCTTTGTGTTGATGTGATAGTCACCGCGGATAGTGAACTGATCGTTGACGGCCTTGACGGGGTTGTTGAAACGGAAACCCGCCGTGTTGAGGCCATCGCCAACGTCGAAGTTGTTGGCCGTGGGAACACCGGCGTTGATCTTAGCGATGATCGGGTCCGGACCGACTTTGCGGGGGTCCGCCTGACCGAAATTGTAGCTTTGGATGTTGCCGGCCGCGTCCTTCCAGCGGAAGATCCCGGTTTTAGCCGTTTCGGTATAGACGGTACGGTTACGGATAACTTCCTGCTGGGTACGACCACCCTGGTAGTTGCCGAAGATGAAGAATTTATTCTTCATAACGGGGCCACCGAATGAGGCGCCGAACGTATTCTGGATCAGCTTGGGAACCGTGCCACCGGACTGGTTATTGAAAAAGTCGTTGGCATTCAGCGCAGTGTTGCGCAGGAAGTCGTAGGCGTTGCCGTGGAACTGGTTGGTGCCCGACTTGGTGATCAGTTCGACCTGACCACCTGCGCTGCGGCCGAATTCTGCCTTGCCACCCGCAGTTACGACGCGAAATTCGGCTACGGAGTCGCTGTTGTTGGCGGTGAGCGAGAGACCGAGGCGAGGTACCAGGGAGTCATTGACGTCAACACCATCGAGCTTGGAATTGTTGCTGCCCTGGCGGAGACCGTTGATGTGGGAGAAGGTGGAATCCTGGCCGGCGCGGACATCGATCTGAACGCCCGGCTGGAAAATAGCGAGGGCGATGGGAGAGCGACCGAGTTGGGGGAGAACCTCAATATCGCGCAACATGACGGCGCTGGATACCTGCGAATCAGTGGTCTGTACCGTGGTGGCGCTGGCTTCAACGTTGACCGTCTCGGAAGTCTGGCCGATTTCGAGGTTGATGACCTGCGTTACCGTGCCGCTGACTGCGAGTTCAATACTCTTGACTACGGTTTTCCGAAAGCCACCCGCTTCGGCGGTAAGCGTGTAGATGCCCGGCGCGAGGCTGGGAAATACGAAACTGCCGGTGGGATCGGACGTGACTTCGGCACGAGACTGGGTGTTGTCGTTCAAGGCTTCGACGTGAGCGTTTGGAACGACGGAGCCTGTTGGATCCTGAACGGTGCCCGAAAGCCGGGCGTTGGTGGATTGGGCCAGGGCGGATATCGCAAACGCGACGACCGCGAGAGTGGCGATGATGGCCCGATTTGGGGTGGTTCGCTGTTGTGATACGAGGCCTGCTGGTAAGCATTGGCCGAATCGAGCCAAAAGCTCGGATGCGAAGATCTTCATTTGTAGAGATTCCCTCGAAAAATTTGCACTGCCCGATGAAAGCTATTTGACAACAAGGGTAGAACAATCGGGGAGTCAAGTAAATGGGGGTGGCCATTGATAATTTCAAGGTGCCCCATAAGAAAAATAGTTGCCAAACTGCGAAGATAAGGTACCATTCGTACCGGAAGTTCCCCGAATAAAAAATAAAGGCCCCAGATGCCAACCAGCATGGGGCCTTGATTTTAGATGATGATGAGGGCTCGGGTTGCTATTTCTTCCAGGCGCCCTTTTTCCCCCAGAAAACAAACGTTCCCCGGTTGACGGAGGTAACTATGTCGATAGCTCCGTCCTTATTTAAGTCTGTCGCAATCAGGTGGGAGCCTGCCCCCGAACGATTGTGGATGAGTTCCGGGACGAATTCGGCACCGCCGGGCGCTTTCGGATTCCGGACGGTGCGGTAGACATAAAGGACAGCGGCTCCATAGGGGTCGGGGTCGGTATAGCTTTCGAGGTGGGCCCAGTGGCGCTTGCCGACGATGAAATCCGGGATTCCGTCGCCGTCGATATCGGCAAACGTAGATCCGTGAGGTTCGGAGAAGGTGACCCCGCCGGCATTTTTCGTCCACTGGTCACCCATGATGGCGTGCTCGACGAAGGTACCGTCTTTCTTCTGTTCAAACCAACTGATGCCCCAGAGGTGGGCCTGGAGGGTGGTAACGATGTCGGCAAGACCGTCGCCATTCACGTCGTAGACGGCCATTTCCGCCCCCCCGGCGCCGAAATTGGCGGGGTGGAACTTCCAGGGGCCTTCCGGTGTTGTCCCGGATGCTCCCTTGGGCGGGTGTTCGAACCAGCCGGCAGGCGCCACGATATCCATGCGGCCGTCCCCATTCACATCGCCCGCCCCGAGACCGTGGATGTTGACCGGAACCGCGTCGGGACCAGTGGGGGAGGAAACGGCGTGGACGGTCCAGGGCCCGGTGGGGTTGGCCGGATCAGGTTTGGCGTAGGCGTAGACACCGCCACCTCCGTAGACGATGGCGGGCTTGCCGTCGCCATCCATATCACGCTGCAGAACAATCTCGGTGGTGACCGAAGGCATGACCGGAAAACGGTCCCAGCGGCGGGATTCACCTTTGGGATTGATGTAGAGGTACATGGGGCGGCTGTCGGCGGCGAGAATGTCGGGCCAGCCATCGCCGTTGAAATCGGCCGCGAAGATGACCATGGCCTGGGGGTAGGTAGTGCTGGGGTTGTAAGTATTGGCCGAGGTGAATTCGTGGCGCTCGGTGTATTGGGGGCCGAGGTAGTAGAAGGGGCCGGAGACGATGTCGGGGATGCCGTCGTGGTTGATGTCGGCGGCGGCAGCGGACCAGCCGTAGTCGAAATCGCTGAGGCGCTGCATGCGGAAGTGGCTGGAGACCTGTTCTTCTGGCTCAATTTTGGGCTGAAGGTCGCGGGTGGAGACGTCTTTGAAGCGGACCTCGCCGGTGCCGCCTACGTAGAGAGCGATGGGGCCATAGCCGTTCTGATCGTCCGTAGTGTCCCCGCCGGGAAAACCCTGGGCTCCGTTGAGGACGGGCCGGACGATGTTGGCGTCGAGGCGAACTTCGAGGGTGTTCCAGTCGGCCTTGAGAGACGGGCCACCACGACCGGGACCGCCAGGACCGGCGGGCCCACGGCCTCGTCCACCACCAGCAGCTGCCGCGGGGGCTGGGCCGCGACCGGCGCGAGCCGGGGCGAAACCGGGGACGGGGGGATTCTGCTGGGTAGCCTGTTCGGCAAAACGATATTGGCCGCCAGCGGGTTTCAGGCGTTCGCGAGCGGTTTCTACTCCCTGGGCGTCGAGCTTGACGGCGTAGGTGGCAAGTTCGCCTTCGGTAAGCGATACATAGACGCCCTGCAACCCGGTTGCGGTCTTCTGCATGCGCATCAGAACACCGGTTTTGCAACCGGGGGCGCAGCGGAAGGAGCCGAAGAAGGCCGCGTCCTGCAGCGATTTGTCGAGGACGAGCCAGCCTCCGGAAGCCGCTTTGGGCGTACCCACGAGCTCCCCATTTTCGGCCTTCCAGTCGGCCTGGCCAACGGTTTTCAACGTGCCGAGGGCAGAACCTTTGAAGGTCCAGTCGGGGGCAAAGGTGTTGGGGGCGGCGGCGTAAAGGGCGGAGAAGATGGCCAGGGCGGCAGGGGTGGCAACCATCAAAGTTCGTTTCAGGGACATCAGCGTGTAAGCTCCGTCAGGAAGCTTATCACTTTCCAGACGGGGTTTAACCTGGATTTTAGGACGGTGTCTTAAGAATTGCTTTCACGGCGTCGAGACAGAGGACAGCGACGTGCTTCGATTCGTTGGAGAGGCCCCCCACCGCGTTCTCAACATCGTCTTTCGTCAGGGCGAGGAGCGCGGCTTTATCGCGCCCGAGCAGGAGTTCTGTCAGCGCGGACCCGGCGGCGATGGAGGCGGTACAACCGCGAGCCTTGTAGCGGGCTTCCGTTATGCAGCCCTCTTCAGAACGGACGGCAAGGCGGAGAATATCGCCGCAGATCGGGTTGGAGACCTCGACGGTGACGGCGGGGGGGGGAAGTTCACCCACGTTTCGGGGATTGCTGAAGTGCTCGATCAGTTCGGGACTCATAGTTGTGGCTCGCTGCCAGCCATTGTAGGGTGTGGGGGGAGAATTAGAGTACATGACAACGGTTGTGGCTGGAATCCTGGAGCGGGACGGGCGGATCTTGATCTGCCAGCGGAAGGCGGACCAGGCGCATCCTTTGAAATGGGAGTTCCCGGGCGGCAAGGTGGAAGCGGGGGAGGAACCGGCGGCGGCGCTGCAGCGGGAGTTGAATGAAGAGCTGGGGATTGAGGCTGGTTCGGTGCGGGAAGTGGCGCGGTACGAGTTCGCGTACCCCGAGAAGAAGCCGATTTTGCTGATCTTTCTGGCGGCGGCAGATTGGGCCGGGGAGATAGAGAACCGAATCTTCAACCGGATGGTTTGGGAAGAGAAAGCCCGGTTGGCGGAGTACGATTTCCTGGAAGGCGACATTCCGTTCCTGAAGATGGGGTTACTTTGAGCACGAATTCGGAGCGTTATTCGCGGCAGACGCGCTTTCTTCCCTTTGGGGAGGCCGGACAGGCTCGCCTGGCCCAGGCACGGGCGGTGATTGTGGGATGCGGAGCTTTAGGGACCGCACAGGCGGCACTGCTGGCGCGGGCGGGCGTGGGGAAGTTGCGGCTGATTGACCGCGATTACGTGGAGGAGAGCAATCTGCAGCGCCAGGTTCTGTACACCGAGGCGGATGCGGCGGCGGCGCTCCCGAAGGCCGAGGCGGCTCGGCGACATCTGGCAGCAGCAAATTCGGGGATCGAGATTGAGGCTGTGATCTCCGATTTGAATCCGCGCGAGGCCGAGGATCTGCTGGAAGGCGCGGATGTGATTCTGGACGGGACAGACAACTTCGAAACGCGGTATCTGATAAACGACTACGCGGTTCGCGAGGATATTCCGTGGATCTACGGGGCGGCGGTGGGGAGTTATGGGATTGCCATGCCGGTCCTGCCTGGAGAAACGGCCTGTTTCCGATGTGTTTATCCGGAGCCGCCGACCGGCGCGCAGCCGACGTGCGAGACGGCGGGGGTTCTGGGACCGATCACCAGCCTGATTGGGGCGGTTCAGGCGATGGAGGCTTTAAAAATTCTGGCCGGGAAACGGGAAATGGTTCGCCGGAAGATTCTGCGGGCCGATTTATGGAACGGGCCGATACGAGAGATCGACATGCCTTTGCGGGACAAGGAGTGCCCCACGTGCGGCCGGGGCGAGTTTCCGTGGCTGGATGGCGAGTTTCGGGCACCGGTTAGCCTTTGTGGGCGGAATGCGGTGCAGATTCATGAGAAGCGCCGGCCCCTGGATCTAGCGGCGCTGGCGGGTCGATTGGGAGGTCTGGGAGAGATTCGGGCGAATGAATTCGCGTTGCGGTTGCTGGACGGGGAGTTCGAAGTGACGTTCTTCGCGGATGGGCGCGCGATTATTAAGGGCACCACAGATGTGGGCGTGGCACGAAGCGTTTACTCCCGGTACGTAGGGAATTAGTTAGAACTTGATAGAGGAATCGGCTGAGAACTTCTTGAAGTTCTTAAAATCAACCACGTTGCGGTTGCAGGCCGACTGACCACTCATGCAGGCCATATTGATGCTTTGGCGGGGCAGGAGATAGCGCTTGCCTTCGATATCGGCATACCCGTATTCCAGGGTGGATTCGGCCTTATCGTAGGCGAAACCCTTCGGCACGTCGAGCGCTTCCTGTTCCACGCGGAGCGTCTTGTGGGTATCGCGGTCGATCCAGATCATACCCTTGTACGCGGGGGCGTAATCACGTCCGCTGGGCGCGCGAAGCACCCAGTGGGAGTTCTTTTGGGCAACCGTGTAGGTGTACACGAGCGCGGGGCGGCCGGCAACCCGGTCCTGCCCGTATTGCTTAAATACGGCCGCGGTGGAGGGCAACATGATGTCTTCCAGGGTGACCTGAAATTCCCCCGTCGACCAGGAACCGGAGTTTTCCGGATGCTGGGTGGGAACCCCGTTCACGCGGATGTTCTTGTATTCTTCCTTGCCATCCACGGAGGAGACTTCCGCCGTTACGATGTCGATTTGGCGCCAGTTGTTGTTGAACCGGCTGCCCTGGAAGCGGGTGGTGGACTGCTCGGCAACGAAATTGGGCAGGCCGGCGGTGTATTCGGCGGCGGCTTCGCGGGCATCGGCGATGACGTCGTCGTCACCCGCAATGGCGGCTCGGGTGGGACGTGGAGCTTCCGCTTCTGCCTTGGTCGGCTCTGTCCGGGCGGGTTCCACTTTCGATTCTTTCGCAGTTTCGCGAGCCGTTTCAGGGGCGGCTGTCGATTCCGGCTGGCGGTGCATGGTGGGGCGTTCGGAATCCGGCTCATCCGCCTCGGTTGCTTCATAGGCGGCGGCTTCGGTGGTGGAGTGCGATTTTCCCAGATCGCCGGCGGTGGGCGCGGAGATTTTGGCCGCGTCAACAGGAACTCCGGCGGCTTCCCGCTCGGCAGGGCTTCCGGCCCGGATCAAAGTGGCGTGGATAGCGGTTTCGGGGTCGTCGGGGCTGGTATCGACGGAGAGACGGTCACCCGGCTTCAGCAGGGAATCGCGAACCGGTTTGCCGTCTTTGCCCCGGAATTCGGTTTTGGCGATAAGACGGAAGCGGAGAACGCGGGAACCGGAGGTCTGGAGCAGAAGCTCTTTTTCGGTAATCTTGCGAAGAGTACCGTCAATGGACTGGACGGTTACCTTCGTCACCGTACTGCTGCCATCCTTACCCTTACGTTTGGGAAGGTGGATGCCGGGGATGCCGATGGGAATCCCCATGGGACCGGAGACAGTGCCGGGCGGGTATTGACCACCCTGGGGGTATTGGCCGCCTTGCGGATATTGACCGCCCTGTGGATACTGACCGCCTTGCGGGTATTGACCGCCCTGGGGGTATTGACCACCTTGCGGATACTGGCCGCCCGGGTACTGCCCCCCATACTGAGAGAAGGCGCAGGGAATGGCGGCCAGGAAACAGACTGCGGCAAAGGATCGGACTACTGTCGTCATGTTTGAAAGATCACTACTATGCTACGCCTGTTTGGGGCGGAGTGTTACGAGGAATCTGCCTCCGCCACGTATCCAGGGTGTAAAACTGTTGTAAAAAGGACTCGACCGTCTCCGAGACGCAGCATCTTCGTGTCGGATACGCGGTAAAATCGCCATGCCAGTGCAAACGATCCTAGTAATTGATGACGACGAAAGCCTCCGCGACACGATTGGTGTTTTGCTGGAGACGGAAGGCTTCCGCGCGATTCTCGCAGCGGACGGGCGCAGCGGTCTGGACCAGGCGGTGATGTCGAAGCCGGCACTGATTGTGACCGATCTGCGACTGCCCGATTTCAGCGGGGTGGAGGTGTGTAAGCGCCTTCGTACGTCCGGAGTGCAGACGCCAATCATTGTTTTAAGTGCGATTGGCGAAGAAATCGACAAGGTTCTGCTGCTGGAGATCGGCGCTGACGATTATATTGTGAAGCCGTTCGGGACGCGGGAATTCCTGGCTCGGGTGCGGGCGGTGTTGCGCCGTTCGCCATCGGAACCGCACAAGGTGCTGGCCTTTAGCGACGTGGAAGTGGACCTGGAGCGCCGGATTGTCCGCAAGAAGGGCAATGACATCAAGTTCACG
This sequence comes from uncultured Acidobacteriia bacterium, assembly GCA_903929755.1. Taxonomy (GTDB): domain Bacteria; phylum Acidobacteriota; class Terriglobia; order Bryobacterales; family Bryobacteraceae; genus BOG-234. The sequence continues at coordinate 28,498 of CAIYVZ010000061.1, forward strand.
CCGGCGGAGTACAACCTGCTGACGTTCTTCCTGCAAAATCCGGATCGTCCGCTTTCCCGGGACATGATTCTGAACTCGGTGTGGGGTTACGAGTCGTTCCCGAACACGCGAACCGTGGATGCGCATGTGGTTCGGTTGCGGCAAAAGCTGGAAACCGACGCGAACACGCCTCGGCACTTTATTACGCTCCACAAGGTGGGATACCGATTCCTGCCGTAATGCTCGCATGCCCCGAATTATTTTGATCGTCGAAGACAGCGAGGCCTGCGCCGAAACGCTGCAAATAGCTCTGGAGACTATGGCCGGGCTGGAGACCCGCAGCGTTCGGGGGGTAATAGAAGCCCTGTCGGTGATGGCGGATACCTCGCACGAAGTAGCTGCTGTGGTGACGGATTTGCACATGCGGAAGCAGGACGGCTTTGAGCTGATCGGCCAGTTACGGGATGACCCGCGTTATGCGGCGGTGCCTGTTTTGATGGTGAGCGGTGACAGTGATCCGCAACTCCCGCAAAGGGCGCTGAAGCAGGGCGCGAACGCGTTCTTCGGCAAACCCTATTCTCCAGCGGCGGTGCGCCGTACACTGGAGAAAATGTTATGTTGAAGCGCTATCTGGTGCCGGTGGCTTTGTTCAGTGTCCTGATCACCCACAGCTTGCCGGCCCAAACCAACCAAACGGCGACGGCGTCCAGTTCCGTGGCTGCAATTCTGGAGCGGCTGGACCATCTGGAAAAGCAGAATCTGGAATTGCAGGATGAGATCCGGAAGCTGCGGCAGGAACTCGCCCTGACGAATCAGACAGGCGTGACGACTGCGGCTGCAGTGCCGGCACCACCGTCTGTTGAGGAGCGCCTGGACATTCAGGAAACCCGGACGGCGGAGCTGGCGCAATCGAAACTGGATACGTCGCAAAGGATGCCCGTGGAGTTGACCGGAATGCTGGTCTTCAACGCCTTCAGCAACGGTAAGTTTGGGGGGACGCTGCAGAATCCGATTACGGCGGCGCTGACGCGCGGCCAGGCGAATGTGGGCGGAACGTTCCGCCAGACGGTATTGGGACTTCGCTTTCACGGACCCGCTTTGCCGGGTGGCGGCAAGGCTGAGGGTTCGTTCTACATGGATTTTTGGGGTGGCGTGGCCGCTCCCAACGGCAATTTGTTCCGGATTCGGCTGGCGACAATTGACCTGATGTGGAAGAACACCACCATTACGGCGGGTCAGGATAAGCCGATTGTGGCTCCACGAGAGCCTTCGACGCTGGCGCAGATTGGGCTTGCACCGCTGACGGGTGCCGGCAATCTGTGGGACTGGCAGCCGCAGGTAAGAATTCAGCAGCGGTTCAAGTTTTCCGAATCGACCGGCGTGCGAGCGGAAGCCGGAGTTTTCCAAACTCTGGAAGTTACGTCGGGAAGTACGCCCGCCGCAGCAGTTGCCACGCTGGAAAAGGCGCGGCCCGGCTGGGAAGGCCGGCTGAATTTTTTTCAGGGGAACGACGACCGCGGGTTTCAAATTGCGCCCGGCTTCCATTTCTCCACGAGCCATATTCTGGGCGGGTCGGCACCGTCAAAACTGTTCACTTTGGACTGGAGCGCGAAACCGATTAAGCAGTTCGAGTTCACCGGCGCTTTCTTCCGGGGACAAAACGCGGCGGGCCTGGGTGGCTTACGGCAGGGCTTCACGGTATTGGCGGGAAATCGGGTGATCCCGATTCACACGACCGGTATGTGGGGGCAATTTACCTATTTCGCCACCCCGAAGCTTTCTTTCCACGCTTATGGCGGAGGGGAATTGAACCGCACCCTGGATTTGCTGAACGGGAACATCCGGCAGAATATGATCTACGCGGGAAACGTGATTTATAAACTGGCTCCCAACGTTCTGGCGGCGATAGAAGCTTCGCAGAACCGTACGCTTTACATGAATAACGGATTACGGCTGAACAACCACTATGACCTGGCGCTTGCTTACCTGTTTTAGCCTGATGGCGGCGACTCTGTCGGGAGCTTCGGTTTCGGGCCTGGTACAACTGCGCGACTCACGCGCGGCCGCCGTGGTGAAGCGACGGGACTTTTCCGGCATTGTAGTTTCGTTGCGACCCCTCAATGCCCCCGCCATGGCAGCATCCCCTGCCCATGTGCAGATGACGCAGCGCAATAAGACGTTCTCCCCACATATTCTTTCGGTGATGGCGGGTTCTGTAGTCGATTTCCCGAATTTCGACCCGATCTTCCATAACGCGTTTTCCAGCTATAACGGCCAGATCTTCGATGTGGGTCTGTATCCGCCGGGGACCAGCCGCTCAGTGAAGTTCAGCAAACCTGGCGTGGTCCGCGTCTTCTGCAATATTCACCCCACCATGAGCGCGGTGGTTCTGGTGCTGAATACGCAGTACTTCACCACCACGCTGAAAGATGGCAGTTGGGCTCTGGAGGTACCTCCCGGCACGTATGAACTCAACGTGTTCCACGAAAGAGCCACCGACCAGGCTTTGCAGGCTCTGACGCAGAAGGTAACGGTGACCGGGGAGGGGCATAAGCTGCCGCCCATCGGCGTTTCTGAGGCGGGCTATCTCTCCACCCCCCACAAAGACAAGTACGGCAAGGACTACGGGCCACCTTCCGACGACAAAATCATTTACCCCGGCGTGAGGAACTGACCAATGCGGCGATTTTCTCTGGTATGGAAAATCAGCCTGTCTACTGCCGCTGCGCTCCTGCTGTTGCTGATTGTGGCCGGGCATTTCGTGCAGGATCAGACCGAGGCTGCGCTGGAACGCAACCTGGACGCGGAACTGGAAAACAGCTTCAAGGCGTACGAATCCCTTTGGAGTGCCCGCACAGAAATGCTCCGGTCTGTGAGTCTGGTGCTGAGTACCATGTCGGACGTGCGCGCGGCGTTCCGCACGAATGACCGCGCCACCATTCAGGACACGGTGGATGAGATGTGGAAGAGAATTTCCCTCTCCGACGCTCTGTTTTTTGTGACGGACGGCAAGGGTGACGTGGTGGCCGGCGCGGGCGGCAGGCAGTTTGCACGCAATCTGGACGTAGTCCGAGATGCTTTGCCGCACTTTCCCGCGCAGTCAACCGGCTTTTCCACTCAGGAAGGCCGGCTGTATGAGTTCGTGGTGACGCCAGTTTATGTCCAGACCGAAAGTTCTCTGGGGCTATTGAACGTTCTGGTAACGGGTTTCCCAGTAGGGGATGGCGTTGCGAAAGAGTTGAAGGCGCAGACCGGCGGCAGCGACTTCGTCTTCCTGCAAGGGTCGAAACCTGTGGCGACTACTCTGTCCACGGAAGATACGACGCGGATCGCCATGCAGTACCGGCGGGGAACCGGCTTGCGGCATCTGGATCTGGGCGACCGGGAGTATGCGGTGCTGGGGACGCCTCTGCGCAATCTGGCGGGAACGCAGGGCGGCGATTTGCTGATTGTTCATAACTTCGACGCGATTCGGCGGGACATCGATTCGCTGCGCCTGAAGTTGGGCGTCACCTGGTTGCTGGCCACGTTGGTTGGTCTGGCGATTACGGTGCTTCTGGCCCGACGCACGCTGAAGCCGATTCAGGAACTGGACCAGGCAGCGGCGCGGATTACAGAACAGAAGTACGAGGCCCGCGTGACGGAGGGGGATGACGATGAACTGGGGCGCCTGGCGCGGACCTTCAACGCGATGTGCCGTTCCATTCAGGATGCGCGCGAAGAGTTGATCCAGCAGGAACGAATTTCCACGATTGGGCGGCTTTCCAGCTCCATCGTACATGATCTGCGAAATCCGCTGGCGTCGATTTACGGCGGCGCGGAGATGATGATCGACGGGGACCTGAACCCGGCGCAGATGCAGCGGATTGCGGGCAACATTTATCGGTCTTCCAGGGTTATTAAGGACATGCTGCAGCAGTTGGTGGATGTCTCGCGCGGCCGAACCGAGGCGGCTGAAGCGAGCCGTTTGAGTGACCTGGTGGGGGCAGCGGTAGATGCGCAGATCTCGAATGCAGATAACCAGGGCGTGGAGATCCGGGTCAATATCGACCCGCGCCTGGAAGTGACCGTGGAACCGGGACGGATGGAGCGGGTTTTTTCGAATCTGATCGGCAACGCCATTGAGGCGATGCAGGACGGCGGAATTATCGACATCTGCGCAGATGCGACACCGGGAGGGGTGGTGATTCGGGTGGATGATGATGGCCCTGGCATCCCGCTGGCAGTTCGGCAGCGTCTTTTCCAGCCGTTTGTGACATCGGGTAAGAACGGCCTGGGGCTGGGGCTGGCACTGTCACGCCAAACCGTGCTGGACCATGGCGGCGAAATCTGGGTGGATGAAGTGGCGGGCCGTGGGGCCCATTTCCGTTTGCGGTTGCCGGGCGAACTCGCAGTAGCGGTTCCGGCAGCGGCAACCAGTGTGTGAACATAATGGAGCGTGCGACAAGCCCTTCGGAATCTTCCGTTTCTGTTACGGCGCACACTGTTTGCCTCCATTGACGACGGCCTTTTCGGTATCGCCAAAGGCGCGGCCTATTCGGCGTTGTTGTCGTTCTTCCCGATCCTGACGTCGGTCGCCGTCATTTTGGTGCAAACGGGCGCGAAGTACGTTCAGGACAATATCGCCCGTTTCCTGTCACGCGTGCTGCCGCCGGGAACGGAAACCGTGGTTCTGGAGCAATTTCGGGTGCAGGGTAAAAAACCTGGCGCGCTGCTGGTAGTGGCGTTTCTGTTTTCGCTTTGGGCGGCGTCGAGCGTGGTGAAGAGCCTGATTGACGGCTTTAATTCGGCGTATCGGGTGCCGCGGAATCGGTCGATGGGTGGGCACATCGGGATTGGCCTGCTGCTGGTGATTTTTGCGGGCCTGCCTTTGCTGGGGGCATCGTCGCTGATTCTTTTCGGCAACGCGATTGAGACGGGCGTGATGAAGTTGTTGCGCGTTGACCCGCTTCTGCATCCTCTGGAGGGCTGGCTTCGCCTGATCTCGCAGGTGGGGCGGTACGGGGTGGCATTCGGCGCCACGTGCACCCTGATGGCGATGCTCTATTACTATGGGCCGTATCGCAAACAGCGGTGGAAGGCGGTGTGGCCGGGCGCCTTCCTGGCGACGATTCTGTGGCTGCTGGCGACCCTGGGTTTCGGGTGGTACGTGCGGAATATTTCGAATTACAACTTGTTATACGGAAGCGTCGGCACCAGTATCGCGCTGCTTTCGTGGATGTATATATTGGCGCTGATCGCTCTGTTCGGTTGCGAGTTTAATGCCGAGAGCGAACGGATGCGTCATGCGCTGGAGGCGCTGGAATCAAACAAATGAGAACTTTTTCGGTCTGTTTACTGGCTCTGGCCGGTGGGATCTGCACTTTGGCGCAGACGCCTGGCAAGCATTGGGTTGCGACGTGGGGCGCGTCTCAACAGCTTTATCGGGCGACCGCTCCGGGACGCGGCGCTGCTGCTCCGACTCCCACACCTGCCCCCGCTCCGGCACCTGCGGCAGCGGGCCGTGGTCCGGCGCGACGCTTCCCGATTCCTCCACCCCTGGCGACGCTGCACAACCAGACCGTCCGCATGGTGGCGCACACCAGTATTGGGGGTTCGTCGATACGAATCCGGCTGCAGAACGCTTTGGGCGCTCCCACAGTGGCGATTGGCTCGGCCCGTTTGGCGTTGCGCACCAAGGGTTCCGCGATTAACCCCGCTTCAGACCGCACGCTGACGTTCAGTGGCAGCGGCACCGCCACTCTGTACGGTGGCGCGACGCTGGTGAGTGATCCTGTAAATCTGAACGTGCCCGCTCTGGCCGATGTGGCCGTCAGCGTGTACCTGCCCGGCGACACCGGAGTCCCGGCGAATCATTTGTTCGCGCTGCACACCACCTGGCTTTCAGCGGAAGGCGACCAAACGGCGGCGGCGGAGATCACTGGGGGCGAAACCCGGGAATCCTACTACTGGCTGGCGGGTATCGATGTAATGGCTCCTGCGTCGGCGGGCACGGTGGTGACGTTCGGAGATTCGATTACGGACGGGGACCAGTCGTCAAACGAGACGAACAGCATGTGGCCGGCGATTTTGGCGGCGCGGCTGCAGAAGAACAAAGCGACCGCCGGTATTGGCGTGGTGAATGCGGGCATTTCGGGAAATCGTGTTCTGGGCGATAATCAGAGCGCGCTGGCAAGGCTGGATCATGATGTCTTGAGCCATCCGGGCGTCCGATGGATCGCGATTATGGAAGGGATTAACGACATCACGGGCGGTTCCCGCGGGCTGCCCAATGTCCCGCAGATCAAGGCCGAGATGCTGATTGCGGCGTACAAACAGATCATCAACACGGCACATACGCGCGGGATTCAGGTGATTGGCTGCACCATGACGCCGTACGGTGGCGCCACTCCGTTCAACGAGTATGGGGAGAGCGTGCGCAGCGCCGTAAACCAGTGGATTCGGTCGGGCGGCGGCTTTGATGCCGTGATTGACTTCGACGCGGCCACCAGAGACCCGAAGGACCCGCTGCGCTTCCGAGCGGAAGCCGATTCCCCGGATATGCTGCACCCCGGCGACGCGGGTTATAAGCTGATGGGCGAGGCTGTTGACCTCTCGATATTCACCCGCTCCGGCAAGAAAAAGTAACCCAAGGAAACCTTATGCTGAAGAAATTTCTGATTGCACTACCCGCGCTCGCCCTGTACGCAGCAGCTCCCGCTGGCTTTAACGAATGGACGGCCGCCGACCTGAAGGCGAAATCCGCCCAGCTGAAGGGCTCCATGAAGAACGGCCTGGCCAGCGAGACCGTCGCCAACTGGGGCACGCACCAGCTTGTGGTGATTCACCGCGAAAAGAGCGGGCAGTCGGAATTCCACGAGAAACAGGCCGACGTAATTGTGGTGCGGCACGGTTCCGGCACAATTTTGATTGGCGGCAAGATGGTGGGCGGCAAGGCTACAGGTCCGGGCGAGATCCGCGGCGATTCCATTGAGGGCGGGGAAGCCCACGAACTGAAGGAAGGCACCATTATGCACGTGCCGCCGCAGACCGCGCATCAGGTGGTGTTGAAGGCCGGACAGACCATCGACTACGTGGCGATTAAGGCCGACGGCCAGTAGGCCGGAAGTCGAGTCTGGCCTCAGGCCACCCTTCTGCGCATGTCCTTTGCGATGGTTCTTGAGCCGCCCAGGAGCACAGCGGCCAGCAGGACGGAGAGCACCGGCATGATGAACATGGCTTGCTGCAGGCCAATGGCTTTGAAGGCTTCGGTGACGACGGGCGAGCCTGCGGCTTCGGCTGCGCGGTGAGCCATCACATCACTGACTTTTCCTGTGAGAACCGGACCGAAGGAAGCGCCGCAGAGGTACATGGCCAGGAAGTATACCGCCATGGCGATCCCTCGCAAAGAGGGCGCCACAATGTCCTGGATGGACGAATAAACGAAGCCATAGTAGGCGCAGAGCGTGCCGTAGAAGATGGTGAGAGCCATAACGGCGGCAACGATATTGCCGGAGGCGACTCCCCACCAGGCCATGGGTGCGCCGAACAGCGCGAAGGCGGCGGCGCAGACCATGCGGGCGTTGGCGCGCTTGTGCACCACCTTGTCACCCAGCCAGCCTGCGATGAGGCTTCCGGAAAGACCCCCGACCAGGTAGGCGATGCCGGTGAGAGTGCCGGACTGCGCCACGCTCACATGGTGGATCCGGCTGAGAAACGCGGGCAGGAAGCTGGAGAGGGCGTACATGTTGAAGTTCAGCAGGGCTCCGGAGGCCACAATCCACCAGAAAGTGGGGATGGTGAGGAATTCGCGCCAGGAGCGTTTGGCGTTGTCCTTGCGGGCTTCGGCGGCGCCACGGATCGGCTCGCGCAGCATCAGCAAGAGGGGGATGAGGAGGACGGCCGGGGCAGCCGCGATGACCATGGCCTGCCGCCAGCCGAAGGCCTGCGCGATAGGGCCGCTGATGAAGTTGGTAAGCGCGGCACCGACAGGCACTCCTGCCATGAAGAGTGCCAGCGGGCGGGCTCGCTTGTGGGCGGGGAAGAGGTCACCGATCCAGCCTGTTGCGGCGGGCGCGACCGCGGCTTCGCCGATGGCAAAACCGAGGCGGCTGAACATGAGCAGCATGTAGGAGGTGGCGAAAGCGGCGAGCCCGGTAAGGACGCTCCAGACCGCCACGCCCCCGGCCAGCAGTTTTCTGCGACTCCAGCGGTCCGCCAGACTCCCCAGCGGAACGCCGACGATCGCGTAGAGCCAAATGAAGACGGAACTCAGAAGACCAAGTTGTGTGTCACTGAGATGGAACTCGCGGCGGATGGGTTCAGCGAGGACGCCCAGAATATAACGGTCGTAAAAATTCAGAATGTTGATGGCGATGAGAACCGCAAGGGCAACATTCGCGGACTTGTTCGCCGACTGCTTCGCTGGCTGGTGGCTTCTGACTTCTCCGACGCTGGAGGGCATCGGCAAATGCTATCACAAACGGTCGTCGAGAGCTTGAACTTTACGAAGTCGCCGCAGATGGCGCTCTTCGTTGGTGAATTCCGCGCCCACAAAAGCCCGGGCGAGTTCCATCCCGGTGGCGGTACCGATGACGCGACCGCCCAGCACGAGAACGTTCATATCGTCATGCTCTACGCCCTGGTGTGCGGAGTAGACATCGTGGCAGAGTCCGGCGCGAATGCCGTGCAGTTTGTTCGCCGCGACGGAAGCGCCGACACCCGAGCCGCAGAAGAGAATGCCGCGGTCGGCGGTGCCATTCAGAACCGCACGGCCAACTTTGGCCGCATAGTCCGGGTAGTCTACGGGCTCGGAAGTGTATGTCCCCACGTCGATCACTTCGTGGCCGAGACTACACAGGTCCTTTGCGATGGTGTTCTTGAGTTCCAGTCCGGCGTGATCGGACCCTATAGCAATCTTCATGGCGCTCTTGAATTATCTCGCAGATACCGCAGTGGCGAGTTACCCGGCGATTGTTAACACCTCCGGTGTCAATCGCCTGCGGAATGCGCGACAATGTTGCGGAGTGCGGTTTTGCGAAAAAAGGGCCGCGTCGGGAGAGCTTTCATGAGCAAACGCTTGTTGGCGATGTGTGGATTCGTGGCGGTGTTGACTGCCGCATTTTTTGCCGCGGGGGGTAGCGCGGAACCGAATCAGGTGACGAAAATCGCCGACGGTGTCTGGTTCCGCGAGGGCGACATCAAGGGGCAGGGTCACTGCAACAACACCATCATTGAGATGAAGGATTACCTGGTGGTGGTGGATGCCAACTTCCCCAGCGGCGCGCGGGCCGTACTGGCCGACGCGAAGAAGCTCTCCCCCAAGCCCGTGAAGTACGTCTTCATCACGCACCACCACGGCGACCACGACTACGGCAGCGCGGTCTGGACCGAAGCGGGTGCCACAACGTTCGCCTACAAGGGTGTGGCCGAGGAACTGGGCCGCTATGAACCAACGCGCTGGCAGGACACGGCCAAGACGCGGAAAGACGTTGGCGAGCTGAACCGGAATGCGCCGGAGATGCCGAAGGAGACGTTCGATAAGTCGCCGTACATCCTGAAGGACGAAACGCGGGAGATTCGCTTCTACCACCTCGGCTGGGCACATACGCGCGGGGATGGCTTCGCGTGGCTGCCGAAGGAACGCGTGCTGGCTTCGGGCGACGCGGGCGTGAATGGCGCGTTCAACTATACGGCCGACGCCAATATTGGGAACTGGCCGAAAGTGATGGAAGCGGCCCTGAAGCTGAATCCGCTGCATGTTCTGCCCGGCCACGGCGGCCCCGGTGGCCCAGAGATCCTGAAGGGTCAGGCGGGTTTTATGAAGGACTTGCTGAAGACGGTCTCCGCGGAAGTGAAGAAGGGGAAGAAGCTGGAAGACCTGGTCACTATGAAGAATGGCGCGCCGTCAGCCACTTCCATCACGCTGCCCGACGATGTGAAAAACTGGGTTGGCGGCTCCCTGCCCGTGCAGGTGGCGGACGCGTACCGCGAGGTTTCGCAGAAGCAGCCGAACGGGGCCATTCCCCACAAGTAAACCGGAGACCCAAAACGCTTTGCGCCCACTCAGACTGTTGTTGAAGCTTTACAGTTATGCGGTAAACATCGCCGTGGCGTTGGCCTCACTGGCCATGTCGGCGGTAATTCTGCGAACGAAGAACCCGACGCTTCATCTGGGCTGGCTTCCGTGGTCGGGCGAAGATCTGGGGTCAATTCTGGCGGCAGTTGGGGTGGCCGGAGTGGCGGTGGTCTTGTTGTCGGTGGCCGGACGTTTGCAGTGGCTGCTGGTCCTGTTTTCGCTGGCGGTGCTGTGGCTGGTGGTCCGCGGGTTATTCTTCTCACCCTGGCAATTTGCGGGCTCGGCAGAATTCACGCAGGCGCTCTGGATTTCCGGTGCCCTGCTTTTGTCTGTGATCGGTGCCGTACCCGTCGGTAAGAAGACCTGAATTCAGCCTTGACGACGGCGAAAACATGTTTGACGAATCCAGCCATTTAGCCACGGTGGCAGTGGATCTTTACGTGGTGCCCGCAAATACCTAAACCGCTACCCAAATGTTGCCGATATGGGAGGGTGTATGCTTAACGTTAATATGGACCTGTTATCGCTGGAAGACCAACGAAAAGACTGGGCATCCTTGGGGGACGCTCGCCTTGCCGACTTCGTGAACAATCCCGGCGTCCAGGGCCTCATCGGCACCCAGGGTCTTAGCCTCAAGGAAGAAAGTATCAATTGTCCCCTGAGTCAGCTTCGTCCTTTCGGCTACAATACCACCGATTCGTTTTTCATCGCTTTCCACCGACGCTAAGTTCTCTCGGAGGGATTTGCGCTCGAAAGACTGGGGAGCTTGGGTTTGCAGGCTCACGCCGTGAAACATGAACGTCGTGTGGTTGCAAGCCAACCTTCGTTCTCCAGCGAGAAAGACAATATTCGCGATCGAGTTGACGCTTCCGATATTGTGCGTGGTTAGGTGAATAGGAAGAGAGCGGAGGTAATGATGCAGGGCTATGCCATCCGAGACCGATCCTCCCGGAGAAGAAAGCATCAGGTAAATCGCGGCGTGACCTCTGTTAACGAGGTCGCTTGTCAGCCCCATGAGGGCTTCGACAGTTTTCGGCACTATTTCTGCTATAAAGTTGACGTGCGCCGTTGGGATTGTCATCTGAGGCAAAGTTTGCTGCATTGGTGTCATAGCGTCGTCTCCGTTGTAAATGTTCCCCATGGGATTGCTCGGAAATAGCGAATAGCAACCGAGCGCCCGAACCCGAACTTCTGGCCCAAACACCCCAGAGGTTCACCACCACCGGCGGGTTGGGCGGTGACGGAATAGTCCGCCCCCCCATCATCATGTTCCTCAGACCTAAGCCTTGTCTTCCTTCGGCAGCGAAAGCTCTAACGGAGTCGAAACCACGGCCTTCTGCTTCCGCGATTGCTTTTTTACCATCCTTTCGGATGAACCCGTTGTGAGGGGAGATACGATAGTCGGAATACTCATTTGGCCGCTCAAGGTAAAGAAGAGTTGCCGGGCGTGAGGAACAAGAATGAGTCTCAGCTCATTGCTGATGAAGCGTTCAGCGTACTTCTCGGAAGGCTCGACCTTTGCATGCATATGAACCTGGAAGACACATTCCATTCTGAGCGGAGGGGCCGCTTCTAGCGACTCCGCTATCAATAGCTCAAAGTCCCCTTCAGCATCAAAACTCCGCTCACTGAAATCAGTAAGCCGGTACTTGTGGGTGAATGTCCTAGCCGTCTCCTTGAGCGAAAAAAATGCCCGCCGATCAATGTCACACCGGCAGCTTTTTAGGGCCAGTCCTATGAGTTCCAACCCTTGGACGAAAGCGTCGTATTCGGCATCGTACGGTAGGGGCGACCTCGGTAGGCTAGTGTTCTTTTTCGTAGTCATGGCAGTTAACCTCCGAGTACGGGGTCATCATCATCGCTGTGATCCCTGAAAGATGTTGAGTTATGCCGCCCCGGTGGATCTGCGCACCACCGATACGCCACGGGCTCTCATTCTCGCCCCACATCCCTGCCGGGGCCGCAGATGCAGAAGCCGCGAATCGACCAGCGTACGCGATCAGGCTATCGTCGACGCATTTCTGCATCACTTTACTTCCCACCGATTCAGAGAGAATCGATGTCACCAACTGGTTGAGGCTCACTTCCTCCTGCTCCGCTCTTTCCGAAAGCTTCTTATGCAGACTACGCGGAACGCGTTGCACCCACTTGCCGCTCGGCAGTGGAGTGTCTTCCTTCGGAAGCGGGATTGGCTCTCCGGAATCGAGGCAGTCCAGGATCCACAGTTCCTGTATTCTCTTCAGACTTAAGATCGCCTCGCTTTCGTCTTTTCCGTGGGCTACGCAGCCCTGGAGTTCTTCGATTCGGCCAACGAAGTCTCCATCCTCGTCTCGCTTCAGGACTATCGTGTAAGGAAGCCCCATGTAATACGCGGAATTGTTATTACTCTTCATATAGGTCTAGGTCTATCATTACGCCAATGAAATCATCAACATAGCAGCGCTTGATCTGGCTACTACCAGGATTGTGTTCACAGACTCCGAACCGCTTATTGCCCACCCTGAACAACAAGTGCCCAGTCCCACTTTCTTTGGTCAGGTAACCGTTTCGGCCTAAGTTGCTCACAACCCACCGGATGTCCTCAACGGTGACGTTCTTGCGGTTGCCCTCCGCGATTGCCCGGATTCTTGCCTTGATTCGCCTGATGTCTGCCATTAGCGACGTTCCATGTGCCCATGCTTATTTGATACTACAGATAGTATCATACTGCAAGAAGAAAATGTCCATATGAACAGTTTGTATATTAAATGTTTTGCAGAGCCCACCGGAAACCGCAGGGAAGAGTCTTGACAAAGGCGAATAAAGGGCGAAAATAGAGCGATGCTGTCCGGTGTTCATTCCGAACCGGACCTGACTGGTATTGCGCGTCTTGCCGCCGAAAGTGACTTGCTGGAAGCCCGGCGGGTGGTTCGTTATTTCGAGATCGATACCCGCAGCGCGTTGAACCGTGTCAGGTCCGGCATGCCCTTTACCTATAGCCTCAATCCCTACCGGGGTTGTGAATTTGGCTGCAAGTACTGCTATGCGCGGTATACGCACGAGTTCATGGAGCTTCGGGAGAGCGAAGACTTCGAAAACAAGATCTATGCGAAGCGGAATCTGGTGCCGATTCTGGCAGGTGAACTGAGGAAGGTCCGCCCGGGCGAGATCATTGCCATCGGCACGGCGACAGACCCCTACCAGCCGGCAGAACGGCGGTTTGGCCGGACGCGGGCAATTCTGGAAATGCTGGCCGGGCACCGCGGGCTTTCGGTATCGGTGACGACGAAGTCCGACCTGATCCGGCGGGATGTGGCTTTGCTGGCGAAAGTGGCCGAGCACAACACGGTGACCGTCAACATGACGATTACGACGCTGGATGTTTCGCTGGCCCGCGAACTGGAACCGAAAGCGCCGCGCCCGGATTTGCGATTACGGGCGGTGCGGGATCTGGCGGACGGCGGGATCCATGTCGGCGTGTTTCCGAATCCGATTATGCCGCTGATTACCGACCAGGAAGCGCGACTGAATGGTCTGGCGAAGGCCGCCCGGGAACATGGCGCACGATACTTCGGGGGCGGCCCGTTGTTCCTGACCGCCTCCACGCAGAGGGTGTTCTTTCCGTTCGTGGCGAAACGCTACCCGCAACTGCTGCGGCGATATCGGGAACGGTATGAAAATGACGCTTATCTGAAGGGCCCGTATCTGGACATGCTGCGGGCGCGGCTGGCGCGGGTTCGTGCGGCGCACGGTCTGGCGGCTGCTCCCACGATGCGGCAGCAGCCCACTGACGAAGCGCAGGGCCGACTTTTCTGAGCGCCACCGGCCTTGTCCTGTACCATGGCACCTGATGAAACCGTTTATTGTTCTGCTCCTCCTCGCCGCCTCGGCACACTCCGCAACGCTGGACGTTCAGACCGTCGGCGCGAAGGGTGACGGGAAAACGCAGGACCGCGATGCCATCAACAAGGCCATTGAGACGGTGGCGGCTTCCGGGGGAGGCACGGTTTCCTTTCCCGCGGGCAGGTATCTGACAGGCTCCATCCACCTGCGCAGCAACATCACGCTCCAGCTGGACCGCGGAGCCGTGATTGAAGCCTCCACCGACCCCGCCGCCTGGGATGCGCCGGAACCGAACGAGAGCAATGGGTATCAGGATGCCGGCCACTCCCACTGGCACAATGCGCTGATCTGGGGCGAGAACCTGGAGAACGTCGCCATCATCGGCGGCGGGCGGCTGGACGGGACCAAGGGTCTGACGCGCGGGGAGCGCGGGAACGACAAAGCGATTGCGCTGAAACTGAGCCACAACGTGACGCTGCGGGATTTCTCGATTCTGAATGGCGGACACTTCGCGATTCTGGCCACGGGCGTGGACAACCTGACGCTCGACAACCTCCTCATCGACACCAATCGCGACGCAGTCGATATCGATTCCTGCCGCAATGTGCGGATCTCGAACTCCAGCTTCAACGCGCCGAACGATGACGCCATCACGCTGAAGGGCACCCACGCGCTGGGCTATGCCCGGGCCTCAGAAAACATCACCATCACCAATTCTCTGGTGAGCGGCTATGACGTTGGCTCGCTTCTGGACGGCACTTTCAAGCGAACGGTGGAGCGCGCTCCGGATCGCGACGGCCCTACAGGAAGGATCAAGATTGGCACCGAATCTGAGGGCGATTTCCGCAATATTACCATTTCGAACATTGTGTTCGACCGGTCGCGCGGTCTGGCTTTTGAATCGGTGGACGGCTCCAATATTGAGGACGTGACCGTTTCGAACATCACGATGCGGCAAGTCTCCAACGCGCCGTTTTTTATACGGCTGGGCAGCCGGATGCGGGCTCCGAAGGATGTGGCGGTGGGCAGCATCCGGCGCATCAGTATCTCGGGCGTGAATGTGTTTGACGCCGACCCGCGCTATGCCTCCATCATCAGTGGCATTCCGGGACACGACGTGGAGGATATCCGGTTTTCCAACATCCGTATCGTCTATCGGGGCGGCCTGTCGCTCGATCAGGTGGCAAAGCAGCCGTCCGATGTGGTGAATACGTTCTTCTTTCGAGCAACCGGTGGTGTTCCGCCGCGTGAGCCCTTCGCCACGCCGGAGCGCGAGAAGGAATACCCGGAGCCCTCTATGTTTGGCCTGATTCCTGCGTGGGGACTGTTTATCCGGCACGCGAAGGGCGTGGAGTTCGAGGGTGTGCAGATGTCCACCATGAAGCCGGACAGCAGGCCTGCAATCGTCATCGATCAGGCGAATGACATCCGCTTTCGCAATGTGAGGTTGGCAGAACAGCCGGGCAAGGCGGGGTATGTCGCGCTCAACGCGAGCGGGATTCAGGTGGACGGGAAGGCCATCGAGTCAGGGCCACGGCGCGAGTTCTGAAAGGCCTCACTTTTTGATCTGGTTCAAAAAGACGAAGGCACCCTTGCGCTGGGCGGTGAGGACATCGGGCTTGCCGTCTCCGTTCATATCCACCACGGCAATTTGCGTCCCCACGGCGGAGAAGTTGTTGATCATGCGCGGAAACCACTCCACCTTGCCGCCTTTTCGGGACAGCTTGAACCAGTACATGACGGCGGGCTGATCCAGGTCGTTTTCCGGGTACTCAATCCCGTGAGACCACCAGCGCTTGCCGGTGACGATATCCTTCAGGCCATCGCCATCCATATCCACCAGCGCGATGGCGTGCAGCTCTGAGAACGCGACGCTTTTGTCGGTTTCCTCCCAGCTCTTGCGCTCGTCGGCGGATGCGGTGTCGGCATCCATGATCATGTGGGTGATGAACGAGATTGTGCCGTCCGCAGCCTTCTTTTGCTCAAACCAGGCGAGGCCGGGGCCATGCGAGAACATGCTGCTGATCACGTCCGGCAGGCCATCGCCATTCACATCGTACGCGTAGATATCGGAGCCGCGCACGAAGGGGTCCGTGCCACGTCCGAAGGGAACGGTGTGGAATTCCCAGGTGCCACTGGCCGCACCGGCGGCGGGCTGCTGAAACCACCCCGCGCCGCAGAGAATATCCACGCGCCCATCGCCGTTGATATCGGCCGCGCCCATCCCGTGGCCACCCCACGAGCCCTTGGTGGAGACGGCGTGGAAGACCCAGGGTTTGGTCGGGTCAGCCGGATCGGGCTTCGCGTAGCCGAGAACACGGTCGGGGTCGCGGCCATGCGTGAGCAGCAGTTCGGGCTTGCCGTCCCCGTCCACATCGATCAGTTGTGTGGTTTCGGAAGAGACGTCCTTCGCCACCTCGTACTCGTCCCAATGGCGCGATTCACCTCTTGGGTTGATGTAGAGGTAGGCGCCCTGGAAGTTGATTTTCAGGTTGTCGGGCCAGCCATCGCCATTGAAATCATACACATAGTTCAGGAAAGAGTCGGTATAGGTGCCGTGCTGGCCGGGGCCCCCGAAGTTGTAGGTCTGCGGGGGGTAGATTTCGAGGGTGCGGCGGAAGTCGGGGCCAAGGTAGGCGAAAGGTCCGGAGACCACGTCCATCACGCCGTCATGATTCACATCTCCGACGGCGATGCCCTCGGCGTAAAAACGATCAGTCAGCTGGATCTTTTTGAAGTCCGCGCTGGTGATTTCAGCAGGCAGACCCATGGTTGGCCGGGTGAGATCGGTCAGCATCAGGTCTTTGAACTTCGCCTCGCCGCCCGCAATCCGCAGGGCGATTTGGCCATAACGGGGACCTTCATCCTTTGGTGCGACGCCGCCACCCTTCGGCGGGTCCGCGAGGATTTCGGCCCGAACGGTCATCCGAAGCTGCTTCCAGCCGTTGCCCGCATCAGTGACGGTGGCGAAACTGTTGCGCGCCTTCGGAGCAGCCAGGAACTTGCGGTCCGTGAGGTTCCCGTTGGCATCCAGCGCGGCCCGATAAACCGTCTGCGCATCTTTGCCGCCCAGCGGCACGTAGATGCCGGTGGCTCCGGACTTGCGCAGGATCAGGCCGGCGTCGCAGCCATCGCACTGGTAATTGAATCGCAGGATGAAATCTTCATAGCCCCGATCGAGCGTGAGCCAGCCTGCCCCGCCCTTGGCGGACGCGGCGATAGCCCCACCGGTCGCGCGCCAGTCGGCGGTGCCGGAAGTCTTCCAGCCATTCAGATTCGTGCCATTGAAGAGGGTCCGGGTATCGGCGTGATCGGCGGCGGGGAGCAGCAGGACGAGTGAGCCTGCAAGAATTGCACCTGAGCGAAAAACTCTGTTTGCGCGTGTCATAAGTCGGATCGGAATCAATATATAACGTTTTAGATTTTGGTGCGCGGTGGCAAACCTTACAAAAGTATGACGCTCCGCCCCCCCTCAGCGGTGCCATAGTCAAGGCATGAGTCTCCCTGCTACAGGTTTGCCAAAAATCATTCAAGGCGGTATGGGTGTTGGAGTTTCAAATTGGCGTTTGGCGCGCGCGGTTTCAAAAACCGGCCAGCTGGGCGTAGTTTCAGGTACGGCGCTCGATCAGGTGCTTGCCCGCCGCCTGCAGGATGGCGACCCGGACGGCGACATCCGGCGCGCCCTGAACGCGTTCCCGGTTCCTGAGATGGCGGACCGGATCTGGAACGAGCTCTATATCCCGGACGGGAAGTCCGCCACGGCTTCGTATAAACAACTGCCCATGCCCACGCGCGATGCCTCGCGGGAGACGCTGGAGCTTTATATCGTCAGCAACTTCGTGGAAGTTTGGCTGGCACGGGAAGGTCATTCGAACCCCGTCGGCATTAATTATCTGGAGAAACTACAGATTCCTCATCTCGCTTCCATCTATGGCGCGATGCTGGCAGGTGTGGGGTATGTGCTGATGGGCGCGGGGATTCCGTCGCGCATTCCCGGCGTTTTGGACCATTTCGTGAACCACGAACCGGCCGATTATCCTCTGCAGGTAAGTGGCGCGACCGAGGCTGATGACACGCTGCTGACCTTCGACCCCCTCGATTTCGTCCCCGCTGGCCTCCCCCCTCTCAAACGGCCGCGTTTTCTGGCCATCATCGCCTCCAACGTTCTGGCGGTTAGCCTGTTGCGCCGTTCGAATGGGAAGGTGGATGGCTTTGTGGTTGAGGGCGCCGTGGCTGGGGGGCATAATGCCCCTCCCCGCGGGCAGCTACAGCTAAGCGAGGTCGGCGAGCCCATTTACACGGAGCGCGACGTGGTGGATCTGGCCAAACTGCGGACCCTGGGCGTACCTTTCTGGCTGGCTGGCGGCTATGGGTCCCCGGGCAAGCTGCAGGAGGCGCTGAATGAGGGAGCAGCGGGCATTCAGGTGGGTACCGCTTTTGCGTTCTGTGAGGAATCCGGCCTGCGCCCCGATTTCCGGCAGCAGGTTCTGGGCCAGGTTCGCAGCGGCGACGCGAGGATCTTCACTGATCCGTTCGCCTCACCCACCGGCTTTCCGTTCAAGGTGGCCATTCTTCCTGGCACCGCTTCCGAAAGTTCCGTCTACAGCTCGCGCCCCCGCGTCTGCGACCTTGGCTACCTCCGCGAGGCCTACAAAACTGAATCCGGCAAGATCGGCTATCGTTGCCCCGGCGAACCCGTATCGGTATACGAGGCCAAGGGGGGGAAGACCGAAAATGCATGGGGCCGGAAGTGCCTTTGCAACGGTTTGATGGCGAATATCGGGCTGCAGCAGGTACGCGCCGGGAAGCATGTGGAACCTGGGTTGCTGACTGCGGGAGACGACCTGGTTGCTCTCGAAACCTTCCTGCCGATGCATGGCGTGGATTACACGGCAGCCGACGTCATTCATCGCCTGACCCGGTAAGACCCACAAGGGGAGTAGGATAGCTCTGATGCGACTTTTGCTCCCCTGCCTTCTCTTCGCCACCACCCTTTTTGCGCAAACGGCCCGGATGCCCCAGCTGAAACTGGAGGACACGGCGGGCGACCAGCGTGCGCTCGCCGAGCAGATGATGAAGCAGACCCGC
Source organism: uncultured Acidobacteriia bacterium (assembly GCA_903929755.1). Lineage (GTDB taxonomy): Bacteria > Acidobacteriota > Terriglobia > Bryobacterales > Bryobacteraceae > BOG-234. The sequence goes on from CAIYVZ010000061.1 coordinate 47,444, forward strand.
TCCGGCCTGACCGGGCCCTTCAACCCGATGCTGCGGAGCCCGGAAATGTCGAAGCCCCTGATGGACCTCTACCTGTATCTCCGGTACAAGACCGCCCTGCCCCGGGGCCTGGTGGAATTGGCTATTCTGATCACCGGACGGGAGTGGAACGCTGGCTTCGAGTGGTTCATGCACTACCCGATCGCGAAGACGGAAGGGTTATCGGACGACCTGCTGAAGCAGCTTCGGGATGGCGGCAAACCTGCCCCGATGAAGCCCGAAGAGGCGGTGGTTTACGACTTCGCAACCGAACTCCTCCGCACCCATAACGTCAGTGACGCCACGTACCAGAAAGCGCTCACGCTCTTTGGGGAGAAGAACCTGGTGGATCTGACGTCGCTGATTGCGACCTATTCCAGCTACGCCGCACTGCTGAACGTCAACAAACTGCTGATACCCGCCGGTGGCGTGCCCATGCAGTACTTCCCGGCGAAATAGCTACTCCGGCAACCCAAAAACGAAGAGGCTCAGCCCGGCCATCACCGCCACATACTGCTTGCCGCCTGCTTCGAACGTCATGGGGCTGTTCAGCATCTGCGCGCCCAGATTGCGCTTCCACAGCAGTTCCCCGGTCCGGGCGTTCAGAACCTGCATGTACCCCTCGCGGCCCCCGGTGAACAGCAGATCGGACGCCGTCGTCACCGCACCCACGTCGGTCACGTCCGTCATTTTGAACTTCCACTTCGCCTCGCCCGTTGCGGGGTCCAACGCCACCATGGCGCCGTGACCGGCCGCCTCCGTCCAGTCGTTGATGGGACCGCGCCGCAGATTTGGCACGCCCGCCGCGTTTGGAATCCCCTTCTTCGGGTCATCCACAGAAGGTACGAACGGCCCAAAACCACCGCCGCCGAAGCCAGTCCCTTCCTTGTAGACAACCGGAATCTGCGTAAACAGGATCCCCTGCTCCTCCCAAATCGAGAAGTACATCAGCCCCGTTCGTGGACTGAATGACGGCGAATACCAGTTGGTGCCGCCCTGCAGCCCCGGATAGGTTGGCAGACCCTGCGGCTGCGGCGTCTGAATCGGTCTCCCGTTCGCGTCAAAACCACTCATCCAGTTGACCTTCACAAATGGCTTCCCCAGCAGGAACTTGCCGGTGGTGCGGTCCAGTACATAGAAATTCCCGTTGCGATTGGCCCACAGCATCGCCTTCACGGGCTTGCCCTGAAACTGAATATCGGCCAGCACTGGAACCTGCACGGCGTCATAGTCGTAACGGTCGCCGGGCGTGAACTGATAGTGCCAGCGAAGTTTACCGGTGTCGGTGTCGAGCGCCACTACCGAAGCCGTGTAGAGATTGTCGCCGGGGCGCTGCGTCGGGTTGTAGTCCGGCCCGGCGTTGCCTGTGCCCCAATAGGTCAGGTTCGTGGCGGGGTCATAAGATCCGGTTACCCACACCGACCCTCCGCCGTGCTTCCAGGCGTCGGGGTCGCAGTAGTCTTTGGAACCGGAGGGCGAATCCGGAGGGCAGGGCAGCCAGGTTTCATGGCCAGGTTCGCCGGGCCCCGGCACCGTGTAGAAGCGCCATAGCTCTTTACCGGTCTCCGCACTGTACGCGGCAATAAAGCCGCGAACGCCCCACTCGCCGCCCCCAACGCCAACAATCACTTTGTCCTTCACCACCAATGGGGCCACGGTAATGGAATACCCGGCCTTCGCTTCGGCGACGCGCGTTTTCCAAAGCAGATGCCCGTTGTGCCGGTCAATCGCCACCAGACTCGCGTCCAGGGTGCCCATAAACAGCGAATCACCCAGCACGCCCAGGCCGCGATTATTCGCGCCACAACAGACGCGCGGGTCTTCCTGATTGTTATACCGATAGCTCCAGAACACGCGACCGGTAGCGGCATCCAAAGCCACCACGTCATTCGGCCTCTGCGTGATGTACATCACGCCATCCAGCACCAGCGGAGTCGCCTCCCAGCTCCCCGCCACGGGCGACTGGTATACCCACGAAAGCGCCAGGTTCTTCACGTTCGCCGGAGTAATCTTCGCCAGCGTGCTGTAGCGGTGACTCGCATGGTCGCCGTTGTACGTTGTCCAGTTGGCACTTTGCGCCGCCATCCACCCGGCCGCCAGCGCAGTCGCCAATAAATATCGCCGAAGCATCATCACAGATTCCCTTTCAGCGACAGCATGTAGGCCACCAGATCCGCCAGTTCATCGGGCTTCAGTTCGCCTTTATAGCTCGTCATGGCGGACTTCGTGGAAACCTTGAATTCTTTCAGGTTTGCCTTGGAGAATGACTGCAAATGGCCCTCGCCATCCGTCATCTGGACCGTGTACGTGTCCTCATTGAGGCGCCGTCCGTCCACGGCTTTGCCCTCGCGGGTCACCACGTGTACGGGGCGGTTGATCGGCAGCAGTTGCCCGTTCGGATCCACCAGAACTCTCTCGAAATACCCCGCACTGCGCAGCGTCCCGATGTCACTCAGATCCGGACCCTTGCGGCTGCCCTTCCCCTTCACGCGATGGCAACTCTGGCATGCGCCCCTGCCCTCAAAGACAGCGCGACCCCGGTCCGCATCCCCGGGCTTCAGCGCCCCTCGGTCGATTGAGTTCATGTTGCGCAGCCACGCCACCAGCCCGGTCAGATCCGCATTATCAAAGCGAAAGGGAGGCATGCCCGCCGTGGGAAAGCCATTGGTGATCACCATCTTGAGCTGGCCATCGGTGGTAGCGCTGCGAAACCTTCCGCTCGCCAGATTGACGCCGCTCACGCCCGCACCGTTCGCGCCATGGCAACGGTCGCACTGCTCGGCGTACAAGCGCGCGCCATATTCAATATCGGCCCTGGGGTAAGCCTCGGGATGCTCCTGCATCACGGGTTTTTGGGCAATCGCTGCAAGCGCCAGTCCCAGCGCAGAAGCCCCAAGTTGAAGTATTTTGTTTATCCGCAAGCTGCGGCAAAGTTTATCAGATTTCGCGCACTGAGGAAGCCGCGAACCCTGAACCCCGGTGGTTCGCTACCGCGGGAACAGGGTTCGCAGAATCATCCTGAACACTTATCTTGCAACGGTCAGAATTGTGAACGAACCATCTACCAGCGGACCACGGCCGGCACGGCCACCAGGCTGCGCGGGTGCCGGGGCGGGTCCATACTCAGCGCTGATCAGCAGAATTCGGCCCGTCTTGTTGTCCAGCGCCATCGTCTTCGCGCCCGGCATCGTATCCAAAGTCTGCGCCACGGCGAAACTGGTGGGGCTGGTCTCTTTGATGATGGTCAGGGTGCCGTCACCGTTGGAGCTGAACGCTTCCATGGTCTTCGCATTGAAGGCCGCGCCGTCGGTGCCCATGCCGAGAGGCAGAGTGGTCACCACTTTGCCGTCGGCCGCGTTTACCACCACCATGTTTTTCGGGTTCCGGCAGGTGGCGAACAACAGGTTGTTCTTCACGTCGATGGCCAGCCCGGCGCACGTGCCGCCTTTGCCTGCGATGTCGTAATGCGCAGTAACTTTCATGGTCTTCGCATCCACCACAGCGATGTTGTCTTTGTCTTCAACGTCGATGTAAATATGGCCCTTGCCATCGGTCACAGCCTGTTCCGGGGCACCTTCCAGATCGATGGTGCCGAGGACTGCGCCGTCTTTCGCGTCAAGAACGGTCACGGTGGGAGCGCGATGGCTCAGGATGTAGATGCGGTCGTTGAACGGATCCCACAGGCTGCCGTCCGGGCCACCTTCCACATCAATCTTCTTGATCACAGCGAGCGTCTTCGTGTCGAACATCACCACAGGCTTGCTGGTCGTGAAGGCGTGGCCGGACTTGCTGGAAATAGCCACCCCGCGCGCCGCGACATCTTGAATCTCACCTTCCGAGACCAGCGTATCCAGATTGAAAACGCTGATGCGCGCGCCCATGCCGGAGCGGGCAATGTAGAGCCTGCGACCCGCTTCATCGGCATTGACATAGTCAAACCCGCCGGCGCCTCCAACTTTAGTCTTCTTCACAACGGAGTAAGGTCCGGTTGCCTGTGCGTTGGCGGCCACTACGGCGAGCAGGGCAGCGGCGAAAATCGTAAGGGTACGGCGGTTCATTCTATTTCCTTGTCTGTAAGCCACAGTAAGTGGAAGTATACAGTTTTAGGAAGACATCCCGATGACAAAGCTGATTTTCGCAGCGACTGCGCTCTCCCTTGCACTCCTCGCCCAAGGCCCCAATACCCCGAACCTGACGGACGTGCAAGCCGCCGCCGTTGCTCAAATCAATGCGGGCCTCGCGCCGCAAAATGAAGCGGCAGCAGCGGCGCGGACGGCCCTGCTGAACGCGTCGTTTGGTGAGCCAGCCGCCATCCCGGCAAAGACCGATGCGCTGCGAGCGGCCGAACTCGCCCTGGCCACCGCCCGCGCCGAGGCCTTCGCCAAACTGCAGAGCTCCCCTGACAAGCTCGCGCCCAATCAAGCCGCCGGCTTTGGACGTGGAGGAGGCCGCGGAGGCCAGGGCGGGAATCGCGCCTTCGGCACCGGCGGCACCATCCCCCACATCACCCGGGCTCAGATGGACGCGCTCACAGACCTGGCCAACCAGATTCTTCCGCTCACCCGCGCCGCCACCGAGGCGCGCACTGCCCTTAGTGCCGCTTCCGTCACCGAGCCTCGCAATAATGCTGCCCTCAAGGCCGCAGCCGACAGCCTCAAAGCGGCGGAACTGAAGATCGCAACCACCCGGGCCGCTGCCTTCGGCAAAATTCAGGCCTCCCGTAACAAACTTACGCCCGAACAACTAACAGCCTTCGTCGCCCTTGGAGGTTCCTTCGCCAACTTCGCCTTCACGCTGCCCCAACCTCTCAACTTCCCCGAGCATGATGGCTTCGTTTCCATCTTCGACGGCAAGACGCTGAAGGGCTGGGATGGCAATCCGAAATTCTGGCGCGTGGAAGATGGCGCACTTGTGGGTGAATCGACCCCGCAGAACCCAAGCGGCAACAGCTACATCGTCTACCGCGACATGGAGGCGAAGGACTTCACGCTCAAGTTCGAAATCAAGGTGGAAGGCACGGGCGGCAGCGGCTTCCAGTACCGCAGCCGGACCGGTAGTCCGTGGCTCGCCAACATCCCCGACAACGTAACGGCCAATGTCGGGCCGGTGAATCTGAACTGGATGATGACTGGCCCCCAGGCCGATTTCTGGCCCAGTTCCGCAGACTGGACCGGCCAGTTCTATTCGGAAAATACCCCCATGCGGATCCTCGCCTGGCGCGGCCAGGTGGTGGAAGGTTCCGGCATGGCACGCAAGCAACTGATGGGCAACATTGGGGACCGCAAGCAGCTCAATTCGTTCGTGAAAATGAACGACTGGAACGAGTACAGCGTGATTGCCCGCGGCGGAACCTGCATGCATATCCTGAATGGGCAACTCATGGCCGTAATGGTGGATGACGACCCGAACTCGTCCAATAACCAGAGCGGTTTCTTCGGCATCGAAATTGAAGCCACCACTAAGGTTTCGGTTCGTAACATGTGGGTAAAAAAGATTAACTAACTTGCGCGTTACATGAGGGGATTGCATTTGCGCTGTAAGGAGAGTATGTTGAGTCCGGCCTAAAAAAGGAGGATCTCCATGCGGTACCTTGGGATCTCACTCGTTTGCATTTTCGGGTTTCTGACCTCTGCTCAAGCTCAGGAGGCCAAACCCAACTTCTCGGGCAAGTGGCAACTGAACACTTCGAAGAGCCAAACCCCCACCGGCAAGGCTTCTGTCTCAAGCCTGGCCATTGAACACAAAGACCCCTCGATTCACATCGTCAAGACCACGTCGGCGGGTAAAACTCAGGAGTTCACCTGTACCACTAAGGGGAGTGACTGCGATGCCAAAGCTTATAAGGCCTCGCTTTGGTATGACGCAAAATCGCTGGTGGAAATGGATGTGAGCGACGATCAGGTTTTGAAGATCAGCATGTCTCTCAGCGACGACGGAAAGACGCTGACAGCAGAGGTAACCTACCTCTCTCCCCACGCCGAAAAAGACACGCTGGTTTTCGATAAGAACTAGGCCCAACAACATGGATACGTTTGGCCCCCCGCATGCACTCACCTGAGTAGCAGGAGGTAAGCTATGATGGCTGCCGACCTACGGTACCCATCCAACATAAACCTGGAATGGTGCCCAGTAGAACGGCTTGGCGTATGCACCACCAGCGGTATGGATCAGTTCCAGTTTGGCGGCCCGGAGCGCCTCGGGCGGGGAGTTCCCCGCCGCGATCTGGCTATACAAGCCACCCATCAGTTGGGCGGTGGAACGGTCACTTACGTCCCAAAGTCCCGCAATCACATTGTGTGCCCCGGCCCGCAGAAAGGCCCAGGTGAAACCGACCATACCTTCGCCCGCCCAGGTCTTGCCACCTGCGCTCCGGCACGCCGAGATAGTGACCAGTTCAGCGGTGAGCGGTATCGCCATAACGTCGCGAGCCAACAGCCTGCGCTTTTCCGGCACGCCCGCCAGGATGACCGCTGAATCCAGGGGAGTCTGCCGGTTTGCTGCGGCATGTGCCGCAAAGTGGATGTAGCCGAATCTCTTTGGCTGTGCGATCGTGTACGCCGCGGGCGTGGCCGAATCACCCTGAAGCAGCAGGGTTCCGGGTCCGCCCACGCTCTTCGCCACGGCCGCGATCTCCTGCCCGGCAAATTCGAGCACCGGATACTGAGGTGTCCCGCCCGCCACGTTCCCCATTGCCAGAAGCCCCGAAGCCTGCTTCACGCCAGCCGCCCGGTGTCTACCCGCCAGATAGTTCAGGGAGGGAACCACTGAGACAGTCGCATCTTCCAGCCAAAACTGACCCGGCGCACCGGCCTTGGGCAGAGCTTCCAAATTGAATGAATACAGATCCTGATCGGGTACCACCACAAAGCGGCCCGGCCCGGTGACACCAGGCGCGAGCAGGATTTCGTACAAACGCCGCCCTGCTTGGCCGGCAACCTCCAGAGGATTGCGGCCACTGGTGATGACGGCCCGGTAGTTCTCAATCAGGTCCCGAATTTGGGCGCGCGCCGGGAGCTCATGAATCTGGATACTGTCCGGATGAACCACCCACAGATAGGATTTCTGCGGCCCCAGCAAGTACTCAAACAGGACCGCCTTCATGCGCCGCGACAGAGCTTTGTAGTCGGCCGCCGTGAAGTTCTTCGCCCCCGCCGCCCCGCCGCTGCGTTCTTCCAGCAGACGAGCCCTGCTGGCATCCGCCACCTCCAGCGCCTTCTCCGGTTGCTTTCCGGCGATCAGGAATTCCACATAATCGCGGTGGAAGCGAATCAGGCTGGCCAGATATGAAACCTTGTAATCATCCTTCACCAGCTTCTGGCGGCTGGCTTCAATCATCCGGAGCGTATTACGGAATTCGGTCTCCGCCTCACGCGACCGGCCCTCCCGCACATTCAGGCGGGCCAGTCCGGCATGGGCTTCGAGCAAAGCCGAAGGGTCGTCACCGGAACTGCTCAGCGTGGTCCGAAACAAACGTCGGGCCTCGGCTATATCGCCCCGACCTTCAGCCACCCGTCCGGCGTTTACGGCCAGCATCAAACCCCACTGGTTGTCGCCGGCAGTCCGCAGCGTCTTCGCCGCTTCCGCGTTGTACCGCGCGGCGTCATCCCACTTCCCCAGCTCCACCGAGGTGGCCGCTAAATTCGCCAGCCACAGGCCCGCACGGCCTGAATTTCCGACGGCGCGCGCCAGCTCCAGCGCTCGCAGATATCCCTGTTCCGCTGCCGCATAATCGCCCCGCTCAAACGGCACGTTGGCGGCATTACCCAGCCAGATTTGCTGACTATTGCGATTACCCGTCTTCGCAAAACTATCCTGGGTGATCCGGTAGTGAAGCTGGGCGTTGTCATAGTCGCCCAAGCCCCAATAGCAACTGGCCAGATTGCCGTGATTCCGCGCCACCGACTCTGCCGCGCCTAGTTCCGTGAACAGCGCAATCGTCTTTTCCAGCCACGGAATCGCCTCTTCGCAGCGTTGCGCGGCCTGCAGCAGAAACCCAATGTTGCCAACAGCGTTTGCCGCAAGATACGCATCGTGCAGGCGCTGCGCCGTCTCCGCGACACTCTGGAATGCCTCGCGGGCATCGTCATACTTACCCTGCCGGAGCAACAGCAGTCCTGTGCGGAACCGGGCTTCGGCGGCAAGGTTTTCCGCGCCGGTTACCCGCGCGATCTCCGCCGCACTCGCAAACTCCTGACCCGCTTCCTGATCGCGCCGCTGCTGGTAGTGGATGCGCCCGCGCAGCACATGTAACCGCCCCTGAATCTCCCCACCCTCGGGGGCAGGTTCGAAACGCCCCAGCAGAGCTTCCGCCTCGGGAACCTTTCGCTGACCCAGCAAAGTATCGGCCACCAGCAGGCGAAACTTCCATCGCTCCGCGGTCGACCCCTTCTGCTCCGCGCGAGCCAAACCCGCCCTGGCAGCCGCAAGAGCGGGCTCGAAGTGTTCACTGTAAAGCAGATGCTGCGCCGCGCTGTATTCTGCGTCAGGTGAAGCGGGCGCAGTGCCCCTCTGGCCAGAGGAGCAGGCCACCAGGAGGAGAACCATCAGCGCGGCAGGGAGGCGCATCAGCTACTAATGATCGCAGCCCTGAGCGCATTTCGTTTCATGCCCCTGCGGCCTACTCGCCGTTCGGTTCGCCGCCGTCACCCACGCTCAGGCACATCATCCTGCCCTTGTAGGGGCAATCAAAGCTGATCTGCAGCATGTTGATCACGCGCGTTGCCGGAGACAAAACCAGTTCCGCCAGCCGAATGGTTCCGAAACCCGGGACATGAATGATATGCCCCCAGGCCTCGAGCCCTCCCGTTTCGGGCACCAGCGACCGGACCAGCGAGAGGCGCTCCGGCATTTGGCCCGCGCTGCCGCCACTCGGAAGCCAGCGCTGAATCTTCGCCGGCACGTCAGAAGAGTGACGCATCGCCGCGCGGTCCATCAGGTTCCGCACGTCATCGTTATCCTTGTAGGCCCCGCAGAGCGTGGAATGGGTGTCGTACTTATCGAAGAGATCGGTTGCCAGATCCACCTTCACCGGGATCCCCGCAATCCGCAGATTCTCAAACCGCGTTCCAAGCAACCGCACCGAGTTCTGGCCCACGGCCGGAGAATAGGTGGACACCAGATTCGCTACAATTCGATCGGCCGTCACCATCCCCATAATGTTGAGGCCTTCCACACTGGCCTTCAGATGCGTGGCAGCCGACCACTCGCCGGTCTTGCAATCACACTCGGAACCCGACACTTCACTCGCGGCAAGGTGAAACCGGAGCAGGTCGCGACATTCGAAATTGGTTACGCGCGCAGTTCCCCTGCCCCCGATAGCCGGCAGCGCGGTTGCCGCCTGAACTTCTATCGTTTCTAAGAAGGGCTGGGTGATCTGGCCGGCAACGCCAATGGCATATCCGTGGAATCGAAAACGGCTGGACACAATGAATTACCTCAATGGTGAATATACCCGATTATCTGAATCGGAGTGTGAAGGAAAATATGGAGATATTGCGGTCGCCTTCCGGACCACGCAGCACCAGTTGGTAGTCGCCCCCGCTCAAGCGCTTCGTCGGCACAAGAATGGTGATGGGCTGGCCGGGCGCCGGAGCCTCGGCAGGAAGCGTAAACAGCGCAGTGCCCCCAACCTGAAGCTCGCAGTTGTAGCGGGCAAAATGTGCATCCGGGGGAACATCCACAGCGAGTGCAAACGCCGCAGCACCCGTGGGCACTTCCACCACCGTCGCCTCGCCTCTTGACGCCCCAATCAACTGGAACGCCGGCAGAACACGCGGTGCATTCAGCTTTGGAATTACGACAGTACCCTGGTAAACCGCCACCATGGCCAGTGCCAGCGAGGTAGCGGGCAGCAGCATGCCACCCCAGGTCCAACGAATCCCGAGCCGCTCCCATAATGCCGGGCGCACCACTTCCCGCGGCATCTCCCGCAGAACTTCCTGCGCATTCACGATAAATAACTGGCCCGCTTCCACCGCCGCCGCGCACTCTTCGCACTCGAAGTAATGGCGCTCGAACTCTTCCGATTCCGCAGCGCTCAACTCTTTCAGCAGGTAGCGATCCACCCACCGTTCCTTTACAGCTGTCGCATGATCGAGTGGAGCTGAATTATGCATGTCGCCCCCCGGCAGCCATCAGGCCGCGCTTGTCCTCACCGGAAATTGCGGATTTGAACTTCTGGCGCGCCCGATACAGCAACACCCGCAGATACGACCGGTCCACATTGAACTCTCGGCAAACGGAGTCTTTGTTCTCCTCATCCAGGAAGACCCGCCGCAGCAGTTGACGATCTTTGTCCGACAACTCTTCCAGCAACCTGCGGACCCTCGCCTTTCGCTCCGTTGTCACCATCTGGCGTTCCGGATCCATGCCTCGATCGACAGGCCCTGGATGGTCGTCTGCCAGTTGATCATGTCGCGTATGCGCCCGGAGGAACTCCATGGCCACGTTATGGCTGGTCGAATAAACGAAGCCCGGCAGACTGCCAGGGTTATCCAGCGTCTTGCCGGCCCGAAAGTAGGCAAGCGTGCGCAGGAAGGTCTCCTGGAACGCATCCTGCACCAGTTCCGGAGACTTCAAACGTGCCCGCAGTTTCACGCGGACCGGCCGGGAAAAATGCGCCACAAGGTGATCTTCCACCTCAGGGTTTCGGTCTCTGAGGGCTTCCAGATAGCTCGTATTGAAGGAGCTTGTGTCGAACAGACTTGTCACCGTCCCGTGAACCGAGCATAACAAAAGGTTGGGGGGATGTGGGGCGCGCGGGGCCTGCTCCGCATACCCACCGATATTTACTGTCATTACGCTCGAAATCATCGCAGTCCGGAAGCTCCTGAAGTGTCATTAGTGTTTGGCGAATGAGAACCGTTTCATAAAAACAGCGAGAAAAAATATTTGAAACGCTCTTCCCCGTGGTTGCACTTCACCAGGCGAGTTGGCCAACTCAAACCGAATGTAGTCTGACTTCAAAACCGTAAGGCTTATCCAAGGAGAGTTTCACCATGACGTTCAAAGTAAAAGACCTGATGATCGAGCTGAGCCAGCCCGGCGCAGCTTGCCATCCCACCTTTGTCTGTGCCTGCACGCATATCACGCACGTCACGTGCGGTTTCTGCAGCTTCGCTCACACCATCTGTCACTTGGGCTGCAGTCTCGCGCAGCCGTCATTCTGCCAGCATGGCTCCATCACCGTCACCATCACGTGCCCTGGCACTCTGGTGACCGACACCTCACCCATCATCCAAACCCTTCCGCAGGTCAACGGAGCGGCCCTGGGCAACTTGAAGAACCAGTTGAAAGAGGCTCTCGCGGCGGCCGAAAAACAGGAGGCAGCGGAGGCGAACGCCCTGCAGGTGCAGACGGTAGCCGACGCTGAACTGCTGGAAAAGAAGCTCGGTGAAGCACTCGAAGAAGTCCGCGCCCGCAAGGCCCAGCTCAAGAAGTAGAAAGTAAATGACGCCGGAAAGCACAGGAAGGCCCGCCATGACGACCACACGCACAAAGCCCGCTATAGATCAGGCCCTCAGGCTGAAGTACGTTCTGGACGGGACCTTCCGTGCCAACCCGGACTATCAACTCATCGCTCTCGATCAACTCCCCGCAGACCAGCGCGAGCTCTTTGCCGCGCTCAGCGATAACCCCGATAATTACGGCGTTCTGATGCCGCGGGAAGCGTCGGGCCTGCCCCTGAAATCCGCTTGCCGCGATACCGCACGGCTGTTCCTGGCACTACAGGAACCTGCGGCGCTCCCGGCCTTCGCCACCACAGGCCCGGGCGAAAACAACAATCAGGGCATCGCGCAGCTTGTCCTCGACGGCATTCTGCAGCTTTCTCATCACGGCGAGATGCTCAGCGGACCCGCAGCTTACGCTGCCGTTTGTGCCGCTTCCGGGCACGCGGATGCCACCAGCGGCATCGCCCAACTCTCTCGCGAAGCGCTGCTCTATGCGCAATCCCTGCCATTCACGGAAGCGGGCATGCTTTCAGCCAGGCTCTATAGCTATGGCCGCCTCCCCGTAACCGGTTCGTGGAAACGCCGCTTTCCCCATGAGGGAGCGGTCAGCCGGGCCCTTGGAGTGGATCCCGGCGGCAAGAACGCCTTGCGCCTCTCCGCCCACTGGAAGTCGCTGCCTCCCGAGCCCGACAACGATGGCTGGCTCTTCTGGCAATCGCGAACGCCCTCCACCACTGAGCCCCTCGCCGCCTGTAAGCTCTACCTGAGCCCGCATCCCGACTATCTGGCCCCGGCTTTCGAAGCTATGGTGCCGGCCCTCGAAGCCTCACACGCCAACGCTTTCAAAGTAGGTAAGGATTTGAACGGCGTGCTCCGTTCCGACAAGATGATCGCCTATTTCTCCCGCCTGGAACAACTGCACGCGGCCGCCGACCGAATCCTGGACACTCTCGCGGGCTGCCCCGCCCAGGGCGTACCGTTTACCTGCCAGATCGAGACTCCCCTGGTCTCCTGGGGCTCCGATCCGGTTACTGAAACCGGCGTTCCGCCCTGGCTGGCGCGCCAAAGCTGGCGACTCTGGATCACCAATCGTCTCGCCGTTTCGCTCATTGCCGCCAGGCAGCAACCCAACCCCCACGGCCGCGAGCCCTGGCACTTTGCCCTGGACCGCCTGCGCCTCGAAGGCGTCAACACCGACACCTGGAGTCCGCTCCAAAACCGCTCAACTCAGAAGGAGAAATAACATGCAAGGTCTCGTCGTTCTGCCCGAAGATGTTCAAATCGTTCCGCTCTCCGAAATGTCCGCCCAGGTCCGCGACCAGGTCTCCGGTGAGGACAGCGACTTCGCGCTCACCCGCCCACGTTCGCGAGTTCCCTCCAAGGTGATTGACGCGAACTCCGCCACGCTGCTCCGCCAGTTCCGCACGCCGAAGACAATTGTCGAGGGCCTGCTGGCGTTCAGCCGGGAGATTAAGGCCACGCCGTCGGAAGTGCTCGACGACGCCTATCCCCTCATCGAGAGCTGCCTGCTTGCCCGTATCCTCGTTGAGCCCGGCGTGGACTCAGAGAAGATCGCCGCCGCCTTCGCGGCAGGGGAGACCATAGCGGGCCACACCGTGATACGGCCAATTCAGGCCCTGATCGATTCTGAAGTCTACCAGGTGAGCACGCCCTCCGGCCGCCACGCGGCGTTGAAAATCACCACCGTGAACGGCACGGCCACCACGAAGCCGCTGCTGGAGAAAGAGGCCTGCCACCTGACCCGTATTGGCGGCGCTCCCTCCCCCATGCTGCTCCAGACCGGAGTCCTGGCGGACCAGCGCCAGTACCTTATCACCGAGTGGTTCCCTGGAGACGACGCTGAGACCGTCGCGCGCAACTTCCGCGAGCAGAACACGCCCGAGGCGGCAAAGGATCTGGCTGAAATTTGCGCCGATATTCTGGAGGGCTACGCCACGCTCCACGAGCGCGGCATCCTGCACGGCGACGTGCACCCCCGCAACGTGCTCGTTTCGCCCACCGGCGAAGTTCGCATCATCGATTTAGGCATCGCTTCGGAAATCGGGGCTCCCGTCAGCCGGACCTCCAGAGCCGGGGTCCCGTTTTTCTTTGACCCCGAATACGCCTCGGCGGTCCGGTCTGGTCGCCGCCCGCCTCTGCCCAACCAGGCCAGTGAACAGTATGGTGTCGCGGCGCTCGTGTACTCGCTTCTCTGCGGAAAGCACTACGTTGATTTCTCGTGGGATAAAGACGAGTTGCTGCGTCAGATTGCGGAAGACAAACCCATGCCGTTCCAGCGGCGCGGGGCGGACCGCTTTGCCTCTGTCGAAACCGTGGTCCTGCAGGCTCTTAGTAAGGATCCGGCCGACCGCTTCGGGGCAATGCGCGACTTCGCTACTGCTTTTTGTCAGGCGCTGCGGCGTAATGCAGGCATTCCCGTTCCGGCGCCTTCCGAAGGCCGCGAGGCAGGTAAACTGCTGGCGCGGGTTCTGAACCTAATGGGCGATCCGAACCGCCCCCTCACCGGCCCCGGCCCCGCGTCCCCCCTCGCGTCCGTAACCTATGGCTACGCCGGAATTGCCTGTGCCGCATACCGCATCGCCTGCGCGAAGGACGATTCCCGGCTCCTCTCGCTGGCCGATGCGTGGGCCGAACGAGCTGCAGTCACCCGCGGCGACAACGCGTTCTACAACGAAGGCATTCAGATCACCCCCGAAGTTGTGGGAAGGGTTTCGCCGTATCACACAGCCAGCGGAATTTCCACGGTTCAGGCTTTTATCGCGAGCGCCCGAGGTGATGGCCGAAGCATGGAAGCAGCCCTCAACGCCTTCCTCAGGCAGACCATGGCGGAGTGCGATAACCCCGACCTCACCCTGGGCACCGCCAGTATCCTGCTGGCTCTGACGCTTCTAATGGAAACCTGCGACGCCGGCGACTCGGACATTTTGCTCGCGCGGGGAAACGAACTTCAGGCCGCCGTGAACAGCGTGCTCGAAGACCCCTCCTCCACCATCTCTTACCTGGGCATCGCGCACGGCTGGGCCGGTCTGCTCTACGCGTCTCTCCGCTGGTCGGGGCTCGCGCAGACCGCCCCCACCGAAGCCGTCCGGCGCCGTCTCAGGGAACTTGCCAGCCAGGCAATACCGACCCGCCGCGGGGCCCGCTGGCCAGTGCAATCAACAGCCGGCTCCCTTGCCCTCTCCGGCTGGTGCAACGGAAGCGCCGGGTATGCCCATCTATGGACGCTGGCCCACAAGACCTTCGCCGAGGCACAATACCTGGACCTTGCCCAACGCGCTGCCATGGACGCGTATGAAGGCACCGGCGGAGGCTATGGCCTCTGTTGCGGCTATGCCGGACAGGCCTACGCGCAGCTAAGCCTCTACAAACACACCGGAGACTTCGTCTGGCTCCACCAGGCCCGCACGCTCGCCGAAAAAGCCGCAACCGCAGCCAACATGGCGCACCGCCAGGGTATCGAAGGCCTGCCCTTTAGCCTCTATAAAGGTGACATTGGCGTGGCCGTTCTTGTCGCCGACCTGGACCGGCCCGAACTCGCTGCCATGCCCTTCTTCGAATCGGCCTCTTAGCTATTCGATTGGAAGTCCGGAAACCTTCAGCGCCCGCCAGCCACCCTTCAGGGAGATCGCGTTGGTGTAGCCCATGATCCGCAGGTTGTCGGCCGAGATAGCGGATCTGGACCCGCCACCGCAGGTGAGCACCAGCTTGGTGTTCTTGTCGGGATACTTCGCTTCGATGTCGCGCTCAATCACGCCCTTGCTTAAGTGGACCGCGCCCTCCACATGGCCCGCTGCGAACTCGCTCTCTTCCCGAACGTCAATTAAAGCGTGCGGGTCATGGGCAGCCACCATCGCCTTGTACCGCTCAATATCAATCTCGGAAATGCGTGTTTTCGCGGCGTCTACAAGGGCGACAAAGCCGGGGTTGGGCACTTGGGGAGCGGACATACCTCCTATTGTCCCTGTTCCCGATACCAGACAATCAAATCCGTAGCCGGAGGAGCAAATCCAGCCGCCCGCAATTTCGCGGCCACCTGCCCCCGGTGGTAGCTCCCGTGATTCACCACATGCAACACGATCTGCCAGGCTGGCATCTGAAACGGTTCACCCTTCTGGTTTCGATGGGGAATCGTCACCTCAAAATCTTCCGTATCCATTGACCATGCCAGCCATTTCGCATGAATCTCCCGGAGCGCCGCCAGCAACTCCCCGATCGTCCCCGGCGCGGTGTACTGCGTAATCAGTGCTGCTTCGTTACCCAAAACCCGATCGAACCACACCACTTCAACCAGATATATGTGCTGCAGCGTGGTCAAACTCTCCGGCAGATGCTGCGCGACCGCCTCGGCTATTCGTTCATCGGCCCAGACCATGAACGTGAGGTGCTGACGGCATAGATCGGTACAGGAAGGAGGCATGAGCCCATTCTATAGATTTCAGACGGGTCTGCTAACGTGAAACTAATGTTGAAAAACTTTACTGATCTCACCGGCCGGGTTGCCGTCGTCATCGGAGGTACCTCCGGGATCGGTCGAGCCCTCTCGCTCGGCCTTGCGCAGGCAGGAGCCGATGTCGTCGCCACCGGACGCCGCGAGGCGCTCGTCCAGGAACTCACCGGTCTGATCACCGCCGAAGGCCGCCAGTCGCTCGCCCACACCGTCGATGTGGCCAGCCGCGCCTCCATCGACGCCCTCCGCGACGCTGTCCTCGCCAAATTCGGTCACGTCGATGTGCTCGTCAACGTCGCCGGCCAGACCAAACGTACCCCGTCCAAAGATGTTCCCGAGCCTGAGTGGAACCAGATCATGGACATCAATCTGAACGGCACCTTCCGCGCCTGCCAGTCTTTTTATGAGCCCCTGCGAGCCAGTGGCCGCGCCCGCATCATCAACATCGCTTCACTCTCTTCTTACGTCGGCCTGTTCGAAGTAGCCGCATACGCCGCCTCCAAGTCGGCTGTCCTCTCGCTCACGAAAACCCTCGCAGTCGAATGGTCCCGGCACGGCATCAATGTAAACGCCATTGCTCCCGGCGTCTTCCGCACCGACCTGAACGCCGCGCTCCTCGACGGTACGGGCCGTGGTCAGGAATTCCTGATGCGGACCCCCATGGGCCGCTTCGGCAAGACCGAAGAACTCGTTGGCGCCGCTATCCTCCTCGCCTCCGACGCGGCAAGCTTCATCACCGGCCAGTGCATCGCGGTGGATGGCGGCTTCCTTGCCTCAGGTGTGAATCAGTAAAATGCGAGCTGTTCAGGTTGATTCCCCAGGCAACGTGCGCGTGATCGACGTTCCGGTTCCCACCGCTGGCCCCGGCGAGGTTCTGCTCAAAACCCTCGTGGTGGGTATGTGCGGAACGGACCTCAGCACGTTTCGCGGCAAGAACCCCCTCGTCAGTTACCCCCGCATTCCGGGTCACGAGATCGCGGCTGAGATCGTCAGCGCTGGCCCCGACGTTCCGGCCCACCTCACGCCCGGCACCAAAGTTACGCTCTCCCCCTATACCAGTTGCGGCAACTGCGCCTCCTGCCGACGCGGTCGCGTGAATGCCTGCCAGTTTAACCAGACGCTGGGCGTCCAGCGCGAGGGCGCCATGAAGGAATTCTTCACCGCGCCCTGGCAGAAGATTTACGTGGCGGAAGGCCTGTCGGTGGCCCAACTGAGCCTGGTGGAGCCCCTCTCTGTCGGTTTCCACGCGGCCGCTCGTGGCCGAGTAACCAACGGTGACACCGTCGCCGTAATGGGATGCGGCGTGGTGGGTCTCGGAGCCATCGCGGCTTCCGCCTTCCGGGGGGCTCGTGTCATCGCCATGGACATCGACGACCGTAAACTGGCCGTCGCCCGCCAGGCTGGAGCAACCGAGACGCTGAACACTCGCGGTGCCAATGTGCACGAAGCGTTGTCCGCGCTGACCGAAGGCCTGGGTCCTGACGTCATTATTGA
This sequence comes from uncultured Acidobacteriia bacterium, assembly GCA_903929755.1. Taxonomy (GTDB): domain Bacteria; phylum Acidobacteriota; class Terriglobia; order Bryobacterales; family Bryobacteraceae; genus BOG-234. The sequence goes on from CAIYVZ010000061.1 coordinate 64,874, forward strand.
GGCGGTTGGCACTCCCGCCACCTTCCGCCTGGCCGTCGATGAGGTTGCCTACACCGGGCGCGTCGTTTATATCGGTTACGCCAAAGAGCCCGTCGAATACGAAACCCGCCTCTTCGTGCTGAAAGAACTGGATATCCTCGGCTCCCGCAATGCCCTAAACGAGTTCGGCGAAGTGATTGAAGCCATGCGGAGCGGAAATTTCCCGGTAGAAGCGCTTATCTCGAAAGTAGTTTCGCCCGAAGAAACCGGAGCAATCCTGCAGGCCTGGAGCGAGGACCCCGGAGCTTACGTGAAGGTCCAGGTTTCTTTCGTCTGATTGTTTCCGGTCCAATGTAGTTCAGGGTGTTCAGGGAGGCTAAACTCCGAAACTGAAGCAACTTTATTTCAGTTCCGTTGTAGACTGAATTGTCTAATTTGCGATGGATATCCTTGATGGAGCGGGTAAAGCAATACCGATAAAATCCGGGGAGAGTTTTTCACCCGGCCCGGACCCTACTTTCTACCAGATCTGCCTTCTTCTGGCGGTTCTGGTGATTCCTGTAATGGTTCATGACTGGTGGGCCGGCTGGCCCCTTCCCGTCTATGTGATGGGGGCACAGCAGTGTTTCATGGCTATTGCCGCGGGGCTTTATTCGAGGGGATTCGAAAAATCCGGAGCCGGAATACTGGCTTCAACCGCTTTACTTTCCGCCGCCATATTTATCGGCCTCAGCGCGCAGGGCCTGCATAATTCGGCAGTGCTCATGTTCCCTGTGTGTGTTGTCCTGGCCGCCGTGCTGTTTGACACCGGACCGTATTTGGTGTATTCCGCAGCGGTCCTGCTCACCATTCTCAGCCTGGCCGCCTTGCAGGCCCGCAAGATCCTGGTGGTCGATCAGTGGGCCAACGACCAGCCCTTGCTGGACATTCTGGTTATCGTCCTGATTAGTGCCGTAGTCGCCGGCCTGCTGGTTCGGCGCCTCCGAGCCAGCCTCCGGCGCTCTGAGGCTTACGGCCGGTCCCTTCGTGCTCTGGCAGCGGGCGCCAGCGGTCCTCGCCCGGAATTTTTGCCCGCCAGTTGTGCTGAGTTATGCCGAATTCTCGGCCTCGAAGCTCTGTTTATCCTGGAACTCATCCCACCAGAGTCCGGTCATGTGACGATTCGGGCTCTCGCCGCACCTGTGGATTTTTCTGTCCCGTCCGGGCCCCTGCCTCTCGCGGGCACCGTTTGGGCGGATACGCTGTCCCGGGCAACCTGGCACACCGAGGAACTCCCGGTTTCTTCGCTTCCCCAACTCGGCCTGCCCTGTACCAGTTACTTTGGGGCGCCCCTTCGCTGCACATCAGGCAAGATCCTCGGCCTGGTATCCGGCCTGTCAGTCTCGAAACTCCAGCCGGGCGAACTGGAGCAGGCGCTCCTGCCTGTTTTTCTGGCCAGCATCTCCTCCGAACTGGAAGTAAGACGAACGGACCAGGCCCTTTTGGAAAGAACCCGCGAACGCGATGCCCAATACACCAGGAACGAGCAAATGGTCTTCACGCTGCAGGCTCTTGCCGCACGCCTCGAGGATGTTCGCGAGCAGGAACGCACTCGCCTGGCACGCGAGATTCACGATGAACTGGGCCAGCAGTTGACGGCCATGAGGTTTGAACTGGCTCATCTTGGGAGCCGCCTGAAGGGTCATCCCCTGTCATCGCCCCATCAGGAATCCGGACCGAGTCCCGTGGCCGAGTTAACCTCCATGGTGCAGACCACGATTCAATCGGTTCGCCGCATCGCAACTGAGCTTCGCCCGGCGATCCTGGATACGTTTGGCCTCGGCGCGGCCATCGAATGGCTCGTGAACGATTTCCAGCAACGTACCGGAATCGCTGCCAGTTACGAAGGGCCGGAGGATCTGGTTACCGGAGGGCGGGTTTCCACTGCCCTCTTCCGCATTTGCCAGGAAGCTCTTACCAACGTCGCCCGCCACTCCGGCGCCGATGAAGTCGGCGTTCGCCTCGTCAGTCGGCAGCAATGGATTACGCTCGAAATCGCCGATAACGGACGTGGCTTTGTGCTCCCTTCCGACGAACTGGCAACTCTCGGCCTGGTCGGCATGCGCGAACGTGCCAGGATCGTCGGGGGCAGTCTCACAATTGTGGGAAGCCCCGAAAACGGTGTTATTGTAAGCGCCAGTCTTCCGATTGCCGGACAAATCCCCGCCCAGGCGTGCTCAAATAATTCGGAGGTCCTCGCGTGATTCGCGTCCTGATTGTCGACGATCATCCTGTTGTACGCCGTGGTTTAAGACAGATCATCGACCAGGAAGAAGACATGGCGACGGCCGGAGAAGCCGGAGATGGGCCTTCCGTGGCCGCGCTTGCGGCTTCTTGCAAGCCCGACGTCGTAGTTCTGGATCTCTCTTTGCCCGGAATGTCCGGCATCGAAGTGCTGGCGCGTCTCAAAGTTGACCACCCCGGGTTGCCCGTTCTCATCCTCAGTGCCCAGCCAGCGGATGAAATGGCCGTCCGCGCTTTGCGGGCCGGAGCCTCCGGATATCTGAATAAAGAAATGGCGCCCGAGGAACTGGTTACCGCCGTCCGCCGCGTCGCTTCCGGCAGAAAATACGTCACCGAGGCTCTGGGGGAACTCCTGGCTGATTCCCTTCGCACCGCCAGCCAGCCCCTCCCCCACACAACCCTTTCAGATCGCGAATATCAGGTCCTGCTGATGATTGGCTCCGGCAAGACCGTCAGCGAAATTGCCTATGAGATCGGTCTCAGCGTAAAAACCGCCAGCACGTATCGCACCAGAATTTTGGAGAAAATGTCCCTCCGTAATAATGCGGAACTGATGCATTACGTCATCCGGCATGCCCTGACTCCTGACCTTTAAATAGTCGCCCTTGTAGGACAAACCGGAAGCGACTGATTCCTCAAATCCCACAGAGATTCGCCGTCTGACCGCTTTACCTGCTCTTCGCTTTTCCGCAATATGGATCTTACCGGAAAAGTATGATGCAGAACAGGAAGATACAGGACGTAACTGATTCCCGGCCCCTGGCAGGCACAGCAGCCCAGGTTCCCCCCTGGAAAATCCGCGCCATCATCAGGAAACTACGGGCTCGCGCAGACGTGCTCGACCAGAAAATAAGCGAACTGGAATGGACCACCCAGCTAAACCGAAAATCCAGTCTCCGGAAACCGGCAAAGTGCCATACCCCCGCCATCCTCCACCGGGACACAGCCTCCATCGCTGGCATCTGTGACCGCTTCCTGCCCAAAAAGCGCACGGTAATCTAAGGCTGCCTACCCCTGCTGCCTACCCCTCCGGCAGATCTCCCAGATCTTCTGCCCGATTCTCAAATCGGGTCTGGGCATGCAGAAACACCAGCGGTACCGTACCAATCGGCCCATTACGTTGCTTCGCCACAATCAATTCGGCCAAACCCCGAAGATCTTCCCGATCCCGCTTATAGACTTCTTCACGGAAAATAAAGCTCACCAAATCAGCATCCTGCTCAATCGAGCCCGATTCACGGAGATCGCTCATCTGCGGCCGGTGATCTCCCACACGGGTTTCCGCCGCGCGGCTCAACTGTGACAGCACCAGAAACGGACAGTCCATTTCTTTCGCCATCAGCTTCAACCCTCGTGAAATTTGGCTGACTTCCTGATTTCGGTTCTCTGACCGCCCCTTGGTGCTCATCAGCTGCAGGTAATCGATCACCACCAGCCCCGGCTTGTGCCCGGATTGCGTCATCTTTCGCAACTTCGCATGCATGTCCATCAGGTGCACGCCTGCCGAGTCATCAATATGGATTGGTGCTTCCACCATCTGCGTCGCCCCGTCACGCAGTTTTTGCCGTTCCTGCGCATTCAGGTACCCCGTCCGAAACCGGTGCGAATCCACCCGGGTCGCCGCGCACAACATACGGGTCAGCAACGATTCCCGGCCCATTTCGAGCGAGAAGATCGCCACCGGTTCAAATAGCTTCGTCGCCACATGCCATGCGATATTCAGCGCGAACGCCGTCTTACCCATGGAGGGCCGGGCCGCCAGAATAATCAGCTCGCCTCCGTGCATGCCCCCGGTCATTTCGTCGAACTTGGTGAACCCGGTGCTGATCCCCTTGACGCGTTTACTCGGGTCCAGGAACGAGTTCAGGCCACCTTCCAACCCCTGGATCACCTCCAGCGGCGTCATCAGACCCTTGTCGCCGCGGCTCGTGTCCCCCATGCTGAGGAACGATTCCTCCGCACTCGCCAGAATCGCCGCCGGGTCCTCTTCCCCCATCAGCGCCCGGTTCATCATGTGCTGCGCCGACATCGCGATCCGACGCAACGCCGACTTGTCCAGGATGATCCGTACGTAACCTTCCAGGTTCGGGATGTGCGGCATCCCTTCGTCCAGCGAAACCAGGTATCCGAGCCCGTCCACCGACTCCAGTTCGTTAAACCGCATCAGCTCGTTGGCGACCGTAACCCGGTCCACCCTCTCGCCCCGCTCATGCAGTTCCAGCATCCGGAAGTAGATGCGCCGGTGCTTCTCCAGAGCGAAATCTTCCATGCCCAGGGTACCGGCAATATCCAGGAATCGCGAATCGTCCAGCAGAATCGAGCCCAGCAGGAAACGCTCGGCGTCGATGTTAGCCGGAAGCCCCTTCTCCATCGCGAGATTCGGAGAGAGATTCGGAGCGGCTTGTTTTCCCTGAGGTGGCGGCATGGCGAAGGGTTTTATCCTAGCAACACTCCCTGAGGATTACTTCCTGTGAATAACCGGAAAGTTATCCACCGCCGCTGGCCCCGCAGGGACGCAACGGGGCCAGGTTTTCCACAGGACGCGACCAGGTATTCCACAGAAACATGGTACCTCCAAAATGTTTGATGCTTACCCGGCCTACAATGGTTGTTTCATCATGACCCGCCGCCTTCTCGCTCTCGCTCTCGGCCTTGCAGCCGCTTCAACCGCCCTCCTCGCCGCCCCGCCCGCCCGCTGGTCCACCCAGAAGGCAAATCAGTGGTACGCGAAGCAGCCCTTCCTGGTGGGCGGCAACTACATTCCCGCCACCGCCATCAACGAGCTCGAAATGTGGCAGGCCGATACCTTTGACCCCGCCCGTATTGACCTGGAGTTGGGCTGGGCCGAGGCCATCGGCATGAACACCATGCGCGTCTTCCTGCACGATATTCCCTGGCGTGACGACGCCCCCGGCTTCAAAAAACGCCTGGACACCTTCCTCACCATCGCCGCCAAACACCACATCCGCCCCATGCTGGTCCTTTTTGACTCCTGCTGGGACCCCACCCCGCACTCCGGCAAGCAACACGAACCAACCCCCGGCGTCCACAACTCCGGCTGGGTCCAGGCCCCTGGCATGGAGGCCCTGCAGGATCCGACCCAATACCCCCGCCTTGAAGCCTACGTAAAGGGTGTAGTCAAGGCCTTCGCGAAAGACCGCCGCATCCTCGCCTGGGACCTCTGGAACGAACCCGATAACGAAAACAAGTCCAGCTACGGCAGCCACGAGCCGAAGAATAAGATCGACCTCGTCCTCGCGCTGCTCCCGAAGACCTATGAATGGGCCCGTTCCGCCAGGCCCTCCCAGCCCCTTACCTCCGGAGTTTGGCACGGCGACTGGTCTGCCCATGAAGCCTTAAGCCCCATGGCCCGACTCCAGCTCGACCTTTCCGACGTCATCTCCTTCCACAGCTACGAAAAGCCCGAGGAGTTCGAGAAGCGGATCCTTTCCTTACAGCGCCAGGGCCGCCCCGTCCTTTGTACCGAATACATGGCCCGCGGTAACAACAGCACCTTCGAAGGCTCCCTGCCCATCGCAAAAAAATACAAGGTGGCCGCCATGAACTGGGGCATGGTGGCGGGTAAGACCCAAACCTTCCTGCCCTGGGACTCCTGGCAGAAACCCTACGTGGACCGCGAACCGGCAATCTGGTTCCACGAAGTCTTCCGCACCGACGGCACCCCCTACGACCCGAAAGAAACCGAACTCATTCGTCGGCTGACACGTTAACACCCCACCCCCCCCATTGAGACCGGGCATTCGTGCTAATAAAATACGCCTGATTGAGGGTGGAGTCTGGCGAAAGCAGGTCCGTTTTTGCCGAGTTCGCAAGGGGAAGTTCAGGTGCATTTTTAGCGTCTTTTCCAGCACATCCTCAGCATTTGATTCACAAGAGGGGGTAGTCCATGTCAATCAGGAAGTTGAGCCTTTTACTGTGCTCGATGGCCTTATCTGCCACGTCCATGTGGGCGCAGGCAGTCTATGGCACCATCGTTGGAACTGTGACCGACGCCAGTGGCGCCGCTGTCGCAAACGCAAGAGTCACCATCACGGACACGGGCCGCGATGTAACCCAAAACACCACAACCAGTGAGTCCGGAAATTATGCCCAGCGTTTTTTGATCGCCGGCCGCTATCGCGTTCGCGTCGAATCCGAGGGTTTTAAAGCGTCCGTTCAGGATAATGTCCCCGTCTCAGTCGATACCGAAGTCCGAGTCAACATTGCGCTGGAACTCGGCGCTGTGAGCCAGACCGTCGAAGTCTCTTCCGACGCGGGCGTCCTCAAGACCGAACGCAGTGACGTCGCTGCAACTTACACGGAAAGAACCGTCACCGATCTGCCCGTTCTCAATCGCCGCTTCACCAACTTCCAGTTGATGACCCCCGGCGTCGTCGCCTTCCCCACCTCCGTAACCGCCGCCTCGGCCGAAAATCCGCAGGGTTCTTACCGGATGCTCGTCAACGGCCAGAGCTTCGCCGGCACCTCGCACTTGCTGGATGGAACCGATAATCACGACGCCGTTCTCGGCTGGATCGTTATCAACCCCACACTCGAGTCCGTCACCGAAGCCAAGATCACCACCGCAAACTATGACGCCGAATTCGGTGTCGCCAGCGCCGGTGTCGTCAGCTCGCAGACCAAGTCCGGCACCAACCAGATGCACGGTTCCGCCTTTGAATTTCTCCGTAACGACCACATGATCGCCCGCAACCCGTTCACCCAGTCGAAGGTTATCCCCAATTCCGGCGGTCGCCTGATTCCGCTTACCCAGTGGAATCAGTTTGGGGGTTCCTTTGGTGCAGCTGCCATTAAGAACAAGCTCTTCTATTTCGGTGACTACCAGGGTACGCGCCGCAACACGGGCGGCGCCGCTCTGCTGCGTGTCCCCTCCGCCGCCGAACGTGCCGGCGATATGAGCGGCACCGGCATCAACATCTTTAACCCCAACAGCGGCGCCACGCCTGGCACTCGCCAGCAGTTCGTCGGCAATGTCATCCCGCCGAGCCTCCTCTCCGCCGGCTCCCAGAACCTCCTCAAGCTGATCCCGGCTGCCAACACGTCAGCTATCCTCGATCAGCCCAACTTCGCTTCCTCCGGCGGTGTCCGCTTCAACGACCACGCCTTTAACGTCCGCGGCGACTATTACCTGTCCGACAAAATCCACACCTTCGGACGCTATTCCATGCAAGACTTCTCCATGGTTGCGCCTGGCTCGTTTGGCCTCGTGGCCGGCGGTCCCGGTCTGGACGCTTCCGGTTCCACCAGCGCCTATGCCGGTACCTCTACCTCCCGAAATCATTCCGTCGCGGGCGGCTTCGACTACAACGTCAAGCCGAACCTCCTCACCGACTTCCGCTTTGGCTATGTCCGCTACCACGTGTTCGGCCAGCCCAACGGCATCGGCACCGCACCTGCGAAAGATGCCGGAATCCCAGGCGTGAACCTGGATGCCAATTTCACCTCCGGCATGCCCGCCTTCTTCATCAACGGCTATGGCAACAACCTCTTCAAGTTCGGCTACGCACTGGGTGTGAACGGTTGCAACTGCCCCCTCATCCAGGACGAAAAACAGTTCCAGTTTGTGAATAACTGGACCAGAATCTCGGGCAACCACACCATCAAATTTGGCGCCGATGTCCGGCACGCTACCAATCTCCGTGTCCCCTCCGACCGTCACCGCTCCGGCGAACTGAACTTCGACGCCGCTCGCACTCAGGGGCCCACTGGCGGCGGTTCCGGCCTTGCTTCCTTCCTGATGGGCGACGTCTCCCGCTTCGAACGCTACGTCTCCAACTCGCTCGACGCGAGCGAAGCACAGAACCGCTACTTCCTCTTTGTGCAGGACCAGTGGCACGTCACCAAAAAACTGACCCTCAACTACGGTCTCCGCTGGGAAAACTACCGGCCGCAGACCATCAACAAGGCCGGTAATGGGGGCCTCGTCAGCCTTTCCACCGGTGAAGTTTCCATCGCCGGCCAGGGCGACACCGGCCTCGACATGAACGTGAAGACCTCCAACAAACTCTTCGCTCCCCGTCTGGGCATCGCCTACCAGCTCAACAACAAGACCGTCATCCGCGCCGGTTACGGCCGCGGCTTCAACCTCGGCGTTTTCGGCTCCATCTTTGGCCACAACGTGACGCAGAACCTGCCTATCCTCGGCATCCAGTCTCTACAGCCCGCCAACGCCTTTGACTCGGTCTTCAACCTCGTCGCCGGCCCCACGCCTCTTGACCCTGCCAGCATCCTCGCGGCCCAGAAGAAAGGCCCGAACGGCAAGAACATCCTGCCCAACGGCGTCACCGCCTTCGTCATCTCCAACCCCATCCGCTTCCCCACCGTCGACGCCTGGAACTTCACCATCCAGCGCCAGCTCAACTCGACCTCCTCCGTGGAAATCGCCTACGTTGGCACCAAGGGCACCCACGTCTTCGCCGGCACCGGCGGCGATTACGACCCCAACCAGGCCGACATCAACGGCTTCGGCACTCTAACCACCAACCAGCGCAAGCCTTTCTTCAACCTCTTCGGCTGGACGCAGAACCTGCGCTACTACGGCAGCGATGCCAGCAACAACTACCACTCCATGCAGTTGCGTTTCGACAAACGTTTCTCCAACGGCATGAACGTGATGTCCCACTACACCTGGTCGAAGAACATCGACTACGACGGAACCTACTACCCACGCGATGCGAAGCTCGCCCGTGGCGTCTCCAGCAACAATCGCGCCCACGTCTTCTTCCTCTCATCGCTCTATGAAGTTCCCGTCGGCAAGGGTCGCCGCTTCCTCGGCAACTCCTCGAAGTTTGTGGACGCTGTCATCGGCGGCTGGCAGGCCAACGGCTCCTGGAGCTGGATGGCTGGTCAGCCCTTCACCCCGTCCTATCGCGATTGCAACTCCGACCGCGACACCGGCTGGTGCCGCCCGAACATTGTCGGCGATGTCTCGGTGTCCGACCCCAGCCAGTTCGGCTGGTTCAAGACGACCACCGCCCCCCTTACCGCCAACGGCCAGACCGATGGCCCCTGGCAGCGCCCGCAGCGCGGCCAGTTTGGTACCGTCGGCCGCAACGCAATCGTTGGCCCCGCTTTCGGACAGCTGGATATGTCGTTCTTCAAGGCTTTCAAGCTTAACGAAAAGCAGACCCTCCAGTTCCGCGCCGAATCGTTCAACTTCTCGAACCACACCAATCTGGCCAATCCCAACAGCTGCGTCGACTGCCCCGGTCAGGCGGGTCGCATCTTCGGCACTTTCGCGGGCTACATTCCGCGTCAGTGGCAAATGGCTCTGAGGTACTCCTTCTAAGGAACACGCACACAACGGCTCGCCGCCCCGGCGGCCTGTGCGCTTCTAACTAAGTGGGCTCACCAACAAGAAAGGGCCGCCCGGATCAGTTCCGGACGGCCCTTTTTCATCTCCGCCATATACTGTGAAGTGAAATGCGTTCCTTCTGTCTGGCTTTGGCTGCCGCCTTACTCCTCTGCGCCGCCGCGCCACCCTCCGGACTTCTGCAGCAGGCCCAGGCACGCAAAGCAGCAGGCGACGCGGCAGGTGCGCTCCTGCTCTTCGAAAAGGCCGCGCAGGCCGCACCCAACGATGCCATACTCCGGGACGAGATCGGGTTCCTGAACGCCGTTCTCGGTCGGCAACCCGTCGCGATCGAAAACTTCCGCCAGGCAATTGCTCTGCGGGCCGACTACGCCCCCGCCCACTATCATCTCGCCGTAGCGCTCTGGCTGCGTCAGGAGAGGGCCGAGGCCATCGCCTCCCTCCGCGAGGCCGTTCGTCTCGACCCCCGCAGCGCCGAATACCGCTTTCGCCTGAGCACTATGTTCTACGAGTCGGGTAACGATGCGGAGGCTCTTATCCACGCCAAAGCCGGCTTGAAGCTCACTCCCACCCGCAGCGAGCTCTGGAATCTCTCCGCATTGGTTGCCCAGCGCCAGGGAGACCTGCCGGCTGCCCGCGCCGGTTTCCAGCGCGCCGTTACCCTGAAACCCGCTGACGACAGCTACCGCAACAGTCTGGGCTTCGTGCTTCTCGATCTCGGTCTCGCCCCCGAAGCGCTGGCCCAGTTTCAGCAAATCCTGAAGCGCGACCCCGCCAACAAGATGGCGCAAATCAACGTCGGCTATACGCTGCTCCACAGCGGAGATTACGACAAAGCCGTGCAGCAGTTTCGCGACCTGGCCACCCGTTTCCCGGCCGAAGCCGTCATCCATTACGACCTTGGCCTGGCCCTGAAACAAAAGGACCTGCTGGACGAAGCCAAACAGTCCTTCCACCAGGCCCTCCGTCTCGACCCCGACATGGTTGAGGCTTACTACACGCTGGGTATTACCTGCTGGCAACAGGGCGACGCCGTTGCCACTATTGAGGCGATGCGCAATGCCGTCACCCGCCGCCCCGCTTACGCCGAAGCCCACTATATGCTGGGTACCGCCCTGAAACAAAACGGGGAGCCGGAACCAGCGGCAACGGCCCTCGAAGAAGCTATCCGGCTGAACCCCGAAACACCCGGTCCCTTCAACGCCCTGGCCCAGATTCGCCAGCAACAGGGCGACCGGGCCACCGCGAAGAAGCTGTTCGACCAGGCCGCAACGGTCAAGAAGAAACTCGAAGCCGCGCAGGCGAAGCGGCTCGGCACCATGGCGCCGGAGAATGCAATGCCCGCCGCCCCGCGCCGATAACTACGCGAGACTCTTGCCCTCCACCACAACCAGAATCTGGTCCGCCTTTACTTCCCCCAACTTGTCCACTACCCCGCTCGGCCAGTGAATCTCCAGCGCTGCGATTCCCGCTTCACCCAGTCCGAAGTGCACCCGAAGGTCGTTCTGGGATAAATAACTCCCGCCGCTCCGTACCTCATCCATCTGCCGGTGCGCCTTGCCATCCGCCATCGTGGTGCAATAGATCCGCGCACCTATCCCCGACCGGTTCGATTTCACCCCCACCGTCTTCACTTTGAGCCAGTGGTTACCGGTCTGCGAATCGCAGCGCAATAACTGCGGCACATCGTTGATGCAGTTCACCAGCACGTCAACATCGCCGTCGTTGTCGAAATCGCCAACCGCCATCCCCCGGCCGGCCGCCTTCTCCGTTATCCCGGGCCCCAACTGCTCCGAGACCTCCTCAAACCGACCGTTCCGCAGGTTCCGGTAAGCCACCTTTCGCTGTTTGTAGCCCGATTCCGTCGCCGACTCCCCCACCTCCGGATAAACATGCCCGTTGCAAAGGAGAATGTCCGGCCACCCGTCATTGTCAAAATCCACGAACGCCGAACCCCATCCCAGGAACCTGGTCACCTTACCCAGCCCCGCCTGAAACGTCCGGTCTTCGAAAACCCCCTCACCCATGTTTCGATAAAGGCTGGAAGTATCGCCCGCAAAATTCGTTTTCACGATGTCAAAGTTGCCGTCGCAATCGAAATCGGCCGCCGATACGCCCATCCCGGCCTGCGGCTTCCCGTCCGCTGAATACGCAACCCCGGCCTCAATCGCAATCTCACTAAAGGTCCCGTCCTGGTTGTTCTTATAAAGCGCTGAGGATGTGGAATCGTTCGCGACATAAATGTCGGGCCAGCCATCGTTATCGAAATCTGCCACCACCACTCCAAGGCCGTACGTGCCCTCGGTCTTCAGAATTCCCGCAGGCTCGGAAACGTCGGTGAACGTGCCGTCGCCATTATTGCGAAACAGAATGTTCTTACCGCCCTTGAGGCCAGGTGGCCCACAGGCAACCAGCATGCCCTTGTACTTGCAGGGCCCCGATTCGGGCAGCGGCGCAGTCTTCGGATCGAAGTCGATGTAGTTCGCCACGAACAGATCCAGGTGGCCGTCTTTGTTGTAATCCAAAAATGCGCACCCGGTATTGTGCCGCTTCAGTCCGGACCCGGTTCGCGTCGTCACCCCGGCCTGGGCCGCGACATCCACGAACTTCCCGTTCCCCAGATTCTTCCACAAGGCACAATCACCCCAGTAACTGACGAACAGGTCCTCATGGCCGTCGTTGTTGTAGTCGCCGACACAGCACCCGGATCCCCAACCGGTGCGCGCTACGCCGGCTGCCACCGTAACATCGGTAAACGTGCCGTCGCGGTTGTTCTTGTAGAGCCTGCTGACTGGCGCATTGGCCGCCGTCCATTTCGCCTCGAAACGTGTGCCGTTCACCAGGAAAATGTCCAGCCACCCGTCACCGTCGTAATCGAAAAATGCCGCCCCGCTGCCTGTCGTTTCCAGCAGATACTTGTTTCGCTGCTCACTGCCGTACACGTTCTTAGTGCGCAATCCGGCCTCACGCGCCACGTTTACGAACGAGACGGGAAGCTGCTGCCCGCACAGCAGTTGGTCCAGCGAGAAGACCGAGGCAGTCCGCGCCAGAGAGCGAATAAAGCTTCGGCGGCCAGCATCGTGCCCGGGGCGCATGAAGAGAGTTTACTCCACCAGTAGCCCGCGAAGGCGTCGATCTACTCCGGAAGGGCCTGCTTCCCCATCGCCCCGTACAGCGCCGCCAACGCCTGCACCGCCCGGTCCGCCTCCCCCTGATCCGGAGTGTCCGACAGGAAATACCGCTCCGTCCACTCAACCGGATGCCCCGGCAACCCCAGATAGCTCTGATACGTGGCGTACGAAGTCCGCGCCATCTCCTCCCAGAGCGCCCCGAAGCTGGCTGGGGCCGATGCCGTCAGAGCCACTCTCGAATCCGGAGTCCACGACCCCGTCGCCCGCGCCCCGGAAAACCCGGTCCTCATGGGCGCGGATCGGCACCAGCTTCGGTACGGTGTCGTAAAAAGGTAGCGGCGCAAACGCCTGCTGCTTCTGCGCGTGGCTCGCGCGGACCAAACCCAGGCCCGCCATACCCGCCACGCCCCGTGAAAAATCCCGCCTGTTCATGTGGCTCCTTAGGGGAGGAAATACTTGCCGTGCGAACAGTGCGCTGATTTCTGGCTACGGGGGCCAGGCGACGAGGGCTTCTTTAGAGTTTACTTCCAAACACCTTGTCTACAGATACTGAGGTACCATCTCCCGCCAAAACCGTGCCCGGTGCGCCTCTCCTGGCCACACCGCAAACTGATGCCCAATGCCTTTACCGGCCAGAGCTTCACTCAGCCGCCGGTTGCTCTCATGAAACGGATCGTCCGCCCCCACCGCCAACGTAATCTCCGTATTTCGAAGGGCCGTGAGCAGTCCCGCATCCTCCAGGTTCGGCACAAAGTGATTCGGCGTTATGAAGTAAACGTCCTGGTCGTAATGCCCGCTGAACAGATCCTCAAACGGCCCCACTGACCGCGTCAGGTCATACCGCCCACTCAGCCCCACTATCTTGTGGAACAGCCCCGGGTGCCGCAATGCCAGCGTCACCGCATGATACGCCCCGATACTGCACCCGTGCGCCACCAGCGTCGGCATCCCGTTCTCCGCCTTCATTAGCGGAATTACCTCATTCAGGACATACGCCTCAAACTGCCTGTGACGCTCCACGCGAGCCGGTGGCGGAGCCGTCCGGCAATACAAGCTCTCCGAATCCACGCCATCCACGCAATACAGCCGCAGTCTGCCGTCTTCCAGCGGTTTGCGCACCGCATCCACCAAACCCCAGTTCTCGTAATCGAAGAACCGCCCCTGGCGCGTGGGGAATACCAAAACCTTGGCCCCCGCATGCCCGAAGGCGAGCAATTCCATTTCCCGGCCCAGGCTCGGGCTCAACCATTTGTGGTACTGGCGTCTCACCTCTTTCGAGGTTAGGGAAAAGATGTTCCAGTATGACGATTACTCCGTGAAGATTCTGTTTCGATACGGCTCCAGCAGTTGGCTCCACAGCAGATACCCCTCCCGGTTCAAGTGCAGGCCGTCCTCCTGAAAGAATTCGCCCTTCGGCCAGCCCCGGCTATCCACCATCGCCGAAAACACATCCACGAAATACCCGCCCGGCATAGCTTCTATTTCCGCGCGCACCGCCTCGTTCGCACTGCGGATTCGATCCAGCAGTGGATACCGCGCCGGACTCGGCTTCACCGAAACGAACCCAAACGGAATGCCTCCCAGCGAAGCCCCTACCCTGGCGGCCAAAGACCGGAATGACTTCACCACCGCTTCCACGCTCCGCCCGTCCCCCAAATCGTTGTCTCCCGCATAGAGCAACAGTGACCGTGGCCGCGCGGGCGGCACCAACCGCTCAAAAAAGCAGTCGCAAGCCTCCAGTGTGGATCCCCCAAACCCCAAATTCAGGACTTCAGGCCCAATATCGTCCGAAAGCGTATCCCACAACCGGAATGACGAACTCCCATAGAACACTGGCGGGCGATCTTCTCGCCCCCGCCGCGCCACAACACGCTCCAGCGCCCGCACTTCCTCCTCGTACCAGTTCATCGTTTCAGAATACCGGGCGTGGCATTCATTCCCCGTTTATGAAATAATTCCACATCATGACTGAGACGATCCGCCACCTGAACCGCCGTGCCTTCCTGGCCACCGCAACCGCCGCTGCCGGAGCCCTCGCCCTCAGCGGCAAGCCCCTCGGCTTCCCGATCGGCAGCCAGACCTACCCCCACCGCGACCGCATCAAGAATGGCGAGTTCCCGGCGCTCCTCAAGGACATGGCCGACATCGGCATTGAAACCATTGAGCTCTGTTCCCCCGGTTACGCCGACTTCGTCAGCCTCGCCGACGGCAAGAAGACGCGCAAGATCATCGAAGACGCCGGCCTCACCTGCCGCAGCGCCCACTTCAACCTCCCGGCCCTCCGCACCAAACAGCCCGAAATGATCGCCTGGGCTAAAGACATCGGCATGACCCAGATGGCTACCGCCACGCTCTCCGGCCCTATGAAAGACGGCGTCACCACAATGGACGCCATTAAGCGCGCCGCCGACGAATACAACAAGATCGGTGCCGTAGCCGCCAAAGCCGGCATCCAGCAGGTTCTGCACAACGAAGGCTTCGAACTGGCCAAGGTGGAAGGCGACAAGCGTTTCTGCTACGACGTCCTCTTCGAACTCCTCGACCCGGCCCTCGTTAAGTTCCAGTTCCAGATGTCGACCACCCGCAATCTGGGCGATCCTCAGGCCTACTTCTCGAAGTATCCCGGCCGCTTCATCTCCCTCCACCTGCAGGGCGTGAACCTGACCGCACCGCCGCCTCCCCCACCGCCCCCCGGAGGAGGCCGCGGCCCCGGCATCCCGCAACTCGCCGTCGGCAAGGACAGCATGGACTGGGCCAAAGTCTTCACCGGCGCCAAAGCTGCCGGCATCAAGAACTACTTCGTGGAACAGACCTGGGACCTGACCGTCCAAAGCGTCCGCTACCTCAAGACGCTCAACGTTTAAGGTTTCTTGGAGACTTCGGTCGGCAATTCGGTGCGCGCACTCCAGTCCTGCCACGACCCGTCGTAGAGTCGCGCGTCGAACCCCAAATACCGTGCCACAAAATACGTGACCGTGGCCTGCTGCCCGATGTGGCAGTAGCTGACCACCCGGTCGCCCTGCTTCACCCCGGCCGCGCTCAACATAGCCCGCAGTTGCTCCGGCGACTTCAGCAACCCCTTGTCATCGAACATCGAGCTGAACGGAATGTTCGCCGCCCCCGGAATATGGCCCGCTCGCTGGTTGTTCGGGATCTGCTCTCCCGTATAAAACGCGGGCAACCGCGCATCCACAATATCCACACCCGGATGCCGCAGGTTGGCGCTCACCCACGCGGCATCCACAATAATGTCGTTCTGCGCGCAGGGCTCAACCTTGCCCTTCTGCACCGCACGCACTTCCGTAGTCACCGGATGCCCTGCCGCAGTCCACGCCGCAAAACCTCCATCCAGCAGCGCAGCATTCCTGCCCAGCCCCATCGCATCCAGCGTCAGAAACACGCGCGTCGCCGACTGCACCGAATTCGCCACCGAATACAGGACCACGCGTGAGGTATTCCAGATCCCCAGCGCCCCAAACGTCTCCGCCAGCTCCGCCATCGCAGGCAACTCCAGCGTCAGTGGAACACCCTTCGCGCTAATCGCCGCCAGCTCCAGCGAAACCGACCCCGGAATATGGCCCTTATCGAACTCCGCCCTGGGACCAACTCCAATCACCACCACGCCCGGCTCTTTCAGATGCGCCGCCAGGTTCTCCACCGAGACCAGCATCGTTCCCGCATCGCCATGCCCCGGACAAGCGCCCGCAGCCAGTGCCGGCCAGATCGAAAGCAGAAACGAACTCCGCGTCATCATGAAGCGAGTGTAGCGCTTAAAAGCTCAGGCTTCCAAATCCAGCACAGCCGGATTACTTTAACCGCTCCAGACGTTTTTTCACGTCCGGCGCCAGCTTACTCTCCGCCGCAATTTCCAGATATTTCGTGTACGCTGCCTTGGCCGATTTCACACTGCCGCGCTTCTCTTCCGTCTCGCCCAGCCGCAGCCACGCCTCAGCGTTCCCTTCGTTCCAAAGCGTGGCTTCCCGGAACCGCTGCGCCGCAGCTTTCCAGTCGCCCTTCTTGAAGTAGAAGGTGCCCACCTCAACATCCCGCTTCGACCGTACCGGATTAAACGTGTACTGCTGCGGCGTCACGCTGATATCTTCTTCCGGCGGCAGTTGCTCTTCGGCGGGTTTCTGCTCTTTCGGCGCAGCCTTGGCCTCCTGAGCCATAGCCCCCTGCAGGCCGAAGCCCCCAGCCAAAACCGCCAAAATCCACATCCGTGACATAATTTGAGTATATTGTCCCTCTGGGAACCCTACAGCCCCTTCCTCCGCGAGAAGGTTTCGCAGCTCCCGCTCAACCCCGGCGTCTACCTCTATAAGGACGCATCCGGCAAGGTAATCTACGTAGGAAAAGCGAGTTCCCTCCGCTCCCGTGTCCGTTCCTACTTCAATGAGGACCGCCTCGCCGAAGCCAAAACCGGCACCCTCATCTCCGAAGCCCGCGACCTCGATTACATCCTCTGCGACAACAACAAAGAGGCGCTCGCTCTCGAAAATAACCTCATCAAGCAGTACCAGCCCCGCTACAACGTCCTCCTCCGCGACGATAAAACCTACCCCTACATCAAACTCACCGCCGAACGCTTCCCCCGCGTCTACGTCACCCGCCGCCTCAAAAAGGATGGCTCAACCTACTTCGGACCCTACTTCCCCGGCAACCTCGCCCACCGCATCGTCCACTTCATCCACCGGCACTTCCTCGTCCCCTCCTGCAAAATCGACCTCTCCCGTTACCACCCCCGCCCCTGCCTCCAGTTCCACATCCACCGCTGCCTCGGCCCCTGCGTTGAGAATCTGACCACGCCCGACATCTACGCGAACGCCGTCCGCCAGGTCCGCCTCTTCCTCGATTCACGCCACACCGAACTCGCCGGCGACCTCCGCGCCCGCATCGCCGTCGCCTCCGAAGACATGCGCTTCGAAGAAGCCGCTGGCCTGCGTGACCTTCTCACCACCGTGGAAGAATTGGGCGAGCGCCAGAAGATGGCCGCCGCCTCCGGTGACGACGCCGACATCTTCGGCTACTACGCCGAACCGCCTCTGGTTGCCGTAAACCTCTTCCACCTGAGAAACGGACAGATCGTCGACCGCCGCGACTTCTTCTGGGAGGACCAGCACGAATTCGACCCCGCCGAATTCTTCTCCACTCTCCTCCTCCAGATCTATCTCGACCAGCAGTACGTCCCCGGCATCATCCACGTCCCCGTCGATTTCGAAGACAGCGAAACGATGGAGCAGTTGCTCACCGAAAAGAAGCACCGCAAGGTGGAGATCTCCACCCCGCAGCGCGGACAAAAAGCGGCCATGCTCCGCCTGGTGGAAACCAATTCCAAACACAGCTTCGACGCCAGGTTCCGAATCCTCAAGCCCTCTTCCGACAAGATCAAGCAAGCCATCCAGGAGGCGCTGAACCTCCCCGAGCCCATAAACCGGATCGAGTGTTTCGACATCTCCCACGTCCAGGGCACCGACAAAGTGGCCAGCATGGTCGTCTGGGAAGACGGCAAGATGAAAAAGGCCGACTACCGCAAGTTCATCATCCGGACGGTAGAAGGCAATGACGATTTCGCCAGCATGCACGAAGTCGTCACCAGGCGTTACGGTCGCCTGCAGGAAGAAAACCTGCCGATGCCCGGTCTCATTCTAATCGACGGAGGCTTAGGCCAACTCCACGCCGCAGCCAACGCGCTCGAAGCCTTAGGGATCTACGACCACCCCCTGGCCTCCCTGGCAAAACGCGAAGAAATCATCTACGTCCTGGGCCAGGAAGACGAGCCCATAGTTCTCGACCGTTTCTCCCCCATCCTGCATGTAGTGCAAACGATCAGAGACGAAGCCCACCGCTTCGCCGTGACGTTCCACAGAACCAGACGAAACGCCCGCACCCTGACTTCTGAGCTGGACCAAATCCCCGGAATCGGCGAAAAGACCGTCAAGAAGCTCCTAAAGGAACTGGGAAGCCTGGCCATGGTCAAAGCCGCCACCGAAGACCAACTAATCCAATCCGTAGGAAAAGCTGCCGCCCGCAAAATCCGCGCCCACTACGGCACGTAAAGCTCCTGCACGGCACCGCCGAAAGAGGGGAGGTGAAAAGCAGTATTGTAATTGGTTAGATCAAGTTGCCTTGGCGCTGGAAAGGTGAATTCCATTGATCTGCCCGCACTGCTGACGCAGATATCCAACCCTGTTCCCGAAACAAACGGGTCACTGCTGGTGTGGACTACACGGTAACCGCAGGCGTGCTGCGCGATCAAGAATTGACCAGTGCAGGCCAAACTGAGGGCCGCGTCTTCGGTAGCCCCAAGTTGGGAGGGTGTACAAAGGATTGTGTAAACGCGGTTCTCCGGTGAGTAAGACCATAGGAGAACGGCATGACAATCAGAAAAGAGATAATTGACGAGTTGATCGCCACGAGTGGCGGGAAAGTGATCGGGCCGGATGGCTTGGCG
>CAIYVZ010000062.1 GCA_903929755.1 uncultured Acidobacteriia bacterium
ACAGAATGGCACTGCGCTGCTGTTCGAGCGCAACAAGAGACTCTGGCAAATGGCACCTCCATTCCTAACGTATCAGTACGTTAGGAATATAGCCACAAAAAAGAGCACCGCTGATCCATCTACTTTCATGTCGCACACCCGCCAGGCGGAGTGTCGATACGCGTTGATACAGAATCCTGCTATGATCGGAATACTATGGCAAACACGGCGACTTTGAAGGTGCAGAAATGGGGCAACAGTCTCGCGGTGAGAATCCCCTCATCGCTGGCCAGGAAGGCGGGTTTCGAGGCGGGCCAGGCAGTGGAAATCTCGACTCAGGATTCCGGGTTGCTTGTAACCCCAAAGGGGGGACGACACCTGACACTGGGCCAAAGACTGGCGCTGTTTGATCCGGACCAGCATGGCGGTGAGGCCATGGTTGTGACGCCCATAGGGAAGGAGATCCTCTGAGTGCCGGTGAAAGGCGCATGGGCACCCGACCGCCGGGATATGGTCTGGATCGACTGCAATCCGCAGGCGGGACGCGAGATGCGGGATGTACACCCGTTTCTGGTGCTTTCGCCGAGAGCCTTTAATGAGCGCACGGGGATTGTGATCGGCTTGCCGATGACTACGGCTATCTCCAATGAGAACAATCCGTTTGCCGTGAAGTACAACGGGCCGGGGCAGAAAGTCAGCTACATATTGAGCCACCAGCCGAAATCTTACGACTGGCGGAGTCGCGCCGCGAAGCCCCATCCGTGGAAACAGGTGCCGGAGGATGTGTTCGCCAGTTCCTGCGAGAGGCTGAATCAGATTATCGACATTGGGATGTGAGTTGTAGCGGGGCAGCGGCACCGCAGAGAAAAGCTTGATTGGTGAACTGCTGGCCGAGTTGATCGGCACGTTTGTTTTGATGATGTTCGGAACCGGCGTTGTGGCGATGGTGACGCTGTTTGGCACGGGCCCGGCGGGCGAGGTGGTGAAGGGCGGGTATACCATATCACGCTGGCTTGGGGTTTGGCGGTCACGATGGGCATTTATATTGCCGGGAAGATATCGGGGGCGCATTTGAACCCGGTCAATCGGTAGCGGTTCCCTGAACAAGTTCCAGTGAATCACGGTACAGGAACGGAATCCAAAAAGTCGGAACACCCTTCACAACACGATCTTCGAAGAACCCCACATCGACTAGTTTCCTCGCCAGACGCAAGGCTTCCTCCGCATCTACCTTCCATATTCTCGAAAGGGTTTCCACGGTATGCGCCGCCTTCTCGCCTCGAAGTTCTTCACACGAAGGTCGTAGGCTGGGGTACTCTGCATATAGCGTTTGCTCCAGCCGAACCTTTGAAACTTCTGGCAGTCCCTCTTTGATCGCGGTTCTGATAAATAATTGCCGATTATCCGGCTCCGCCTCTCCCAATTCGAGCTTCCGATATTGAACATCGCGAACGCTATTGAGCAAGTGAATCAACTCGCGCGGGGCCGTTTGCTTTGAACCGTCTTGCGTGTGGCTCAATAACCATTCCAAAGTGTCTGGCTTATTTGCACCAGATTCAACCTGGTCTGGAAACATCCAATAGAAAAGCGTCTCTTGGTCCGTAGTCGATGCCAGTAGTTGCTCATCCACTGAGTAGAACTCACATAATTCCCGGTTCTGCAAGGCCCGGCGGACTATCAGATTGAGTAGAGAAGTTCGATTCCATGAGATTGTTGCGGTCCGCGTAATGTGACTTGCCTCACGGAAGCCGGACTCTGTCAGTCGAGTCCAGATGTCCGAACGGAGGAAAATCTTTAAGCGGAGTTGGGGAAAGCTTTGAAGATCCAGATACGCTTTGAACAGGGCTCTCAATGCGTTTCTCTCCAGTTCATCCGTCTCTGTGTATTCCGACGATGTCGATCACTCAGTCCGATCTGATGTCGATCAGTTGCGAACCCGGCGACGCAGGACTCTCTCAGTCTGAAACAGTGATCGGCATGAGTCAAGGGAATTTGCCGTTCCGCGACCGTTTTTTGC
>CAIYVZ010000063.1 GCA_903929755.1 uncultured Acidobacteriia bacterium
CTGGCCGTTCGAAGCACCCAACTATCCAGCTTGCCAGGTCTTGTTCCAAAGCGCCAGGTCTAAAGTGAAGATTCTTAAAGATTTCTTCGAGTACCCTTTCGACGTGCCGGAAACCTTCAAGTAGGGGGCTGAACTGTTACTAATTCCCGAGTCAAAGTCCATCAGGTAGTTGTAGCTGCCATCTGTAGTGGAATCGTCTGAGTGGCCAGTGATCGCACCGGGGTGACTATAAGTAACGCCGGTGGGCGTTCCACTCAAAGTGTACTGACCGCCTGGGCTGCCAGAAAAATATCCTGCTGTCCGGACGTCACCGTTCACAGCGATTGGAACCTCATATGGGCCCTGGTATGCTTCAGCAAAAGTCGAAATAATCGTGTTGCCCTGGACGATGGCAATATTGGGCGTATTGCCAATGCCTGGTAGATAGAGTCGACTTATGGGTCCGGCAAGCATTGTTGTTGTGGGCAGTACTAAACCTGCGAAAAGCCGATAGAAAGTGAGTTGCATGTTGGAGATTGTATACTACCTAACTTACGGTTGCACGGCCCCCGCAGCCCCCCCCCCCGCAGGAATGTAAACAAAATCACTGCTGTCCAAGACAGCGTGGGATGGTGGTCGGGGGAATTGAGAACAAAGGCCTTATGCGTGAAGAATCCGGGCATGGAAGATGAGGTTCCTCTGTCTCGTGATAAGTCGCCTGTCCTACTCAGGCGAGGGTGAGGGTAAGTTGTTGAGATTCGGGGACCAGGGGTGGAGTACCGAACGGATTGTCGAGCCAGGCGGTCAGGTCCCGGTAGGTGAACAGGTTCATGCGCAGCATGGATGAGAGGTTGGATAGCGACCACTTGGCTTTAGACAGGTGGTGCAGCCATTTGAGCAGGAGAATAGCGATCAGGGCAGTCCAGATCTGGATGCGCAGCGCGTTCTCGCTGGTGCCGACGAAGCTCTTCACTTTCAGATTTTGTTTCAGGGCCTTGAAAAGGAGTTCGATTTCCCCGCGGTCCTTGTAGCTGGCGGCGATGGTGGTCGGCCCGAATGCCAGCTCGTTGGTAAACAGCACGATCTCGCGCTGGTTGACGGAGTCCCAGACCGCAACCCTGCGAAGGAGGCAGGGGCATTCCAGCCGCGCCTGCTCGCTGGTGAAACGAATGAACTGATCGGAGAGGATATTGCGGTTTTGGGGTATGGCTCACTCCTCAACCACCTCGAAGACGGCGTTTTCCTTCAGCAGGGTGACAAAGTAGATCTCCTCTTTCGTCCAGCGGCCGAACAGGGAATAATCGTTATAGCCGCGATCCATGACCACAATGGGACCGGGATTGAGCGGAAATGCGTCGGCCATTTTTATGTCGCTGCCCTTCGCTTCGGTGATCAACACATAACGCGGCAGGTAATCGTCGTGATCCAGCAGTACATGTGCCTTCACTCCGCCCTTGGCCGGACGCCCACGGGAACATTTCCAGACACAGGCTGATGGTGGTCGAATCCAGCGAGAGCAGTTTGTTCTTGAATCGGAACCTCAGTTTGCGCAGCCCCAGCCGATCCTGGCCGCGAAAGCGAGCGAGGGCCGTGTAGAACAACTCTTCGAACAGCGCGGCGGGCCGATTTGTTGGCATACGCCAGCGTGGACTTGTTCGGTGCCACACTGACGCCCAGATGCACAAGCTTGCCCAGGCAACAGGCCAGCCTGTTGCAGATCTCTCGCAGCGAATCGGCATGCGCCAACTGACAGAACAGCATCGCCACCAGTTGCGTCCTGCAGCTGAAGCCCTTCGCCGCCCGTGCCGCGAACTCCAGTCGCGGAAAATGCGGCAGCAGTTGATTGAACAGCCCCGTTCCCTGTACCGTTCTTCTTGCCCTCCTGTTGGGGATTCGGCCACCGATCAGCCCGGTCAAGATGGTTCGGTTGCCGGAACAATTATAGGAGGGCTTCTTCTTGAGCCCTGTTCAACCTGAAAAACTGTTTAGGACAAGAGTGAAACAAAATGAACCCGGATGACGGTATCCATTTTCGGGGCGATGGCCTTTTCGATGGGCAGCCCATTTCGCCGGAGAGGCCAGCCTTGCCGTTCAGCAGGCTGGCCAGGATCAATCGTCGCCGGAGAATTCGGCAACGTGATGCCGTACTTCAGCGCCAGTCCGCTGCGCGGCCGCAACTGCGCCTCGTAGCCCGACGGCAACTCAATCGCCAGCCCCGTCGCCACCAGCTTCCGCTCCCCGGGAGCCAGC
>CAIYVZ010000064.1 GCA_903929755.1 uncultured Acidobacteriia bacterium
GCAAAAAACGGTCGCGGAACGGCAAATTCCCTTGACTCATGCCGATCACTGTTTCAGACTGAGAGAGTCCTGCGTCGCCGGGTTCGCAACTGATCGACATCAGATCGGACTGAGTGATCGACATCGTCGGAATACACAAGTTGGCCCATGCGTAACCCTTGATTCCGGCTCTATTCCCCGCTCACAACTGCATCTTCATGATTTCCTGGTAAGCCGAAACCACTTTATTGCGGACCTGCAGCCCCAACTCAAATGCCAGTTCCGCTTTTTGGCCAGCCAGCGCGACCGAATGGACTTCTTCGCTCTCGCCTGTCATGAACTTCTGCGCGGCTGACACAGCATCATTGTGCAGGGAGTTCACTTTCCCCATAGTGCTTTCGAGAATACTGCCGAACGAGGCCGAGCCCGCGGCGGGAAGGGGCGCTACAGGGGCAAGTGTGGCGATGGGCCGGAGGGCTGATACAGGGAAGGTCAATGGTTTCCTTTAACGAAGCAGTTCGATCGATTTCTGAATCATGTCTTTAACCGCCGACATAGCTGCCACATTGGCCTGATAACTTCGATTTGCAGTCACCAGATCCACCATATCTTCGGCCGAATTCATGCGGGGCATAGCGACATAACCGTCCGCATCGGCATCCGGATGCCCGGGAGTGTACAGTTTTTCTGGCTCACGCTGGTCTACTGAAATGGAATCCACGCGAACGCCAACCTGCATCTGGGCCTCCAGCTCGCTGGCAAACGCGGAGCCGACCGGTGAGCTGGAAAAGACAGCGTCCTTACGGCGATAAGGGCCGCCCTCGGGAGTGCGCGTGGTCTCGGAGTTGGCGATATTTTCCACCAGTAAAGCCGCACGTGTTCTTTGTGCGGCCATGCCGGAGGCGCTTACGGAAAGGCTGTCAAAAAGGCTCAAGAGGGCCCTTCCTTAATAGCTTCTTTCACCTGTTGAATGGAAGACCGCATTAAACTGGCCGCCACGTTGAAACGCATGGCGTTTTCCGCCAGCAGGCGGGCCTCGCGATCGAGGTCGACATTATTACCGTCGTTTTTTGTTGCCAGCCCGCTTACCGTAGCCGGCCGTACGGTACCACCGTCGAGCAGGGACTGGAAGGAAGCCTTGAAATCCAGATCCTGCGTCTTGTAACCGGGCGTATCGGCATTGGCTATGTTTGACGAAACCAGCTTTTGACGTATATCGACCAGGTCCATATACGTCTCGAGGCTATTGGTGAACTTATCAATCACAACATGCTTGATTGCAGTTCATGCGCCACTGTACGCGTGCTGGAACTTCATGTAAACAAAGGCTTGTTTTCCGCGCAGCGGCACAGCCGCGCGTCAACAGCATGACACGTCAGGGAATTGACACCTCTGGCAGGGCTCAAAGATCCATGCAAACTTCGGACGAGAGCACCGGGTCTCGGTCCAGGTAGTGACTCACGGTAGCCAGCCCGTCGAGTTCATCGGCCACCGTCTGGCGCTGGATGCTGACCAGCTCAACGGCCCAGCGCACGATGTTCAGTATCCATTCCGTGACTTCGGGCCGCGCCTCTTCCACCGCGAGCGTGCGCATCGCCTCCAGAAGGCTTTCCAGTTCGCAGTAACAATAACGTTCCAGGGTTTGGCGAAGCTGCCGCTCCAGCTCCTGTAATGGTTCCGGGATCCTCTGTTTCATCCCGGCTTAACCATTGTTCGATTTGCTGCCGTATTGAGCGGTAAACAGTTGCTGGTAGAAGGAATTCTGCTGCTCCAGGGCGGCGATCGCGGCGTCCGCCTTCGAGAGTTGCAGCTGCAAATTGTTCTGCAGGGCGGTTACGCGCAGCTGGGCGTCGGCAATGTGCTGATTTTTGGAGGCAAGCAGCGTCTGAATCGTTGCCCCTTCAATGGAAAGAACGCCAACAGTTGGATCGGTAGCGGCGCGGAGACTATTGTTTGCAGTCCCCAAAAAGCCGCTGGAAGAGGCGACGGAACCGAGGAAGCCCGAGATACTGGCTTGGTTGGCACCGGCGAAAACCGTGGAATCGAAGGCAAGCTGGCCGGTAATTTGAAGTGTGACCCCAAGACTGGCCAAACTGGAGACCTGTCCCGAGCCACTGCCCGCATAGGTGGCCATCTGATTCAGCGCGTTCGACAAGGTATACACCAAACTGTCGCCCGCCAGCGCGCCGCCGCCCTGCCCCACGTTCTTCTGCAGCTCGGTGGCAGCGGAATTGTAGTGGGTGACAAAACTGGACAAGGCACTCTGCAGCGCACTGTAATCGCTGGAAACCGTGACGGTAACCGGGGTCGCTGTCGGGGCCAACAGCTGAATCGTCAACCCGGGCGAAAGCGTCACATGGCTGGAAGTGCCCTGAATAGCGGTGGTGGAACCGTTTACTTTGTAGAGAGAGGGCGACCCGGTGGACATGGTGCCCAGCAGATCGTTCGTGCCGTCATTGAGTTGTACGGTATCGGCCCCCAGATTGGCGCTGCTGACAGCCAGTCGGTAATTGGGGCTGGCATTGGAGCCGAAGTTGACAATGGTAGCCTGCGCACCCGCGTTGGCCGTATTGATCGCTGTGGCGAGAGCTTGCAGCGAGGTGCCCGACGGTGTCAGGTTCGTGACCTGACCGTTGATGGTGAGGGTGAAACTAGCGGCTGAACTGATATTTTGCGTGGCGGGGTCCGCCACGGTGGTGAGACCGGTGGAACTCAGGGTACGGGTGGAGGAACCAATATCATCCACCTGAAGGGTGTAGGTTCCGTTCAACGCACCGGTAGTGGCGGTGGCGCTCACCGCGTTGTAATTGGAAGACTGCGTTGCGGGGCTGCCGGAAGAAAGGGAGTTTAAAGAAAGGATATCGGCGTTGAGGCTGGTAAAAAGACCCTGGAGCGTGGTCACTTCGGACGCCTGGCCGTTTAACGTCGTTACCGTCGCCTGCAGGCTCTGGATGGGTAAAGAAGCAATGCCAACGGCCCGGGTGATGACCTGCTGAAAAGAACTGGCGTAGGTGCTGGAGCCGTTGAAAGTGATCGGCGCTGTGCTGGACGTGGACATGAATGAATAACTCCCGAACTAAAATGCGAGGTACCCCAGAGGGCTGAACTGGTGAGTCAGGCCCCCTGGAGCACCTCCGGCGATTTACTGGAACAGTTTCAGGAGCGACTGCGGCGCCGAATTGGCCTGAGCCAAAGCGGCCACGGAGGCCTGTTGCAGAACCTGGCCCTTGGTGAGGGCCGCCGCTGCCGCCGCCACATCGGTATCTCTGATACCCGACAGGGCCGCAGAGTAGTTGACGATCTGCGAATTGGCCAGGGTGATGGCATAGGCCAGCTTGTTTTCACCCGCACCAATACGAGATTGAATTTGGCCCAGCTTCGCGAGAGCGTCGTTGATAGAAGTGATCGCGGAGAGTGCGTTGCTGGTGATGTTGGCAGTAACGCCGGGAGCAGTGACGGTCTGGGAACCCGTAATGGCAAGCGCGCCAAAAACCTGGGCAGCTTTGTCGGTGCTGACCGTGAAGCTACTGGCGCTCTGAAAGGAGATGCCGGTTCCGGCAGCGTTCTTGGTAGCAAAAATCCCCAGCGATTTGCCTCCGGTATTGAGTGCGGCGTTGACTGCAGTGATGGCGTCAGCGAGAGTGGCGGCCACTGCAATTGTTACAGTTTGATAGTCGACTCCATTCTGGAAACTCAGGGTCTCGGCGGTTGAAGCGGCTGGGGGTACGTATACCGCCGCGGAAAGATTGTAATTACCTTTGTTAATGGCTGATGATGCAGTTGTGGCAATGGCAGTTCCGCCGCCGGACGCACCCGCTGTAACGACCTGGAAAGCGGTGGCACCGCCGAAATTGATTTGGCCATCACTGCCTACCTGCGCCGTAATGCCGTAGGCTTTCAGGGTGCCGTTCAACTGACCGACCACTTGATCGGCCGTGAGTCCTGCTGTGGTACCGGTTACGGTGGCGGCCACCGAGATGGCTGCATTGTTGACAATGGTTTGGAAATTGAAGGTCTGGGCTCCACCGGCGACGTAAAGAACGCCCGGAGTATCCAGCCGAAGGGTATTAGGCGTACCACCTGTCAGTTCCGTTCCTCCACCCACAACGCTCGTGGTGGAGATGCCGAGACCAAAGGCGTCCACCTGATTGGAGGCACCGCTCAGATCGACGGCAATCTGGGAATTCGCGGTCGTGCTGCCGCCCCCGATGTAGACCTGATTCAGGATATTCAGTTTCCCGCCGTTGTCCAGCCCAATATTGGAGGCCTGTTGCGTGACTTCGGTCAGCAGGGACTGAAATTCGG
Organism: uncultured Acidobacteriia bacterium; assembly: GCA_903929755.1. Lineage (GTDB taxonomy): Bacteria > Acidobacteriota > Terriglobia > Bryobacterales > Bryobacteraceae > BOG-234. The sequence continues at coordinate 4,285 of CAIYVZ010000064.1, forward strand.
TGTTGATGTTATTGCGATCCCCGGCGAACGTGGCGCTGGCCGATTCGGCAGCGAGCGTTTTGAGGCGATTCAGAATGGTGGTGATGTTGCTGAGACCGCCATCCACAATCTGTAACTGACTGACACCCTGGTTCCCGTTGAGGACACCCTGGGTCAATTCCGCGATACTGCTGTTGTAGCTATTGGAAACCGCAAGGCCGGCCGCATCGTCGGCCGACGAATTGATCCGGAACCCTGAGGTCAACTGCTGGATAGTCTTGGTCTGGTTGGCGCTAATAACGTTGAGGTTATTGGCGGCAATCAGAGAAGCGTAGTTCGTCTGAAATGTAATGGGCATGAAAAACGTCCTGTTTTGCGATAAACACCGGACATCTTGTCCAGTCTCGGGTTCTCGTTAGACGATGCCCGAAGTATCGTTCTTTCTCCATCCATATCGGGGAGAGCGCCGGAACGTTCTAAGCATTTTCTTTCTTTCTGGCCGCGTCAGTTATTTGACACCTGGTGGCCGGGCAGGGAGGCGCTTCAGGAGGGCCTCAATGACACCGGGGCCCGTACTGAGGGCCGCTACAAAATTCTCTTCTCTTGTAATCCTGGCTTCGCCGCGAACAATGGAAACGGTCTTTGGCGCTGCAATCCCCAGCTTGACCCGATTGGATCGGACATCCAGAACCTCAATTTCCACACCCTCACCAACGAACAGAGACTGGCCCTCGCGTCGCCACATAATCAGCATGCGGGCACGGCTTCCACCAGTTGCAGGGGTTGGCGGTGCGAGTATCCGGATTCGCTCAGAATGGCCTGCATGCCGATGTTTGCCGCCAGATTAACCACAATGGGAGCCAGCAGGTTGGCAGTGGGTACCTCGCCCTCGCCGGCAGAGCCGTCGCCGAAGGAAATGATGGCGGCGCAGAGAAGCTCCGGTCCCATCAGCGGTTGGCGGTCCAGCGGAAGCTGCAGCAGTGTCAGATCGTCCCGCGTCAGCTGGAGGCAGTAAGCCGGGTCCACTACGAACACGGGCAGCAGGACAAAGCAAAGGTCAACCCTGGAGACGCTTTGTAAAAAGAATAATGGCTCCGAGCCGGGCATGGACAGGAAGAAGAACGAAGTCTGATCTTCAAATCCGGGCAAGCCGGCGGGAAACGAAAAGCGCGCACCCAAGTCGGACGCACACTCTCCAAAGAACTTAGTCAGGATAACAGGCATCTGGTGAAAGCTGTTAGAGCAATCGGCGGGCCAATGCCAGGCGAACCAGTGAGGGGTTTTCGGGTGGAACAGTTAGCGGCCAGCCGGACTCGGCTGATTCAGAATCACCATTTCCACCCGCCGGTTGCGCTCGCGGCCTTCCGGCGTATCGTTGGAGGCGACCGGAGAGGTCTCGGCATACCCGGCAATGGACAGTCTGGCGCGGGCAAGGCCATATTGGGTATGAAAACGCTCCATCATGGCGATACTGCGGCCAGCCGAAAGTTCCCAGTTATCGCGGTAGCGGCTATTCGAAACAGGTAGTGAATCGGTATGGCCTTCAAATTGGATGGAGTTCGGCAACGTGCGCAGGGTGGCGGCAATTTTGGCCAGAACGTCGGAGCTACCTGGAAGTATGTCACTGCCGCCTCCCGAAAACAGAGCTGTCTGGCGGAGACTGACCACCAGACCTCTGCCGTCCAGATGGATTTCCACTTTGCCCTCGCCAATCTCCGTGGAAAGCGCCTTTTGCAGGGACTGCATGGAGCGCCGCCACTGATCCGCGGGGTCGAGAGCCGGGGGGGGGACTACCTTGGCGGCTTCCGGCTGGTCAGCTTGCGGGAGCATGTCGGCCAATACCGGCTCGACACCGCCACTACCAAAGGCTCTGCGGAGCGAGGCGGCAACATGTTTTTCTTTCACCTCATCCGCCTTGGACGAGGCGAACAACACGACGAATAGCGCAAACAGCAGGGTGATGAAATCCGCATAAGAAAGAAGCCATCTTTCGCGGCCCTCGGGGCCCGGGCGCGCTCGCCTTCGGCGCATATTCAGTCCTGAACCGCAGTCGGCACCACAACTCGCCGGTCTTTTTTGGGTGCCGCTTCAAGTTTAGGCGCCGCCGCAAGCTGCGGTGCGGGGCCCAAATAGGCCTCCAGCTTCATGCGAATCAGCTTCTGGTTCACGCCCTCGGCGATAGAAATCACGCCCTCCAGAATCAGTTCCCGCAGCTGAACAGCGCGCTTGCCCCGTGTCCTGAGTTTGGTTGCGAACGGCAGGCACAGCAAATTGGCCAGGGCGACTCCGTAGATGGTCGCCACGAAGGAAATGGCGATCCCCTTGCCTACCTCGTCCACGTTTGCCAGGTGCTTCATCACCTGAGTTAAGCCCAGAACCGCGCCAATGATTCCGATGGTGGGAGCGTACCCTCCCGCGGCCTCGAACACACCCGCCTCAGCCTCGAAATGATCTTCAAAGATCTGCAGCTCCAGCTCCATGATGTCACGAATTTGCGATGGGTTGATCCCATCCACGGCGAGACTGAGCGCTTTTTTCAGGAACGGATCCTCAATCTGGGAGACTTCCATATCCAGCGACACGATTCCTGATTTGCGGGCTGCGGTGGCATATTGGATGATCTGGTCCACGGCCTCCGCCTCAGAATCTTCCGAGGTGGCAAGGAACACCAGCGGGAGCTTGCGGGCGGCTCGAATAAATAGTGGCAGAGGCGTTGTCACCATAACGGCTCCAATTGTGCCCCCCAGCACGATGAGCGCGGAGGTTAGCTGGGCCACGTCCTGAAACTGGCCGCCTTCCATAACAAGGCCCGTGGCTATCCCGCCAACCGCCAGCAACAAACCGATGAGGGTAGCGTAGTCCGGCCGGGCTGAACTCTTTGCATTTGCCATAGGATGCTCCGTCAGATACCCACTTCGTCAGCTTGCGGCCGTGTCACGCGCGCCGGACCAGCCGACGGCAATAAAGATCTTCGCCAGACTTGAATCCGGCTGAGCAGCTCTTCTGAAGACTCCAGAACTGTAAGTTTCTGGTGTAACAGTTCAGGTAGGGCGGGAATTCTTGAGTAGGGACGTGGGCGGTTGTGCCAGGCGGTGTGAGCGGATGGCGCTGTTGAGGTAGTCGAGAGGGTGACGGTTCTGCATGCGGCAGGTTTGCGTGACGGTCAGCAGGC
>CAIYVZ010000065.1 GCA_903929755.1 uncultured Acidobacteriia bacterium
ATCGTTTCCATCACCCCCATTGGCGTCGCAGGGGCAGAACCGTTTGTCGTTGCTGTCGTGAACATACCGAGTCTTCTCTTTCCCGCCCTGCTCTCTAATTGCGGTTAGTCAAGATGTCTCAGTCATGTTGGCACAGAGGGTCCAGTGGGTTCCGGTTCGGGATGTCTCGCTGGACGATCTGCTGGATCAGAACCGCATCGATCTTTGGCCATTGGCGGGCTCCAGTAACGCGCGCCTAAAAAAATACCACCTGACCGAATCGTGGCTGGAAAATAATTATGTCCTGATCTCGCTCCGCGAGCACCCCCTCCGCACCGCCGAGGATGCCGCCGGTGAAGTAATCGTTGCCGCCCGGTTCAAAATACCGCAGGTGCTGGCCGAAACAGTCCTCCGAAAAAGCAAATTGGCCGGTACTCCGCTGCGCGAGGATGCGATTGCAGCTGTCTGCCGGGGCGAAGCCGGCGGTGCCCTGATGGACGGTCGATTTATCGCCGCACTCCTGCTTTCAAGGCCTCCCGGCTGCGAAAACGCCCACTTCAATCTAGCCGTTCTTTCAGGCGCCAACATCCCGCTCCACATCGTGGCACGTCCGGAAATGAAAGGCGCAGCCGACGAACTGAGAGGCGGCATTACAGAACTTGCGGCGGAAGGTTATGTAGACAACAAGTTCACTAAATTGGCGCCGCTCTGGGCCGAGGGTGCCCGTTCCGTGGGGGCCCAGCAGCTGGCCGACGCCCACAGGCGGATTTACCAACGCATTATGGTCGCCTTCATTCTGGGCGCGCTCGGCCTTGCCTGGCTGCTCTGGCGGGGTTACCGGCTCAAGCGATACGCCGAAGAGTCGCAGGCCAATCTTCGCGAAAGCCGCCGCAGTTTCGACGCCTTCATGCGCCACTCTCCGGCCATGGCCTCGGCGAAAGATGGCGACGGCCGGTACGTTTACGTGAATGACACTTTTTGCCGCACCCTCAACCGGACTCCCGAGGAGTGCCTCGGCCAGGATGTTTCCGCCATCTTCCCCCCCGACGTAGTCCGCGAAATGAGTACGGCGGACCTGCAAGTGCTTCGACACAAAAGACCCTGCCAGGTCACCATAAAACTAGCGGTGGCTGGGGAGATCCGCGATTATCTGTTTGTCAAATTTCCGTTCGCCGGCAAACAGGGCGAGACGCTTATCGGGTGTAACGCTTTCGATATCAGCGACCGAGAGACCGCCCTCCGGAATCTTACTACCTCCGAAGCCCGCTACCGTGAGCTATTTGAAAATACCCCTCTGCCGGCATGGGTAGTGGACTCCAGAACCCTGGAGTTTCTGGACGTCAACGTTGCGGCCGTCCGCCGCTATGGCTGGACTCGCGAAGAATTCCTGGGCAGCATGACCCTGCCCGATGTGCTGGCCGCTTCTGAACTGGGCACCGACCGTTCCAACCTGGGGCCGGGCGACTCCCGCCAAACCGAATCCGGTGCCTGGTGGCACCAGACGCGCGACGGCAGCCGGCTTAACGTGGAGGTAACCAGCTTCGAGATGGAGTTCGCACTCCGTCCGGTCCGCCTCATGATTGTTCGGGATTTAACGCAGCAGGAACGAACCCTCGCAGCCTTCCGCATTTCCGATGAGCGGTGGCAACTGTCCATGCATGGCAGCGGGGACGCGCTGTGGGACTGGGATATCCGCAATGGCCGCGTCTTCCGCGCCCCCCGCTGGTCCGCCATGCTTGGCTACGTTCCTTTCGAGATTGGCGACTCCCGAGAGGACTTCCTCTCGCTGCTCCATCCTGACGACATCGAACGCGTCCAACGGGAACTGCACGACTATCTGGCCCACGTGATCGATGCTTTTTCCATCGAGTATCGCCTGCGTCGCAAGGACGGCGTCTACATCTGGATCCTCGATCGCGGCCGCGCCATTTGGGATGAACGCGACAAGCCCCTCCGCATGGCAGGCTCCCAAACCGACGTGACAGAAAGAAAGGAAGCCGAAGAGCGTCTGGAACAGGAAGCCCATACCGACGCCCTCACCTCCCTCCCCAACCGGCGCGAGTTTGATCGCCTCCTTGCCCTGGAATTTCACCTCGCCAGGGGATCAAACCAGCCCCTCTGCATCTGCGTTTGCGACCTCGACCTCTTCAAGCAGGTGAACGATACCTGGGGCCATGCCGCAGGCGACCGCGTCCTGATCACCTTTGCCAAAACCCTCCGCGAGAACTGCCGCAGCACAGACTTTCTCGGGCGCATCGGCGGCGACGAGTTCATTCTCGCCATGCCCTGCACTACCGCCGGCCAGGCCACTGAGATCGTCAACCAGATGCGTCACTGCTTCGCGGAACACCAGTTTAGCGCGAGGATGGACCCACCCGGCCCGCATGCCTTCCGCGTCACCAGTTCCTTCGGCATCGCCGCGTTGCGTGCCGAGCATGAGGCAGCCAGCGACCTGATCGCGGAGGCTGACGAGCACCTGTACCGCGCGAAGCGGAGTGGTGGCAATCAAACTCTGGTCGCCACGTGATGCGCCGCCGCCCGATGTCCGCCCCGATTTAGCAGCCGCCAGCCGCTAGACTGGAACCATGCCGGTCTTCGAACGCAGCGTATTAATTGATGCCCCGGTTGAAGAAGTTTTTCGTTTCCACGAACAACCGGATGCGCTCACCTTACTCTCCCCCGCCTTTCCCCGCGTCCGCCTGATCAGCCGCACGGGCACCGGAATCGAGCAAAACTCGCGCCTGGAACTCAGCATCGGGCCTTTTGATTGGGTCGCACTCCACACCGGCTACACCCGCAACCGGCGCTTTGAGGACCATCAGGAGGCAGGCCCCTTCGACCAGTGGATCCACCGCCATGACTTCGAATCCGTCGGAGACCGTACACGCCTCACGGACCGAATTGAATACCTCCTCCCCGGCGGCCCCTTCATTAATCTTTTTTTCGGTTGGATCGTCAATCTGGGTTTGCGCAATATGTTCCGCCATCGCCACAAGGTGACCCGCCGTCTTTGCGAAAAGCATGAGTAGGTCCTGCCTCATCATCGGAGCCGGAATGGCCGGCCTCACCGCCGCCCGGGAGCTTACGCACCACGCCTGGGACGTCACCATCCTCGACAAAGGCAGGAGCGTCGGCGGGCGTATGGCCACCCGCCGAATGGGCAACAGCAGGCTCGACCTCGGAGCCCAGTTCTTCACCACCCGCAGCGAGGCATTCTGCACCGCAGTGGCCGCGTGGCAGCGCGCGGGCTGGGTTAGCCCCTGGTATACCGGCCCGGACCCAGAAGATGTCCACACCCGCTACCGCGCCATCGATGGCATGAACGCCCTGGCAAAGCAACTGGCACAGCCATTTCATGTCCGCACAGAAGCAAAAGTAACCGCCCTGCAAGCCGATCAAGGCCGCTGGCAGGCCACCACGGAAGCCGGCGAAACCTTCGAAGCCGACGCCCTGATCCTGACGCCCCCCGCTCCACAGACCCTCGCCCTCCTCGGCCCTCTGGTCCCTGACGTAACCAGCAAGCTCGCCGACGTCCACTTCCACCCCTGCTTCGCCCTGATGCTCACGCTCAGCGGCCCGAGTCTGCTCCCCCCACCAGGCTACGCCAGGCCCACCACCGGCCCCATAGAATGGCTGGCTGATAACACCATGAAGGGGATCTCCGAGGGCCCGGCAGCCATTACCCTCCACGCTACCGGAGCTTTCACCCGAGAGCATCTCAGCGCCGCTCCAGCGCATGTCACCAGCCTCCTCGTCGAAGCCGCCGCCCCCTATCTCGGAAGTGCCGTAACCGCCTCCCAACTCCACCGCTGGCTCTACGCCAGGCCCGTGGCCGACCATCAGATGATGTGCCTTTCCAGCGACGAACCAGCACCTCTGGCAGTTGCAGGAGACGCGCTCGCCGGTTCCCGCATTGAGGGCGCGTTCCTTTCCGGCCTCGCCGCCGCCCGCCAAATCCAGGGCCTCAGATCCTGACATGCGGCAGCCGGGAGGACGCCAGTCAGTGATGGGAACCGGAATTACCAACGCAGCCCACGAAGTAGGGCCACCCTTCCGGGGCGTTCTCTTCGACCTGCTCAGAGCCCTGCTCGATAGCTGGTCGCTCTGGAACCAAATCGCCGGCAGTCCGGCAACCGGCCAGCAGCTGGCGTGCTGAATTCCTCAGCATCACCTACCGAACCGGAGCTTACCGCCCTTATTCGGACCTCGTAGCGGAAGCCGCCCGGCTGGACGTCGACTTCAGCGTCATCGTCACCGCCGAGCGCGCCGGGTTCTACAAACCGCACCCGCGCCCCTGCCAACTCGCGCTGCGCGAACTCAATCTCAAGCCCGAACAATGCCTCTTCGTAGCGGGCTCGCCTTACGATCTGCCTGGCACCGCGGCCGTGGGTCTGCCAGCCTTCTGGCACAACCGCCTCGGCCTCAAGCCCCCAACCAACTGCCCTGTTCCCCGCTGGGAGGCAAAGGCGCTCTCCCACATGCTGTCCCAATTCGAAGCAGAGAGCGCTTGACAATGTGCCTGAAACTCAACCAGGCACAAATCGGGAGTTTTAGTGCGACCGCCAGAGCGGCCCTGCCCTGTGCAGCAGATTCCTCCCCGGAGTTGCGCTTCAGGACCCTGGCCTTCTCATATGCGAAACGATCATGGCGGTAGATCATGATCACGCAGTCCATAAGTACCAGTACTCATATTTGAAATACGCGTTGACATTTCTTATTTTTGTCTAATAAAATACCTACACATTGGCCGTTTGGCTTAATAAGATCATAATAATTCACGGGAGTACTAATAGATTGTTCAACGAATGTTTCAAAGCCGCAAAGGCTCTCACCGCAGGATTGGTGTTCTGTGCGTGCGCCTCTGCATCGACTATCACGTATGCCGGATCCTTTACTGCCACAAGCGGTAATGTGACCTCCCCTGTCGCCTACACGATCACCACGGACGGCCACATCGGAACCCTTGCAGCAAGTGACCTTCTGGGCATGACGCTCGGAACGAATCTCAATGATCAGGTCGCCATGGGCAGTAACACGCATGTCCTGAATTCAGCCCTTACCGCGACCGCCGAAGGTATTTTCGCCGATTTTAGCGTTCAGGGCTGGCTGTTCCAGTTCGACAACTTTGGCAGCAGCTGGAACATGGTGATCGCTCCCGGCGGGACCATGTCTCCAACCATCAACGGTCAATGGGTTGGCGTAAATGCTGCCCTGAGCGGTTCTCAGGACACGGTGCAGATCGCTTCGGTGAACGGATTCGACGTCGGAGCCCCGGCCCCCGAACCTTCCACAATCGCGCTCATGTTCGCCCCGCTGGCGCTGGCATTCGTAGCCCGCAAGCGTTCGAAAGTCTGATTGCTGCAACAAACCAAAATGAAAAACGCCCGAGCGAAAGCCGGGCGTTTTTTTCATTTTGGCTCATCTCGCTAAGCCAGGATTTCCTTCACCACATTCCCCGCCACATCTGTCAGCCGGAAATCACGACCACTGTAACGGTAGGTGAGTTTCGTGTGATCGAAGCCTGCCAGGTGCAGGATTGTGGCGTGCAGATCATGAATATGCACCGGCTTATCCTGGGCTTTGAAGCCAAAGTCGTCAGTCGCCCCATGGACGTACCCCCGCTTAATCCCGCCCCCCGCCAGCACCGTTGAAAACCCATGGCTGTTGTGGTCGCGACCATTCTGTACGCGCACCAGGCCGCTCACCTCCACCACAGGCGTCCGCCCAAACTCCCCGCTGATAATCACCAGCGTTTCATCCAGCAGCCCCCGCAGCTTCAAATCCTCCAGCAAAGATGCAATCGCCGGATCGGCATCCTTCGCCAGCCGCTTATGGCTCTGGATATCGTCATGGCTGTCCCACGGCTGCGAATTCCCGTGATACACCTGCACCATCCGGACACCCTTCTCCACCAGCCGCAGCGCCATCAAACAACCCCGCCCGAAATCACTCTCGCCATAGCGCGCCCGGGTCTTCTCATTCTCCTTCGAGATATCGAAGACCTCCGGAGCTTCGGTCTGCATCCGGAATGCAATCTCCGCAGCCTGAATGCTCGCTTCCAGTTCCCGGTCCGCTCCGGCCTTCTGGAGATGCATTTCGTTCAGCTTGCCCAGCAGATCCAGCTGCCGCCGCTGCTCCGTCCGGTCTAACTCCGGATTCCGAATGTACTGCACCAACTTATCCGGAGTCTTCTCATTATTCGGAATGTAAGTGCCCTGATACACCGCAGGCAAAAACGTGGAAGCCCACAGCTGCGGTCCAATCACCGGAAAGCCTGGGCACAACACCACAAACCCCGGCAGATTCTGATTCTCCGAGCCCAGCCCGTAAGTTAGCCACGACCCCATGGAAGGCCGCCCCACCTGCTTATCCCCGGTATTCATCAGCAGCAACGAAGGCTCATGGTTCGGACGGTCCGTATACATCGACCGGATCACGCAGCAGTCATCCATCCGCGCCCCCAGCTTCGGGAAGATATCGCTGACCTCAATTCCGCTCTGCCCGTGCTTCTTAAACTCAAACGGCGACCGCATCAAATTCCCGGTCTTCCGTTCCGTCTTTAGATTCCCTGCAGGCATCGGCTGACCGTTGTACTTTGTCAGCATAGGCTTCGGATCGAACGTATCCACCTGTGAAGGCCCGCCGTTCAGAAACAGGAAAATCACGTGCTTCGTCTTCGCCGGAAAATGCGGAGCCTTTGGGGCCAGAGGATTCGTCTCCACCGCGGCCCGCGCCATCTGTGATCCGGCCAACTGCGCGAACGCCGTCATACCGAAACCCGTTCCGAACTGTTTGAGGCAATCTCGTCTGTTCATCGTGTTAGTCCACAAACTGGAATTCATTCGAAGTCAACAACACCTGCGCATACTCGGCCCACGCCTGCGCATCCTTACCCGCCACAAACTCAACGCCCAGCTTCTTCTCCTGCGCGCTGGGGAGCCGCTGGAACAGCAACCGATACGCCGCGTCCACACGCTGTGAGTCATCGCCCTTCAACCGCGCCGTCACTGCCTTCGCCTGCGCAATCACCCACTCGTTATTCATGAAGTACAAGCGCTGCGGCGGCACGTTTGTCGCGTTTCTCTGTTCGCTTGTATTGTTCGGATTCGGAAAATCAAACAGGGCGAAATCGGCTTCCATCTTGCGGCGGCTCACAAAGCTGTACACCGTCCGACGCTTGTCGTCCTTACCCAAATGCACCGCCAGCCCGCCCTGGGCCAGATCCAGATTGCCCGACACCTGCAGCAGATCGTCCCGCAGCGCCTCGGCGTCCAGACGCTGCCGGTTGAACCGCCACAGCAGCCGGTTATCCGGGTCCACACCCATATTTTTCTCCGTCGGCTCGGCGCTCGACTGATACACCGCCGACAGCATGATCGTCCGGTGCAACTTCTTCACCGACCAGCCGTCCTTCACAAACCGCGCCGCCAAATAATCCAGCAATTCCGGATGACTCGGCCGGTCACCCTGTGCCCCAAAGTTACTGGGAGTCCGCACCAAACCCTGCCCAAAATGATGCTGCCAGATCCGGTTCACCATCACGCGCGGCGTCAAAGGATTCGCCGCGTCCGCGACAGCTTCCGCCAACTCCAAACGCCCCGCGCCCTGCGTAAACCTCTTCGGATCCCCTTGCGACAAAATCGACACAAAACGAGGAGGAGCCGGATCCCCCGGATTACTCTTATCCCCCCGCAGCCAGATCTTCTGCTCCGCCAGCTTTTCGTTATCCGCGATCACCTGCAGATACGGATACGCCTCAGGCATTGCTTTCTCCAGCGTCTTCACTTCCACACGAAGGGACTCCAGCTGTTCCTTCCACGCACCGGCCAGGAACCGGTCAATCTTGCCGTCGCCAAACCGCAGTATCCCGCGGTCGCTGAACAGGTCTTCCCACAACGTGAACCGGTCCCGATCCATCGACACCAAACTCGCCTGGCTCAGATCATTCCGGCTCGGATCCAGCCCCAGAATAATGTGGTTCTTGTCTTCCACCAGCTTCTTCTCAGCATCCACCGCCAATACCAAAGCCTGAAACTCCGTGGCAGCCTGTTTCTTAGCGTCCCCCTCCTTAGCCTCAAACCAGGTCTTCAGAAACGGATGGTTTTTCTCGGGAGATGAGAGATATTTCTTCCACTTCTGAAACACTTCATGATCCAGAAGCTTGTCTGCGGAATCCAGCATATAATCCGCCGTTCGGGCGGCAAAAATATCTGCCAGACTCACGGACTGCGCTTTTACAAACTCGGTCAGCTCTTTCTTCTTGTCGTCCAGCTTCTTCTTCGCCGCCTTATAACTCTCCACCTGCTCTTTAGGCGCCAGCGGCGATTCTGTCAACTTGGTATTCGCAAAAATCCCCAGCAGGGAATAATAGTCCGCCTGGGGAATCGGATCAAACTTATGGTTGTGGCACTGCGCACACGCCACTGTCAGGCCCATAAACCCGCGCGTGGTGGCATCCACACGGTCATCCTGCATTTCCGGACTCAGCGCATAAAACCCCAGACCGGCAAGATACTTGTCCTTCTCCGGCAACTGATCGCCCGCAATCTGCGCCTTCACAAACACGTTATAAGGCATGTCCGCATTAAATGCGCCAATTACCCAATCGCGATACCGGAACGAATTCGTATAAGGCTCATCGTCGGTTGAGTTCAGCTTGTCGTCGGAATACCGTGCCACATCCAGCCAATACCGCCCCCAGCGTTCTCCGTAGCGGGGCGACGCCAGCAAACCATCCACCACCTTCGCGAACGCGTCCGGCGACTTATCCCGAATGAACGCGTCCACCTCATCAGCCGTCGGAGGCAGCCCGGTCAGATCCAAATACGCCCGCCGGACCAAAGTCCGCCGCTCCGCCTGCTTCACCGGAGCCAGCCCCTTTTCCTCCAGCTTTGCCAGGATGAAGCGATCCACGTCATTATGCGCCCACTTCATATCCCGAACCTTCGGAGCGGCCGGTTCCTCAACAGGCCGGAATGACCAGAACTTCCGCTGTTCAGGAGTAATTACGTACTTCGCCGCAGAAACCGTCCCCGCGGGCCAAACCGCACCCTCGCGGACCCACTTCGCCACCGCCTCAACCTCCGCATCGGCAAGTTTCCCGCCCGGCGGCATCTTCAGCCTGGCGTGCGTCTGCCGGATCGCCTGCACCAGCAAGCTCCCGTCCGGATCGCCCACCTTGATGGCGGGCCCCGACTTGCCGCCCGCCAGCAAGTGCTCGCGGCTATCCAGTTGCAAACCGCCGGACTTCGCCTCGGTATGACACCCAAAGCATTTCGAGACCAACAATGGCCGCACGCTCGTCTCGAAATTCTCCGAAGGGTTTGCCGGTTCAGCGGCCATGGCAACCCCACACGCCATCAAAAGAAGTCCTGGAATCTTCATTGCAGTGAACACATTCTATCGGAATCCAGAAATCTCTGGCGGACTTCCCCGCGCCCCAACGCTTTCAGAGACGAAAGGCGAACCAAACCATGAAAACTCTGAAAAACGCAGCCCTCACCATCGTCACCCTCATCCCCCTGGCCGAACTGCTGTTCATCCCCGCCTACCTTGCCCACCGGGCCACAGCCGACCTCAGCCAGTTCACGGGAACCTACATGGTCTGCACCCTGGCCAACAGCGGTTGCCCCGTTACCGATGTAACCGCTGGTGAACCATGGCGCTAACGGTTTCTCAAAACTTCGGAATCGCCACCGGAGCGGGCATCTTGTCCTTCTCAAACCGGGGCACCATCTCGTCCCGGTTCGCCAGATGCAATACGCCCGCCGCAATTATGGCCGCATCCCGCTGCACGTCTTCCGGAATGATCCGCTCATACGTGTCCAGGTTGGTGTGGTGGGTCATTGAGTTGTATTCAATGGGGTCCTGCTGCATGCCGATGCCCGGCAACCCGGCGTTGTTGAAGGAAGTACTGTCGGTGCCCGCAACCACGCGGCTCGCACTCGCATTGATTCCGCCAACGCCCCAGTCGCCGAACAAAGCGAACACCGGCCGCAAGATCGCCGCCGCTTCCGGAGGCCCAAAGATGCTGCCCCCGCGAATCCGGCCCGTCCCGGTATCCACGTTGAAATAGCCGTTGAACTTCGCCCACTCCGGCTTCGGGTCCTCCGCCGTGCCGAAATGCTGCTTCACGTATGCCAGCGACCCGTAAAGTCCCTGCTCTTCGCCCGACCACAACGCCACCCGAATGGTCCGCCTGGGCTTCACCCCGGCCCACTGAATCAGCCGTGCCGCTTCCATCATGATGGAGCAACCGATTGCATTGTCCGTCGCGCCCGTGCCGCCATGCCAGGAATCGAGGTGACCACCCAGCATTACCACCTCACCGCCCTTATCCGTTCCCGGAATCTCGGCAATCACGTTGTAGCTCGTCTTGCCCTCCGGATAGCTGTGGTTCACAATGTCGAACTGCAGCTTCACCTCGTCGCCGTCAGCCATCAAACGCTCCATGCGGCCATAGTCGTCGTTGCGGACCACCACCGTCGGTACCGCCGTGGTTTCGTCATAGCCGCGATGTTGCTGCGCCACAATAATCCCTTCGCCGCGCGCCGCGTCGTTGATGCGCATCATCGCGCCGCCCGCCACCAGCATGGCGTCAATCTTTTCCGCAACCTGCGCCGCCGTATAGCGCGTCGGATCTTCCGGCGCCGCGGGACCGCGCCCGGGGCCCCTGCCCGGCCCTGCCGGATCGTACTGCGACTTCACCTGCTCGTCGGGAGTCCTCTTCGCCGCAGGCGTGAAGTTGACCGGCACCACCGTCCACTTCCCAATCATCACCATCTTGCCCTTCACGGTGGGCTGTGTCGCCGTCAGCCATTTATCAAACTCGTCCTTGATCGGCCCAAGCCGAACCGGAGGCCCGCCACGTCCCCCGCCCCCGTTCGCCGCGGCGGGTGGCAGCGGCCCCTGTGGAGGAATTACCTGCATCGTGGACCCCGTAACCGCGCCCTTCGTCGAGGGAGTCCACGCAATCACCTCAAACTTCAGATTCTGTTTCACCGGAGCCACAATCTTGCCCGTAGCCGATTCATTCAGCCACCCCGGGTGTCCAAAATCCCACGGCTCCAGATGAGCGTTCTTGAGGCCCCAGGCCGTCATCTGAGACACCGCCCATTTCGCCGCTGCTTCATGATTCGGAGACCCGGTAACCCGCGGACCATACCGGTCAGTTAACGTATGCAGCGTCCGCAAAATCTGCGAATGCTCCAGTTCCTCACTGCGCATCTTCGCAGTCGTCGCTTCGTCCACCGTCTCCTGTCCGTATAGAAAGGAGCCCACCGCAAACGCCAGAGCCAGCTTTTTCATTGATACAGAATACCGGACGACGGAGACACTTCCTCGCCCGCGCTAAAATTCCAGGTATGTCAGCCCAGTCCGGCGTTCATCGTTTCCCGCTTACCCTGGGTTTGCTCAGCCTCTCCGGCCTCGGCTTCGCACGCCGTCGCAGGGCCTGACCATGCGCCTCGCAGCCTTAGCCGCCATGCTAACGCTTACCTGCGCCGGCCTTCTGGCGGCACAGGACAGAATCGACGCGCCACCGGCCGAGCGCAGCTATTCATCCCCGTCCCATCACTTCACCCTCAGCCTCCACGGCCAGCAAGCCATCTTCCGAACCGGCTCCGGCAAGCTCATCTGGCAGAAGATCCTGCCCCATCAGCAGGGCCCGCGCGACGCCCTCGTCACCAACGACGGCCACACCATCCTGGCCGACGAGTGGATCAACGTCGCCTCGCCTCACGCCATCGTTCTGCTGGACCGTGCCGGAGGCGCCATCGCCCACTTCTCCGCCGAGGATATCTTTAGAACCCTGGGCGTGCAGAAGCAAGTCATCGTCTCGAAGGCCAGCCACGGTGTCTGGATCACCGATGGCCCCACCGTCACGCTCGACGGCAAATCGGTCATCTTCCACAGCGGTGGCCGAACCCTCACCCTCCACCTGGCCGACGGCCACCTGTCGGTTAGTGACTAACTTCCGCCCAGTACCCTTCCTTGGCCCGCACCGTCAGCTTGGGGTCCCGCACCGCCACGCCGATCTTGCGATACTTCCCGTCCTCCGCCGTGTTACTCGAGATATAGGAGAGCACGTAGAACTCCCGACCGTCCGCCAGCACCTGCTGCAGTTCTCCCAGCAAATCATTGCTGTCACGCAGGTAGATCCCGCCCGTAGCCGATGCCAGTTGCGCCATCCCGGCGCCATTCAGAAACGCCAGCGAATTCTGTTTCCGATCCATCTCCGTCATCATGGACCCGCCCCGATTCCGCGCCCCGTTCTGACTCATTCCCGAACTGCCGGCATCCGACAGGCCGCCCGCCGCGAATGAAGGCGACCCCAAACCCCGCGAATCCACCCCATACACCCGAATATCGCGTTTCGTCGCAATCGCCAGAGCCTCCTCCATTTGCGGATTCAGGTTCTCTGTGGAAAAGGCAAACTCCGCGTAGTTGGGCAAAAACGCCGACGCCACGGCAAAGAACTCCGCGCCCGGCGTCAGGCTGAAGCCGTCGGAAATCAGCACCAGCGTCCGCCCGCCCGCAACGTTCCCCAATTCATTGAGTAAACCCTTCAAACCCTCCAGAAACCCGACGCCCAGCATCGACGTGCGCGAGGCCTGCATGGTCAACTGCTGCCGCAGTTCCTGCCGCTCGGGATAGCATGCGGCGCCCCGCGCCGTCGCCCCGCAAGGGCAGCGTTTGCAGTACTGCTCCAGCCGCGTCTTCGTGGCATTCACCTCCACCGCCATGGCTTCGGCATCCACCCCGCGCAGCACATCCAGAAAGCCCTTGTCGTGCAGCCGCGCCTGCAACAGTTTCTGATCCGAGGTCGCCGTCTGGACCACCCGCAACTGCCGCCCCAGGCTGACCATCACATACTGCGCGCCCGTCCCGTTGTCTTTCTGAAACAGCTTCTCCATCGCCTGGCGAACATGCCCGAAGTTGGCAAACGACGAGTGCAGCGTGTCGAAGCAAATCACGTAGGTCCGGGCCTGCGCCTTACTCCCGCCGCCGCCTGCCGACCCGGAAGCCCCGCCAGCCGCACGCACCACACCACCCGCCCCGGCTTCCGCCTCAATCGAAAACGACCGAACCTCCTGCCGAACCCCATCTTCCAGAACAGTGAAATCCTCGGCCTTCAGCCCCGTCGCGTGGTGGCCCTTCGCATCCGTCACCACCACCGGGACCAGCACCTGCCGGACCTCCGTGCGAATACGCGCCTCTGGCTCCTGCTGTCCCAAAAGCAGTCCCGCAAAAATACCAATGAACCCAACGAACCTCATCGTGTGCGAGTATAACGCCCCGTTACTCTGAAATCAGATGCCCCCCGCTCGCGACATGGATGCGCCCCACATAATCGAAGGCCCTTACGTCCACGACATCCTGGAGCAGCCCGCCGCCCTCGCCCGCACTGTCGCCGGGCTGCAAGACGACTCAACCCTTCGCCACCTGGCTGGCCGCCCCTGGAAACGCATCATCCTGACCGGCATGGGAGGCTCGCTCCACGCGCTCTACCCGCTGCACCTCCGCCTGACCAACCACGGATTCCCGTCGCTCGTCCTCTAAACCGCCGAACTCCTGCACTACTTCGACGCAGTCCTGGACCAGCAAACCCTCCTGGTCGTGGTCTCACAATCCGGCCGAAGCGCTGAAATCGTCCGCCTGCTGGACGCAGCCGCGAGCCGCGCCCCCGTTATCGCCGTCACCAACACTCCCGAGGCCCCGCTCGCCGCCCGAGCCCAGGCCGTCATCTTCACCCATGCTGGTCCCGAAGCCACCGTCTCCTGCAAAACCTGGGTCTGCACGCTCCCCGCCCTCGAATGGCTGGGCGCCATCTTCACGGGTGCAGATCAGGGCCAAACCCGAGCCATCCTCCACCAGGCCAGCCCAGCCGTGGCGTCCTATCTGGAAAACTGGCGCAGTCACGTGGCCGAGTTCGGCACGGTGCTCGAAGGTATCCGCCAGGTCTTCGTCATCGGCCGCGGGCCTTCCCTCGCCCCGGCTCTCACCGGAGGCCTCATCCTCAAGGAATCCACGCGCTCCGCCGCCGAAGGCATGAGTTCGGCCGCCTTCCGTCACGGTCCGTGGGAAACGCTCGGCGCGCACGTCTTCGTCCTCATCCTGGAAGGGGACGCCAAAGCACGAAGGCTCAACCGAGCCATTGGCGCCGACATCCGCGAAGCGGGAGGCTTCAGCGCGCTGGTCTCACCCGACGCCGACATCGCTGCCCTCCGTATCCCGCAGGTACAGGACGCCATCCGCCCCATCCTGGAAATGCTCCCCATCCAAATGCTGACGCTCGCCATCGCCGCACGCCTTGGGCGGGAAGCCGGACGCTTCGAACTGGCTACGAAGGTCACCGACATCGAATAGAGCGTAGTCTCATCGAAGGATGAGCCTGCGGGCCTGGGGCCCAGCATATTCTCATCGAAGGATGAGCCTGAGCGGGGGCTGACGAGGCGTGGAGCGGGGAAGTCCTTTCCGTTTGGGTTTTGAGGTAATGCGGTGTGCCTTTGCATGTGCCGCTGAGAG
>CAIYVZ010000066.1 GCA_903929755.1 uncultured Acidobacteriia bacterium
AGGTGCAGCACCACGACATCGGCCAGATGAACCTCTACCTCGGCTACTTCCCCAACGAGGAAAACATCGAAGGCGACAACCCGCCCATCGGCATCATCCTCAGCCGCAACAAGGACGAACTCCTGGTCGAGTACGCCACCTACGGCATGAACAGCCAGCTCTTCGTCGCCAAATACCAACTCTACCTCCCGGACCGGGAAGCACTAAAGGCCGAGATAGAGCGGACTTTGGCAGAGGTCGGGCAATGAGCGGTGGGAATATCAGGCCTGGATACAAGCAGACGGAAGTTGGCGCTATCCCAGTGGACTGGGAGGTAAAGCCTCTCAAGAGAATTTCACCAAGCCAAAGCGTCGGCTTGGTCTCAAACCGCAGTTGATCAAACCGCAGTTGATTAAACAAAGATGCCGGCCGGCACGGAAAAGAATTCGGCAAGGCGACGAGCGTGCTGTTTGCTGATCCCGCGCTTGCCCGTCAGGACATCCGACGCCACGCTGCTGGAGCCGAAGACAGGAATCAGGTCCCGCTGGCGAAGGCCGCGATCCTCCATAAGGGACTTGAGCGCATCCAGCGGAGCGGCGGACCCAAGATCGTAACGCGCTTCGAAGCGTTCGACCAGCACGGTCAGAAGTTCGGCCAGGCTTTCCTCTTCAGCAGTTTTCGAAGGCAGCGAGTCCAAACGTTCGAGTTCCGCGATCATTCGCTCGTTTTCGGCGTCGGTTTCGATCACCCGGGGTAGTGCATGGGCCAGGAGCCCGGCATAAGCGATATCGTCGATTACAGCCATATCATCCAACCCTTTCTGTCGTACTCGGCGTGCCTGAGAACTTCTTTAGCGTAGACGCGCTGAGCCAGGAATTCCACCCGGACAACTTCCACTGCTCCCCCAGGTTTGTGGCTAAGATAAACTTGGAGGCTTGAATGCCTGATATCCTCAGAAAACCTCTCGGTCCCCTAACCGCGATTGACTTGTTCTCTGGGGCAGGCGGCTTCACCCTCGCAGCCCAATTGGCTGGCATCGAAGTTCGTGCCGCCGTCGAACTGGACAAGCACGCGGCTGCTACATACGAACTCAATCTGGTCGATAAAGCCACCACGTATCCCCGACTGATAAACGGCGATATCAACCACTTGACGTGGGATGCCCTTCTCAGGAAAGCCAACCTCGGTAGGGGGGAGTGTTCGATCCTGCTTGGCGGTCCGCCTTGCCAGGGATTCTCAACACACCGCATAAACAATGCGGGCGTTGACGATCCCCGCAACGAACTCCTCGTCCGCTACTTTGACTGCGTGGCTGAGATACGTCCAAGGCTCTTCCTCGTGGAGAACGTCGCTGGTTTGCTTTGGAAACGCCACGCTACCTATTTGGAGCGCTTCTACTCACTCGCCAGGAAAGCTGGCTACAGGGTATTCAAACCGGCCGTCCTGAATTCAAGGGATTTTGGGATACCCCAGAATCGCAAGCGTGTCTTCATTCTTGGGTGCCGTCCCGATGTGCAACTTGACATCCCATGGCCGCCTAAACCCACCCACTTCGATCCCGATTCTGACGAAGTCAGGCTTAAACGCCTGCCCCAATGGCGCGCTGCCGGTGAGGTTTTCTCGAAGCCGATGGGGGCCAACGATCCCAACAACGTGCATATGAATCATTCAGACGCCTTGGTCGAAGTATTCAGGAAGACGCCGCTGAACGGTGGGAGTCGGAAGGACTCAGGGCGAATCCTGGCTTGCCACAGCAAGCACGATGGGCACAAAGACGTATATGGGCGTATCGACCCAACACGCCCGGGGCCAACCATGACAACGGCCTGCATCAATCCGTCGAAAGGCCGCTTTGTTCATCCGACTGAGCATCATGGCATGACGGCAAGGCATGCCGCACGTTTTCAGTCGTTCCCCGACGAATTCGAGTTTACGGGAGGCCTGATTTCTGCGGGAAAGCAGATCGGGAACGCTGTGCCGATTGAGCACGCCCAGCACATTCTCACTATGCTGCGAGATGGGTTGCTAGTTGCCGCGCAGCTGGCCCATGAAGAAACCGAGTTAGATCGCAGCCAGTTCCGAGTCCGGCGAACTGCCTAGTCAGGTAGCAGACTGCTGAAAAACGCCCGTTGCGGGCTGTGCCGAAAGAAAAGCGCGTGGAAAAGTCTTTTATTGGCCACCAAAGCGACCACTGGGCGGTCATATGTGGGAGTATAGACGGGCCCACCGCACGTTTTTCCCCATGAATACACTTCCCCGAAGGGGCCAGCAGCGCGCTTCGGATCCCCGGATATTCGCCTGGAGGCGCACCTTGGGATCCAAGTTATGCAAGGCGAGCCGTCCCCCACAATGGGCTTAATACGGTAAATACCGGTGGACGTAATGGCCTGCCATATAATCAGCGCAGTGTCAAAAATCTCGGCGGTTTCGCGATCTACAGACAATAACCCTGACATACATCTGCCACCATCGGCTGCAGAATTGCTGGAATCCATGCGGGCAATCGGCTACTCGTTCGAAGCTGCGCTCGCTGACCTGATCGACAACAGTCTCTCAGCAGACGCACACCGAATCGAGCTCCATTTCACTCCATATGACCGACCCTACGTCGCAGTCCTCGACGACGGGCAGGGTATGTCACCTGCCGAACTCACCCAGGCAATGCGTCATGGAAGCCGTGATCCCCGACTACTGCGTAACCCTCGCGATCTCGGCCGATTCGGTTTAGGACTGAAAACAGCTTCACTTTCACAATGCCGCCAGTTAACTGTTGTGTCTCTAAAAGACGGCCAACTGAGTGCGCGGAAGTGGGACCTCGATCATGTAGCGCGCTGCCAGGATTGGATGTTGATTCAGTTTTCCACAGTTCAGATGAACACGCTACCGCTCCTGGACGAACTCCGAGCTCAGGGCCACGGAACACTAGTCCTGTGGGAACACTTTGATCGTCTGGTGGCGGATGGCACTTCGTTGGAGCGGGCACTCGGAAACAACTTCGATCTCGCGCGGACTCATCTTTCTTTGGTGTTCCACCGATTCATAAATCCGCCTGCTGGGGCTACTCCGGTCAAAATCAGCATAAACCGCAATCCACTGCGAGCCATAGATCCATTCCTGAGTTCCCACAAGGCCACACAGGTCCTTCCGACCGAACATTTCACCATAGACCAGGAATCCGTCACAGTGAAACCGTTCCTGCTGCCTCACATATCAAAACTCAGCCCGGCCGACCTTGAGCTGGCTGGCGGAGAAGACGGACTCCTCCGGAACCAGGGCTTCTATGTTTACCGCAATAGCCGGCTCATCAGTTGGGGATCGTGGTTCCGGTTGGTGAGGCAGGAAGAGCTGACGAAACTGGCGAGGGTACAGGTTGATACATCAAACCGTCTGGACAACTTGTGGCAGCTCGATATCAAGAAATCAAGAGCTTCCCCGCCGGAATCTTTACGCGAGGGCTTGAAGCAAATCATTGATCGCATTACTGCGGGAAGCCGTCGCGTATTCACTTTTCGCGGTCGCAGGACCCCTGACCCGATCATCCGCGCCTGGGATCGAACTGTCAACAGAGACGGTGTCGCATATCGGATAAATCGGGTACACCCGCTGGTGACGGCACTTCAGCGATCGTCTTCGTGCGACAGTTCGCCTTTATTGGAGGATCTATTGAAAGTCCTTGAAGAAACAGTCCCATTCGATGCAGTTTATGCGGACATGGCAGCGGAGCGTCGCCCACACATGCCGGTGGGTGGAAGCGAGGAGGATGAGACGCTGAGGGTCCTGGCAGAAACCATTCTGGGCAGCCTCGGACCTGACACGGAAGAGGGTAAGAGATTTTTGGCAGCTATCTCAAAGACCGAGCCATTCAGTCGAGCCCCGCACGTCGTGCAGGCGCTTGTCAAGAGGTACACCGTATGAACAGCGATACTTCCCGCTTGCTGGAGCGGATGATCATCGTCTCACTCCCAGGCGACCGCCCTCCCACGGAACAGGAAATAGCAGAACGCGCGGCCCAATTACGCGCGGCCTTTCCCTTAACCGAAGAGGAGTTTTCCGCTTTATTGAAGCGGCTGCACGCGCGACTGGCCATTGAAATGGATATGGGCGTCTTTCTTGCCGCCGACCATCGGCCTTGGCTGAACGCCCGCAAACCCGAGATTGATCCTTTCTACTGGGGACGGTTTCGGCAGCTTCTGGAGAAGAAGGACTGGCCGCCCAAGGTGATTGCGACACTCGATAGAGTCACTGACGACCTGTTGGATTTGGTTGGCAACCCGGCAGAGGCTGCCCCTTGGGGGCGCCGGGGGCTTGTGGTCGGCGACGTTCAGTCCGGCAAGACAGCAACCTACACTGCGCTGTGCTGCAAGGCCGGTGATGCAGGCTACCGGCTGATTATCCTTCTCACTGGCACATTGGAAAGCCTGCGGCGGCAAACGCAGGAAAGAATGGATGAAGGCTTTGTCGGGCTCGACAGCTCGGGAGTTCTCACAAAGATTCGCACGAGCCGAGCGGTAGGCGTCGGTTTGATCGACTCTCGCAAGTCAGCCGGCGTATTCACATCCAGAGAGAAAGATTTCAACAAAATACTCCTGAATTCCCTCGGGTTCCGCCTCGACATCTTTAAAGAGCCGGTTCTTGTGGTCGTTAAGAAGAACAAGCGAATGCTCGAGAATCTCGAGACATGGCTCAGAGAGTTCAACGCACATAACGGCCGCATCGAAGCTCCGGTGCTCATAGTTGATGATGAGGCAGACAGCGCATCAGTTAATACGCGTCCAGCTGACGAAGATCCGACCACGATCAACAAACTCATCCGCTCGCTCTTACGTCTCTTCACACATTCCAGCTACATCGGCTTCACCGCTACGCCATTTGCCAACGTGTTCATTGACCCGGAAACGGAAGACGCCATGGTGGGAAGTGACCTGTTTCCGAAGGACTTCATCTATAGCCTCGAACCACCCACGAATTACGTAGGACCACAAGCAATTTTTGGAGATGATCCTCGACTGGACCCCCTCAGGCCCATTGAGGATGCCGACGGCGTCTTCCCCGCAAGGCATAAATCCAACTTCATTGTCCCAATACTCCCCCAGAGCCTAACAGAGGCAGTCCAGAGCTACCTCCTGGCGACGACCATCCGAGACCTTCGCGGTGAAGGGACCACTCACCGCTCCATGCTGGTAAACGTCAGTCGTTTCACGAGCGTCCAGGATCAAGTCGCGTCGCTAATTCATACTTGGCTCTCACAAGCGCAGCAGGACATCCGAAACTATAGTCAACTCTCGTCCGAGGAGGCGCTGAGGAACTCAACTCTCTCCGCACTTCATCACACGTGGAGCGCCGAGTTCTCGGGACTTGGCATTCCGTGGGAGCGTATACAGGCCAACCTCGTCACCGCCACACTTCCCGTTGTCGTTCAGGCGGTGAATCAGCGAACTGGAGCGGCCAGCCTGGATTACAGCAAGCACCGCGAGAGCGGCCTGCGCGTTATAGCCGTTGGCGGCAATAGCCTTTCCAGGGGGTTGACACTCGAAGGTCTCAGTACGAGCTATTTCTTCCGAAACTCACAGATGTACGACACGCTTCTTCAAATGGGCCGTTGGTTCGGCTACCGCGACCGCTATGAGGATCTGTGTCGAGTGTGGCTCACCAATGATGCCATTGATTGGTATTCACACATCACCATGGCCTCTGACGAACTACGCGCCGAAGTTAAGAAAATGCGCATTCAGGGCCGAACTCCGAAAGAATTCGGCCTCAAGGTCAGAGCTCACCCCGACTCTCTGATTGTGACAGCCCAAAACAAGATGCGTAATGCGAAGACGGTGGACCGAATCATCTCTATTAGCGGCCAGTTGCTGGAGACACCTCGACTGAAGACTAACGAGAACATCGTACGGGCCAACAAGCAAGTCGTGGATGTCTTCTTGCGATCTTTACGCGACACTGGCTTCCCCCAAACGGAATCGGGTCACCGCAATCCATTCTGGCGGGCGATTCCAAAAGCTTTTGTCGTGAAACTATTGCGCAACTTCGATATCCATCCACTGAACATTTCATTTCAGCCTGGGGATCTGGCACACTTCATCGAGAATACGTCCGAAGACAGATTGCAGGAGTGGGATGTTGTCCTGCCGCAAGGGACCGGAACACCCACGGAACTTGGGGATGTAAAGGTCAACCGAAATAAGCGAGATGTGCGGATCGATGACAACTCCGTCTTAGTGTCTGGACACCGGGCCAGGGTGGCATCGCGCGGAATCGAACGTGAAGGTCTCTCTTCAGCAGTCATCAATGAGATCACAACGGCCTACAAGAAAGAGAATAAGAACAAAAGTGTCCCAAACAGGGCATATCGCGAGGCGAGGAGCCGGCCGCTCCTGATAGTCCACGCCATACAGCCAGAAGCGATTGGCGCTCATGATCTCAGCCCTGACTTGATCGCACTGGGGCTAAGCTTTCCGGTTTTTGACGATTCCGATGTGGCAAAGCGCGTCCGGTATCGCGTAAATCTCGTCGAATGGAAGACGATCGCGGAAACCGAAGCGGACGACGACTTGGACGAGGCCGACACAGATGACACTCGTTGAGAAGATTTGGCGTGATATCAGCGAAGTGTCCGAGCGGCCAGGTATCTTCCGCCGGATTGACGATACTCATCCGCTCGACATCTATGCTGGACTGGATCTGCATAGCAAGCGCGTGCTGATGCTGATCACCGCCGAACCATCCCCTCCGCTGCCGCCTCCGGGAATTGTTCAGGTATCTTGTAACCAGCGTGCTAATGGTGAGTTCGCCACGGTTGTACAGTTAGTACGCCCGGAGTACGATGAACTCTTTGGGCGACTCTGTCAGGATCTTGTAGATTCAACTCGTGGTGCACCAACGGCAAAAGGCGTAGAGGCCCTGCTCCTTAGACTCGGACGCTGGAGGCGACTGTTGGAGGTCGGCCCACGAAACACACTGTCCGACGTCGCACTTCGTGGCCTAATCGGCGAACTGTGGTTCCTGGATTCCGTGGCAATTCCGCGCTTCGGTGTTGACAGCGCAGTCACTGGATGGATGGGGCCACTCGATTCGCCACAGGACTTTTCGCTGGGCGGTGCGGTGATCGAGATGAAGACCTGTAGTCCCGGTGGTCAACAGGTGACGGTCAGTTCGTTACAGCAGCTCGATTCTGCGACGGATCCGTTCTACCTTGCCGTCGTATGGCTCGCCCCTGCTGACAGCACCACCGCCGGCGCCTTCACGCCATCGCAACTGGTAGCTTCAATTCGTTCTGCCAGCGAGGTGAGCACTTCTGCCAGCACAGAATTCGCTTTTCGCTTAGCCGAGACCGGGTACACCGACTGCGAGGAATACGAGCGAGATTGGTTTCTAATCCTGCGAGTGGCTTATTTCTGCGTTGGAGACGCATTTCCGAGAGTGATCCGGTCCAGCCTGCCCGGAGGCATCCTGGCTGCAACATATACAATCGACTTGGCTGCATGTGGTCCTTACGAAGTCCAGCCCTACGGAGACTAAAACATGGAGCTTAACGAGTACCGACAAGAGTTTCTGGACCAGGTTAAAGCGCGCGCGAGCGCCGGTTCAAACTTCACTCACGCTGAGTTCGTGGATATCTGTGGCGAGCGCCTAAGCGAGGCAGAGGAACTGGCAGATTTCGAGGTATGTCACTTCCGGGGTATCGGTTCGCGGAACCGGTCTCTTGGGGTCGACGGGTTTGCATGCGACGAGGTCGATGGCTCAATTCGACTGCTGATCGCCGAGTACGGTGGACAATCCGACGCGGCAACGCTCACGCAAACGCAGGCAAAAGCTTTGTTTTCAAAACTCATCGGATTCTGCGAAGAGTCATTTACAGGCAAGCTGCAGGATGCCATTGAAGAAAGTTCCCCAGCATATTCTCTCGCGCAGATGCTATACGAGCAGAGGAAGACATTGGTACGCCTGAGGTTGTACCTCGTCACTGACGGGGCGCTGAGTTCCCGCGTGCGTGACTGGCCGGAAGGAGAAATCGAATCCATCCCGACCGAGTCTCACATTTGGGACATCAACCGATTCCGGACGATACAGGAATCAAAAAGCGGCCGTGACGAATTGGAGGTGGACTTCACCGCCGTTGTTCCAGATGGGCTACCCTGCTTATCTGCCAGCGTACCTTCTGACGAGTACAGTGCTTATTTATGCATCATTCCCGGCGCAGTACTTGCCGAAGTTTATGATCGGTTTGGCAGTCGCCTCCTGGAAGGTAATGTCCGATCTTTCTTGGGCACGAGGGGTCGCATCAATAGAGCGATCAGCAAGACCATCTCGACAGAGCCAGCCATGTTCTTTGCCTACAACAACGGCATTGCGGCCACTGCGTCTGCCGCAACGGTGGAGAGCGGAACGAGTGGAATGCGATTAACGCACGTCACCGACCTGCAAATCGTAAACGGGGGCCAGACAACCGCAACTCTGGCCGGTGCGCTAAAAGCCAGGGAAGATGGACTGAATCGGACCTTTGTTCAGATGAAGCTATCCATATTACCTCCGGAAACAGCCGGGAAATATATCCCTGCTATCGCACGTTATGCCAACAGCCAGAATAAAGTCAGCGACGCAGATTTCTTCTCAAATCATGACTTTCACCGCCGGATGGAACAAATCGCCCAGCGTTTGAGAGCCCCCGCCGTAGGTGGCGCACAGTACGGTACTCATTGGTTTTATGAACGCGCTCGCGGGCAATATGTGAATGAACAGGCGGGCCTCTCTATTGCACAGAAGAAGCAATTCCTCTTGCTAAACCCGAAAGACCAGGTCATTACAAAGACCGACCTTGCCAAATACGAAAACGTTTGGCGGTTCTTGCCTCACAGCGTCAGCAACGGTGCCCAGCATAATTTCATGTGGTTCAGCTCTTACGCACAAAGTGAGTGGGAGCGGGATCAAAATCAGTTTAATGAGGAGTACTACCGACGAGTCGCCGTCAAGGCCATGCTGTATAAACGGACGGAAGCGCTCGTCAGCAAGCAAGCTTGGTACGAGGGGAGCTATCGGGCCAATATCGTCGCATACACAATTGCGAAACTTTCACATCTGCTGCAGTTTGAAGGGGGTGGAAAGAATCTGGATTTCAAGAAAATATGGAACCGTCAGGCCTTGCCGCCCGCCATGGATGAGCAGATCGTACTCACAGCGGAACAAGTGTTCCTCTGCATATCATCTCCGGAAAGCGGATTGCAGAACATTCTCAAGTGGGTCAAGAAGGATATCTGCTGGAACCGAGTACGAGATGCAAGAGTTCCGTTTCTTAAAGATCTGGTAACCGAACTCGTCAGCAATGATGAGGAAGAATCCATAAAGAAAGAGGCCAAGGTCCAGCAAGCTGTCGTGAGTGGCATCCAAATGCAGACAACCGTTATCGAGCTTGGCAGCCCATTCTGGCGGGACATCCAGGAGTGGGGGCGGCAGCGCAACCTTGTGACGCCGGTCGATGATTCGTTCTTTGCCGTGGCGACGGCAATGCCGCGAAAATTACCAACGGAGAAGCAATGCGCAAGACTCCTTCAAATAAAAGCGCGGCTCGAAGAAGAAGGTTTTCCGATTCGCTAACTTTGGGCGCTTGTGCAGCCATCCAGCCGTCGGGGCACGATAGCCGGGCAACCGCGTTGGCCTACAGCCGACGCTTTCGAGAGAACCATCATCGTCCCCCTCGTCTGGTACCCGAGGCTCCTCGACGCCACGGAATCCCAGCGCCAAAACTGGCGCATCAGCAGCGCAGGCTTCGGCCTCCATTGGCCGGACATCGACGAAGATCTCAGCACGGCGGGCTTGCTGCGCGGAGCTCCCGCAGCCCAGCCAGCTTTGAGCCACAGCTAAGCAACCTCCCAAGCCCGGTCCGACCATCCAACCTGGCCCCAAAATCGCGGATCACCGATTTTCACCAACAATCTTCCCCACAGTGTGTATTCCGACGATGTCGATCACTCAGTCCGATCTGATGTCGATCAGTTGCGAACCCGGCGACGCAGGACTCTCTCAGTCTGAAACAGTGATCGGCATGAGTCAAGGGAATTTGCCGTTCCGCGACCGTTTTTTGCTC
>CAIYVZ010000067.1 GCA_903929755.1 uncultured Acidobacteriia bacterium
ACCTGAAGTCGATTGAGACTAAGGCGAAGCCGTCGAATCTGGTGAAACAGATCGCGGCCGCGTATCCGTCTTTTGCCACGGAGTGGATGGATGACCGGACGCGAACGCAAGCCGTGGTCTGGCTGCTGAAGAATGCGAAACTGGGGTTGCTGCTGGTTCATTTGGTGGATCTGGATAGTGAGCAGCACGACAATGCACCGTTCTCGCGGGAGTCGATAGCGGAACTGGAATACCTGGATTCGCTGGTGGGCGAGATGATGGCTGCGGTGCCGAAGGGTGGCGCGCTGGCGCTGGTTTCCGACCACGGCTTTGAACGCGTGGACCGGATCGCCAATCCGAAGGCAGGTGCGCCGAATGCGGTGCAGTCTCCGGGTCTGGTGATTGCGCCCGACGAGGCGACGGCAGTGTCGCTCAGGAAACAGGATGGAGTGGGGCGAGAAGTACCGCTGGCCGAGTATGCGAGCTTCCCTTCGAACCTGCCTGCCAAACCGGCTGCGGTTTTTGAACCGGCGCCGGGCGTCATGTTCGGGGCGAAGGCGGGGCCGGCGGAGGAGATTGGAAACCACGGCCACTGGCCCACCCGCTACCGGTCGGTTTATGTGCTGTGGGGGGCGGGAGTCCGCCACGAAAGCTTACCGGAACTCCGACTGACGGAACTCGCGGCCCGCCTGGGAGCCGTGCTGGGCCTGGCGTTCCAGCCGGCGCGCTGACATGCTTCGCCCGCAAGGTTTGTATTCACAGCGATCCGGGACGCGACGGCGGCCGAATAAGGCTGTGGCAGGCGAACGGGAACAACTGCATGGCCGACTCACCGCTGAGGTTGTGGTGGAAGTCCTGCCCGCCACCGCAGCTCACGTTAAAATGAAGAAACTACAGTGAATACCTTCCAGGAACGCCAGCAGGCGCTACAAAACGCCCTCAATTCCAGAATTTTGGTCCTCGACGGAGCGATGGGGACCATGCTTCAGGCTCGTGATCTGACGGCGGATGACTTTGGTGGCCCCTCGCTTGAGGGGTGTAACGAATACCTGGTGAAGACCAGGCCCGACGTGATCACCGACATCCACAAGGCGTATCTCGACGCGGGCGCGGACATCATCGAGACCAACTCTTTCGGTGGAACGGCGCTGGTGCTGGCGGAGTACCAGGTGGAAGACGAGACGTACTTCCTGAACTACACTTCGGCGCGACTGGCGCGGGAAGCTGCCGACGCAGCCTCCACGCCGGAGAAACCGCGCTTTGTGGCGGGCTCAATGGGGCCGACCACCAAGGCCATCTCCGTCACCGGGGGCGTGACGTTTGAGGGTCTGGAGCAGAATTTCCACGACCAGGCGAAGGCCCTGGCCGAGGGCGGCGTGGATATTTTTCTCGTCGAAACGCAGCAGGACACGCGGAACATTAAGGCTGCGCTGCTGGGCATTGAGCGCCTGGCGCAGGAAACGGGCCAACGTATTCCGGTGATGGTGTCGGGCACTATTGAACCGCAGGGGCGGATGTTGGCTGGTCAGGCGGCGGAGACCCTGCTGGCCTCGGTTTCGCATGCCGAGATTCTGTCGATTGGCCTGAATTGCGCTACCGGGCCTGAGTTCATGACGGACCATATCCGAAGCCTTTCGGACATGGCGTCGGTGCGGGTGTCCTGCTATCCCAATGCGGGCCTGCCGAACGAAGACGGACTGTATCTGGAAACGCCGGGATCGCTGGCCGACCAGCTGGAACGGTTTATCAAGAACGGCTGGATCAACATTGTGGGCGGGTGCTGCGGCACCACAGATAAGCACATTGCCGCCATCGCGAAGATGGTGGAGGGGCATAAACCTCGCGTGGTTCCCGCGCCGGTTCATCGGTCGTTCTACTCAGGGATTGACCTGGTGGAAGCGGATGAGGACAGTCGGCCCCTGATTGTGGGCGAGCGCACGAACGTGATTGGGTCGCGGCTGTTCAAGAACCTGATTGCGGATGAGAAGTGGGAAGAAGCCGTCGAGATTGCCCGGCGTCAGGTGCGGAATGGTGCCCACATTGTGGACGTCTGCCTGCAAAGTACGGATCGCGACGAAATGAAGGACATTCCGCTTTTCTATGAAAAGCTGATTCGGATCATTCAGGCACCAATCATGATCGACACCACGGATCCGAAAGCCGTGGAACTGGCGCTGACGTATTGCCAGGGTAAGAGCATCATTAATTCCATCAACCTGGAAGACGGCGAAGAGAAGCTGGAAGCGATCTGTCCTTTGGCGAAGTCGTATGGCGCGGCGCTGGTTGTGGGCACGATTGATGAGGATAAGCTGCAGGCCCAGGCGTTCACGCGCGAGCGGAAGCTGGCCGTCGCGCAGCGTTCCGTGGAACTGCTCACCAGCAAGTACGGCATTCTGCCGGAAGACATCATTATTGACCCGCTGGTGTTCCCTTGCGCCACGGGTGACGCGAACTACATTGGTGGCGCGGTAGAGACCATTGAAGGTCTGCGGCTGATCAAGGCCAATATCCCTTGGGTACGGACCACGCTGGGCGTGTCGAACATTTCGTTCGGTTTACCAGCCTCGGCCCGCGAAGTGGTCAACTCTGTGTTCCTGTATTACTGCACGAAAGCGGGCCTGGACCTGGCAATCGTCAATGCAGAAAAGCTTGAACGTTTCGCCTCGATCCCGGCGGTGGAAAAGAAGTTAGCTGAATCCCTGCTGTTCAATACGCCCTTCGAAGGTTTGGACGCTCCGGAAGACTGGCGCCTGCAGACTCCCGAGCAGAAGGCGACGATCAACCAGCACCACATCGCGAAAATCGCTGAGTTCTTCCGTGGCCACGTGAAGAAGGAAAAGGTCAGCGCCGCCGATATCCCCCTGGATCAGCGGATCTCGAACTACATTATCGAGGGCACGAAGGACGGGCTGATCCCCGATCTGGAGATCAAGCGCGGGCAGGGTACGCCGCCGCTCGAAATCATCAACGGCCCGCTGATGGCCGGTATGGCCGAGGTTGGCCGGTTGTTCAATGCGAACGAACTGATTGTGGCGGAAGTGCTGCAGTCGGCCGAAGCGATGAAGGCTGCGGTGAACCACCTGGAACAGTTCATGGAGAAGGCCGATACTGCCGCGCGCGGTCGGATTCTGCTGGCAACTGTGAAGGGTGACGTGCACGACATTGGGAAGAACCTGGTGGAGATCGTGCTCAGCAACAACGGGTACGAAGTGATCAATTTGGGGATCAAGGTTCCCTCTGATCAGCTGATTCAGGGTTTCCGGGAGCATAAGCCGGATGCGATTGGCCTGTCGGGGCTGCTGGTGAAGTCGGCGCAGCAGATGGTGATTACCGCTGCCGATTTCAAAGAAGCCGGGATTACGGTGCCGGTTCTGGTGGGCGGGGCGGCGCTGTCCGAGCGGTTTACTGTGAACAAGATCGGGCCGGCATACGGGGAAGCGGTTTGCTACGCACGGGATGCCATGACGGGGCTCCGCATCATGAACGAACTGATGGACCCGGCACTTCGCGAGGCCACGCTGAACAAGTACCGGAATCTGACGCCGGGCGCTTTCGCGGAACCCGTGGTGGTGGAAGCCCCCGTGCCGTATTCCGAGGAGCGCAGCACCAAGGTGCGTCTGGATCTGCCGATGCCCTCAGTACCCTACCTGGAACGCAAGATTCGAGCGGTTCCGCAGTTGGAAGAGTTGTGGAGCTACATCAATCCTTTCATGCTGTTCGGTCGCCACCTGGGATACAAGGGCAACTTTGAAAGGGACCTGGCGAAGGGCGAGCCCAAGGCTGTCGAGCTGAACCAGATGGTGGCGAACCTGAAGAAGGAAGCCGGGGAGTACCTGAAACCCAAAGCCCTCTGGCAGTTTTTTGAAGCCGAGAGGGCGGGTAACGCGATTCATCTGTTCGAACCAGGGGCAGCGAATCCGCTGCATACCTTCCAGTTCGGGCGACAACCCAGGGAGAATGGCCTGTGCCTGAGCGATTACATCCTGCCGGGTAAAGACGGCGAGCGGGACCACCTGGCAATTTTCGTGGTCACAGCCGGAGCCGGGGTCCGGGAACGGGCCGAAGAGTATAAGAACCGCGGCGAATACTTCCTGGCGCACGGTATTCAGGCTTTGGCAATTGAAACGGCGGAGGGCTGCGCCGAGTGGCTGCATCGCCGAATCCGCGAAGACTGGGGTTTCCCCGATTCGCCGGACATGACGATGCAGGAACGCTTTACCTCACGGTACCGAGGTAAGCGCTACAGCTTCGGCTATCCGGCATGCCCCAACCTGGACGACCAGGCAGGGATCTGGAAGTTGCTGTGCCCGGAAGAAATTGGCGTGGAGCTGACGGAAGGCATGATGATGGAGCCGGAAGCGAGTGTGAGCGCGCTGGTCTTCCAGCACCCGGACTGCGCCTATTTCACGGCGGCGGATGACCGGGAGGGCGCGGAGACTGTCGCATGAACCGTATCAAACGCCTAAAACTTGAGGGCTTCCGTCGGCTTGAGTCGGTCGATTTGCCGGTCAGACCACTTATGGTGCTGATCGGAGCTAACGGCGTGGGAAAGACATCCTTGCTTGATGCGGTCACGCTCATCTCCGCGTCAGCAGGTGGTAATTTAACGTCTACCCTTTCTCGACTTGGAGGAATATCGAGCGTGGTCACGCGTGATCGCGCTTCGGAAGTTTCGCTGGCCGTCGAAATGGAGGTGCCGGGCCACCATCCGCTGGAATATGACTTAAGCATACGTGTCAGTGGCACAGGGCACGCGCTCTCACGAGAGACTTTGAGACAGGACAGAGGGCACGCCAGCGCATTCAAACACATCGATTCAAGCGACGCCGGGATCAGATACTACGATGTGCGCCCGGGACATAAAGGCGGCTTGATAAAACCCGACTGGGACTACAACTCCTTCGAAACGTCACTCTCGCAAGTCCCACGGATGTTCCGGGAGCCTGAGGAACTGAGGAAGGTACTATCCACTGCGACGTCGTACCACGCCCTGGACGTGGGGCCCCGCGCCCCTGTCAAGCTGCCGCAGCCAATGAAGCCAGCGAACCTGCCCGGTTCCGACGGTGAGGACCTTATTCCCTACCTGTACTATCTCAGAGAAACTGATCCGAACCGTTTCGAAATGATCACCGACTCTCTGCATGCGGCCTTCCCTGATTTCGAGTCTCTGAGTTTCCCGCCTGTCGCCGCCGGAGTGATGGCAATCGCGTGGAAGGATCGGAAGTTTTCAAAGCCAATGTACATGCATGAACTCTCAGAAGGCACGCTGCGGTTCATGTGGCTCGTCGCACTCCTGCACAGCCCCTCATTGTCCACCATTACGATGATTGACGAGCCGGAAGTCAGTCTGCATCCCGAGTTGCTCAGCCTGCTGGCAGAATTGATGCGCGAAGCGTCCATGCGAACGCAGCTTATCGTGGCAACACACTCAGACAGGTTCATTCGGTTCCTCAAGCCGAACGAAGTAGTCGTGATGGACGTGACTGAAACGGGCGCGACGACGGCAACATGGGCCGACGAAATGGATCTGAGCGCGTGGCTTGCGGACTATAGCCTGGACGAGATCTGGAGCATGGGCCTGCTGGGGGGACGTGCTTGAGGATTGCACTATTGGTGGAAGGAAAAACGGAAAGGGTATTTTTGCCATACCTGCGGGAATTCGTCAATTTGCAACTTGGCGGGATGGCGAGGCCAAGGATTGACGGCATAATTGCCAACGGCCGGGTGAATACGCATGAAAAACTTCGCAGACAGGTTATCGAACTGCTGAGGAAGGACTTCGATCACGTAGTCGCCCTGACCGATGTGTACACAGGATCAAATCCTCCCGAATTCAAAGATGCAACAGACGCCCGGCAAAAGATGAGGACGTGGGTCGGCCCCGAGCCACGGTTTCACCCACACGCAGCCCAGCATGACTTCGAAGCCTGGCTCTTGCCGTACTGGCCAACTATCCGAAAGATGGCCAATCGGAATACTGCCGCACCCAAAGGGCTTCCTGAAAGCGTGAATCATGGAAAACCGCCTGCCCACCGACTGCGGGAGTTATTCGAGTCTGAAGGTCGCACAAGGAGCTACAGCAAGACTCGCGACGCGGATGCCATCCTCCGCAAATGCGGTCTTACATTGGCAGTTGAGAAGTGCCCTGAGCTTAAGTCCCTTGTGAACACCATCCTCACCATCTCCGACGGCATGCCAATTCCGTAGTAGCTCAGCCCTTTCATGCTCTTCGGCTGCCCCTTGGGTTATACGGGCAACTTCGAGAGGAAGCTACCGACTGGACCGCCTCAGTATGGTTGGTCCTTGTGCCTGTGCGCCGCCGCGTCCGCGACCGGGGCCACCGGGACCGAACGAGGGGTCGGTGCCTGCCGGAGGCGGACCGATCACCGGAGCAGGTCCAGTCTCAGCGGACGGCGGTGCGCCGCCCCGTCCCCCACGACCTCCGCCGCCACCTGCCTGACGCAACTCGATCTGCTCTCCGCTAATGGTTCCGGTGTAAGTCGTGGCCCCGGTCCGGAACGAGATGTTAGAACCCTCAACCTTTCCGTCCTCGATAGGTCCACCCAATGGGCCTCCACGACCGCCGCCGCCCCCTGCGTCCGACATTTCCACCCTGCCTGTCAGCGTGTTCCCGTCCTGGCGGAACGTGTAGGCCACGTCCGTATTGCCTCCCGCCAAAGCCATCGGATTGCCGGTTTGCGCCGCAACGGCGGGGGCACCCGGCCTCCACAGGCCCGTGACACCGCTTCCGGTGGGAACCTCTCGGTCCCAGGCTGCCACCTGGGGCCTGAGTTTCACCGGCTTGGTTGTGATGGTCGCCGCAGCAGCGGTCAGCCCGGGTGATGTCGCCTCCACTTTAAGGCTCCCGGCGGTTTTGCCGGATTGCACGATCACCATACACAGCCCGGCGAAGGCCTTCCGCTTCGGGCCAGGATCGGGTTCATGATTGGTCGGATCACCGTTACCGGTGCCGATGATCGCCCCGGGGCCCGTCACCTGGAATGCGACGTCGCTATCGGTGATCGGCAGAACTCGTCCCTGCGCGTCCTGTACTGCGGCCACACAGATGGCGACGTCTTCGCCATCCGCCGAGATCTCCGTTCGGTCGAGACGCAGCACCAGCTTTGCCGCCGGGCCTGTGGTTTCGCGTTTCGCAGTCAGCGCCTGTTTCCCGCCCTTAAAGCCGCGAGCTTCGATTGTTCCCGGCGCATATTTCACGATCCAGGAGAGGTGCTGGTCCTTCGGCATGTCTTTCGCGCCCAGACTCTGGCCATTGTGGAAGAGTTCCACACGATCCATATTCGAGTGGACCCAGACCGCGATCTCCTGCCCTTCGAGGCCTGGCCAGTTCCAGTGCGGAAATACGTGGAGCACCGGCTTGTTCGTCCACCACGACTGGTAGTAGTAGAAGGTGTCCTTCGGGAAACCGCAGGTGTCGATGACGCCGTAGTTCGAACTGATGTTCGGCCACAGGTATGGCGAGGGTTCGCCGCGATAGTCGAACCCGGTCCACACGAAGCCGCCCGAGATATAGGGACGGGCGTTGACAAACCGCCACCACCCCTCGGCAGAGGCGCGGCCCGTGGTCGTCCAGGGGTCGTAGGAACCGACCGTTCCCTTATTCGGGTCCGTTACGTAGGCTCCGCGCGTGCTTACCGCGCTGACGTTCTCCGTTCCCAGAATCGCGATCCTGGGATTGTTCTTGTGCCACGCCTCCGCCTGTGGGTCCGCATAGTTATAACCCATCACGTCGCAAACAATGAGCCCGCCTTTGCCCATATAGTCGCCGGCGGGAGGGGGCGCGATCGATATCGGCCGCGAGGTGTCGTGCTTTAGCGCGGTCTGTTTCATGGTGGTGAGAATCCTGAGGCCGGTCTCGGTGATCGAGATGCTCTCCTCATTGCCCATGGACCAGATGAAGACGCTGGGATGATTGCGGTCGCGCCGGATCACGTTCTCGAATTGCGCCAGGCCTTCGGGGTTCGAGGACAGCATGCGCGTTTCGTCCAGCACCAGCATGCCGAGCTCGTCACAGGCATTGAGCAGTTCAGGAGTCGGCGGGTTGTGAGAAGTACGGATGGCATTGCAGCCCATTTCCTGGAGCTTGCGGACGCGGAAATACTGGATGGCGTCGGGCAGAGCCACCCCCACGCCGGCGTGATCCTGGTGGTTGCAGGTACCCTTTACCTTTACGGACTTACCGTTCAGCAGAAAGCCCTGATCGGCATCGAACTTCAGGTCGCGAATTCCGAAGCGCGTCTCATAGCGATCTGTAATGACGCCCCCGGACTCAACTTCCGTGATCAGCTTGTAGAGGTTGCGCTGTTCGAGGGACCACAGCGCCGGTTGGCGGACAACCACCTTCTGTTCCCAGGTGCGCTCGCCCAGCAACGCGACCGGGGAGGGCGCGCTCGCGGTCTTCCCCACTTCCTTCCCGGAGGGATCGAGAATGGTGGAGATGACCCGTACACTGGCGGCGACCCGCGACTGGTTTTCGATCTCGGTACGGATGGAAACGGCGGCCTCGCCCGGCTGCACGCTGGCACTGGCGAGGGTGCCCCATTTCTTCACGTGTATTGGAGCAGTCTTGACCAGCCAGACGTGACGGTAAATCCCGGCACCTTCATAAAACCAGCCGTCGCTCAAAGTCGCATCGACGCGGACCAGCAGCACGTTCGGGCCACCGGGGAGAGCGAAATCCGTCAGGTCGAAGCTGAAGGGATCGTAGCCGCCGCTGTGCCTTCCAACGTAGTAGCCGTTGAAGACGACTATGGTTTCCCGGTATGTGCCGTCGAACTCCACCGAGAGGCGCCGGCCAGCATCGGACGCGGGAACATCAAGAACTCGGCGGTACCAGCCCACGCTGGTTTCGGGATAGTCGCGGCCCAGGGGGTAGGAGCCCTTGCTGGCCAGCGCCGGATCGTTCTTGAAC
Organism: uncultured Acidobacteriia bacterium; assembly: GCA_903929755.1. Taxonomy (GTDB): domain Bacteria; phylum Acidobacteriota; class Terriglobia; order Bryobacterales; family Bryobacteraceae; genus BOG-234. The sequence goes on from CAIYVZ010000067.1 coordinate 8,912, forward strand.
GGCAGTTCAATGGCCCAGTCGTGCGGGAGATCGACTGGCTTCCAGTCGCTATCGTTGTAGGCGAGACTGCTGGGCGAGAGGAAACCGCCACTTTTCTGAAATCCGCCCGACCGGCCGGCACCGAAGCCGAAGTCTTTGGTGGCATCGTTGGCATGGCCGAAGTGGAAGCGCCAACCGAAATCCAGCAGCAGGCGCTCGCGGAGGCCCCCCTGGGTGGAAACGCTTTGGGCCGGGCTGGACTGGACCTGGTCCGGAACCTCCGTCATGCTGACCGCGGCAACCGCTGGTACAGCCATGCCACCCTTCAACAAACCGCGGCGAGTAACCTTCACTGAGACCTCCCGGAGAGCGAGATCATCGGCGTTGAACAAACGAATACCCGCATGCTGATTGTAAGGGGTCGGCAGTCGGCAGTTCAAGCGCCCGACGATCCGTCAGGCACGTAATGAAGCTGCGCAGATAGCCTGGTGCCGAGAATTCCGCATGGCTCCCTATTGCGAGATCGGAGACAGGGCAGGGCGGGCGCACTCGTCTGGGAAAGTATATAGAAGCCCTTATATGCTGACGATAAGGCCAGCCTTATCGGAGTCTTATGACTTGACCGGGCTCAATGGAATCCAGTGCGCGGAGCGCGGCTGGCATTAGAAGCTTCAGGTCCGCAAGACGGTTGGTGGCGGCGCAGAGAATGAGGATCGAAATCCGCCGACCGTCAAGATTCTGCTGGTACGGAATCTCCTGGTCGGTGGTAATCAATGTCTCGAAATCGGCAGCTTCAGCCGCAGCAAGCAACGCACCATTTTTGAGGCCTGCCAGCTTCGCGTACATCGCCGTTTGGCAGTCATGTTCAGTAAACGCGAGCCGCAACTTTTGGTCAACGCACTCATCCAGGAGGATTTTCATCAGGCGAATGGGGCTTCACACTCGCGCCAGACGAAGTTCCTTGCATTCCTCCAGAACCTGGACGGCAAGCTCTCGGCTGATCGTGGGGAAGCCTTCCAGAAAGTCGTCGAGCGATTCACCGTTCTCGATGTAGTCGAACAGCGTCTGCACGGGGACGCGGGTCCCGCGAAATACAGGCTTCCCATGCATTATTTCGGGATCGCGTGTAATGACTTCCTGCATAATTCATTGTCGCTCAGTTTCGACGCGGTCCGGCCAGTTCCAGTGCTTTTCGGACAGTTCGTCGCGGGAAGAGTTCCGCGCGATCCATATTCGAGTGGACCCAGACCGCGATCTCCTGCCCTTCCAGACCTGGCCAGTTCCAGTGCGATGGCGCTTGAGTATGAGGCCATTTGCATGCTTGCCGACCACCGGTTGGCGGCGAACGCCACGTTGGGAGATGTGACGAGCTTGCTCGACACAATATTCGACGTAATTGTGCCGGTTGAAGTCCACTACCAATGGCGGCCTCAACTTACCGACGCAGGCCATGAAATCGTTTTGGAAGCCTCCGTCGAAATTCGGCTCCGAACCCCGGCGGAAGTACTAAAGGAGATAAGAAGAGGACAACCAGAGTATCCACCTTTTCACTTCGCTTACCCATTTCCTTTTCACTTCGCTTACCCATTTCCTTTTCACTTCGCTTACCCATTTCCTTTTCACTTCGCTTACCCATTTCGCTGAAGGCTGCAAGCGAGAAGCTTGCGGAAGCGGACGGCACCAGCATGAATCAGTTCCTGGTGATGGCGGCGGCCGAAAAGCTGACCGCAATCCAAACTGCCGAGAGTTATTTCACAGAGCGTCGCGGTCGTGGCGACCGCGACAAGGCCCTTGCTTTTCTGTCTCGTCCAGGCGGCGAGCCCCCGCTTCCCGAAGATCAGCTACCGGATTGAGCACAACTCTTTCGGGTGTGTCACTCGAGAATTGACAACTGGCTCCCCTTCGCAGGCAATTATCGAACTTTTTTTTGAGCAAACCACCAGCCGGAAGCGCGTTTTTTACTTCAGGCTTTCCAGCCACGCGAGCAAATTGGCGACATCCGATTCGGTGTAATTCTCCAGCAGGTGGGCGTGTCGCTGGCGGGCCTCGGCCGTCGTCGTGTCATGCAACTGATCGAGTTTCCAGGATGCCGGACGGTCGAGGAAATCGGGATGCAGCATTTTGGCTGTTAGGGACGGCCGGCTATACTTTTTCGCGGCCTGGGATAGATCCGTCACGCCCTGATGGCAGGATCGGCAATGCTGGTCGGCATACGCTTTGCCTGTCGCGGCATTACCGCTGCCGAGAGCTTTCGCTTCGAACAGCTCCTTATAGCGGCCCAGTTGGCGTGCGTAATGGATGTAGCGGGTGATGTCCACAATCTGCGCGTTGCTGAGGTCGGAGAACTGCGGCATCGGAGACAGCTTCGCGGTCTGCGGGATGCCCGCTCGCAGCAGAGGCCCGATTAAGTTGGCGTTCTCGTCCCTTCCCACCAGCGCCGAGTGCATCAGGTCAGTCGCTTCCCCGCGCGCCACAAGGTTCATTCCGTGACAGTAGGCGCAGCCGAACAGCACGTAGGTTTCCTTGCTGTGCTGCATCACGGGATCGGCCAGCGGCGGGCCGATGTAGGCGAGGTCATAGTCCTGCCGCGGCGGGCTCTGCGATTGACCGTGCAGAACAGCAAGAGCGATAGTTACGGCCAGCACCGGGATCAGAAATCTTCTTGTGTTCACTTCAGACGACCGCCCGTTTGCAGTAATCGAACATCAACCGTACTTCCGGAACCGCGGGGCGCAGCGTACCATGCTCGAACTCCAGCAAGGCCATGATGGGCCACTTATTGTCGCGAATCATGCGCAGGATCTCGATGATTGGCGCGTCTCCTTCGCCGAATGGTGTGCTGCGGCCGTTGTTCTTCCGGCGGTCTCCGAGATGGACGCTGGAGACGCGCTCATGGTGGCGCTCCAGAAAGCCGAGGCAGTCGCCGTTGGCCGCGGTGAAATGCCGGGTGTCCAGGGTGGCCTTGAAGTCATTCGAAAACGAGAGGCCTTTGACAATACTGGCCTCGGAACTGAAGGCGTCAGGGTCGGAAAGATTGTCGTGGTTGTGCAGACCGAGGACCATTCCGTGCCGGGCGGGGAACGGTATCAGCCGCTGCGCCTGCGCCAGACCATAAGAGCCCACGCAGCCGCGCGCGCCCAGCAGTTTCGCGCCGCGGAAGATCGCATCCACTTCTTCGTCGGGCATAGTGTCGTTGAAGTTGATGTAGTACGTGAAGATAGAAATCCCGAGGGCGGCGGCTTCCTGGCGGATTTTCAGGTAATGATCGTCCGGTGCGTGAAGGCGCCAGTCGCGGAGTTTTTCCCGCGCCTGCCGCGCACTTACGCCGGGTGTTGTGAACCGGGGCTCAACCCAGGTGGCGTGCAGTTCCACCATGCCCATACCGTTCTGCACCAGCCGGTCGAACAAAGCCGGGCGGTTCTCCGGGATCATGGGCAGATCGTGATAACAGAAGGGCTGGAGTCCGAACTGGACACCGTTGATCAGCGAACGGTTGCCTGGCGGAGTTTGAGCGTGCAACAGGGAACGACTGGCGCCGGCGATGGCGGCGCTCGCACTGAAAGTAAATGTCCGCCGGGTGAGCGGCGTCGCTGGGGACATACAGGTATTCTAGCTCCGGTTGGGGCGAGAGGCGAACCTTTAGCCCAGGCCTTCGCAGCTAACGCCCCACTGTCCGTACTGGTGCAGTTCAGCCACGTCGATTCTCACGCGGAGAACAGGAAGAACAGATCCGCGTATCGCCTTAAGGATACTGTTGAAATTCGCGAGGATGGTGGTCACGGTTCTTATTTGCCTCCCCACGTGGATGCGAACCGTCCACTCATGAGCCACCTCCGCCTTGCCTACCAGCTGACCGGAACGCCCGGCGTCAATTCCCAAATCTTCGTATTCGGGGCCAGGTCCTGCAGTGCCGACGGGCGGCCTACGAGGGGTGGAAAGGTCCCGAAGTGCATGGGGATCACGGTTTCAGCCTGCAGCAGGCGGCAGGCGACGGCGGCTTCCCTCGGCCCCATCGTGTAAAAATCGCCAATCGGCAGGAAGGCGAGGCTGGGTTTGTAGAGTTCGGCGATCAGGGCCATATCGCTGAAAACATTGGTATCGCCGGCGAAGTAGATGGTTCGGCCATCCGGCAGCGTGATGACATAACCGGCCGCTTCGCCCCCATAAACGATGGTGCCGTCGTCCTCGCTGATGCCGCAACTGTGAATCGCGTGGGTCATCGTCACGATAACGGAACCAACCGGCTGCGAACCGCCCTTATTCATCCCAGCGCAGGTTTCAACGCCCTTGCGGCCCAACCAGTGAGCCGTTTCGTAGATGGCGACCACTTTCGAACCGAACTTTTTGGCCAAAGGAATCGCATCATGTATATGGTCAAAGTGTCCGTGCGAAATCAGAACGGTATCGCAACGGGTGACCTCGAAGCCGGCCGGATGAGTCGGGTTTCCCGCAAACCAGGGGTCACAAATGATCGTTTCCCCACCGGGCAGAACCAGCTGAAAAGTGCCATGACCGAGCCACGTAATTTCTATCGCCATGGCCAGGATTATTGCACAGACTGGCTGGCTAAGAACCGTCCACACACCCCATCGTCCACGACAAGCTAAACTGAAAGATCTCCCCTACTTATGGTTGATGCAATACTGGCCAAGATATTTGGTACCCGGAACGAGCGTGAGGTCAAGTCACTGCGGCCCCGCATTGAGAAGATCAATGCCCTCGAACCCTCGATCCAGCAACTCTCCGATATCGACCTGGCTGCGAAGACCATCGATTTCCGGGAGCGCCTTGAACGTGGCGCGACGCTCGATGACGTTCTCGAAGAAGCTTTCGCGGTAGTCCGCGAAGCTGGCCGCCGCGTTCTCAACATGCGGCATTTCGATGTTCAGCTAATCGGCGGCATGGTCCTGCACAAGGGCTGCATCGCGGAAATGAAGACCGGCGAAGGTAAAACGCTGGTCGCAACGGCTCCGGTCTATCTGAACGCGCTTGCAGGCAAGGGCGTTCACGTGGTAACCGTGAACGACTATCTGGCGAAACGCGACTCGGAATGGATGGGGCGGCTCTACAAGTTCCTCGGCATGACGGTCGGTGTGATTGTCCACGATCTGGACGACCAGGAGCGCCAGGACGCCTACGCCTGCGACATCACGTACGGCACCAACAACGAATTTGGCTTCGATTACCTTCGCGACAACATGAAGTTCAACATCGCGAACTGCGTCCAAAGGCCGCACAATTTCGCGATTGTCGACGAAGTCGATTCCATCCTGATTGACGAAGCGCGGACTCCGCTCATCATCTCAGGTCCCAGCGAAGAATCCACTGACAAGTACTATAAGGCCAACAAGGTCATCCCGCACCTGGTGCGCGGGGAAGTGATTGAAGGCAAGGAACCGGGCGAAAAATACACCACGGGCGACTTTACCGTGGATGAAAAAAGCCGTTCCACGGCGCTGACCGAAGAAGGCGTCCTGCGGGTGGAAAAACTGCTCGGCATCGGCAACATGTACGAGCCGCAGAACGTGGAGTGGAACCACCACATTCAGTCCGCGCTGAAGGCCCACGTCATTTTCGTGCGCGATAAAGACTACGTCGTCAAGGACAGCGAAGTCATTATCGTTGATGAGTTTACCGGACGTTTGATGCCGGGTCGCCGCTGGAGCGATGGGCTTCACCAGGCTGTGGAAGCCAAAGAAGGTGTAAAGATTGAGCGCGAAACGCAGACGCTCGCCACCATCAGCTTCCAGAACTACTTCCGGCTGTATAAAAAGCTGGCTGGTATGACGGGTACGGCTGAAACGGAAGCCGCCGAATTCCAGAAGATATACAAGCTCGATTGCTTCGTGATTCCAACGCATCGGGCCATGCTGCGCATTGAAAATACGGACGTCGTCTATCGGACAGAAGACGAGAAGTTCCGGAACGCGGCGAAGGAAATCAAGGAATACCATGAGCGTGGCCAGCCGGTTCTGGTTGGCACCATTTCGGTGGAAAAGTCGGAAACTCTGGGTGCGCTGCTCAAGAAGAACGGCATCCGCCACGAGGTTCTGAACGCGAAGAACCACGAGCGGGAAGCCTCCATTGTGGCGCAGGCGGGCCGCAAGGGCGCCGTAACCGTGTCCACCAACATGGCGGGCCGCGGTACCGATATTCTGCTGGGCGGTAACCCGGAATCGCTGGCGCGTGAAGCCATGCGCAAGGCGGGCAAGGACCCGGACCGGGAAGAATACAAGGCCGATTGGGAAGAAGCATTAACGAAATCCCGGGCCGATTGCAAGATTGAGCACGACGAAGTGGTGGCGCTGGGGGGCCTGCATATCGTGGGCACGGAACGCCACGATTCCCGCCGTATCGATAACCAGCTTCGTGGCCGCGCCGGACGCCAGGGCGACCCCGGCAGTTCCCGCTTTTTCCTTTCTTTGCAGGATGACCTGCTCCGCATCTTTGGCGGCCAGCGTATGCAGAATCTGATGCTGCGCCTGGGCATGGAAGAAGATGTGCCGATTGAATCCGGCATGATTACGAAGCGGATTGCGGCAGCTCAGAAGGCTGTCGAAGTCCAGAACTTCGAATCGCGCAAACACCTCCTCGAATACGACGATGTGATGAACAAGCAGCGGCAGGCCGTGTATGTGATGCGCCGCCAGTTGCTGGAAGGCGCGGAACAGCGCGACCGCATCTTTGACATGACGAAGGGCGTTATCGGCGGCATCGTCGATATACGCTGCCCGGAAGGAGTTCGTCCCACGGAATGGGATCTCTCGGGTATTCAGACGGATATGCTGACTCAGTTCGGCGCGCGCATGAATCCGGCTGACCTGGGTGGCCTGACGGTCGAGCGTATAGAAGAAGAACTCCTGAACCGCGCGAAGGCTGTGTACGAGGCCAAGGAAGCCTTGGTAGGCACCAGCTTGCTGCGCGACGCCGAGCGCAACATCATGCTCCACGTGATCGACGATCAGTGGAAAGACCATCTGTTGTCGATGGATCACCTCAAAGAGGGCATCGCACTGCGGAGTTATGGCCAAAAGGACCCCCTTGTCGAGTACAAGAAGGAGTCTTTCAAGCTATTCGAAGCAATGATGGACCGGATTGAAGACGAAACTGTCCGATATCTCTACTTCCTGCGCTTTGAACAGAACAACGCTTCCCTGCCCTTCGTGACGGACGACGAAGGTATGGAGGATGAAGAAGCCACGGCCGAACAACGGGCGATTGAGCAATCGAAGGCTGCCGAAGAAGAGCAGCGCCGTCAGGCTCAGTTGGCCGTGCAGGACATGACGCGGAACATTCAGCGCCAGCATGAAAAGGAGCTCAAGGAGCTTCAGTTCATGAGTGCCGCCGGAGCCGAAGCGCCGCAGCCGGTACACGCCGCGCCAAAGGTTGGACGGAACGACGCATGCCCCTGTGGCTCTGGCAAGAAGTACAAGAAGTGCCACGGCGTTAATTCGTAGCGGCGCAGAGCTTACTCATAACGGAGGGCGTCAATCGGGTCGAGCCGTGACGCTTTTAGTGCAGGCAGCAAGCCCGCGACGACGCCCACTACTTCCAAAACAAGGGTGGACGTAACCACCGCGAAGCCTGATATCTTCAGGTGAATATCGCCCTGTCCGCTCTCGTCTTTGAACAGCGGCCCCAGCAGTGGCAGCGTTCCGATTCCCGCGGTCGCGGCCCAGGCGATGACAACGCCTACCGCGCCGCCAACGGTAACAATCACCATTGCCTCAAACAGGAACTGCAGCAGAATCTCGCCCCGGGTGGCTCCGATTGATTTCAGGACGCCGATCTCACGAGTCCTTTGCGTGACGGAAACCAGCATAATATTGGTGAGGCCGACGCCGCCGATGGCCAGGGTCATGGCGCCAATCAAGCCCAGGAGAACCTGCAAGGCAAGCGACATCACGTCGATAATCTTCATGAATTCGTTGAAGACGATCACTTCCAGGGCGCGCTCGTCGTTCGACGAGAAATTATGGAGGCGCGCCATAGTGGCCCGGACCTCCCTGACGGCCTGAGCGCGGAAGATCGGGTTTGCGGGCGTCCAGACGAAGTTATCCGGATACTTGATATTTCGGAACATGGACGCGGTCTGGTAAGGAATGAAGAGGCACTGGTTGTCCGGCGTATTGTAGTTGGAAATCTGGGTCTTGGTTTTCAGCAGACCGACAATCTGGAACTGCGTGCCCTTGATGGTGACGTATTCCCCGACCGGATTGATCTCCCCGAATAGTTTTTCTGCCGCTTTGGACCCGATAACGGCAACTCTTGCCCGGGTAATATCGTCCTCCGGCGAAAGCCAGCGGCCCTCAGCCAGGGTCATATTGCGGACCCGGCCGTAGGGCGATTCCACGGCACGAATGGTGAGATTCTGCTGCCGGTAGCCGCGCACCACCATGGCGTTGCGCACCAGAGCTTCCGGGGAAATTGCCGTAATCATGGGGACGGAATCGCGAATAGCCGCGACATCGTCCAGTTCGATCCGAATGCGATGGCCGGCGCGTTCACCGCCGGCCTGGTTGGAAGTCTGCCCCCCGAAGACAAGAATCAGATCCTGTCCCACCGCTTGAAAGGACGTTTTCAGGGCAGTACTGAAGCCCTCGCCGTAGGAGTAGAGGATCACGAAGCAGGAAACACCCCAGCCGAGGGTGAGCATGGTCAGGATGCTGCGCTGGCGATTGAAGCGCAACGCAGCCATCGATTCGCCGAGAATGCCGCTGAGTGTCATCGTTCGTCCCGCAGCGCCTCGACCGGTGTCAGAGAGGCGGCTTTCCAGGCCGGGATCAGCGATGAGACAACCGCAATCAGGGCCAGAAAGCCGAACGCCACCGCCGTGGTCTCCATCCTGACGGGCAAACCAGGAAACATGTCCGGCATCTGGACAAGTTTCAGAGAGCTGGACAGGCCGAAGGCGACGCCCCACCCGACAACGCCACTGGCGAAGGCAAGGACGCAGCCTTCCACCAGAAAGTCGGCCAGAATCCGGCTGCGAGTGGCGCCCAGAGCCTTGCGCAGGCCAATTTCCCGCGTCCGTTCCGAGACCGTGACCAGCATGATATTCATCACGCCAACCCCGCCCAGCGAGAGCGTTACGAGGCCGATAATGGCGAGAAAAACCGTCATGGAATCGAAAATGCCATCTACTTGTTTCTGGTCCTCCACGGTGTCCCACATCCCAAGAGCCGATTTGTCCGTGGGATTGAACTGGTGGTCACGCGCGATCACCGACTTCACCTGTTTCTGTGCCGCTTCGTACTCGGCGAGGGACTTTGGCTGATAAAGAATCTCGTCCAGCAGACCTGGCGTGTAGTAGCGTGCAGGCGGCGGAACATCCCGCGTCATGGTGGTATAGGGCAGGAAGATTTTTTTCTCATCCAGGCCGGAATAGCTGCTGTTTTGCTGCTTATCAGCCATGATGCCGATGATTCGGTAAGGGAAACCGTTCAGAGAAAGCTTTTGCCCCTTCACGTCGGGCCGCGTGCCAAAGAGTTGCTTCTTCACGTCCGAGCCAATCACGCAGACGCGTTCCCCGCCCTTCTCTTCCTGCTCGGTAAAGAAGCGCCCTTCGCCAATCGGGATATTGCGGAGCTGCGTGAAGTGAGCCTCCACGCCGCTGGTCTCAAAAGAACCGCTGTTGAAGGGACTGGTAGCCTTTACGTTCCCGCCGACTTCGGCCGCCACCAGGCCCACCAGGTAAGCTTCCCGGCGAATATTCTCCACATCGGTATAGTCCAGGCGAATCCGCCGCCCCGCGCGTTCGCCACCAGCCTGGAGTTCGGTCCGGCCACCGAAGACGATCACCAGATTCTCCCCCAGGCTCTTCATGTTGTTGTGCTGGCCTTCTTTGAAGCCGTCACCCATGGCGGCAATCAGCACGATGGACGTGATGCCCCAGGCGATACCCGCCATGGTGAGAAAACTACGCAGTTTGTTGCGCAGCAGGCTGCCCGCGACCTGCCGGAATAGCTCGGCCAGATAGGTCATGGGCTACTGCAGGACGACCTGCTGCCCTTCCTGCAAACCCTTCAGGATTTCGGTTTTGGCGCCGTTGGAAATGCCGGTAGTGACCGCAATCTTTTTCACGCCCTTTTCGGCGGTCGGATCGGGAAGCTGGACCGACGTGGACTTGTCCTTGTTGTAAAGGATGGCACCTTCGGGGATAGCCAGAACCTGCTTGTGTTCTTCCAGGATGATCTCCGCGTTGGCCGTCATCTGGGCTTTCAGGAGGCGCTTTTCGTTGGAGATCGAGACGCGAACTTCGAATGTGGTCACGTTGTCCTTTTCCACTCCAAGCGGGGAAATCTTGGTCACATGACCAGCGAATTTTTGGTCTTTGAACGACTCAACGGTGATTCGGGCCGGCTGCCCGAGGTAGATTTTGCCGACATCGCTTTCGTCGGCCTTCCCCTTTACGTAGACCTCGTTCAGATCCCCGATGGCCATGATGAGGGTCGCGCTGGTGCCAACTACCAGAATGGAGCTAACGGCAGACCCTACCTCACTGTCACGCGAGAGGACCACGCCATCAATGGGAGAAACGATGGTGGCGTTGCGTAAGTTCTCTTCAGCCTGCGCCAGCACCGCCTGCTGTTGTTCCAAAGCCGCCTTCGCCCGGTTAATCGAGGCCGTGGCAGAGTGCAGCATGGCTTTGGCTGACTCTTGTTTCTGCGCGGCCAAACGGAAGTTCTTCTCCGCGTCATCCCGCGTATTCTGCGCGATTAGCCCGCCCTGAAACAGCTTCTGGGCGCGCTCCATATCGCTCTTCAGGAACGGAATCTCGGCCCCGGCGGCGTCCACTTTATAACGTTCGTAATCGGCTTCGGCAGTTCGCAGGTTAGCGTCGGAAACGTGCAATGCGGCCTGTTGCTGGCGAACCAGGGGCAGAAGATCGTTCTGGTCCAGTTCACAGATCACTTGGCCCTTATGGACGATATCGCCCACATTAACGGGCAGTTTCTGGATGATACCGCTGGCCTTGCTCTTGATTTCAACCTGAGTAACGGGCTGAATGCGTCCGGTCGCGACCACGGAGCGAGCCAGATCGATGCGTTCGGCCTTTGCCAGCTTTTCCGGATCGAGCTTCGTGGGTTTGTTGTTCAGAGCCTTGATGGAAAAGAACGCCGCCCCGGAGAGAACCAGCAGGGTGAGGGTAACCCACAGGACTGTCTTACGTTTTTTAACGGCCACGGCTTCGTTCTCCTGGAGCTGGACTCCAATGAGTTCATACGGGTGAGGTGGCAAAAAGTTCGCACGAAACCTCGCCGGAGAGCGGAAGGTGGTATCTCTATTCAAAGGTAGGTATTGACCATGAAGAAAACCCTTTTCACCCTCGCCGCGTTCGCGTTGGCAATGCAATTGTCCGGACAGCAGAACCAGGACCATCGCCTGGGATACGACGACACACCGTCCTATCCGGGCTCAAAATGGAAAGTCCACGATTCGACACGCCCCCGTCCCGCCATGGTTTCGGCCAGTTGCAACGCGCCGGTGGTAAAAGCGCCGTCCGACGCAGAAGTTCTTTTTGACGGCAAGGATACCAGCAAGTGGGTGACACCGGACAAGGACGGAGTTGCGGGGCCGGTTTCCTGGAAAGTAGAGAACGGCTACATGGAAGTGCTTCCGGGTAAGGGTGGCCTGCGGACGAAGTCCTCCTATGGGGATTTTCAGATCCACGTGGAATGGGCTTCGCCTGCGGTAGTGAAGGGCGACAGCCAGAATCGTGGGAACAGCGGCATCATGATTATGGGCCAGTATGAAGTTCAGGTTCTGGATTCCTGGGATAACCCGACCTACGCCGATGGCCAGGCAACAGCCATCTACGGCCAGTATCCGCCGTACGTGAACGCCTCCTGCAAGCCCGGTGAATGGCAGGCTTACGACATTATTTTCGAATCGCCGAAGTTCGACAGCGAGAAACTGGTAAAGCCCGCCTATGTGACGGTTTTCCACAACGGAGTGATGACGCAGAACCATGAGCAGGTACTTGGCCCGACCCTGCACCGCGCTGTTGGCATTTATAAGGCCCACGGTGACCTCCCGCTGGAACTGCAGAATCACAACACCCCGGTGCGGTATCGCGAGCTCTGGGTTCGTCGCCTGAAGGGTCGCGCGGAATAGCTTAAGGCTTATGGGGGACCACGATGTAGCCGGTGTCATTGCCACCGTACACCGTGTTCCCCGCCCGGCCCCAATACCAGTAGTGTGCGGCAATATAGGCGCAGATGACGGCGTCTATCTGGTCCTCCACCGGCTTGGTGGGGCCGATTTTCGGGATTGGCGGGAGCTGGAGGGGCAGGGCTGGCTCCTGGCCCGGGAAATGGTTGAGGCAAAGGTCTCGCAAACGACCCAACTCTGACGCTTTTTCGGCCCGGCGGCCTTTCTTATATTTCACGATCCGAGGGAGGCCGAACATGCAGACTGTGGCCGAGTGAGGGTGAACTTCCAGCTGGTATCGCCCCGTCGCCTTCGCCTCCATCTGCGCACCGTGCTGAAATCCGAGGTCGGCAACAGCCTTTGAGAAGCTCAGGACATACGGCGCGAACGGACGGCTCAGGTTTGCCGGGTGGCATCCAGCGTGGAAACGGCGAAAATCGGCGTTCAGCTCCCGCTCACAGGGGCGAATTCCGAATTCGTTGGCGATGACCGTAGGGGCATCAATGGCTGCAATGGAATCACCGTTTTCGGCTTCCTGTCGCACCCAATCGAGGATGTCCGGAGTCGCTTCGAGGCGCGCAAGGCTCTTCAGCTGAAGCTGGTCACCATCGAAGACCAGGGACGCCAGGCCGGTAGGTTTCCCGTACCAGCCGAGATCAATTCCTAAAAAAGTCCGCAATCAGAATATTAGCCGGAAGCCCAACTGAATCCGGCGGGGGTCGAAGGCGGAGGTAAAACCAAGCGGGTCGGTTGGCCTCCGGTCCGCGCGGCCTGCCACGTTGAACGGCGCGGCGAAGGTGGCCCCAACGGTATTGTTGACGCTCTGGTAGTTCAGCTTATTGAACAGGTTGAAGGCTTCGAACATCAGGTCGAGACGGACTTTCTCCCGCAGAGGAATCGCCCTCTGGAAACGGGTATCAAACGTCCAAAAGCTGGGCCCCAGACCCGTATTGCGCCCCGCATAGGCGGGACGGTCGGTGGTGTTGTGGCGGTCATTATTCAGGTCAGTACCGCCCACCAGCAGATTGAAGGGCTGGCCGCTGTGGAACTGATAAATGGGCGAGAGGACCCAGTTACGCAGCAAGGGGTTGCTGGCGGCAGGCGTCTGGATCATCGCGTAGGCCACCACCTTGTGGCGTTCATCAAACGAAGAAGAAGCTCGGTCGCAGCGGCGGCAGAACTGATTGTTCGGCTCGAAATCGCTGTTGTAATCGGTCGTTTCGTCTGTTGCGTGGCTCCACGTGTAGTTGGCGTGGAGCTGCACGTTGCGGCCAAAGCGCTTGCTGCCCTCGAGGATCATAGCTCCATAAAAAGAGTTGGAATTCGACTCATACAGATTGCTCTGGAAGATGAGAGGGTTCACGAAATAGCCCCCGGGGTGGGTGGCATCGGCCGCGTAGTTCTGGGTACCGATGGCCTTATCGAAGGGCGCAGTGGAGAGCAGATTGTCGTCGTAGGCATCCGTCAAATGCGCCCCGCGGACGAAGATACCGTTCACGGCAGCGTTGAAACCGTTACCGAAATCACGCTGAATTCCGAGACTGGCCTGCTGGGTCTGCGGATTTCGATAGCCCGGCGCGGCTTTGAAAATGACGGAAAGTGGAGGCAGGGGGCCGGTCTGGCTGATATTGATACCAAATTGCGTCAGGTCACCTGCGGTGATGGGCCGGGTGGGGGTGGGAATTCCGATGACGCCCTTCGCCCGCAGTGTGGAGAAGATGTTGGCCGCGCTTTGTGCGCCCGCAGTCTGGATGGTGGTGAGCACCTGCGCAATTGGCCGGAAGCCCGAGGGCGTGACACCAAGCGCGTACACACTGTAGTCGATCTGAAAATCGATGGCCGCGTGATAAATGCCGTAGCCGCCGCGAATGACGGTCTTGCTGTCCGGACTGAACGCGAAACCGAAGCGCGGGGCCAGCTTCTTGTGGTCAGTGGGCAAAGGCGCACGGCGCGTGTCCACTTCATAGCGCAACCCCGCGTTCAGGGTCAGCTTATTGGTGACTCGCCATTCATCGTGAACGAACCCGGCATACAGAGGATAGGTAGCCGACACAACACCGTTCCCAAAGCCCTGTTGGTAGCTCTGGGCCAGCCCCAGATTGAAGGCCTGCAGGGAATTGATGGTGGTGGAGGCCAGCGCCGCATTTACCAGACCACCGGGAAGCGAGCCAAAAGTAAAGCGACCACTCATAAAGGTTGCGGAGTCAGTATGCTGGTTGCGGATCAGGACATAAGCCCCGGCTTTCAGGGTGTTGCGACCGTGGGTCCACGTGAGATTGTCGAAGAACTCGGAGCGACGTGAGATGCTGTCGCTGGGCAGGAAGCGGTCGCGATTGAAGTTCCCAAAACCGGCGATCTCGAGCGCCGGGCCGAACTTCTCATTCGAATCAGTTACCAGATCGTAGTAGTCGAACTGCGCGTGCGCTTCGTTGATCAGGCGCGGGCTGAAGACGTGGAACCAGTTGAGAGTACCCACGGTATCAAAGACATCGGAAACAAAGCCACGGGAAATGCCGGTGAGGGCGCTCACGTTGGGATTGGTTTCGAAGCCCCGGCTGGTGTTGAAGCGGGCTGAGAACTGGTTATTCTGATTCAATTGATGATCCAGACGCATCAGGCCCTGGTGCTGGTCCGCCTGAAACGGAAAGATACCGCTGTTCTGCTGAAACATCTGCTGCACGGAGGCCGGAGTGCTCAGAACGGCCGTTAACTGCGCTGCGGCAGCTGCCGGGAGTTGGGAGAGAATGGCTTTTTGCGCGGCCGTGGGCCCGAAGACGGAAATATCCGTCAGAATCGGCACTGCGCTCGACTCCCGCTTGCGCAGCTGTTCGTAGTCCAGGAAGAAGAAAGTCTTGTCTTTGACGATTGCTCCGCCAACGGTTGCCCCGAACTGCTGCCGCTGAGACTGCGGCTTCACCCGCGTGACAAGGTTTGTGGAATCCAGAACCAGGTTGAACGGGTTTGTGGCATCCAGACCCTGGTGCCGGAAGAACCCAAAAGCACTGCCGTGAAGGGCATTGGTGCCGCCCTTTGTAACAATATTCACCACGCCACCGCGCGACCCGCCGTACTCGGCCGTATAGTTTGAGCGGTTGATCTGAAACTCGCGAACGGCTTCCTGCCCCACGGTAGTTCGGACTCCGCCGCCACCATCGTTCGACTCGCCGCCATCCACGTTAACGATGTTGCCGCGGCCATTGCTGCCGTAGAAGGACAGGCCGGAGTCCGGCGTCTGTTTCACGCGGTAGCTGTTGGAATCGGCGTGGGCTTTGGAATCCGAGACGCCGGGAGCAAGCAGGGAGAAGCTCAGATAGTCTCGCCGGTCAATCGGAAGGTCCGCGATGGCGTGCTGATCAATCGTGTTTGCCTGCTGAGTCCGCTCGGTCTCCAGAACCGGGACATCAGCAACGATTTCGACGGTGGAACTGCCGCTGGCCACCTGGAGCTTCAGGTCCAGGACCGTGGAGGCTCCTACCGTGAGCACAATTCCCTTGTGGAGCACAGGAGCAAAACCCGTCTTTTCGGCGCGAAGCTCGTAGACACCGGGAGGCAGCAGATCGATTCGCCAGGTGCCATCGTGACCGGTTGTTGTTTGGCGGGTGAACTGCGTCTCAGGATTTACAGCGATGATGGCCACTTCCGGCACAACGGCATCGGTGGCATCCGTGACAAGCCCGCTGAGCGCGGCGGAACTTGTTGATTGCCCCCAAGCCATGGAAAACGGCAGGCACGTAAGCAGTGCGGCAAACTGAATAAATTTCATCACGACCAAATTCTGTGACGAATTGCACCGCAATGTCAAAGGGGCAGTGGTCCGGGAAGGTCTACAAGTTCAGCATTTCCCGCAGACGGCGGCTTTGTAGCCGGCTCACCGGAATTTCACTGCCCTTTTTGTCGTCCATTTTCAGTTGATATGTCGACTTGAACCAGGGCACCACTTCCCGAATCCGGTTGATGTTGACGACAAACGACCGATGCGCTCGCCAGAAGACGTCGGAATCAAGCGCGGACTGCAGTTCCTCCAGGGTCCGGTAGCTGGACTGGCCTTCCAGTTGGGTTGTTACCAACGTAATGACGCCGCCGTCGATGGTGGCAAAGATCAACTCCAGAGGATCGACAATCAGATTCCGCTGGCCGCTCCGAACCAGCAATCGGTTCAGAACCGGGCCGCGCGGCGCCTGCGTGGTGGCTGCAGGTTCAGAGATTCGGTCTGAGATGAGGCGTCGCGCACGCTCCAGCGTCTCTTCCAGCCGCTCGCGCTCTACGGGCTTCAGCAGGTAGTCGGTGGCCTCCAGGCGGAAAGCCTCCACGGCGAACTGATCGTACGCGGTGGAGAAGACAATATGGGGTGGCTCGATGCCGGATTCACGCA
Source organism: uncultured Acidobacteriia bacterium (assembly GCA_903929755.1). Taxonomy (GTDB): domain Bacteria; phylum Acidobacteriota; class Terriglobia; order Bryobacterales; family Bryobacteraceae; genus BOG-234. Next base: position 25,416 of record CAIYVZ010000067.1, read on the forward strand.
GCCTGCGCACGACGCTGAGACCGTCAAGCCCTGGCATCTGGATATCCAGGAAGGCAATGGCCGGATCCAGTTTCCGGATCAACTCGACCGCTTCCAAACCGTTTGACGCCTCTCCGACAACCTCCACATCACCGATCTCGTCGAGGAGGTACTTCAATTCCGCACGCGCAAGATCTTCGTCGTCGGCGATGATCGCGCTTATGGGGAGGGTGGTACGCCGCAGCATCATCTGATAGTATAGCGGCGGGTTTAATCCAATCATTTCATTGAATTGCAAGTGATCATCCGAAGGATTCACGGGAGCGCATCGGCAGAGGTTGGCTGCAATTTCCAGGCGACGTGGAATACTACCTATGAGAAGAGCCGCCGGCTGTACGACGGCAGGAACAATACCCAGGGGGCTGTCCGGCCCACCGAGGATTTGAGGGCGAGACGATGCGGGTTCTTGTAATCGGCGGAACGCTTTTCATAGGCAAGCTGCTCGTCAAAAAGCTACTGAGCGAAGGCCATGAGGTTACCATTCTCCATCGGCGCGCGGAGCATCCTTTTGGCCGCAAGGTTCGGTCTGCGCAGGCCGACCGGAACAATGTCGCCAGCATACGCGAGGCACTTTCAGGACTGCGCTTTGATGCGGTTTACGACATCGCCTACGACTGGGAACGCGGCACCACCGCACAACAGGTAGAGGCCACCGCGAAGGCCATCCCGGGTGACCTGACTCGCTATGTCTTCATGTCCAGTGTGGCCGCTTATGGCGACGGGCTCAATCATGCCGAGGATGATCCGCTCGCCAGCGACATCCACCCCAACCCCTATGTGCGAAACAAAGCCTCGAGCGAACGCGCGTTATTCCGCATGTATCACGAATCAAAGTTCCCGGTTGTGACGATACGTCCCCCGTTTGTCTACGGCCCGGAAAACCCGTTTTACCGCGAGGCGTTTTTCTGGGACCGTATGCGGGTGGACAGGCCAATCATCATCCCGGGTGACGGCAACCGGCTGATGCAGTTTGTGTATGTAAACGATCTGGTGGAAGCCTGTTATCGCGCGCTGGAAAAGCACACCGCGCCGGGCAGGGCCTTCAATGTGGCGGACGACAAACCCCTGACGCAGGTTGACGTAGTGAACGAATTCGCAAAAATCGCGGGCAAACAACCCGTGCTGGTCCGGGTGCCGCGTGAGTTGATCACCCGGCATGGCGGCAACGCGTTTGAAGAACCTCTCTACTTCGGCCAGTATTACGACATGCCCCCGATCACCCAGACCATCGGCAGGGTGCGTCGGGTTCTGAACATAACGCCGACGCCGTTTGCCGACGGGCTGAAAGAAACGCGTAAGTGGTATCTAAAACATCACACACCCCGGCCGATCAATATTGCATTTGAAGACAATCTGATCCGCCTTGCGCGTGAACTGCACCGCAAGGCCGGAGCCGGGGCATAAAAGGACATTTCATGATGAAGACCGGAAGGCGCCTGTGGACGCTGGTGATTTGTGCCGGTGCGGCCTGCGCGCAGTCGGTGGACACGACCGCATTAAAAGAGAATACGGACAAGCTGATTGAGTCCGCCATGAAAGACCAGGGGGGTCTGGACCGCCTGGAATACCTTTGCTACCGGATCGGCAACCGGCTGAGCGGCTCGAAGGGCCTGGAGACGGCGGTTTCCTGGGCAGAAGCTGAAATGAAGAGGGTCGGCCTCCAGAACGTGCGCCGCGTGCCCACCAAAGTGCCGCACTGGGTGCGAGGGAACGAGGCTGCCCGCCTGGTGTCCCCCGCAGATAAGCCAATCGCGATGCTGGGTCTGGGAGGGAGCATTGCAACCCCAAAAGGCGGCATTACGGCGGATGTAGTGGTGGTTTCAGACTTTGCCGAGCTGGACAAGCTGGGGAAATCCGGTGTCGCGGGCAAGATAGTGGTCTATGACGCGCCCTTCGTCAGTTATGGCCAGACCGTACAGTATCGCGGAAGCGGAGCCTCCCGAGCCGCCAAACTGGGAGCGGTTGCCGCGCTGGTTCGTTCCGTAACGCCCCGCAGCCTCCGCGACCCGCATACCGGCGCTATGCGATATACGGCTGACGCTCCAAAAATTCCAACGGCGGCGATAGCGGTGGAAGACGCGATGTGGCTCCATGGTCTAACGCGGGCGGGCCAGAAAGTGCGGGTCCATCTGGAAATGGAGGCGCACGAGGAACCGGATGCGGATTCGGCCGACGTGATGGGCGAGATTCGGGGCCGTGAACTGCCGGATGAAGTAGTGGTGATGGGTGGCCACCTGGATTCTTGGGATGTGGGACAAGGGGCACATGACGACGGCGGGGGTGTGATCGCCGCCCTGCAGGCTCTGGTGCTGATGAAGGAGTTGGGAATTCAGCCCCGCCGGACCATCCGGGTCGTGTTCTGGGTGAACGAAGAAAATGGTGGGCGTGGCGGCCAGGCCTACCGGCGATGGGTGGGCGAAGAAATCGGTCATCATTACGCCGCGATTGAGATGGATGGGGGCGCAGAACGTCCGCTCGGCTTTGATTTGGCAGCCATTGTGCCGGAGCGTCGGCGCGCGAATAATCCCGGCGCCGCGACCCCAAAGGTTTCACCCAGGTTTGCAGGCAACGTGCAGGCCATTGGCGCGTTGCTGAAAACCATCGGCGCGGATCGTATTGAGCGCGGGGGGGCGGAGGCTGATATTGAACCCTTAGTGGCGGCGGGCGTCCCGGGGCTGGGTTTACGTACAGTGGGCGAGCACTATTTCGACTATCACCACACCGATGCGGACACGTTCGACAAGATTGTGCCGGAGGACTTCCGGAAGTGCGTGGCGGCTATGGCGGTAATGAGCTACGGTCTGGCGGAGCTGAACTGAGGCTATAAACCGGCCGTTAGTTCGGCGTAAACCTTGGCTCGCAGATTTGCCACACCCGCGGTATAGCGGTCGTCAGTAACGGCAAAGGCGACCGCGTCCTCCAGCCAGTCATGCCAAAGACCATCCGGATCGTGCGAGGCAACCGTAATGGTGTAGTCGCCCGGACAGAGTTCACACCGGAACCGGTAAGTAACCCGAAGAACCGAACCTTCGGCAACAGGCCCCGGCTGCAACTGCTCCAGTTCCGTATTGGTGCCGTAGACATTCAGGCCAGAGCGGGTTCGGATGAGGATTCCGACCACCGGAGCCGCAACGGGGACCAGATAGCGGAAGGTGACGCGAACCGACACCTCTTCCCCGCTCCGCCATACTGTGGAAGGCTGACCGGTGCTGCCGACAAGGTCAATGGAAACCAGTTCCGCTCGTCCATCTCCCTGGTGCCGGACTGGAGCGACTGTCGGGCTGTGGCCTTCACCATGCGCACGCAACTCCAAAGTGGCCTGACGTCGATAGGCTGGCAGAACTTCAGCCGGATGCCCGCGGCCGACCAGTTTCCCGTCCCGAAGCCACCAGATTTCGTCAGCGCATTGCTCCAGCAGAGCTTCATCGTGGCTCAAAATCAACAGGCTGGCTCCGGCGCGCCGAAGCGACTCCAGTTGCGAAATGGCGCGTGCGCGCTCAACGCGGGAAGCGGTGGCAAACCAGTGGTTCAACACGTAATCGCCCGCAACTGTAGGTAATGCCGCCCCCGGAAGGACCACGGCACTCGGGCAAAGCTGCGCCAGGCGGGGTATACCTTCTTCGATTGCGCCTGCAATGCTGCCCGGTGGAGCAATGAGATTGAGTTCAGAGATCGAGATCATTCGGCAGAGTTTTCCGCGAGGCAAACGGATGCCAGATCGTCCCACTTACCTACATCGACATTCTGAACGAAAGAAAGCAGATGCACGGAGAAGGTCCGGGATCCACGCCAGCCAGACCAGATGGACCGTGCTTTTGCTGCCAACGGCTCCACCTCAAGAGCATCAAAATCCTGGGCCAGCGTGACGTGAGGATGGAAGGGGTAAGTGCAAATGTGTTCCAGCACCCCGACATTCAGCTTGCGGTGCAGTTCCCGAACCTGGTCCGCGCCGAGAGTGATTCCCAAATAGATCACGTTGGAGCCGGCAAACACTTCTATAGCGCCAAGGGCCACGTCGAAAACCGGAGAAGAAGAAGCAGCTTCGCGCAGATCGTGCACCGCTTGCGGGACCTGGCCGAGGAACGGACGTGGAGGCAGAACGGTCAGGTGAGCATGTGGACTGCACCCGGGAGTCAACTGGAGGCGCAAATCGTCAAGAAATGAAGCAAGCGGTTCAGGAATATAACTGACGAGCGCAAACTGGTTGAGAGTGCGCCCACTCCCCTGGTTACAGATCATCGCTTTCTCCATTGTAACCAGCCTCACTTCGGAATGCGGGAATCGGCGGTCAGCGTTCCGGGTGCGGGCGAATCGACCGGGGGACGAGCCGCATTCCGTAAGTTCACCGTGCGATTGAGGATGTCGAACCAGAAGGGCGCGCCCAGCGAGACGGCGACAATTGTGAGCAACCATCCGGCGAGACGCGAGGCCCAGTCGAGGGGACTGGCTCTGAACGTGTCAGCCGTCCAGCCAAGAACCGGAGCCAGATCGCGCAAGGTTCCGGCCCCCAGGGCTCCCGAAGGCTGGAGGCCGGAGAGCCCGGCGCGCAATGCCGGCTCACTCCAAAAGCGATGCAGCAAATGCAGGGTATCCGCATTTGTCGCCACCGTTACCAGCACGGCCAGCACCAGATTCCAAACCTGAGCGCGACGCCGATACCAGCCCGACGCCCGTTCCATGGCATCGTTGAACCAGTTTTCGATATTGGCCTGAGCCAGGCCCAGGTCCCCCCCGGCATTCTGAATCAACGTGAGCAGAACCTGGCGCACGGGGCCCGTGGGGAGTTTGCCGATACCGACTTCCAGATCCCGGAAGGTTACCGACCCTTCCATGTGAGAAGTAGCCAGGTCGATAACAGCCGCGGAGAAGGCCCGGGAGGGGAGGTAGGAGAAGTGCTCCCCACTTCGGGTTTGCCCGCGAACAACCGGATGGAGATAGAAGGCATTCAGGAAGTCGACACCTGCAGGCAGGGACTGGCCGTGAAAAAGCGAAGCCAACGCTCTCCTTAGATTCTGTGCACGAGCGTCCAGGGCGTGCGCGATCCACTCATTTACGGTGCTGCAGAACATCGCCAGGATGAGATAGACGGAGGCTGCGCCCACTGCCGCCTCAAGAACTGTGGAGCCGAATAGTCCAACCATGAAAGAGTTTCTCCTGCCCCAGACGTATCACGAAGCGGCCAAAACAGAAGGTTTACAACCCAGCTTGCCAGCCGCGTAACCCGATGATTTATAATCCAGATAGCGAAATTTTCAGCGCACGTGACCGGCTCTGCCGGCGGCTTGTGCTAATCTGTAGGTTTCCGGAACATAGTCATGCCAAAACTAAAGACACATAAAGGTGCGGCCAAACGGTTCAAAAAAACCGGGACGGGAAAGGTAGTGCGCCAGCATGCATTTGCTCGCCACATCCTTACCTCCAAGGCGCGCAAGCGTAAGAATAAACTGCACACTTCAGTAGTCGCGGATCCTTCGGATCAGGCAAAACTGAAGCGCATGATTCCCTACTAGGGCTCACCCCTTAGCAGGCAGTGCAGTTTAGGCGTGTGAACGGTGCCACCGCACGTGCCCGATTCGCCGCCGAGGGTGTTGGCTTCGTTTTTTTGAAGCCACACCACAAGATGACGTTCATTCAAGAGCGTCAATTCAATACAGGAGAGAAACGTGCCCAGAGTAAAAAGAGGACCCAAACGCCGTGCAAGTCGCGCTAAAACGCTCAAACTTGCAAAAGGCTTTTTTCTAACCAAGAGCAAGCTGTACCGCTCCGCCCAGGAAGCCGTTGAACGAGCCCTCAAGTTCGCCTACACCGGCCGGAAACAGAAGAAGCGCAGCTATCGTTCGCTTTGGATTGTCCGTATCGGCGCAGCATCTCGTGCAGCAGGTCTGTCCTACAGCCAGTTCATGCACGGCTTGAAGCTGGCCGGGATTGAACTGGACCGTAAGGTTCTGGCCGCAACTGCAACGGCAGATGCCGCTCAGTTCGCCCAATTGGCTGCCGCGGCAAACACCGCACTGGCTGGCGCGCACTAAGCCTATGTTCCCGGAAGATCCCGACGTATCAGAGGAAACCGCAGAACAGGCAGACCTGGCAGAGGACGCGGTTCAAGACGAACAGCCAATCGAAGAACTAACCAGTGAAGAACCCGGCGACGAAATAGTTGTTGCTGTGGCCGAACCGGATACGCTGACTCAGATTGAAGAGCGGATCCTGCGTGCGGTAGAACTGGTGAACAAGCTGCGCCAGGAACGTGATGCCGCACTTCGCGAACTCGACACCGTCCGCGAAGACCTGCAGCAGACAGAAGCCTCGGGCCGTACGCTCAGTGAAGAAATTCTTTCGCTCAAAGCGGATCGCCAAAAGGTTCGGGGTCGCCTGGAACGATTGCTGGGCCATATTGATCAGTTAAGTTAATTCGTTTTACCACAATCCGCCGTTCGGCTTCATCGTAGAATGAGGACAGCCGAACGGCGGATTCGTATTTTCCGCAGGGCAAACTCTTGAGAAGACGCTCACAGCCAAACCGGCAAGTGAGCCTGAAAGCGTTCCGATGGCCAAACAGCCTGTTCGCGTCCACATATTTAACCAGGGCTACACGCTGCTCTCCGATGGCGACGCAGCGGAGGTTCATCGCGCAGCTGAGGAGATTGACCAGCTCATGACGTCAATCGCCACCCTCGTCAATTCTCCCGATGCCACCCGAATCGCCGTGCTTGCCTGTCTGCATCTGGCAGACAAACTCCATGCGGCAGAGCGCAAGCTGGAGGGCTTCGAAGCCAGATCTGAGCGCCTGGCCAGCATGCTGCGTAAAACGCTGCCGGATTAAGTTTTATGCCGGGTGCTATGCTCAAATTTAGATTCAGGCACGACTCTTCCGGCTAACATTTCATGCGATACGACACGCGGTACCAGAGCCGTTCGTCCTTTGGCCTTCCCGGGTTTCCAGACGGCGTGAAGTTCCTGATCATCGCGAATGTTGCGATTTATCTGCTGGATTTTTTCCTTTCCCTCATCGTAAAAGAGCCAGTGTTTCGGTTTCTTTACCTCCATCCGCGAGCAGTGGTGAGCCATTTTGCCATCTGGCAACTGGTGAGCTACATGTTCCTGCACAGCCTGGGGAGCCCGATGCATATCGTGTTCAATATGCTGGCTTTGTGGATGTTCGGAGCCCCTGTGGAACAGACCTGGGGGACTTCGCGATTCGTTCGTTACTACCTGATTTGCGGAGTCGGCGGCGGTATAACCCAGGTTGTAGCGAACATGCTGTTCGGCAATCCGGACCAGTTCGTACTGGGTGCCTCGGGTGCCGTCTATGGTCTGTTGCTGGCGTTCGGCATGCTTTTCCCCAACCAGGAAGTTCTCTTCTCCATGCTCTTCCCCATTAAGGCGAAGTACCTGGTGATGATATTTGGCGCAATCGCTTTCCTTGGCTCGTTTCAGGGTGACAACGCGGTCAGCAATCTGGCGCACCTGGGCGGCATGATCTTCGGTTTCTTCTACATGAGAACCACGTTTGCAACGCGCGGCACACGACGCAGCAGCGCAGGCTTCAGTTTAGCTGGATGGTGGCGGAACTATAAAATGCAGCGGAACAAGAAGAAGTTCGAAGTCTACCTGCGCAAACGCGGCTCCGGCCCGCCGGACTGGAAGAATTAGCACTCCACGAAACGAACAGGCTCCGGAATACGTCTGCGCATAGGTGGCGCGGGCGAGGCCAAACGAGTCTTAAAAAAATCGTATGATCAATAGCGTAATGATGAACAAGACTCTTCTTGCGTGTGTCGCCGCCTTCAGTTTGGTGGCTGGCTTTGCAGGCCCCGATTTGCTGGCGCAGGAAGGCCCGATTCAGCCGGGCAGTTCCACGGTAGCGCGCCCCCGCAAGAGGGCTGACTCCCCCACACAACCGAACGAGACGAAACCTGTTGAAGTTCAGGCTCCACGGGAATTGCCGAAGATCCCTTCGAAGCTCAACAAGAAGAAGGACGACGAAGCAGCATCCGATGTCACCTTCAAAGCTGAGGCGGAAGTCGTAAACGTTGACGTCTCGGTGCTGGATAACCGGGGCTATCCGATCCCCAACATCCCCAAAGGCAATTTTCGGATTCTGGAGGACAACGTCCCCCAGACCCTGACCCAGTATTCCATGACCGAAGCGCCGATGACTGTGGCGCTGATCGTTGAGTTCAGCAATCGCTATCAATCTTACTGGAGCCAGGGATGGTACGAGACTTTGCAGGCCGCGTATGGTTTCACGCAAACCCTCAGGCCCGACGACTATATGGCGGTAATCGCCTACGATCTGCGCACGGAGATTTTGGCCGATTTCACCAATGACCACAACAAACTGGGCGAGGCGTTACACCGCCTCAGAATTCCAGGGTTCTCGGAGAGCAACATGTTCGATGCGCTCACCGACACGGCGGACCGCATGTCGAAGATCGAAGGCCGCCGGGCCATCGTGATTATCACGTCCGGCATCGACACGTTTAGCAAGATCACATACGACAAGACGCGAAAACTACTGCAGGAGTCGGGCGTACCCGTTTACTCCATTGGAATTCTGCAACTGGCCCGCGCCATGCAGGAGGCCCGCGGTGGGAACATGATCGATTTCCTGCAGGGCGACAACGAACTCCGAACCTTCGCCAAGGAGACCGGCGGACAGGCCTTCTTCCCCCGTTTCATGGCGGAAATGCCCGGCGCCTTCGCGCAGATCAACAATGCGCTCCGCAACCAGTATTCGCTGGGCTATTCGCCCACCAATCAGGCGCGGGACGGCAAGTTCCGCAAGCTGACAGTTCAACTGATCAATCCGGCCACCAACGAACCGCTCCGGGTGACGGACCCCAAGGGCAAGCCGATCAAATATACCATTGTGGCCAAGGCCGGCTACAAAGCTCCCGTGCCCATTCAGTAAACGTCTTCAAGGAAGTGCAATTGAACTGATTCGGCAGAAGTACCGGTAGTTTGGCCGATTGAAGTCAAGAACTAAATTCGCTTTCGTTTCAAGCGGATGCGGACTCGTTGACAACAAGGTTACAGCTCTGCTAACTATTGACGGACCTCCTGATGAAACATTCCCCGGTGCTTCCCCTGCGTATCCTTCTCTCCGACGACAACCAACACGGCCTTTTGGCTCGCAAGATGATTCTGCAGGACCAAGGCTACGAAGTGGTAACGGTGCAGGACGGGGAGAATGTCTGGCAGGTGTTTCAGCAGGGCGCGTTCGACATCGTGGTGACCGATTACCGCATGAAGCATATGGATGGCCTGGAGTTCATTCGCACCATCCGCGAGTCGGGGTCCACAGCCCGGGTGATCATGCTATCTGGCTTTGCTATGGCGCTGGGTCTGACCCAGGAGAGCACGGGTGCCGACGAAGTGATCGCAAAGAGCAACAAAGAGGTTCCGGAACTACTGCGCGCGGTGAAAAAGCTCTCCCAGCGTCCCGCAAAGCGCGGCCCCGGTTCAGCTGTCGCGGTACGTGCACGTCTGGGCCGAAAAGCAGGCTAATGGGCCGCACGGCCTACGTTGCGATGGCGTTGATAGCGGGGCTGAGCCTTGTGGCTGCGGTTCCGGTAAAGCGGACTGTGCGTTCGCCTGCGAAAAAGGCCAGCACCGCCCCCAAGACGAAACAAGCGGCTCCGAAGCCGGCTTCGGCAACTCCGGAACAAGTTGCAGCGAAGTGGCTTTCCACCCTCTCGCCCCGCGAGCGTGCCGCACAACTGATTGTTTCGCCGTTCAACGGCTTCACCTCGAAAACCAGGGCAAGGGAATACCGCACGCTGGTACGGCTGGTGCAGAAAGAGCACATCGGCGGCCTCATTCTGATCAACGTGGTGAATGGTCACGTGGCCGTGAAACCGGCCCCGCGGGATGTGGCCAGCTTCGCCAACCGAATGCAGAGCATGGCGAAGGTGCCGTTACTCATATCGGGCGATCTGGAGCGCGGCGCGTCCATGCGGGTAGAAGCAACCACGGTGTTCCCGCATGCCATGGCCCTGACCGCTTCGCGCGACCCGGCCACGGCCCGCAAAGAAGGTGAGATTACCGCTCGTGAAGCGAGAGCCCTCGGCATCCAGTGGATTTTCTTCCCGGACGCCGACGTCAACAACAACCCCGACAACCCGATCATCAACATTCGTTCGTTCGGCGAGAATCCCGCCGATGTGTCGGCCATGGTCTCGGCCTACATTGAAGGTGCGCATGCAGGGGCCCCGATTCTGGTTACGGCCAAACACTTCCCCGGCCACGGCGACACCGCCACCGACACCCACTTGAACATGGCGACGCTTGACGGCAGTCGGCAGCGCCTGGAAAAAATTGAATGGGCTCCGTTCCGGGCCGCTATCGCGAGCGGGGTGGATTCGCTGATGTCCGCCCACATTGCCGTGCCCTCGATTGATCCTTCCGGCAGCCCCGCAACACTCTCTACAAAACTGATGTCCGGGGTGCTGAGGGACGAAATGGGCTTTAAGGGCCTGCTGGTAACCGATGCCCTGGAAATGAAGGGGATTGCCAACGGTTTTTCTACTGGTGAAGCCGCAGTGCGCGCGATTGAGGCGGGCGTGGATGTGCTTCTGATGCCGCCTGATGCCGAGGCTGCCATCGACTCGCTGATGGCAGCCGTAAAGGATGGCCGACTGCGGCAGGAGCGCCTGGACGACAGTGCCCGGCGGATTCTGGAAGCAAAGGCGCGAATCGGTCTGGGCAACAAGAGACTGGTGGACGTGAAGGATATCCCGGCGGCGGTGAATACCAAAGAAAACAACAAAGCGGCCCAGAACATCAGTGATCGCAGCATGACGCTGGTCCGCAACACTGGCAGTCTGCTGCCGCTAACCGACGCCACCACCACCGCCTTCTTTATCCTGACGGAAAGCGCCCGCAGCAAGGAAGGAACCGCGATCGCGGCGGAGATAAAACACCATGCACCAGGAGCCAGGATTGAGCTGCTGAACGCGGGTATGCCCGACGGGGCACTTACGGCAGCATTCGAGCGCACCCAAAATGCCACCCAGTTTGTGGTAGCCGCATTTAGCTCCGTCTCGGCCTATCGCGGGAATGTTGCGCTCAGCGGCAGCTATCCCCAGCTGGTACAGAATCTGATTGCCACGAAGAAGCCGGTGGTGCTGGTCGCCCTGGGCAATCCCTATCTGCTGCGCAGCTTTCCCGATGTCGCGGCGTACCTGGCAACCTACAGCACGGTTCCCCCGTCAGAGATCTCCGCTGCCCGGGCGCTGTTCGGCGATATTGCGGTGAACGGAAAACTGCCCGTCACCATCCCGGGCCAGGCCGCTTATATGGATGGCATTTCGTTGCCTGGACCGGCGGCCCGCCTGGCCGTTGGCGGCAAGCCCTAGCTTTCCACCCGACAGTAAGAGGTATCTTGTTAAGGACTGCCATGTCCACCAGATACCTCGTCGCGCTCACTCTGCTTTTCGCCGTAGCCGCCACGGCACAATCCCATGACGCGAACGCCGCCGCCCTTGAAGAAGGGCAGAAGCTGTTCACCGCCAACTGTTCGGCCTGCCACGGGTGGGACGGGAAGGGGGCCCGGGGCCCGGATCTGACCAGCGGCACGTGGCGCCACGGCAACAGCGCTGCACAGATCGCGAAGAATATTCATGACGGCATTCCAGGCACCGGGATGCCGGCGTTCCCGCTGCAAGCCAACCAGCCACAACTGATTGCGGACTGGCTCATCTCCCAGGTTCGCGGCGTGGACGAAAAAGCCACCGGCGACGCTGTGGCGGGTAAAGCTCTGTTCTTGGGTTCGGCAGGTTGCGTCTCCTGCCACGCAATTCAGGGTTCGGGAGGGGGCTTCGGCCCCGATCTGACGGGTATCGGCGAGCAGAGGTCGGTTCGCGATCTCACCGGACAGATTTCAGTCCCGGGCGAGCGTCCGCGTGGTGGCAACCGGGGAGCGGAAGTCACGTTGAACGATGGTCGCAAGATCCGGGGCGCCATCGTGGTGGATAATACCTGGTCACTGTACCTTCGGGATCGTGCCGAGAAACTTTACCTGCTGGCGAAGTCGGACATCCGGTCCCGCGAAGACCTGAAGACGCTGATGCCAAAGGTACCCCTGACGGGGAACCAGATTAACGATCTGGTTGCATTTCTGAAAGCCCCCGGCGAGATCCAGCCGGACCTTTCCAAGTGGACCCCGGCCAGCGACTTCAATGTCACCTGGGATCGCCTGAAGAATTCCAAAGCCGAGCCGCAGAACTGGCTGCACTATTGGGGTGACCTGCGCGGCACGCACGCGAGCGGCCTGAAAAGTATTACGCCTGCCAATGCGGGCAAACTGGCTGCCCAATGGACCTACCAGTTTGGTGGCCCCAACGTGGAGACCTCTCCGATTGTTGCCGATGGCCTGATGTTCGTTACCGGCCCCCGTGACAACGCCGCCGCACTGGACGCCCGCACCGGAACCCCCATCTGGCGCTACCGCCGTCCCCTGCCCGAGTTCCACGCCAACTGTACCGTTTCCACGAACCGTGGTTTTGCTTTGCTGGGAGACAGACTTTATCTGGGCACCCTGGATGCGCATTTGGTTGCCCTGGAGGCCAAAACCGGTCGCGTGATCTACGATATCGCGGTGGATGACTACAAGAAGGGCTTCTCCATCACCCATGCGCCCCTGGTGGTGGGCGACAAGATCATTGTCGGCGTTACCGCCGGGGAATGTGCGCTCTATGGCTTTCTGGACGCGTATGACGCGAAGACGGGCAAACGGCTGTGGCGGACCCATGCCATCGCGCAACCGGGTGACCCGAACCGGGCAGCCTCCTGGTCGGGCAAGTCCGCAGAAACGGGTGGCGGCCCCACCTGGATGACGGGCACGTATGATCCGGACACGGATACCATCTTCTGGGGTACCGGTAATCCCTCGCCGGATTATGAGGGCGGCACGCGCCTGGGCGACAATCTGTACACCGATTCCATGCTGGCGCTTGACCCCGCAACCGGAAAGATGAAGTGGTATTTCCAGTTCACGCCGCATGATACGCACGATTGGGATTCCAGCGAAACACCCGTGCTGATCGACGCCACATTCCGCGGAAAACCACGCAAGCTGATGCTCCATGCCGACCGCAACGGTTTCTATTACGTGCTGGATCGAACGACGGGCGAATTCCTGGTGGGGAAAGCATTCACGCGGCAGACCTGGGCTAAAGGTCTGGATGACAAAGGCCGGCCGCTGGTGATTCCGAACACCGATCCCACGCCCGAGGGTAACTACGTCTGTCCGGATGCGACCGGCGGCACCAACTGGAATGCGCCCTCGTATGATCCGCTGACGAAGCTCTTTTTCATTGGGGCGAGAGATTCCTGTAGTACGTATAAGAGCGTGGTTCGGACGCCGGATCCCGGTCGGCCTTATACCGGCACCGGAGACCAGGCGGACGAGTCCATTGGCGGCAAGGGTGTAATTACCGCCCTGGACCCACTTTCGGGCGACATCCGGTGGAAGTACACGTTGCAGGCCGGGTCGGCTTCGGCAGGCGTTCTTTCCACGGCGGGAGGAGTGCTTTTCGCTGGCTCGAAGGAAGGTTTCCTGCTGGCGCTGGAGTCCCGGACCGGTAAGCTGCTGTGGAAATACCAGACCGGCGCGGAAATTCGCAGCTCGCCGATTTCTTATGCAATTGACGGGAAACAGTATGTGGCGATTTCAAACGACTCTGCTCTGACTGTATTTTCGATTCAGCCTTAGTACGCGTACTGAAGCATTTCCATATAACCGATAGCCCATAGCCGCAGTGGACGGGCAAAGGACATGCGCCACAAAGAACGGGAAGACATCACCGTCAGGGGCGGACTCGACAGTCATGGACGCGACCCAGCCGTAGAGGCCGACTGCCCCCAACAGCGTCACGCCGAACCTGCGCCGCAAGGTACTCCACCGCCGCCGGAGTCACACGGCTTCGGCGCCCCCGCCGCGCTCCCGACGCTCGCTCCATCTTCCCGGTCTGCGACATCGCTGCCGAGATCTTCTTCATCCGCCCCACACTCACACGGAATCGAGCCGCCAGTTTCTTCGTGCACACTATTATTTTCGTGTACACTAAGGCTAAATGGGACTTCGAAACTTAACCCTGAGCGCAGATCCCGAATTGATTGATCGCGCTCGCCGGAAAGCCGAATCCCGCAAGACGACGCTCAACAATGAGTTCCGGATCTGGCTCGCAAAATACTCCGATGAGAACAATCCGACATTGAACGACATCGAGAAACTGCTGGATCAGATGGCATATTTCGAGGCCGGTCCCCGGCCCAGTCGCGACCAACTGAATGAGCGATAGGTTCCTGCTGGATTCCAACGTGTTGATCTACGCAGTGGATCGCGCGGACCTCCGAAAGCACAGGATAGCTGCATCATTGCTAGTTCAGGCTGGCGCCACCGGCATGGGCAGGGTTAGCTTTCAGGTGGTTCATGAATGGCTGAACTTCCTCCTCCGAAAAGCAGCCAGGCCTCTCACGTTGTCCGATGCCGGGATTCTCTATGAGAGTCTGGTCGAACCCTTGATTCGGATCGAGTCCAGTCGGAGTCTTCTGGAAGCCGCACTTTCTATTCACGGCATCGAAAGACTGTCGTGGTGGGACTCGCTGATTGTGGGTGCCGCGATAGAAGGCGAATGCGGCACGCTCTTTACGGAAGACCTGCAACACGGACAGAGCATACGCGGAGTTCGGATCGAAAATCCATTTCGCTGATTCGCCACGCCGCCTCGCCGCTCTCGCCCTCCCTGCCTCGGCCAACCTCAACGCCTCCGACACACCGGAACCCGGTTCGCTCGGCATGCTGGGTATCGGTATGCTCGCTCTGGGTGGCCTCATCAGCCGCAAAGTCCGCAAGTAGTTATCCTCAAAAACACGAAGAAGCGCACGGAGTCCAATGGTGGACATCCGGGCGTTTCTTTTTTTTACTTGCCCAACAGATTCTTCTGGAGCTTGCCCATGGCGTTGCGCGGTAGTTTCTCCACCACCACAAACTCCCGCGGCACCTTAAACGACGCCAGCTTTTCCCGACACAACTCCCCCAGCACCGCCGTATCAATGAGGAATTCCAGCACCACGTACGCGACCGGAACTTCCCCCCGCATCTTGTCCTGCCGCGCCACCACCGCAGCCTCAACCACCGCCGGGTGTTCCTGCAGAAATTCCTCGATCTCGCGGGGATAGATATTGAAGCCCCCCGAGATGATCAGATCGCTCTTACGCCCGCACAGCGTGTAATAACCATCGGACGAGATGGTGGCCAGATCTCCTGTCCGGAACCAGCCATCCACAAAAGCGTCCTGGGTAGCCTCGGAACGGCGCCAGTAGCCCGCGAAGATGTTCGGGCCCTTCAGATAAACTTCGCCCGTCTCGCCCGGCGCAACTGGCTCAAACGACGGACTCAGCAACTTCGCAGAGATGCCCGGTAGCGGGAAGCCGATAGTCCCCGCCCTTCGCTCGCCCCAGTAGGGATTGCTGATGTTCATGATGGTCTCGCTCATGCCGTAGCGCTCCAGAATGCGGTGGCCGAACAGCGCATGGAAATCGTCGAACACCTGCGCGGGAAGTGGTGCGGACCCGGAGACGAACAGGCGCATAAAGCCGCCAAGCTCCCTCGCTGCGGCAGGCTCCAGACCCAGCAGCCGCACATAAACGGTAGGGACGCCGAAGAAGAGCGTGGGGCGGAAGTCCAGAAACACCTCCGCGGCGGTCTGGTGTTCAAAACGCTCCAGCAACCGCATACGGCAGCCACTGGCGAGCCAACAATGCAGGCCGTTGCCAAGCCCGTGGACATGAAACAGAGGCAGGGCCAGCAGGAAACGGTCCGCGTCCCTGATTTCCCAGCACGCGAGCAGATTCACGGTATTCGCGGCGAAGTTGTTGTGCGTCAGGACCGCGCCCTTTGAGGTGCCCGTGGTACCCGAGGTATAGATAATTCCGGCGGGGGCATCGCCGTCCAGCGCAACAGCGGGCCGTGAATCCGGCATCGTGGCGGCTTCGGCAGAAAGTACTGCGGGATGCCAAATCGACACTGTGACAGCCAGCTCGGCGTCGGTGATGAGAGCCTGCGGCTGGGCGTCGCTCAGAATATGCGCCATCTCTCGCTCGCGGTACAAAATATTGATCGGGACGAAGATGACCCCGAGCTTTACACAGGCGAGGTACAGGTCGATCATCTCGACACAGTTCACCAGGTACACGCAAAGGCGGTCGCCCGTGACGACGCCGCGCGCCGCCAGAACGTGGGCCAAACGATTGCTGCGCACCTCAATTTCCCCAAACGTGAATTCCCTGCCCTGGAACTCAAGCCCCACCTTTTCCCGGCGGCCGATTAACGATGAATCAAAGAGATTGCTGAGGTTCAATGGACCACTATAGTACTTCGCATAGCCCTGCCCCGGTCCAGCGTGAGATACTGCGATTTCCCGTGCACAGAATTCTTCTTATCGCGACTGCGCTCATCCTCGCTGGCTGTCAGGAATCTCAGGGTGTGGAATCAAAGACCAGGGTCCTGATCGGCGGCACCCTGATTGCATCCTCCGGCGCTGCACCGATTGAAGACTCTATTGTGGTTATTGTGGGGGGGACGATCCGGGCGGCTGGTTTGCGCAAGGACATTCCCGTACCGCAGGACTCGCAGCGCGCCGACATGCAGGGGAAGTGGCTTGTTCCGGCAGGAACGAGCGCTGTGGCCGAAGGTCAGCCCGCGAATCTTAACGTCCTGGATCACGCGCCCCGCTCGCCGGATGATGCCCCGGTTCGGCGCATGATCGCGGGAAACTGGGCGCAGTAGGCGAATCTTTCCGCCGATCTTTTTCGAACCGACTCCCTTCCCCGAGCGTAGTCTTCTTGCGAGGACCCTATGCGATCACAATCCCTGTTCACCGTTCCGCTGGTTGCGGTAGCCGTGTTACTGACCGGCTGCCTGGACATAAATCTCGACCACGGCTCGTCTGACCGCTATCAGGAAGATTTCCATTTCAGCTATGACCTGCAGCCAAACGGGCACGTGATCGCCGAAACCTTCAACGGCAAGGTGGAAATCGTGGGCTGGGACGAGAATAAGGTGGATATCAGCGGGACGAAATACGGGTCCACCGAGCGGCTTCGGGATGCCGTCAAGCTGGAAACGCACAACTCGCCCTCGCTGGTTGAAGTCCGTGCGATTCACCCTTCCACTTCCACGGGAAACTCCGGGGCGCGTTTCATTATCAAGGTACCCAGGCAGGCGATGGTAGAGCGCGTCACGTCCAGCAACGGGGCCGTCCGGGTGGAGCATGTGGGTAATACCTCGCATGTGAAGACATCGAATGGCAGTATCCTGGTTGCCGATGCGTCAGGAGACCTGGATGCGCGCACCTCCAACGGGCCGATTGAGGTAGCGAGGTTTAACGGCAGCCTGTCGGCCAGGACCTCCAACGGAAAAGTCCGGGCAGAGGGTATTAGCGGCAAGTGCGAGGTGGAAACCTCAAATGCCTCCATTGATGTGCGGATGAACGAAGCCACCACCGCACCGGTCCGAATGGCGACTTCGAACGGAGCGATTACCCTGGCGATGGACAAAGCGCCGAAGAGCGATATCCGGGCGGAATCGAGCAACGGCTCTATTACAGTAAAAATGCCCGGCGGCGCGGCGGCGCGGATCAATGCCGACACCTCCAATGCCTCCATCTCCAGTGAGTTCGAGGTTCTGACCCAGGGCAGCGGCGACCGCGGCAACAAGGACCATCTGAGCGAGACCATCGGCACTGGTGGCCCCACCATCGAGCTGACCACCCGCAACGGGAACATCCGGATCCAGAAGACGAGCAGCTCCAACAATTAGCTGCGGGCGCGCCAGGCGCGATATCGTAGGCTTGATGAGCCATTGCAGGATATGGACTCGAAATTGCTCTAGGAGTTCAGATGCACAACGCTACATCCGGGTCAAATGCCGCAGCAGGAACCCCGGCAACTGCAGGCGGGGCGGGGCAACAAGCCGCAGGGTCAAATACAGCAGCCGCAGGGTTAAATACAGCAGCCGCAGGGTTAAGTGCAGCAATGGGTGAGCGCCGCATCCGGGAAATTCTGGATGCCGCTCCTGACGCCATCCTGCAGGTTGACCAACAGGGCCGCATTATCCTGCTCAACCGCGCTACGGAGAAAATGTTCGGCTATGACCGCACCGATTTGCTGGGTCAACCGGTAGAGATTCTGATCCCGGAAGAAGTGCGCCCGCGACACCATGGTCACCGGGCCGGCTACGAAAACCACGCTTCCATCCGGCCAATGGGTATCGGCATGCAGCTGGAAGGGCTGCGACGGGACGGTTCGCGGTTTCCCGTAGAAATCAGCCTCAGTCCGTCAGAGTCGCCCGAAATGGGCTTCACCACCACCGCCATCATTCGCGATATCACGGAGCGAAAGCTTGTGGAAGCGCGTTTCAGCGCGGCGCAGGAGAAGTACACGGGCGATCTGATTGAAGCCAATCAGCAACTGGAAGTGCAAAACCGGGAAATTGAGCGCGCCAACCGCCTGAAGAGCGAGTTTCTGGCCAGCATGAGCCACGAACTTCGCACGCCGCTGCACACCATCATCGGATTTTCTGAATTGCTCGGCGAAGAACTCCACGGCTTCCTGACGGAAAAGCAAAAGCGGTTCGTCGGCCATATCCACACGGACTCATTGCACCTGCTGGACCTGATTAACGATATTCTGGATCTCAGCAAGATAGAAGCCGGACGCTTGGAGCTGCGGCCGGAGCCCTTCGATTTTGCAGCGCTGGTAGCAGAGAGCATGGCGTCGGTACGAACCGTAACAAGGGCAAAATCCCTCGGGACCGAGGCCAACATTCAGGTGGATGGCGCCGTGGAAGCAGACCGTGTAAGGGTGAAGCAGATCCTGGTGAACCTGTTGAGTAACGCCGCGAAATTTACACCCCACAGCGGCCACATCCGCGTGGATGCGAAGACGGTAGATGGTTTCCTGGTAACCTCCGTGACGGACACCGGCGTGGGCATCGCCCCGGAAGAGCACGAAGCGATCTTCGATCAGTTCTATCAGACCGGCGTCACTACAAGAGGCGTGCGGGAAGGCACGGGCCTGGGTCTTGCGATCACCCGGAGGCTTGTCCACGGCCACGGAGGCACCATCAACGTGGAGAGTACGCCGGGCAAGGGTAGTTTCTTCACCTTTACGGTTCCCATGCGCCCCCGGAGGGATGCGTGAAGAAGATCCTGGTTGCCGACGACCGAGCCATCAGCCGAGAGTTGGTTCGAAGCGTTCTGGAAAGTTGCGGTTATGAGGTCTACGAAGCGGCGGATGGTCTGGAAGCCCTGGAGCAGGCGCACCAGGTTCACCCCGACGTCATTATTCTGGATCTGCAAATGCCCCGTCTGGATGGTTTCGGGGTGGTGAGCGAACTGCGCCGTGACCCCGCGTTTGAGCATGTACCTGTGATGGCGCTCACGGCCAGCGCCATGACTGGTGACCGCGAACGTGCCCTGGCTTCAGGCTTTACCGGATATGTCGCTAAACCAATTCGCGTGGCAGCTCTCCGCGGAGAGGTGGAGCGAATGGTGGAATTAACAAGACCGTCAAGGGTTTCTGTTACTTCGAGTTAGCGACTGATACCATACAGCGAATGCCCGCCTTGAATGCCCTGTCGCTCCTGATCATTGATGACAACCCCGGTAGCCTGGAACTTCTGGCTACCGCGCTGGAATTGCCCGGGCTGGAAATCCTTACCGCCTCCGACCCTGAAGTAGGCCTGGACCTCGTTTTTTCGCGTCATCCCCAGATTGTCCTCACCGACCTGGTGATGCCAAAACTGAGCGGAATCGACGTCCTGGACCGCATCATGGAGTTCGATCCATCGATTGATGTGATCCTCATGACCGCGCATTATTCCACCGAATCTGCTGTGGAAGCGATCCGGAAAGGGGCCTCCGATTACCTGAACAAGCCCGTTTCCGTGGTTGCGCTTCGGGAGCGCATCGGAGCGTTCGTGGATACGGCCCGGAAGCGTGGCCGGAGCGCGCAACTGGAAGATGAACTCGCCGCCACCGCCGAGTTCGAAGGGATTGTGGGGAATAGTTCCCTGATGTGGGAAATGTTTTCCCGGATCCGCCGCATTTCGCCGCATTACCGGACCACGCTCTTAACCGGCCAAACCGGAACGGGTAAGGACCTGGTTGCCCGCGCCCTGCACCGCCTTAGCCCCGTCGCACAGGGCCGCTACGTTGTGCTGAACTGCTCGGCAGTTGTTGAAACCCTTTTTGAAAGTGAATTGTTTGGCCATGTCCGCGGCTCCTTCACGGGCGCCACCGTTGACAAAGCGGGGTTATTCGAGCATGCCAGCGGCGGAACGCTGTTCCTGGATGAAATCGGGGACATGCCCCTGTCAACCCAGGCAAAGTTGCTTCGGGTCCTGCAAAACCAGGAAGTGCAGCGTGTGGGGTCACTGGTGCCAAAGAAAGTGGACGTTCGGGTGATTGCCGCCACGAATCACGATCTCCGCGCCGCAGTAGCGGAAAAACGATTCCGGGAGGATCTGTTCTACCGGCTCTCCATGGTGGAAATCATGCTCCCGCCGCTGGCCGAGCGCAAGGAAGATCTTGCCCTGCTGGAACGACACTTTGTCGCCAAGTTCGCCGCGCAGTTTCACAAAGAGATTCGTGGCCTGACGCATCGGGCCCGGACGGTGCTGGCCAGCCACGGCTGGCCGGGCAATGTGCGTGAACTTGAAAACGTGATTGGCCACGCCTGCATGATGGTAATGGGTGACACCGTGGACGTGGGTGATCTGCCGCCCTATCTCCACGGCTCTCATGGTGGCGGTCATGACTTCCAGGATTTTGCCCCGGCAATTTCGCCGGGTCTTGCGCCCATGGGCGCAGCGCAAGCAATCTCGTCCGGAGATATGGCCGGCGAGTTCCATAACGCCCTGGATGAGCAGGAAAAAACCATTATCCAGAAAGCTATGCAGACTGCCGGGGGCAACCAGTCCCAGGCCGCGCGGCTTCTGCGGATCGGTCGGGATGCGTTGCGCTACAAGTTGAAGAAACACGGTCTGGCCGGCGGGTAACCTTGCCGAATGGCATGGCGTTTGCAAAGTTTCTTCCGAGGTAACACTCCATGGCAAAGGATGAAACAACGCAGATCAGTCCGGATACGGTAAAACACCCCCCCAAAGCCGTTCCCGCCTTCCAGGCCGCCGATCAAGTCCTGATCCCCGGCCCTGGTCCCGGTCCGGGGCTTCCGGTGCCCCTGGCCCTGGCAGCGGTGGCCACGGGAACGGAAACTCCCCCGTAATAAAAAGGCCGCAGCTCCTCGCTGCGGCCTTTTCAAATCAGCTTGCCAGTTCAGCTACTTCTTCAAAGAACGAACGTGAGCAATGACGTCGTCAACCGCAGGGCCGGTGACGCCGGTTGAGGCCTTCATCTTGCCCTTGCCCTCGGTAATAATCTTTTTCAGCTCGGCAGTGCTCAGAGTCTGTACTTCCGCAGACCCCAAACCTTTCATCTCTACCTTAAACATCTTCGCCATGGCGGCGTTCGCCGTCCCGTCGGCTCCGTGACAGGACTTGCACGACTTATCGTACGCAGCCTGACCAGCCTTCGCATCAGCGGCGGCGGAAATACCGGCTCCGGCCAGCAGAGCGATGATTGCGGTTCCAATTAGTTTCTTCATGAGAGTTCCTTTCCTTAGTTAGAAATTATAGTTTGCCTGACTTGCAGCTACCTCATTGCGGTAGAAATTCCAAGATCCTTCAGGACGGGAGGATCCTTCTCTTCCACTGCCAGCGTCCGGTGGCACGTCTCGCAGTCATTCGAGGCCGTCTTTCCATCCGCCGTACTATGGTCGCCGTCATGGCACCGGAAGCACCCAGGCGACGCCATATGGCCAAGGTTGGTGGGGTAAGTGCCCCACGTGACCTGGAGTTCCGGGAATACGTTGTGCCGATACATCGCGATTAGCGCCGCTCCGGCCCGCGTAATGTCCGGCTGTTGCGCAGCGAACACCTGCGGATACTTCTGTTTGTAGAAGTCTTCGAAAGCCGCAGGAATCTTGCGTCCCGCCTCGTCCGCGCTGGCATACTTTGCCTGAATCAGGGCCACCGCCGTCTTCTTGGCAAACGGCAGCGACGGATTCAATTCGCCGGACGCCAGCGCACGGTCCACGGCTCTGTCGGGCAGTTCAAAAGAGTGCGCCACCCGATTGTGGCAATCAGCGCACTGCATCACGAAAGTCCGCAGGTTCTTGGTGGACGCATCGGTGGAGCCAGCCGCCAGGAACGTTCTGTTAATGCCGGTTTTCGTATTCTTGTACTCCACGCGGGGGATCGTCTGGCGCTTATTGTCGGTGGCGAAGTAGCGGATCGAGATTCCGGGAGCCAGGTGCGCTCCGTGGATGCCCCCGGACGCCCCGCCCCCAACGCGCATCATCAGGACGGTCTCAGACCTCGTATTGGCCTCGTCTTCCGCGAATTTCGGGAGAATCCGGAACCGGGGTCCCAGC
Organism: uncultured Acidobacteriia bacterium; assembly: GCA_903929755.1. GTDB lineage: Bacteria > Acidobacteriota > Terriglobia > Bryobacterales > Bryobacteraceae > BOG-234. Next base: position 47,955 of record CAIYVZ010000067.1, read on the forward strand.
GTGGTTTCGCGGGCATGGCACACTTCACAGGTTTCCGAAGAAGACGCTGCGCCTTCCTGCCCAGGGATGTAGTCAATCGGGCGCTGAAAGTTATCCATCAGAGCGCCCACCAGACGTCGCGTCCCGGCCGTTTTTGCCTTAAAATAGCCGGTTGCGCCGGGAGACACATGGCAACTAACGCAGGCGACGCGCAGGTGCGGCGGTCTTGTATGGGAGGTGAATTGGGGCGTCATGGCGTGGCAGGTTTGTCCGCAAAACTGCTGCGTATCCATATGTTCCACCGCACGGTAGGTAAGTTGGCCGCCGACCAGGACATTAATTGCGGTCACGACGCCGAAGAAAATGATGGCTTTGCGCCAGGCGGCTCTGCGGTCCGTCACACCCGTCATTACCGCGCCTCCGGAGCGCCGGGCGATGAAAAGCCCCACCGGAATCACTAACAGGCCTAACAATAAGGCGGCCGGAATTATGAGGAACGCGAGCAACCCGCTATAAGGGTTACTCGCCTGGCCGGACATGTGCACAGGGATGAGGAACAGCAGCACGACAGCCGCGAGGACAACCAGTGCCGAACCCGCCATCGTAATCCAGTTGGCGGTGAGCAGGATCAGTATAGGGCGATATGGTTTATCAGACATAGAGAACATTCTGGATGTCAGCACGCTGGTAGCCAAACTAAAGTCGGGAAAACTCCGCTCCTCACCTCCCAAATTTGCCGTGCGCCTAACCGCGCAACACCCGCGAACCCGCTGCGCTATTTGACCCGAATCAGGATCGCTGGCGATTGGCAGAAAGATTGCACAAGCCAAAACAGGAAACGAGGTCAACCGTGTTGTCCATCCGTCATATTTTGTTCCCCGTCGATTTTTCGGACCGCAGTTACGCCACGGTACCGTACGTTGCCGCCAAAGCTCGCGACTTCGGAGCCAAAGTTAGTATGCTGGCCGTTGTCCGGCCCGTGATTCTGACAGGCATGGAGGCGGCAAGTGCCGCCTTTGTGGATCCCGAAGAATTACGCTTCGCTGTACAGAGCCGGCTGGATGAGTTCGCACCGGATGCTTTTGAAGGCGTTGACCTGGAACGCATTGCGGTGGTGGGCGATCCGGCCGACGCCATTATCGAGTTTGCGCACCTGCACCAGACAGACCTGATCATGATGCCGACGCACGGCTATGGTCCCTTCCGCAGGCTGCTGCTGGGTTCGGTAACGGCAAAGGTTCTGCACGATGTCTCCTGCCCCGTCTGGACGGATGCTCACGTAGAACATACGCCGGCTCACTACCATCTGAAATCCCGAGCCATTCTGTGCGCTGTCGATGATTCGCCCCGCGCCCTGGAAGTCATGAAGTGGGCAGCAGAACTATCCCGCCACATGGGCGCCAAGCTTCATATGGTCCACGTGGTGCCAGGAACCGGTACTTTTCTGGAGGCAGAGCTGGGGGTTGAGGTGGAACTCGCCATGCGGGATCGCATGGAGAAGAAACTGGACGATATTCGCAAACGGGCCGGAATTGAAACCACCATCCATGTGGCGGCGGGCGAAGTCGCCGACCGGGTTCGGGCTGAGGCGGAACGTTTCAATTCGGACCTGCTGGTGATCGGGCGGGGCGTCCTGCATGAGAAACTGGGACGCCTGCGGACGCATGCCCACTCCATCATCCGGCATGCCCCCTGCCCCGTCATCAGCATTTAGCAGCGAGGCCAGCGCCATTCCGGTGGGATAACGTAATCTCCTCTGTGCCTCCGGTTTCCTGGTGAACGGCGGCAGGGTGCGCACGTTGCGGCAACGATACGGGAGGCGAACCAGCCCCGCAGGCCGGTTCGCACGTGAGCAGAGGCAGACCTGACGCCGCCGACACAGTGGAGCCGTTCAGTTCCGAAGTTGGCTGCTTTGCCCTGATCTACCTCGCCAGGAAGAAAGCGGGTGCGCAGGCCGAGTTGCATGTCTACACCAAAGTGGGCCATGGTTTCGGCGTTAGACCCAACACGAAGGGTCCTGTGGCGCGGTGGCCCCAAAGGTTTATGGAATGCCTCGACTCCCAAAGGCTGCTGCAAGGCACTTCGGGGGCCTGTCTCGCCGGGCAAGGCAAGAAACAGCGTATTTCGACGCTACTTCAGTACTCCGATTCGCTTCGTATCGAGAGCGATGTCGTCAAAGTAGACATCGAACGCTTCGGTCGCCGCGCCCCAGAGCCGCACGCCGACGTTTAGCTGTTTGAATTCGCCCACCAGGTGATACTTACCCAGTTCGCGGAACGTGAAGGATTTCTCCTCCACCTTTTCGCCGTCCACCCAGAGCGTAATGCTGTTCGGGTTGTCATTGAATTCCCATTCCAGACAGAACCATTTTCCGGAGGGTACTGCCGGACCGTGGTCAACAACCTCACCACGGCCGGAAGTGAAGCGATTCTGCTGGTACGAAGGCTGCCAGGTGCCGCGATACGCGCCGACCTCTTCGAACTCCGAGAGAGGGTAATCGCCATCGCCAATCGGCAGCAGCACCATGTGGCCGCTGGGAGCCTTCGGTTCAATATAAATGTAGGCGCGCCCAAAGAGATGTTCCTTCATCGCCGCCGGCAGGCCGTCGTGGGTCAGGAACGCCAGGCTGCTCTTCCCGACGGGGTAATGCACCTGGAGAGCGTACTTCCCGTGGGCCGCCTTGTCAGACTGAATCTTCAGGGTGGCGTCCCCCTGAATCAGTTCCTTCCAGACCGTCTTGTCAACGGTCCCGGACTCGAAGTCTTCATGGAAAGCGGGAGTCTGGGCGGAGAGGGAAGCAATCCCGGCAAAGGTGAGGGCAAGTAAAGAGAGCGAACGCAACATAGTCACAGGCCACTATATACCCGCAGACCTTCCCACGGATGGCGCGGGACGCTAATCGCCCAGGAAACGGCCGTACTTGCGAAGGCCAGCTACGTGATCGCACACCGCCTTGATCCCGGCAGTAATCGGGATCGCCAGCACCAGCCCGGCGGCATCCCACAGGAAGCCCCAGAACATGAGCGAAAACGTCACCACCAGAGGGTTCAGGTGCACGCGGGCCCCCACGATAGTGGGGTAGAGGACATTCATCGCCGTAAGGTGCAGAATCACCGCGATGGCCAGGGAAAGCAAGAGTACCGAACTGGGAGCCCCCGTGGCGAGCCCCGCCAGCAGCGGCGGCAGGACAGCTAAGACCAGACCCGCATACGGTACAAGGCTCAGAATACCGCTCAGCGTGCCCACCAGAAACGGATAGGGTAAGCGGATGGCGGCAAACAGAGCGGAAGTCAGCAGGGCGAGGAAGACACCAATCAGGAAGTTTCCAACCACGAACGCCCGGGCCACGCCCGCGATGCCCTGCAGGCTCTGCGACACGGTGGTGCGCGCAGGCCCATCGAAGAAGCGAAGAAAACTCTTATAAATGTGATCGCGCCAGCTCAGCATGAAATAGACAAGCAGCGGAACAAATGAACTCATCAGGACCACCTGGTAAACCGCGTCCAGGCGCGAAAAGATGTAATCCTCAATCGGATTGTGATCGTCGTGAATGCGAACCTCAGGGATTAGGTCGGGGGGCGGCGGCAACAGCGGTATCGTTGAGGTTTTTTTGCTGGCCGACTTCTTGTTGTTCTGGACACCAGCGGGAGTTGCCGATTTGTCCGACTTCCGGGACGGGGTCAACACCCGGGCGGCGGAGTCCTCCAGTACCTGAATCCGGGTAGACACCGCATCCACCGCCTTCGTGATGTTTTCTTTCAGCGCGGGAGCATCGTTGGCGATGCCGGACAACTGATTCCAGGCGGCAAACCCGGCAAAGTAGATCACCGTCACCGCAAACAGACACACCACCAGGCTGGCCAGCGACCGCGGCAGGCGAATTCTGGTCAGCAAGCCAACGAAAGGTTCCAGAATCAGCGCAATTACCACGGCAGTTATGGTGGTGATAAAAACGATTCGGGCCCAATACAGGATCGCAATCACCACGCCTGTGGCGATTATGCCCAAGGCGTAGCTGCGCACCTCCTCGCGGGCCGAATTGACGCCCGTATCCTCGCGGCCTGCAGACAACTTCAACACCAGGTTCGAGCCTATCACGTCCGCACGGAAAAACAGGTGCGGGCAATACAATTGGAACAGTGCGTGAAACTGGTGAAGCGGTAATGGTAACGGGCCGAATACTGGCTCTGGACGTCGGAAAAAAACGAATTGGCCTGGCTCTCAGCGATGAGTTGGGAATCACCGTGCAGGGCCTTGAAACCATGGAGCGCCAGGGCCGTCGGTACGATATCGAAATCCTTCGGAAGCTCGCCGTGGCACGCGGGGTTCGGCATATCCTCGTCGGAAACCCGTTGCATATGAGCGGCGAGGCCAGTCCGCAAAGTGAATATACACGCGAGTTCGCCGGCGAACTGGAACGCAAGACCGGCCTGAAGGTGACACTCTGCGACGAACGCCTCACCAGTTGGGAAGCGGAAAGCTCGATGCGGGGAACCGGCGTAGCCCGAGCCGACCGCAGGGCCACTATTGACAAGCTCTCCGCCGTAATTTTACTGCAGGACTATCTGGAGTCTGTTCGGCCCACGCTGCTGCCCGGGGATGGTTTCGATGACCCGGACGAAGGCCAGGCTGATACCTGGAGCGGTGAATGAAGGCCTTCATCGCGCTGGCAGTTCTGCTCGTCCTTGCAGGCGCTTACGTGGCCAGCCAACTCCAGACCCCCTACAAAGGCTTCTCCGACCCGGTGTTCCTGGAAGTAAAGCACGGCACAACTACGTCGGAAATGGCAGGGGAACTGGCACGAACCGGTGTGATTGAGGGACCCTGGGTCTTCCTGGTCGCCCGTGCCCTGAACCGAAGCGCGCGCCTGCAGGCTGGCGAATACCGCTTCGCCTCCGCTGCTTCTCCGCTGGAAGTGCTCCGCCGCATCCAAAAGGGCGACATCTACTTCACCGAACTCCTGGTGCAGGAAGGCCTGAACATCTTTGACATGGCCACCGCAGTGGAGAAGCAGGCCGCCATAAGGGCTGCCGATTTCCTGGCGGCGGCCAAAAATCCGGCGCTAATTCACGATCTGGACCCAGAGGCAAAATCACTGGAGGGTTACCTCTTCCCCAGCAAGTACCGCATTTACCGCCACACTACCGCAGCGCAGCTGGTAAAACAAATGGTGGGAGAGTTCCGGACCCAGTGGAGCAAAGCCGGAAACGGCGGAAATCCTCACAAAGCGGTGACGCTGGCGTCGCTGGTGGAACGTGAGGCACACCTCCATGAAGAGCAGCCACGCGTCGCCTCCGTCTTCGTCAATCGCCTGCGGATCGGGATGAAGCTCGATTGCGACCCGACCACTGTCTATGCGGCGCTGCTTGAGAATCGTTACCGCGGCACAATCCACCAGTCGGACCTTGCGAGCGACAACCCGTACAACACCTATAAGCACGTTGGCCTGCCCCCGGGGCCGATTGCCAATCCGGGCATCGGCGCCATTCGTGCTGCTCTTGCGCCTGCTGACACCCCGTACCTCTACTTCGTTGCCCGAGCCGACGGGACCGGTGGTCATTACTTCTCCGAATCCCTGAAGAAGCATCTGGAAGCCGTGAGCCAGTACCGCCGTGCCAGGCAAAAATAGGGCAGCTGGCGGTGGTAAAAGCAGCATGGCCACGCGACGCCCCCGGGGGAAAGGATGTAAGTGCGGCGGGGCGGGCCCGCTATTACTGCGGCCCCGGTTAAGAATTCGCCGCATTCAAATGGCTTTCACCCGAACAACTTCAGCGTTTTAATTAGAGTAACTTGTTCTGTAAACTCCAGACCGTATATAATTACCACTAACTTTGCAGAAAACTCAGGTGGATACAGCGCTGCGGAATCCGTGGACGCTCATTCGCAGAGTCCGGCAACTTGTTACGTTGCAGGGAACAAGTGGCCCCCGCCGCGGGGCTGCGATGCGAGACATTCAGGTTGTCAACGACGCCGCGCTGCTGGTTCACGACGGCGTGGTTAGAGATTTAGGACCCGCGAGGCGCATCGAAAATCTGGCCGAAGCCCGTCGCGCCATTGAAATCGATGCGGGCGGCCGCCTGGCTATTCCCTCGTTCGTGGAGGCCGATACAGTCCTGGTTACCCCGCGAGGCGAAGGCCTGCGCTCCCAGGGCGCGGAACCCACCATTGCGACCGCCTCGAAGAAGCTGCTGGAGAATCAGGCTCGTCTTGCAGTAGAGGAGTGGGTGCGCCATGGCGTTCTCGCCATGGGTTCCGCCACTCACGGTGCCGGCGACCTCCGGGATGCGCGTAAGCTGCTGAATATCCAAAAAATCTTTCAAACGCGCCCCATCCGGATCCGTTCGGTGTTTTCGCCCAGCGCTGCCCAGATTGAAGCTGCCGCATCCGACAATGTCGTAAAACAATGGGCCGCCAGCATCGTGGAAAAGCGACTGGCTGGCTTGCTGGAACTGGAAATCCCCCACACCGACGCGCCTTTCGGACTGGAGCACCTGGAAGCCCTGATCCAGATGTCCGTCTCCCATGGTTTCATCCTTCGTTTACGGTCCGAAACGCCGCTCTCGCACCGCGCGCAGCGACTCGTTCGGGAGTCGGGCGCAATCTCGGTCATTGCGCCCGGCATCACGGGAGCGCCCAGCCCCGAGTTCACGAAGGCCGCTTGCGTCCTGGTCCTGCGAACTACCGACATTCTCTCATCCAGTCATCCGGTCGAATGTGCCCGCCGGATGATTGATGAGGGCTGGGCAATCGCCCTCGGCTCCGGGTATCAGGGTGCCAAATGGGGTTCGTTCAATCCCCAATACTTGCTTTACCTTGCCCGCGAGCAACTGGGGATGACGATTGAAGAGGCAATTACGGCCACCACATGGAACTCAGCCTGTTCTCTTCGCATGTCCACGGTGGCGGGCTCCGTCGAGCCCGGCAAACAGGCCGATCTTGCGATTCTCGACGCAAAAGATTACCGCGATCTTGGCAGAAGACCAGGGCACAACGACATCTGGCTAACGCTGCGCGGCGGACGCCCGATTTACCGACGGGGCGCTTTGATGCCGTATTGAGCTTTAGTGCTGATGGTGGTGATGTTCGTGATGGTGGCCGTCGTGCACATGGAGCTCGTGGCAATCGCCGGGAATCACGCAGCCCTTATCGAAAATCACGCAGCCGACGTGCTCAAACTGAACCGTATTGTGGTGGAGATGAAACCGGTCTCCCAGCAACAAGTTCAGGCGCCGCAGGATCCCGTCACTTTGAGAAGGCGGCATATCTTCAATCAGCACATGGCAACTCAAAGCATGGGTGGAGGAACCCAGGCTCCAAACGTGCAGATCGTGAACATCGAGCACACCCTCCACGGCTTTCATGGCTGAACAGACGTCAGTCAGGGCCACCCCGCGGGGCAGGCCTTCCAGCAAAATATTGAGGGATTCGCGAATGATGTCCCAGGCTGTCCAGAGAACAAGCATGGCGATGGCCACGGAGAGCAGAGGGTCAATGCTGGTCCAGCCCGTGAAGCGAATCGCCAGGGCGCCTGCGATAATTGCAGCAGAACCGACCAAATCGCCCAGCATGTGCATATAAGCACCCTTAACGTTCAGATCATGATGGGCCGCGCCGTGCAGGCCAATCATGATGCCGCCGTTCAGGATAACGGCGCCCCCCGACACCCACAACATGGTCGATTCGTTGACGGGTTGGGGGGCGAGCAGGCGCAGGGAGCACTCATACAGGACCCACCCCGAGAAAGCAACCAGGCTCAGGGCATTGATGAACGCGGCCAAAACGCCGGCGCGGTGGTAGCCGAACGTACGGGAGGCATCCGCGGGCTTCCTTTGGGTGTAGACGGCAAACCAAGCCAGCAGCAGAGCCAGGGCGTCTGTCAGGTTATGGCCGGCGTCCGAGACGAGCGCCAGACTGTGGGAGCGCATCCCGGCGACAAACTCAAAAACCACGAAGGCGGCTGTGGCGACAAATGACCAGATGAGGGTCTTTCCGCTGGCGCTGGCGTGGTGGCCGTGATGGTGAGAATGCAAACGGGCTCCTTGACCTATATTACCCGCCCGGGCCCGTACCGGCGAAACAATGTCTCGGCCACACCTGTTCTGCGAGATAATTTGAAGTATGCGCAAATCGGCGTGGCTAGCCTTTGCTTTAGCTCCCGGCTTTTTTATTCCTGAGACAGTCCAGGCGCAAAAGCAGCCCTTCAACACAGACGCCCTTCTGAAGATCCAGAGGCTTTCCGACCCCCAGCTTTCCCCGGACGGCAAGACAGTGGCCTTCTCCAGCAGCACGCCCGATGTCGCCGCAAACCGCAGTGTCCACAGCATTTGGAGCGTGCCGCTGGAGGGTGGCTCGCCGGTAAAGCTGGTGGAGCCGGGTGACCGACCGCGTTGGGCCCCGGACGGGAAAGGCATCTACTACACCACTGCGGAGAGTGGCGCCTCCCAAATTTGGCGGATGAATCCGGATGGGTCAGCTGCGGCGCAGATTACAAAGCTGGCAACCGAAGCCTCCGGGCAGATCATCTCGGGCGATGGCAAGTACCTGGTGTTCACCAGCGACGTTTATCCGGAATGCAGCGCGAACGGCAGCTTCGACGAAGCCTGTAACGCGAAACTCGTTACTGCAGAGCGCACCAGCAAAGTAAAAGCGCATCTCGCAACGACACTGCTGTTCCGCCACTGGAACGCGTGGCAGGGCAAGACCAGGACCCACATCCTCTCGTTCTCGCTGGCTGACAGCAAAGTTGTGGATCTGACGCCCGGAGACCGCGTCGTCCCCCCCTTCTCGCTGGGTGGCCCCGACGATTACGCTATTTCTCCCGACAGCCGGGAAGTCGCTTTCGCGATGAATGTGGATGCCAATCCGGCCATCTCCACCAACAGCGACATCTACGGCATCCTCCTGACGGGTGGCACAGCCCAGAAGATCACGGCAGGAGCCGGCGCCGACCTTTCTCCCTCGTATTCTCCGGACGGCAAGTACCTGGCTTTCCGATCCCAGTCGCGCGCGGGCTACGAAAGCGATAAATGGCGTCTGGTTGTTATCGACCGGGCCACCGGCAAGACCACAATTCCGACAGATGCGATTGATCGCGCGGTGAACAGCTTCACGTGGTCGCCCGATTCCTCTAAACTTTTCTTCACTGCAGTGGACCGGGGTCGGCAGGCGATTCAGTTCGTGTCGCCCGAAGGCGGCGGCGCCCGCATGGCGATCAGCGGCAGCAATATGGTGGACGACGTTCAGTTCACCCCGGATGGCAAGACCATGGTGTTCACACGCCAGCGCGGCGACAGCCCGGTTGAGATCTGCAAAGTTGCGTCGAATGGCAGCAAAGAAGTGGCGCTGACGCACTTGAATGATGCGCTGCTGGGCCAGTATGAGTTGACGGCGCTCGAAGACTTTACCGTTACCGGCGCGGAAAACACGCCCGTGCACAGCTTCATCGTGAAGCCGGCAGGGTTTACACCCACGAAAAAATACCCGGTGCTGCTGTTGATCCACGGTGGCCCACAGGGTGAGTGGGGTGAGAGCTGGACCTACCGCTGGAACGCCCAGGTGTTTGCCGGAGCCGGTTACGTGGTGGTGATGCCAAATCCGCGCGGCTCGATCGGCTACGGCCAGAAGTTCACTGACGATATCAATAACGACTGGGGTGGCAAGCCCTACGACGACCTGATGGCTGTGACCGATTACGTGGCCAAACTGCCTTACGTGGATGCCGACCGCATGGTGGCCGCTGGTGGCTCTTATGGCGGCTACATGGTGAACTGGATTCTGGGCCACACGGACCGCTTCAAAGCTCTTGTTTCGCACGCCGGGGTGTTTGATCTGCGGGCGAAAGCGGAAGCCACCGAAGAGCTCTGGTTCCCGATCTGGGAGTTTGGCGGCATGCCGTGGGAAAACCCGGAGGGCTACGAAAAATGGTCGCCCAGCAAGTTCACCGCGCAGTTCAAAACGCCAACGCTGGTGATCCACGGCGAACTGGATTACCGGATCGTGTACAGCCAGGGTTTGCAGTTATTCACTGCCCTGCAGATGCACAAAGTCCCCTCGCAACTGCTGGTGTATCCCGACGAAGGACACTGGATCCTGAAGCCGCAGAACAGCCAGCTTTGGTATAAGACGTTTATTGAGTGGATCGACACGTATACAAAGAAGTAACCGGACAAATCATTGAAAACCCTGCTAGTTATCGTCTTCCTGGCGCTGTTGTTGTGCGCCGCACCCCTGGTGTACCTGGTCTCCTCGAATGAGACTGTTCTGCAGCTGGAGAACCCGCCGAAGGTTATCGCGTTTCAAACGCCGGTCACGGTTCGGGCGGAAAACTCTCATGGCCTCCGCTGGATTACGCTGGGGGTGACCCAGGACGGCAAGACTACCGAGACGCGTATTGCCCAGGCGAAGGAACAGTCTATCTTCCCGAAGCGAAATGTGCCGCCTGAGATTATTCGCACCAACCTGGGGAAGCAGTCCACACCCTCGCTCCACGACGGCAAGGCGAAGATCACCATCACGGCTGTCTCCAACGACTTCCGCGGCAAGAGCACTTCCGTGTCCTTTGACGTGGACGTGATGACGGAATCGCCGCGTGTCTCCGCCGATGGCGACCAGCATTACATTAACCAGGGGGGCTCGGAGATGGTGACGTTTACGCCCGGCGGCGCGTGGACGGAAGCGGGCGTGAAGATCGGCGACAATACTTTCCGCAGTTTCCCGCTGCCCGGCCACCCGGGCCAGTATTTCAGCCTGTTCGCGTTCTCGTGGCAACTGGGGCCGGATACGCCGGTCTACGTCTACGCCGCGAATCCTGCCGGGACGATCGCGCGGGCTGAGTTTACGCACAAGATATTTCCGAAAAAATTCCGCGCCAGCACCATCCCGCTGGAAACGATGAACCTGGAACGAGTGGTGAACCAGATTGACCCGAACAATCAGGTAAAAGGCGACCTGGTGCAGCGCTTCGTCCAGATCAACAGCCAGATGCGGAAGCAGAATAATAAAGTTCTGGCCGATCTCCGACTGCAGTCGGAACAGAATTTCCTCTGGAGCGGCGCCTTTCTGCCGATGGTGGATTCCACTGTGGAATCCCGCTTCGCCGATGACCGAACTTACACCTGGCAGGGCAAGAAAGTGGATGAACAAACCCACCTTGGCTTCGATCTTGCAAAACTTGCCCACTCCCCCGTGCCCGCATCAAACGATGGCCGCGTTGTGTTTGCTGAGAATCTGGGCATTTACGGCAATTGCGTCGTAGTGGACCACGGCTTCGGACTCCAGACTGTGTACGCCCACCTGAGCGAGTTCCTGGTGAAGAAAGGCGACCTGGTGAAGAAGGGCCAGACGTTGGCGAAAACGGGCGCTACGGGGTTGGCAGGTGGCGATCACCTCCACTTCACCATGCTGATTGACGGAGTCCAGGTGAATCCGGTGGAGTGGTGGGATCCGCACTGGGTGAAAGATCGGATCCTGGCCCACATGGCGCGTACCCTTCCCGAAGAGCCAGTATCAGGTGGCTACCCCACACCGAAAAAGGGCAAAGCCGCTAAGAAGAAGCGGCGCTCTTAATCCATCCCTGAAACCACGCAGCGAACGCTTCCAGCTTCGCTGCGGATTCGGGGGAAAGCGGACAAGCCAGTTCCCCGCCCTTCTGGCCCCGCAATTCGAGGGCTCGCTTGATCCCGACCGGAGTCGGGAAGTCCTCGATGTGGTCGATAAACTCATCCAGGATCGCCTGGGTTTTGGCAGTGGCCACCAGATCTCCGGCTTTGGCGTTCTTATACAGCCGCACCAGCACTTCCGGAATGGCCGAAGCGCACCCGGAAAGCACGCCATCGGCTCCCGCTTCGAGCGCGCGCCGGGCGATTCGGTCATTGCCGGCGAACAGCGCAAACGAACCTGCCTGCCGGAGCGCGAGAAGCTGCGAAAAATACTCCCAATCGCCGCTGGAATCCTTGATACCGGCAAACTTACCCGTATCGAGCAAACGGCGGGCGGTCTCAATGCGGATGGGCGAGGTGAATTGGGGGATGCTGTAGAGCAGAATGGGCAGCGCGTCGCCCACTTCCCGGGCAAACTCAAGGCAAAAAGCTTCTACTTCGGGCTGCTGGTACGGGAAAAAGTAAGGGGGCATGAGCAAGAGCCCGCTGGCACCCGCGCCGATGGCATCCTCGGCAAGTTCCACCGCGCCGCGCAGCGTCGGGTGCCCCACGCCCACAACAAGGGGCACTCTGGAGCGTTTTGCCGCAAGGTAAAGAGCCCTCTGCCGGTCCGCGTTGGAGTAACTCACGAACTCGCCGGTGGAGCCCATCAGGCAGATGGTGTCCACGCCGCCCTCTGCGACAAAATCCAGTAAATCCAGTAACGCGGTGAAGTCCGGCTCCAGGGTCCCCGTACGATTTGGGGTCACGACTGCGGCCAGAACCCCTTCCAGCTTCAGATCTCCACGGCCTTTTTTCATTGTCCAGCAGGCCGGAAGAGGGGAGTCAGCACGATGCTGCGGAATTCGACGGCGCCGTGATCGCCCTGCAGTTCCAGCACCCCGGGCAGACCTTCATACGGATCAATCGCAATGGCTGTGAGGCCTTCAATCTTCTGCTTCATGATGAGCGGCTTCCCGTTCAGCGTTATCGAGACATCGCGACCCACCAGGCGGATATCCATCACCTGCCATTCGCCGGCCTTCCGACTGGCGTTCACAGGCGGCGCAATCCGGCTATACAGCGCGCCGTTTCCATGCGACTGGGGCGGCTTGCCGAAGTCATCCAGAATCTGCACTTCATAGCGGCCACGCAGGCCAATACCGCTGTTGCTCTTCTCCGCAACTTTGTATTCCACGTGCAGCTCGAAGTTCCAAAAGCGCTTCGTGGTAACCAGATTCTTCGCTTTACCGGCGCTCTTCAGCGCGCCCTCAGACACGGTCCAGCCAAGGTCCTGAGCGGTGCCAAAACCAGTCCAGCCGGTTAGATCGTTGCCGTTAAACAGAGTAATGGGTTCTGATTTATGCCATGACGCATCATCGTGATCCCGAATCACCGGAGCACGATAGCCCGTAAACGGAATTGGCCCCCCGGCGCCTGTCATCTGCCCCTGTAGTTGGCCGCTGGCCCACTTAGCAGTGTAGTCGCGACGGCCTGCGGAATTCTCAAACGAGAACTGCAGCTCTTCGCCGACGATCTTCAGGTCCTTGACGTCGTTCAGGTCGCCCCCGGGAAACCCAATGAACCGGCCCTTTATCCCGGGCGTGCCAGCGCCCGACACCTCCAGCCACCAGGCTTTGTCGGCGTTCGGATTCGTGAGCAGCAGGTCCCAGCGACCGTTGAAATTGACATCGGCCGCAGCCAGCACAGACGTAAACACGGCAAACAAAAACGTTAACTTACAGCGCATTGGAATCAGCAATCCCCTTCAAGTCAGACTATCAGAGACCCGGTTCCCGCCAAAGCGATTCAGCGTCGGATCTGCGGACATAATTCGCTTCTACCGAAGCTGGTTCGCCGGGCTCGCCGCTGCGGACGCGCGCCTCCGCAATCTGACCGATGGCCGAGGCCAGCCCGCGAGGCGCCAGACATACGGGCAGGTGAGCAAAGCGCGTGCCCGTAAGAGCGGGAAGAAAGGGTTCAAAGTCCGTAGTGACCCACTCGAAGTCGAGGGCGCCGAGAAGCTCCAGGAAGTGCGGGATGCGGATTACCTGATCATCAATAATGACCCTCCCGTCCGCAGCATAGAGGGCGGCAAACACCTCTCCGCGACGAGCATCAAGGACCGTTGCACGCAGCGGGGCCGAACTATGGTGGCTGAGGGCTTCCAGATTGGAAACCGGCACAGCACGCTTGCCCAGGACTTCGGCCAGGCCCTTCACTGCCGCCAGCCCAATCCGCACGCCGGTAAACGAACCCGGGCCCGAGGCGGCGGCAAACACGTCGATGTCCGCCAGCGAGAGCCCCGCGCGGTTGAGCAACGCGTCAATCTGTTGAAACAGCGTCCCGCTGAAGCCCTCGGGCGCATGCACCAGCGTCTCGGCCACCACATGGCCGTCCCGAACCAAAGCAAGGCTGCCGAACTCCGCAGTCGTATCCAGAGCAAGTGTCAGCATCTATTTCGTCAGTTGGTAATTGCGGTCAATGATATAGGCCTTACCCAGACCGTTCACCGCCGTGAGCCGAACGTGAAGCGCCGCCGGATACTCCGCGGCGATGTTCGCCGGAATGGTAAATATCCCCGACGCCCCTGTCCCAATCACCCGATAGCCCCGTTCCGACACGTTCACTTCCCCGGTCCATTCGAACAGCACGTTGCGCAGCGCCTTCGTCTGGCGCTTCAGCTTAATCTCAAACTTCACCGGCTGAGACAACGAAATGGTGTCGGTGTCCGGCGCAATAATTTCGAACGGCACCTTCTCAGGGTTGCCCTCCAGATCCTGCAACGCCAGCGCCGGTTCGCGCGAATCGAACTTGTAGCTCTTCAGCATGCCTGCTTTCTTGCCCTCGCGCGAAACGTGCAAAACCCAGTCATGGCTATTATCGGGCGGACTGAAGGTCAGGACCTCGGTTTTAGTTTTTTCCTTCACTTTCGTGCGTTCGCCGTTCAGCGGATTCAACCACTCAACGTCGTAAGAAGCCTTATCCACCGTCAGTGTCACCGGGCCCGGCTTCTCCACATAAACCACATATTCCACCTCATCCAGGGAGAGAGCCCTGCCATTCTCCACATCGAAGTGAGGTTCCAGTTCCCAGTGGCGGGTGGTGGACATGAAGTCGAACCAGACCTTCATCTGAGCCGCGGCTTGCTCATTGGGAACCTCGGTCGCCGGGTAATGGCCGTTCGCCGTCATCGTCCACAGCCGCTTGCGGAAGGTATCGGTGTCCTTTACGCCCACCCCGAAGTTATTCACGGCGGGGTACTGGAAGGCCTGTTGTTCCACCATGGCGATATTGTCGTCGGCGGTCTGGTAGGAACGATAACGAAGCCAGCCATCTTCAGCCATGGGTGTGGAGGTAACCGAAGCCCGGCTCGACCGCGTATGTTTGTAGGGATCCAGCTGAGTCAGGTACCCCGCGATCTCTTTCAGGAGAGGACGTCCGTTTTCGTAAGACTCCCAGCCCTCCAGACCCTGCCAGGTTACATCGAAAGGCACCAGGCGGGAGAGCGCATAGTCGAACCATTTTTGACGATCCGAACGCAGGGGCAACAGGCGGTCCATCAGACCATTGGGGCCGAAGAAAGCGATATCGACGATCAGGCCGTGGTCATTGGCGTAGCGGAGCTTCTCCTCGGCCGCTTGGAAGTAATCGGGAGAGCGAAAATTCGAAGCCACCGCTTCATCAATCAGAGTGATTCCGATATGGTTGAATTTCTGCGCAGCCCGGGCGTCGATCATTTTTTGCCAGTTGGCCAGAGAGATGCCGCTGAAGCCAGGTGCCACGGTGCCCATCCAAAGATGAGGCGTCAGATTATTGCCTTCCACAAAGGCGAAGTGGTGGAGGTTGGCGGCACGCAACCAACCCGGCTTCGCGTTGTCCGTCACCTGTAGCGTGCCCTCTTTCCCCGCGATCGGCCCTGGCCCTGTCAGGTGAAACACGTGCGCCCCGGCTTCCACGGGCGTAAAGCGCACTACCCAGCGAGTGCCGCCATCCCAGAAGCCATTCGCCCGAACAGTGTCGTGATGCGGGGAGCGAATCTCGGCGTGCAGATCAACAGCATCTGCAGGATTCACGCCCGGAAGGTCGAAAACCAGATCGCAGGGGGAGTACTTCGGAGTCGGCGGGCACACGGTCTGCCCCCGCGCAGCAGCGGCAAACAGGACGCAAATGACGATCCGGGACTTCATTCTTCTAAGGATAACGGGGAAGCAGTGGTAGCCGAATCCGGGCGCCGCCGTTACGGCTGCCTCAGCGCTTCAACATCGCCCATACCATATGGGGCGAATAGCCATTGACTCGCACCATCCGAATCCACAATAGCGTCATGTGCTCCAGATGCAACGCCTGTTCCAGGCCACCGACATCGACTGGCTCCCACCCAAGTTGCGCGATCAGTTCGCCAACCGTTGTTCTGGCGGCTGCATCCTGTCCGCAGTACAGCATCATGGGCTTCACATTATAGGCGGGGTAGGCGTTGTTTTCGAAGTTCTCGAAGCCGTAGATCGTGAACGCTTTCACCACCTTGCTCTCCGGCGCGAGTTTCTGCACCATCTCCGATCCCGACTGCTCGTTGTTGAGCCCGTGGCTGAGGCCGGGCCCGACCGGGTTGGTGCAATCGACTAAGATCTTCCCTTTCAGCTCTTCCCCCACCGCCTGCAGCGCGGCAGCGTTGGCCTGAAACGGCGTCGCCAGGAACACCACTTCGGCGGCACTCACCGCTTCTTTCGGCGTCGCAACGCGGAGGCCGCCATTGCGGGCCAGCGCTCTTTGAACGCTTTCCGAGGAAACATCATTCGCAGCCAGAATCACTTCGTGGCCCAGCCGCTGCAGGTGAGAGGCCAGGGGTGCGCCAACGTTTCCGTAACCAATAAACGCGATCTTCATAAACTTCTCCTGTCTAAACCCAAGCATCCGGGACCGTTCGTCATCGCCCCAGTCTCTCGATTATGATCAACTTTGCGGGCTCGCTCCCCGAAAAGTTCTGCTGCCCGGTGATCAGTTGCTATCGCGACAGGCGAAGCCCCGGCAGCGAATCCGGAGGAGCCAGACGGCAAAGACCGGGGTGGCCTCCTGACACGCCGGTAATCGCCGCCAGGTATCCGTCTTCGACCTGAGGGAAAGCAGGGGGGATAACGGGAAGGCAGTGGTAGCTTAACCCCATGGCGACCAGAAGGACCTTTCTTTCCATGGCCGGAGCTCTCTGCGCCCCGAAGCTCGCCGCAGCCGACCCGCGCATCTCACGCGAAGTCTTTCTGAAGTCCCCCATGGAAGGCACCGCCGTTATGGCCGCAGCCTGGTACACGCACACCAAAGGTGGCGCCATGCTTTCCGTGGAAACCCGTTACAGCCGGTCCGACACCGTGGATGTCGCTTACTACCGGACTTCGCCGGACCACGGCAAGAACTGGAGCCCGCCAACCGAGCAGCGAACCTCCGAACGCCGACCAGACGGCATGCTGCGTCGCCACCCGCGGACCGGCGTGGTTGACCCAACCACAGGTAAATTCATCGAATTCTTCGTGCAGGGAGTCCTGCCCACCGATGACCCGCTGGAAGGTATGCGCCGCTGGAATATCTTCTACCGTGTGGATGGCAACCACCACCAGGCCATTCAGCAGGGGCCGGAGTTCAACGCAGAGCACGCCTTTCCGGGCGTCTATACCGGGCGCAGCATGGTGATGCTCGGCGATGTGGCCTCTGTGCCGCTGGTTCTCCGCAACGGCTCCATTCTGCTGCCCGCCGTCACAACTCCGCTCACTCCCGAAGGTAAACCGTACAACCCAACGGGCGGTTATACCTACACCGACGCACTGGTCCTGCATGCCCGCTGGCGCAAGGGCGGACTCGAATGGAGTTCCTCCGAGCCCATCAAAGGAGATCCCGCACTCGCCACCCGCGGCATGGATGAACCAACACTCGGCCAGCTCCCCGATGGCCGCATCATGATGGTTCTGCGCGGATCGAACGACAAGAACCCCGACCTTCCCGCCTACAAATGGGTATCGTTTTCAACGGATGGAGGTTTCCACTGGACAGAACCCCGTCCCTGGACTTACACGAACGGCGAACCCTTCTTCTCCCCGAGCGCATGTTCCCAGCTTCTGCCCCACTCCAACGGCAAGCTCTACTGGTTGGGCCACATCGCAGCCACCAATGCGCGAGGCAACCGCCCCCGCTATCCCGTCTACCTTGGTGAGGTGGACCAGCGCACCGGTCTGCTGCGCCGTGAAACCCTGCTTCGAATCGATGACCGCCAGGCAGATGACGACGAGATCCTGATGCTCTATAGCCTGTGTGCCCGCGAAGACCGCCGCGACCACCGTATCTGTCTCCAGATGTCCCGCCTCTTCGCCTTCCCCAACGCATGGCGCGGTGACGCCCTGCTCTATCGGATCAGCGTCTGAACGCAGAAAGGGCCGGACTGCCTGCTGGTAAACCAGCAGGTACCCGGCCCTTTCAGCTATTTGTACAGCGCGGTTCAGAAGTAGTACTTCATGCCGAACTGGATGTTGCGTGAATTCTGCACCATGCCGGTAACCTGGCCAAAGGCGGCCGGGTTGGTGATGTCGCGGCCCGGAGCACCCCAGCTGGCGTGGTTCAGAGCGTTGAACATTTCCATCCGGAAATCAACGTAGTTCTTTTCCGTGACCTGGAACTTCTTACCAACGGACATGTCCATGTTGAAGAAGGAAGGTGCACGGAGGCTGCCGACACCCACGTTGCCGAGCTGACCATCAGCCGGACGGCCGAAGGCGCAGCTGCCGTCATTCACGCCGGCGGCGCAGAAGTTTGCTGCGGTGACCGGACCATAGAACGCGTCGATGGTGGAAGTGCCGGTCGTGGAGAACGGCTTGTAAGCATTGGCGCGCAGGTTGCCGCGAGGCGTACGTCCACCCGAGTTGGCGGACGCAGCGAACACGGTAACCGGGAAGCCGGAGTGAGCGTTGGTGAAGTAGTTCACGTTCCAGCCACCGAGGAGCATATCGACCGGCTTGCTCCAGGAGCCGCCAAACTTCTGGCCCTTGCCGAACGGCAGGTTGTACAACCCCCCGATGGAAGCATTGCTCTTGGCGTCGAAGCAGGAGAGGCCGCGATTCGCGCGGCGGTTGTACGCATCCTGCCAATAAGCGCCTTCCGCGTTGACGGAACCGCAGCCGTAGTAGCCGAGGCCTTCCATCATGCTCTTGCTCCAGACATAGAAGCCCGTGAGTTCCAGGCCCTGCGCCAGGTGCTTACGCCCGCTGAGCTGCAACGAGTTGTAGCTCATGCGGGCGGAGCCTTCCGTGAGCGCCACGTTGCCAACGTTCGGCATGGTGGCGAACAGCGGACGGCGATCGTTCGCGTTGATCCACGTGGAGACCGCACCGGTGCCGGCAACGGGATTGTTGCCTTCGTGCGGAATCACCAGGTGAGTACCGAGTTGCCCGACATAGGCGGTGGTGATCGACGTGGTCGGGTTCAGGCGGTATTCGAACGAAGCATTGTATTGGTGGGTAAACTGCGGACGCAGGTTCGGATCCCAGGCGCGGCCCTGATAGAACGGGTTGGCAGCGGTACGGGGACCGGCCAGCGAACCGGTGTTCGGGGCGTCGGCAAAACCGATGCCGATGTTGCCGGGAGCGCTGACGTCATAGTTCACGTTGGTTTCCACAAAGTACGGCGGGTTCAGCGGGAGGCGGAGGTTGGCGCCAGTACCTTCCATGAAGCTCGACATCGCGTAACCGACACGAAGCACAATGTTGCTGCGCGGCGTGAAGGCCAGCCCGACGCGGGGCTCGAACTGCTTGTAGTAAGGAGCGTACAGAGCGCGGCTGTTGCCGTTCTTGCCGGCGAGCAGAACCACCCCCTTCACCAGATCGATGTTGGCCTGGCGATCCGCAACTTCGTACAGCGGCTGGCTATATTCCCAGCGCATGCCCAGGTTGACGGTCATGTTGCTCATCAGCTTGAAATCGTCCTGGACGAAGATACCGTCCAGCCAGTGGCGCTGACCCCATTTGCCAACCACCGCGCCGCGACCCTTGGTCGAGAGGCGGTTGAGCAGGAAGTCCGAGTAAGCCTGGCCGGTACCCATGGTGCCGTCGAAGCCGAAGGAACCGAGTGCACGTTGTTGCCGGCATAGTAACGATTCTGGCGATAACGGGTAAACTGGCCCCCCATCTTCAGGAGGTGCTTGCCCCGCTGCCAGGTCATGTTATCCGCATAGCTGATCTTGTTGTCAACCGTGCTGCCGACGGAAGCGCCGGTGCCGATACCGCTGAGACCGTTGCCAAGGGTAACGGCACTGAGACCGGCGTAGGGCTGACCGCCGCCGATGCCGAACTTCGAGTTGCCATCGGCGCCGAGCTTGCCGGACCAGTCAACCGGGAGACCTTCGTCGATGCCGACGCGGGTATAACCGAGACGGACTTCATTGACGAAGGTGGGGGAGAAAGCGCGGGTCCAGGTGGCGACCGTGCTCATGGTGGGGGCAATGTTGCCGGAGGTCATGAAGACAGGAAGAGCCGCGGCGCTGCCGTACTGTTCATAGCGGCCAATCGACCAGCGCAGCATGATGCTGTCCTTGTCGTTCGGACGGAAGTCACCCTTCACGTCAGCCTGATTGTTCTTCAGGGTGTTGGCAGAGCTGGCAACATAGTTGCTTGTCAGGCCCAGCGTACCGGTGCCGTTGATGTTCGCCAGGGGATACAGATCGGGGCTGCCAAACAGTTTGGCGGCAACCGGGTTCACAATGCGGCTCTGGGGAATGATATTCCCGGCAAAGCAACCAGAAGAAACGGTAGCGCTGCAGGCAGCATTCGTGAGCGGATCGCGGATGAAGATATTGGACTTCGTCTGCAAGTCCGACAGGTTGCCCGTGCGCCATGCGGCCGGAGCCACACTGGCCGTTGCCGGGCCCGAATCGCGCTGCTGGGTGCCTTCGTAATCCATAAAGAAGAAGATCTTGTTCTTCTTTACCGGACCGCCGAAGGTTCCGCCGAAGATGTTGCGGCGAAGGGCGCGCCTGGCCACGCCACTGCGATTGCTGAAGAATGCGTTGGCATCCAGCTTCTCGTTACGGAGGAATTCAAAAACATTCCCGTGGTACGCGTTCGTCCCGCTCTTCAGCGTGGCGTTCACAATCGCTCCGCCCACGTTGCCGAATTCGGAGGAACCGTTGCCGGTGATGACTTTGACTTCTTCGAGAGCATCCACGTTCGGCTGATAGCCGATGCGGTTGTCGATGGAATCATTATTGTCAACACCATCGAGCAGGAAGTTGTTGGTCTGCTCACGGTTGCCATTCACCTGAGGACGCGAGCCCGAACCCTGCATGCGGCCCGACGTGTTCATCGCATTCGGGCTGGTGGAGATCGCACCCGGGATGAGCATGGTGAGGCTGGCAAAGTTGCGGCCGTTCAGCGGCAGGGCTGAAAGGCGGGAAGACGTAAGGGAATCGCCCGTTTGGGTCGATTCCGTTTGCAGAATCGGAGCAAAGTCTTTCACTTCCACTGACTGGGTGGTATCGCCGACTTCGAGTTTCAGATCGACGCGTGCGATTTGGTTCACTTCCAGAGCAAACGGTCCGAGGATCGTTTTTTTGAAGCCTGCGTTTTCTGAAGCGACACTGTAACGGCCGACGGGCAGGAAGAGCAGGTTGAAGACGCCTGATTCGTTGGAATTGGCCGTATACGCGACGTTGGTGCCATTATTGGTGGCGGTGATTTTGACGTTGGGGACGACGGCGCCGCTTGGATCGGTAACCGTGCCCGTAATGGAGGCGGTAGTGGTCTGTGCCGAGGCGAGGCTGGTAAGCCCGAATGCCAAAGCTGCAACCAAAGCAAGTGTTTTAGTTTTCATAGTTTATGGGGAAACCCCTTCTTGAAGCTAATTCCTACATCTAAATTGTAGGCTTAAACGCGCATATAGGACGAATTGCCCCTGCCTGACACGTCCGTCTCGGACACATAGCAGAATCCGGCCTATATTGGCGTTAGAACAGGGTATTGGAGCAACCGCAACCCGGCTCTGCCCTGGAAGGTGTTCAGGGGAATAAACACTCGATT
This sequence comes from uncultured Acidobacteriia bacterium, assembly GCA_903929755.1. GTDB lineage: Bacteria > Acidobacteriota > Terriglobia > Bryobacterales > Bryobacteraceae > BOG-234. The sequence goes on from CAIYVZ010000067.1 coordinate 69,619, forward strand.
ATTTTTCGCGTTGTGCGGCTTTACGGCTGCTGCCGCCTTCTGCTACTAACGGTCGTCATCGTCAATATCCACGGAGTACGGAGCGAACAACGAGTTCCGTACTCCCGGATACGGCGTCTTCCAACCCCTCACCGAATGCCACAGGATCCGGTTCAGCTTCTCCGTAGGCGCCGCGTCCGGCACATCCCACCGCATTTTTGCCGAAGCCAGCGCCGCCTGCCGGGCTGGTCCTTTAAGCGCCTTCACCTCGGGATTCATCGCCAGCAGATCCTGCTTCGGTTGCACATGGTCGTAGGCCGTCAAGTCAGCGTTCGTGGTGAAACTGGCGCGCATATCGTTCGCGATCAGGTCAAACAGGGAAAGCGTCGGCAGCCCCAGCATCAACTCGATCGTCTTTAACATGCTGGGATGCGAATAGAACGTGGAATCGACATGCCCCCGGCGCGTATAAGGGCTTATCGCCAGAGCCACCGTACGGTGCCCGTCCACATGGTCCACGCCTGCCTGCGCGTCATCTTCCACCACAAAAATCGCCATCTTTGGCCAGAATTTCGACTTTGTCAGGGCGTCCACAATCTGCCCCAGCGCAAGATCGTTATCGGCCACCATCGCCTGCGGCGTGGACGTGCCGGGAGAGGTCCCCGACGTATGATCGCAGTTGATCTCCAACACCGTCAGATTCGGCATTTTTCCGGCCTGCTCCCACTGCTTCAAATCCTTCTGAAAGATACTCGCGCGGACCACATCAGGAATATTGTTCGAATAGGGCGGGTAATTGTGCGCCAGGAACTGATTCATATGCTCCACAGGAGCCGTCACGTTCCAGGTGGAACTGAAGTCCTCGCCCGCTTTCCAGCGCTTCAGAAAATCCAGCCGGTTGAACGGCATCTGCCGCGCCGACCCCGCATATTCACCGTAAACCCGCACCGTCTTGCCCCGCTTCCGGGCTGCATCCCAAATTGTGCCTCCGCGTGAAATTGCCAGGGGGTCACTGCCGTCGAAAGGATAGCTCCGGCCCTGATACCCGGGCCACAATGCGTAGGAAACTTCATTGGCCTGGGTCAGCCACTGATGCCCGTCCGCACTGTTGCCACCCGAAGCATAGAAATTGTCCAGCAGGACATACTGGTCCGCCAAACGGTGCGCATTCGGCGTCACATCCGGCCCAAACATCACCAGCTTCGGATCGCCGTTCCCCTTCGACATGTCGCCCAGAATCTGATCATAAGTCCGGTTTTCCCGGACGATGTAGACCACATGCTCGATTTGTGAAGCATCGCCCGCCCGCGCAGGCACCGGTTGCGGCGTGCGATTCGGCGGCACCGCCGCGCTTACTGGTGTCCCCGCCAGTTGCAGATGGCTGTTCTCCGCTACTGCTGTTGTGTAGCCAGCCAGTTGCGCCCGGTCTGGAAGCTCCACTACGTGCACTGAGCCCCGATAGCTGTGAACAAAGCGTTCCGCTGGCTTATCCCGCCAGCCAGACCCCACCCCCAACATGGACGACACCGCCAGGTACCGCCCATCGGGACTAACCGCCAGACTCCCCGGATACCAACCCGTCGGAATCATGCCCAGGCTTCGGAACGTAGCCGTATCCACCACGGCAACGGCATTGATCCCCCCACAAGCTACAAACAACTGGTGGCCGTCGGCCGACAGCGCAACCGCCGTCGGAGCAAGCCCCGCAGCGGTCACCGAAAACGGCTGAATTGAGATCTCGCGCAGGGCCTTGCCTGTCTTCGTATCTACCACCGTCACGCTGTCGCTGTTGTTGTTCGCCACGTACAACCGCCCCAGCTTCTCGTCCAGAACCATACCGTTCGGATGCAGCCCCACCGGAATCGTCGCCGTTACCTTCATCGCCGTCAGATCCAGCTGCGTCACCGTCCCCGACGCCGTTACGCCCAGGCCATCAACCAGCACAGCATCGGCGCCCGCGCCCATCCCGGCACGCATGGTGCGCTCACCGGAGACAGGTTTTCGCCCTCCCCAGTTGCTGACCCAGGCCACGGTACCTGCCTGATTCACCACCGCGCCAAACGGAGCAATCCCGGTCTCCAGAAAGCCCCGGACCGTGCCCGATTCCAGCTCCACTACCGCGACCTTATTGTTCGCGGTCACGGGCACCACCGCGATCCCGTTCCCCGACGCCGGAGCCCCGGCGTTAAAAGTTCCCAGGTCTCCGGCAACCGGAACAACCTTGCCTCCCGAGACCACCTGCAGCGCAGACTTCCCGCGCTTCGGCAACGATGCGGTATACGGTTTCCCTCCCGCCAGCATCAACCCCTGCGGCGCAGGTTGAAAGTCATGCGCGACGTTTTCGAGAATTGCGCCAGTCCGCCAGTCCACCCGATAGATCTGCGTGGCATTCAGAACCCACAAATTGTTGTTGTCGCCGAAAACAGCGCCGTACACCCGGCCTTTGAAGATCAAAGGAATACCGGCAGGCGTAATGCTCTGCCGCGTGGTCACCACGCCGGGATCCGTCACGGCACGAACAGGCCGCTCCAGACTTTGCCCCCAGGCTGTAAGGCCTAAAGAGAGGCTGATAACCACCACCGAACAGGGAACACGCAAGAAGGGCATCATAAGATCGACCGTAGCAAGGGAATATATCAAACGCATGGCTACCGTACGAAATTCCGTAAAATAGGCAATTTCAAGCTGCCAGATCGTAGTTTTTTGATTGGATCCTGCGCCCAGAGCCAGCGGCGCTCTTCACCATCGCCCGCGCCTGGAAGATCTCCTGCTTCAGGATGAGGAAGCCGTCCGGCTCCGGGCTGATATAACCCGGGGCCACAAGCTTCCACCCGAAACTGATTTCCCCATTTGCACCATTTTGTGGCAATCCCCGCCGTTATGGCAAACTGGAAGTCGTGACCGCGGCTTCCCCCCACCGCAATAATCCTCTGGCCGACTGTTCCCCCATCGACTTTTTCGCAAAGCCGGGCGTCTCTATAGCTGGAGACCGAATTTGATACTTCGGACCGTCGAAGATGCGGACCTGATTACCGGCGCGCGCAAGGGCGATGTCGAGGCGTTTAACCACCTCGTATCGCGCTGGGAGAAGCGCGTCTATAATTACCTCCTCCGTCTCACCGGCCGTTCCGAAGATTCACTCGACCTCAGCCAGGACGTTTTCTTGAAGGCCTACCAGAATCTCCGGAAGCTCGACGACCCCGCCCGTTTCGGGCCGTGGCTCTTCCGCATCGCGCACAACGAAGCCTACTCCATGTTCCGCAAACGCCACCCCGATACCTCGGGCGACGCCGAACTTGCGGAGCGCGAACCCGCACCCGGGGTCTCGCCAGAAGTTTCTATTGCCGTCAACGCCGCGATGGACCGCCTCACGCCCGAACAGCGTGAAGCGGTGGTTCTGAAAGTCCACGAAGGCTTCAAGTTCGACGAAATGGCCGAGATTCTTGGCTGCCCTGTCTCCACCATCAAGTCGCGTCTCTACACCGCGTTCGACCTGATGAAAGCCGAACTCGAACCTGTCTCCAACAGGCAAAACAGAGGTTATCGATGAACACCTGCGAACGGAGCGAATTGCTCCGCGATTACGCTTTCGATGAACTACCCGCGCCCGAACGCGCCACCATGGAGCGCCATATCGCCGCCTGCGAAAGCTGCGATTCCGAACTCCGTGCCATCCAGCTGACCACCGCCACGCTCCGCGCCATTCCGGATCGCGAGGTCCCGCAGCGCATCGCCTTCGTCTCCGATAAGATCTTCGAACCGTCCCCCGTTGCCCGCTTCTTCCGCAGCTTTTTCACCTCCGGAGCGCAACTCGGCTTCGCCTCCGCCTGCCTTCTGGCCGGCGCGATCGTTTTTTCCGCGATGCACCGCCCATCAGAAGTGCGTACCGTAATCGCCACCTCCGCCAATCAGGATGTCTCCCAACAAATCAACCAGGCCGTTAAGAAAGCCGTAGCGCAGATTCGCGAAGAGGACTTCCGGCTCACCCAAACCTCCCTCGCATCCGCCGAAGTCCGCCATCGGAACGAGCATAAAGCCCTCGTCATCGCCATGCAGGAAACTGTCGATGTGATGCAGAAACGCATGGGTGCCTACACCTCCCTCGCCTCTCTTGAAACTCCCGTGAACGGAGGTGGCCAGTGAGACCCGTCCTTTTAGCCGCCCTTGCCTCCGTCTGCTTCGCCGCCGTTGAATCTCCCGTATCTCTGGGCTCGCTGCGGACCGTGGAAGGTACCATCAACGACAGAATCCGCTCCGGCATTAACGACCCCTACGACCTGCTCGGCACCGCGCGCGGTACCTACCTCGAGGGCTACGGGGCCGTATTCTCCGTTGAGATGAACCTCATCCTTGTCTCTCCCCTCATCAGCTCGCCCTTCAAAGCCGCTCTCAGCGAAGCTGAACTCGCCGCCATGCACGACCGCAAACTCCGCAAGGTGGAAGCCCTCAAGGAAATGATACGCGGCCTCATGATTGGCGCCAGCAAAACCCTCACCGGCCTGCCGAACAACGAACACATTGTAATGGAAGCCTTCCTCTTCAACTACCGCTGGGAAACAGCTCGCGACCTGCCGAAACGCCTCGTCCTGACCACCACCAAACAACAGCTTCTGGATGCCACCGCGAAACACCTCGGGGCCACCGAAATCGTGAAGCTCTTCGACGAGCAGGAATTTTAGCTTGGCCGCCCCGGTAACCACCCCACTCGGCCAACTCCCGCTCGGCCAGTTATTGATCGAAAAAGGCCTCATCGGCCAGGAAGACCTGGAACGCGCGCTCGAACTACAGCGCGAGCGCGGCGACAAAGTCGGCAAAATCCTGGTCGATATGGGCTACCTCGCCCAGCGCGACCTCATCACCGTCCTTTCCGAACAGCTCGGCCTGCCCCTCGCCCGCATCGCCGCGCCACCCTCCGGGCCCGAAACCGAAGGCATGTCGCCGCGCTTCCTTCGCCAGTCGCTCGTCTTCCCGCTCTCGATTGAAGACGGCACGCTTGCGCTCGCGATGGCCGACCCCCTCGACTTCGAGACCCTCAACGCCGTCAGCGCCTTCTCCAAACTCGAAGTCACGCCGCAACTGGCCACCGAGCAGGAAATTCTCGATGCCATCGACCGTTACTACTCCGATGGGGGCGGCCGTTCCGCCACCGCCGGTTTCGACGCCATCGATGAAGACGACCTGGAACACCTGCGCGATATGGCGAGCGAAGCGCCCGTCATTCGCCTCGTGAATGCGATGATCGCCCAGGCCGTGGAAAAGCGCGCGTCGGACATCCACATCGAGCCGTTTGAAAAGGAATTCCGCGTTCGTTTCCGTATTGACGGCGTGCTGGCCAGTCAGGACCCGCCGCCCCGCGAATTCAAGGCCGCCATCATTTCTCGTCTGAAGCTGATGGCCAAGCTCAACATCGCCGAGCGCCGCCTGCCACAGGACGGCCGTATCAAGCTCCGTATTCTGGGCCGCGAAGTGGATCTCCGCGTCTCCACGCTGCCCACCCTCTTCGGCGAAAGCGTCGTCATGCGGCTTCTCGACCGCTCCGCCGGCGATTTCTACGACCTCCGCCGCCTCGGTTTCGACGACTTCATGCTCTCCCGCATGGAGCACTACACGTCGCTCCCCCACGGCATCTTCCTTGTTACCGGGCCCACCGGCAGCGGCAAATCCACCACGCTGTATTCCGCGCTCAAGCTCATCAACCTGCCTGACAAGAAGATCATCACCATTGAAGATCCCGTGGAATACCAGATGGACGGCATCAACCAGATCCACGTCAATCCGGCCATTGGCCTCACCTTCGCCGCCGGTATTCGCCACATTGTCCGGCAGGATCCCGACGTCATCATGATCGGCGAAATCCGTGACCGCGAGACTGCCGATATCGCCATCCGCTCCGCCCTCACCGGCCACTTCGTCTACTCCACGCTTCATACCAATGACGCGCCCAGCGCCGTCACCCGCCTCACCGACATGGGCGTGGAGAATTACCTGATTTCCTCTTCCGTCGTAGCCGTTCTGGCGCAGCGCCTTGTCCGCCTCATCTGCGGCAACTGCAAAGAGGTTGCGGGCCGCGCCATGACGCCGTTTGGAGAAGACATTGAAACCTACAAAGGGCACGGCTGCGAAGAATGCGGCGGCTCCGGTTACCGGGGCCGCGCCGGTATCTTCGAACTCATGGAGATGAACGACGAACTTCGCCAGTTGGTTATGGCCGGTGCCGACGCCTCCCGCCTCACCGAAGCCGCCCGCCGCCACGGCATGCGCAACCTCCGTGAAGACGGCTGGGCCAAGGTGCGTAACGGCACCACCACCGCCTCCGAAGTGACCCGCGTCACGCAGGAATTCTAACGCTCAGATGGCGACCACCACCTTCCATTACCGCGCCGTAGCCGCCGACGGCAAGACCCGCTCCGGGACCCTCGCCGCGGAATCCACCACCCTTGCGGCCCGCGAGCTTCGGCGCCAGGGCCTCACCCCCGTCTATGTCGGCGAAGGCAAGAAACAAAGCTTCGAATTCAAGTTGCCGGAGTTCGGCTCCTCGCGCCGCGATGTCCTCTTCTTCACCCAGGAACTCTCCACGCTTCTCAACTCCGGCGTCCCGCTGGACCGCGCCCTCGGCATCACTACCGAACTCACCACCAAACCCGCCTTCCGCACCGTCGTCTCCGACATTCTGCGCGCCATCAAAGGCGGCAAATCGCTCGCCGACGCCCTCGCCACCCACCCTGCCCACTTCTCTGATCTCTTCGTCAACATGGTCCGCGCCGGAGAAGCCTCCGGCAACCTCGGCCAGATCTTCGAACGCCTCTCGGGCTTCGAACGCTCTCGGGACGAACTGCGCGGCTACATCATTTCCTCGCTCATCTACCCCGCTCTGCTGGCAACGGTCGGTGCCGGCTCTATTTTCGTCCTCCTCGACTTCGTCGTTCCCCGTTTCGCCAGCGTCTTTGATGATGGCCGCATGAAAATCCCCGTCCCCACCCAGATCATGCTGGAAGCCAGCAAAATTGTGCAGGACTGGGGCTGGGTCGTCGGCCTCGCCCTGGTCGGCAGCGTCGTCGGCTTCCGCCTTTTCACGCAAACTCCCGCCGGGCGGCTGTGGTGGGACGGCACACGTCTCAGAATCCCCATCCTCGGCGACGCCCTCCGCAAGGCCGAAACCGCCCGCTTCGCCCGCGCCATGGGAACCCTCGTTTCCAGCACCGTGCCCCTCGTCCAGGCCCTGCAAATCTCTTCCGGCATCCTGTCGAACTCCCGGATGGCCAATTCCCTGACTGAAGTTGCCCGCGGCGTGAAGCGTGGCGAAGGTCTTTCGGGCCCGCTCGCGAAAACCAAAATGTTCCCCCCTCTCACGGCGCACCTTCTCACGGTCGGCGAAGAAACCGGCAAGCTGGACGCCATGTTCACGCGCCTGGCCGATATCTGCGAAGAAGAAACCCGCGTCGCTATCCGGCGTTTCACCTCAGTTTTCGAGCCGCTCGTAATCCTCATCATGGGTATCATTGTGGGCGCGCTCGTCCTCAGTATGCTGATCGCCATCACGAGCATTAATGATGTCGCAATCTAAATCCGGAGCACTTATGAAAAAACGAACCCATTCCAGGCTCTCACGCAAAGCCGGTGTCACGCTTATCGAAATGCTGGTCGTCGTCACCATCATCGCGTTATTCGCGGCCATCGTTGGACCCCGCCTGCTGCATCGTGGTGACCAGGCCCGCGTCGTCGCCGCCAAACAGCAGATCTCCGATCTCCAGCTTGCCCTGGGCCAGTACAAGCTCGATACCGGCATGTTCCCCACCCAGGAACTCGGCCTGGGCGCTCTTCGCATTAAGCCGGGTGGCGTGGACCAGTGGCACGGACCTTACCTTGTGAAAGACCTCGGCAGTGACCCCTGGGGCCACCCCTACGTTTACAAGTACCCCGGCGACCATGGCGATGAACCCGACATTATCAGCTACGGCGCCGATGGCCAGCCCGGCGGAACCGACCTGAACACCGATGTCGCCAGCTGGAAATAAGCGCTCGCAGGCAGGCGTTACCCTGCTCGAGATGCTCATCGTGGTCGCCATCATCGCGGCCATCGCCAGCGTGTCCTTCCCTTCCCTCACTGCGGGTCTGGCAGGCGTGCGCCTGAGTTCTTCCTCGGGAGACGTTGCCAGCTTCTTCACCAGTTCCCTGAACAGAGTGGAACGCCGCGAACAACCCGCCGCCATCGTCATCGACCCCGTAAAGAACCGCATCGCCGTTTTCACCGCAGCTTCCGGCGATAAGCCGGCCAGCGAGCTGGTTCTGCCCCCCGGCATCGTCATTGATGCCCAGGAAGCCACCCGCTACATCGTCTATCCGGGCGGAGCCTTCCCCCGAATTTCGCTCACCCTGAAGAACGAGAAGAACGCGCGCCGCCGGATCCGCCTCGATCCCGTAACCGCAGTCCCGCAAATCGACCGCGTGGAGGACAGCAAATGACGCGAAACACCCGCGCCGGTTTCAGCCTTCTCGAAGTCCTCGTCGCCACCCTCATCATGGGTATCGCCGTCACCACCCTGCTCGTCGGCCTCTCACAATCCGTCCGCAACGCTGGCCGCCTCGCCGAACACGACCGTGCCGCCATGCTGGCTCGCAACAAAATGAACGAACTGCTGCTGGATCCCCAGCTACCGCTCGCCGGCTCGATTCAGGGCAACTTCGAAGGGCCCTCCGCACCTGGCGAGACCACCGGCTGGCGTGCCGTCACCCGCCCCTTCGAAGCCCCGCCCAATGCCGGCCCTGGGACCACCATTCTGCAGGAAGTGGCCCTGGAAGTCTGGTGGAAACCAGAATACGGAGACCGCCGCACCCTGCGGGTGGAAGCGTATCGCCCCACCCTCATCCCCGCGCAGCCCTAATCCTGATCGCCCCATGAAACTGAACCGACAATCCGGCGTCACACTCATCGAGATTCTTATCGCGGTCTCCCTGCTCAGTCTGCTCTCCGTGGGCGTCCTTGTCGCCATGCGCATCGCCCTCAACACGCTCGACAAAACCGACGCTCACCTCGTCCGCAACCGCCGCGTGGCGAACTCCGAAAAATTGCTGGAAAATCAGCTCTCCGGCATGATCGTCACCCAGGCCGAGTGGCGTCCCGGCCCCGACCGCAGCGACATTCTGCCGTTTTTCCAGTTCGAGGGCCAAACCATGCGGTTCGTAACCGCTTACTCGCTCCAGGATGGCTTTCGGGGAACCCCGCAGATCGCCGCTTTCCAGGTGATCCCCGGCGACAAGGGAGTGGGGGTTCGCCTCATCGTCAACGAAACGCCCTACACCGGTCGCATGCAAGCCGGCTTGATGGTTACAGGCACCGAACCCGACCCGCAAACCGGCACCACCATGGTGCGTTACGCCCCCGTCATCCCCGGACCGCAATCCTTCGTCCTGGCCGACCGCCTTGCCTACTGTCGCTTCTCATACCTGGAACGCCGCTTCGAAGCCCCCTTCCACGTCTGGCGGCGCGACTGGCCGCCGGCACAAAATTTGCCCCTCGGAATTCACATCGAAATGGCGCCGCTCAGTACTACCCCGGGAGAACTCCACCCCGGAACCGTCACCGTTCCCCTGCACCTGACACGAGACACTACCAACCTCTATACCAATGCCTACTAACCCGCCTGCTAACGCAAAACAGCGCGGCTCGGCGCTCCTCACCGTCCTGTGGCTCACCGCCGCGCTCTCGGCCATCGGTGTCGCGGTCGCCCACAACGTGCGTGGAGAAACCGAGCGTGCGGGCACGAATGTAGAAGACGTGAAAGCGGTCTTCCTCGCCCGCGCCGCCATTGATCGCGCCATGCTCTACCAGCAGTGGGGCGGCGACTATTTCAAGCCCTTCACCAGCAGCTTCGATTTTGATTTCCCCGCTGGCCAGGTCCACGTAGATATGATCCCGGAGTCGGCCAAGCTTAGTCTCAATTCTGCTACTCCCGAGGAACTGCTGCGCCTGCTGCTCGCCCTGGGCGAACCCGAAGACCGAGCCACCGAGATAGCCACCGCCATCGTCGACTGGCGCACGCCTGTCAGCCCCGAGCACCCCGGCATCTTTGAAGGCTATTATTTAGCCCGTGTTCCGTCTTTTCTCCCCCCCCACACGTCATTTAGAGAGAACGAGGAAATGCTGCTGGTACGCGGAATCACACCCGATCTTTACTACGGAACATCTCTGGATGGTTCCCGCGCCGGACTCCGCGACTGCATTTCAGCCTCCGCCATGGGCGGCGCTCTTGACGTGAATTTCGCCAAACGCGAAGCCTTCGTCGCCATCGGCCTCTCCCCGCAAGACGCCGAAGCCATCATCAACCGCCGCAGTGCCCGGCCTTTCACAGATTACAAGGAACTCGAACCCCTGCAACAGGCTTTAGGCCCCGCCGCCGCACACCTCGGTTTTGGAAGTATCACCATGCTAACCTTTCGCGCCACCGCCCGCGTTCGGCAACCGGACGGTAAACTCTCTGATCTGCGCCGCACCGTCGCCGCGCTGGTGAAATATTTCAGGCCAGGCAACGCCTTGCGCAGACAGCCTGGCCCGGAGATTGTTCGCTGGTATGAGCGAGGATAACGCATCGTGCCTGAACTAATTACACCCGCCCCCCCCGCGGCTTCCGTAGCTCCCGGCCCCGCCGAACCGCAAAATGGTCTCCGCACGTGGCTCATCTTTGGCACCGGCCTCGGCATCGCCATCCAGGGCGATAACCTCGATGTCGCCATCGCCCGCTCCCGCGCCGCCGGCCCCCGGCTCGCAGCCGCCACGACAATTCCCGACTTCCGCCACCGGCCTGCCACCGAATGGGGGAACGAACTCACCCAATTCCTCACCGCCGCCGGCGAACCACACCTCGCCGCCACGCTTGTGCTGCCGCGAGAGGAAATCATTGTCCGCACTCTCAACCTCCCCGGCGTTCCCGACAAAGAAATCCCCGCCGCCGTGGAACTCCAGCTGGAAACTCTTCATCCTTACGGCGATGAGGATGTCGCCTGGTCCTGGCTTCGCGCCCGCCGCGGTGCTGGCAAGGACGACAGCATCCTCATCGGCATAGTTCGCAGAGCGTCACTCGATTCCTGGGAGACGCTTTTTGCTGAAGCGGGCATACCGGTGGCAGCCGCTATTTTCTCCTCGGCTGCTATCTTCGCGGCGCTGCGTGTCTGGGCCAGCGCCGCGCCCGCTGGCTTTCTCCTGCACTACACCAGCCCACAGGGACGAACTGAAATTTATGGCGAAAGCGAATCCCGCGCCGTCTTCTCAGCGGACTTCGCCATGCCGGCTGAACGTGCCCTCGCGCTGGCCCGCGCCGAGCTTCGCCTGCCGCCCGAAGCTTCCGTACTACCCCTCGCCGCCGCCCTCCCCGCGGCACTCCACGCACACCAGTCCCCTTCAATGGAGAACTGCGCACCGCTCGCCTGGGCCGCTGCTCTTGCTGCCTCCGCACCGTTTACTTCCAACCTCGCCAACTTCATCCCCAAAGACCGCCGGGCCTCAAATGCACGCCGCCAGTACCTGGCCACACTCGTCCTCGCCGGTCTGTTGGTCACCGGCCTGCTCGTTGCCTTTGTTGCCTTTCCCGCCATTGAGCGCAGCAACTACCTTTCCGCGCTGAACAACGAGATCCACCGCCTGGACCCGCCTGCCCGCCACGCGCAGGAACTCGAACAGAAAACCGCAGCCATCAAGGCCCGCAGCGCCATGCTCGACGAAGTCCACCGCCGTCCGCGGGCCGACCTCGAAATTCTCGCCGAGCTTACCCGCATTCTCCCCGCCCAGGTGTGGACCAACTCGCTGGAAATCTTTCCCGATTCCGTCGTCATCGCCGGCGAAGCCGACCAGGCCGCACCTCTCTTGAAGCTTCTCGATTCCTCTCCGCTCTTCCAAAATTCCGAGTTTGCTCTGTCCGTAACCCGCAACACAACTGTGGAACAGTTCCGCATCAAGACCATGCGCCGAAACCGCACCGGGAGAATAACGCCTTGAACATCTCCGCCCGCGAACGACGCCTCGTCCTGTTCGTCGCTCCGGCCGTCCTGCTCGCCATAATCCTGCGTTTCACGCTGCCCGATGGGACAGCACCCTCCGGAGCCGGGACCTCCGGAGCCAGCGACATTTCTCTCGCCCGCCAGCGAGCCGCCCGAATGCGCCAGGTCATCGCCACCACGCCCGCTCGCGAAGCCTCTTTCAAACAGGCCACCGCCGACCTCGCCGATCGCGAACGCGGCATCCTCCAGGCCGACACCGCGCCGCAGGCCCAGGCCCTGCTTCTGCAAATCGCCCGCCGCGTTGGCAAGACCAATGAAATTGACGTTCGGGGAGGAGATTTCGGCGCTCCAAAAACCATGGGCGACTACGGCCTGGTCTACACCACCATTACCTTCGAGTGCCATGTGGAACAACTCGTCAACTTCCTTGCAGATCTCTCGAAACAACCGGAAATTATCGTTCCTGCAGAGGAACGCATCACCGCCACCAATCCGAAGCTGAAGACCATGGGCGTCCGCATGGTCCTGGCCGGTGTCACACCAAAGAAGTTGGTTCCGGAGAAGAAAGGTCTGGGCGCATTTTGAAAACGAAACTCATCGCCCTGAACGTTCTGCTCGCCGCCGGCATCGCCGCTATCGCCTGGCAGGTAAACCTGAGCTGGAAGCAAGCCGCCGCCGAACGTCAGGCGAACCTCAACGTTCGCACCAGGCCCGTTACTGTGGTGCCCGCCGTTCCTCTGCCAAAGCCCGAGGGTGCAACCCCGGCGCAGTACGCGCAGGTGGCGGAGAAGAACCTGTTCTCCAGTGACCGGAATCCCACCGTAGTCATCGAAGTTGAAAAGAAAGACCCGCCCAAGCCCATGCCACCCCTGCCTGTGGTCTACGGCGTCATGGGCCTGCCCAGCGGTGCAAAAGCCATCATGTCCGAAAAACCCGGGCAGCAAAATCGGTCGGTTCACGCCGGCGAGACCATCGGGGAATTCAAGGTTCTCGCGCTCGATACCCAGAACATCAAGTTCGAGTGGAATGGTAAGGAAATCTCAAAGCGCATCGACGAACTCGTCGATCGTTCGAACCCGCAGTCCGGTGGGGGGGCAGGCAACAACTTCGGCCCCGCCGCCCCGCCGCCGTCACAATCCCAGTCCATCGCGGCTCCGCAGAAACCAATCGAACCGAATCTGGACCCCAAGCTTGGCATCTCCCTTACCGAGACCACCCGAGCCTGCCGTCCGGGCGATACCACCGCCGCCGGCACCGTCGCGGACGGCTTCCGCAAAATATTAACCCCCAGCCCCTTCGGCACTGTTTGCCGTTGGTCTAAGTAAGAGGATTATCCAACATGAAATCGCTGCTCGTCTTCGCCACCCTGGTCGCTGTCCCAGCCTTTTGCCAGACAGCCCCGGCGCCTGCCCCGGTAAGGAAACCCGTCGCCAAAACCGCGACCAAAACCACCGCGAAGCCCGCCCCTGCAACGACGCCCCTGGTGATCCCAAAGGACGCCACGCCCAACCCCGACGGCACCTACTCCTGGGCGGACAAGGCCGGCAAGAAATGGATCTTTTCCAAAACGCCCTTCGGGATCTCCCGCGTGGAAGACACCGGCGAACGCACAACCCTGGCAAGCGCCCCGGCCGGCGATGCTGTAAAAGCCACCGTTGCCGGCGAAAAAGTTCTCTTCGAGCGCCAATCGCCGTTCGGTACCAGCAAATGGGAAAAGAACAAAGCGGATCTCACCGACGAGGATCGCGCCATTCTCGCTGCCCAGCCGACCACAGCTAAGAAGCCGGAATAACGGAGCAACATGACACGATTCCCCGCACGCACGCTTGTCCTCTGCGCCACCCTCGCCCTCACCGGCGCTTGGGCGCAAACGCCGCCCCCCCCGGCCCAAACCGCACCGGTGCCCCCCGCGGGCACCCCTGTCGGTGGCTTCAATCTGAATAACGCTTCCCTCCTGGAGGTCATCGACACCATGGCCCGGGAGCTGAAGCTGAACTACATTCTGGACGCCGGTATTAAGGGCGGAAGCGTTACCGTCAATACCTTCGGTACCATCCGCGACATTGACCTCCGTCCGCTGTTCGAAACCATCCTGCGCATGAATAATCTGGCGATGGTGCAGGCCGGGAATATGTATCGCATCGTCCCCATCGCGAACATTGCCCGCCAACCCATCAGTCCTATCACGCAAGCCGATCCGGGTAAGCTCAACGACGACGAACGCCTCATCCTCAACATGGTCTTCCTCCGTTACGCCACCTCCACCGAAATGGCGAAAGTGCTGACCCCGTTTATGGGCGATGGCGGCCAGCTAACCAGCTACGACCCTGCCAACCTGCTCATCATTCTCGACAACAGCCGCAGCATGAAGCGGACCCTGGAACTCATCAATCTCTTCGACAGCGATACCTTCGCCGGCCAGCGCGTCCGCGCCTTCGAGACGAAGAACGGGCGGCCTGCGGACGTAGCCAAAGAGCTGGATCAGGTGTTTAAGGCGTACTCGCTTTCGAGCGGCAAAGACCGCGGCGCCGTGCAGTTTCTGCCCATCGACCGCATCAACACCATCCTCGCGGTCGCCCCGAATCCCAGCACCTTCGTCGAAGTGGAGAAGTGGATCACCAAACTCGACATCGCGCCCAAAGTTACGGCCGGCTCCATCCAGAACAACGTCTACCGCCTGAAGTATGGCCGCGCCGAAATTCTGGGCGGCGTCATCAGTCAGCTCTACGGCGGCTGCGGCGGCATGGGCATGGGCGGAGGTTACGGCGGCGGTTATGGCATGTCCGGCAACTCCAGCTACCCTGCCCAGAGCTATGCGGGAGGTGGCAGCTTCGGAGGTGGCGCCAGCGGCTACGGTGGTGGCGGCGGCTATGGCGGCTCCCCTTATGGCGGCGGCCAGCAATACGGTAGTGGCCAGCAGTATGGCGGGGGCGGCTACGGCGGCGGCATGGGCGGCGGCTTCGGCGGCGGGAGTCCCAACTGCTATGGCGGTGGCGGCATGGGCGGCACCTTCGGCGCCAGTAGCCAGGGCGGAGCCCCACTCGGTGCCTTCACCCAGACGGCGGGCGGCACCGGAACAGCCGCTGCAACAGCCTCAACCGACCAAACCGGCTCCTACCTCGGCGCCGGCGCAGCGGGGGGCATGGGCTTCGGCGCCATGATGCCCCGCATCATCCCCAATCCCTTTGACAACACCCTGCTCATCCAGAGCACCCCCGAAACCTGGGAACAAATCAAGACCCTCCTCGACCAGCTCGATATCTCCCCGCGCCAGGTTCTTATCGACGCCAAAATCTACGAAGTCGATCTCTCCGGCGGCTTCGAAGCCGGCGTCACGGCCTTCCTGCAGCAAAAAGGCGCCACTGTCCAGGGCATTCCCGGACGCCAGCTGTTAGGCACGTTCTCGGCAGCCGCAACTTCGCTCTCCGCCGGCCTTCTCGTCGGCCAGAGCCGCCAACTACTCGCCCTCCTCCAGGCGCAGGAAACCCGGACCAAGGCCAAGGTTCTCTCGGCTCCCAGCATCATCGCCACCGACAGTATCCCGGCCTCCATTACCGTGGGCGACTCCGTTCCCACGCTCTCCTCTCAGGCCGTCAATCCCGGCATCACCTCCGGCGGCAATTCGCTTTTCACCCAGACCATTTCGAATACCAGCACCGGTATCGGCCTAAACATCCTGGCCCGCGTGAACTCCAGTGGCATCGTCACCATGGTCATCAACCAGAACGTGACTGCCCCCGAACCGAACCCCACCGGCACCACCATCAACTCTCCCTCGTTCTCACAGCGCAACGTCAGTACGCAGGTTACCGTTCAGGATGGCGACACCATCGCCATCGGCGGCATTATCAACGAGTCGACCACGGAAACCGCGGCCGGTGTTCCGTTGCTCGACCGTATCCCTTACCTGGGGGCTTTTTTTGGTACTAAGTCCAACACGAAGAAGCGCACCGAACTCATCATCTTCCTCACACCGCATGTCATCTACGACACCAACCATGTCGCCGAAGCCACCCAGGATTTGAAGGAAAAAGTGAAAGGCCTGCGCAAGACCATCGACAGGTCGGAGAAAAACCAGGCACCAACGCACCTCACCGCGCCCCCGCCGCCCACCGACACTCAAAAATAACTTACTTCGCCGTCCGTGCCTTTGAAAGTGCGGAACTTTGTGGCGACGGTACATACTCCATCACAACGCCCTGACTGCGAAGTTTCGCCGTCAGGGCTTTTGTGTCAATAGCCTGTACCGAACTATTCGCCTCGATCGCCATCTTCGCCGCCACGCCGGCAGCCTGTCCCAGAATCATGTACTGTGGCTCCATCCGTACCGACGAATACGCCACATGCGTGGCTGAAAACGTCACGGGCACCAGCAGATTCGTGGCCTCGGCCCGCTTCGGCGTCAGAATCCGGTACGGTATCTGATAAGGCGTCACCGCAACCTGCATGTCGCCCTCATTCCGTACCATCCCGTCAGCCCCCACAATCCGCTGCACATTATGCGAGTCGCTGTTATACGACCCCATGCCGATCACATCCGCCTTCGTCAGGTCCGTCTGCATATCCTGTTGCCGCATCACATACTCACCCACCATGCGCCGGTCCTCCCGAATGTAGATCTGCCGCGGAAAGTGGTCGTTATCCGTGAACTCATTCCGGCACAGACCCCACTGCTTCATCTCGCTCCGCAGCACTTCCGGCACCTGCGGATCATTCGCCAGAAAATAGAAGAATCCCAGCGTGTACTGCTTATGTTCCGTCTCAATCCGGTCCCGCTCCGCATAGCCTGCATTCGGATAAGTCCAGCTGGCCCCGATGTAGTCCGTGGAAAAAGCCCCGTTGTTATTGATGTCCGCAGCCTGGTTTGGCAGTCGGCCAATGGAGATTACAGTAGCCAAAGCCGGAACCTTGCCCTCCGCCTTCGTCCGCGCCGCCACCAGCTTCGCAAACAGCTCGTAGCGTGCAGCGTCGTACCCTGCGGGCTTCGTCGTAAACGGCACCCGGTCCGCGGCTTCACTGAAGCACATCCGGTAGTTATACGCCTGTACGGCCTTGTCCGCCGCCCCCGGCGCACCGGGCTGATTCGTCGAGATCTCCGGCAACAATTTCCCGTCCGGAGCTTTTGCCGGAATATCCACAAGGAACTGATGGAACGGTGTGCGGTCCCGAACTCCAGCCAGCGATTCCCCGTACTCCTGGCTTGACTCGCGCCCGTAGACCCACGTGACGCCAGCCTGCGCCATCAGGTCACCTTCGTACGTGGCATCCATGAAGATCTTTGCGTTGTAAGTGTCGCCCGTCTCCGTGGCGATAGAAACCACGCGCGTACCCTGTTTCTGTACGCCGCCTTTTTCTTTCAGCCGGGCGTGCTCAAATACCTTCACACCCGCTCCGGCCAGCATCTCCCGGAAGATCTGCTCAGCCACGTGCGGCTCGTGATACCAGCTCACGTCCGCGGAATAGCGGTTCATTCCATAGAAACGGCCAACCCGGTAATAGAACTCGTAAGCGTACCCGCCAATCGCTTCCTTCTTACCGAAGTCCGTGTAGCCAAGGCCGCTCGAAACCATCCCGCCGACGTGGCTGGTCGGTTCTAAAACTGCCGCGCTCAGCCCCTCGCGGGCGGCAGCGACGGCGGCAATTACGCCGCCTGCGGTCCCCCCATAAACAACGACATCGAATGTCTGCGTCACCGCCAGGGCATTTACCCCAACCAACGCACTCACCACAGGAATAAGCCAGAGCCGCATGGCTCTAACTTACTACGGCGGGTTAACGCTTCACTACTCTCCTGCGTATCCCCACCAACATCCCCAGGCCAGCAAACACAAGTCCAACAGTGGAAGGTTCAGGCACCACGGTATCGAAAAGGCCAGTCGCCGCGTACCCGGCTGCAGCTGTTGAAGGGTGGAAATCATCGAAGAACAGATACTCCGAAGGATTCGCGCAAACCGTGACGCCGTTGTAGCAGGCGTCCGTCACATTGGTGAAGCCGTAGCTCGCAGGATGATTCACCATGTCGCGAATCAAAGCCGCCGTGTCATAGAACAACACGCCCGAGGGTAAACTGGAGCTCAACGCTTCGTTGAACGCGACCGTTGCTGCAGAACCCTGCGCGGCGCGCGCAGGTCCAAGGGTCTTAGCAAAGTAAGGTGTCAGCCCAAGATCGGGCATTCCCGGCACAAGAATGTGTTGCGCGCCCATCCCCAGCAGCGTCGTCACAATGCCGATCTCGTTACCAACCGCCCGCGCCACAACGGCCGCCGGTGTCAAATCCAAAGGAGAAGGCGACAGGAAATCGTTCGGCCCACCCCAAACCACAAACAGGGCAGAACTAATATATGGCCCCAGACCAGCCACAGTGGCATCAAATACGGTCCGCATGCCCGGCAGCGAAGACGCCCCCAGTCCAGTCGGGGACCCGCCGTCAACATAATTTCCCACGCCCGTCGTCGCGCCAATCCATGCGAAATCAATCAGCGGTGCACCCAGTGCACCCGCCAGTTGTTCTACCGCCACAGGACCGTTCGTCCGGCGCCCACCAACATATGGTGCCCCCGGCGAACCGGTCTGGGCATAGAAATTGCCGTTGTCCGAGAGACTATCGCCGTACACAATCACGGAGCTGAAACTGGCAGCCTCAACAGCGGGCGCCAGTAGCGCCAAGCCAAGGGCCAGACGGAGAATAAACCGGAAAATAGGCGCAGAGTTCATCTGGGTAATATATCATTGCGGTGCCAATTTCGTAAAAGTATTTCGCCCATTTCTGCGCCCCCGCGATCCGCTATTATCTGAATATGCGCGCAGCCCTTCCGGCCCTCCTCCTCGCAAGCGCCTCCGCCTTCGCTCAAAAACCCCGGTTCGACCTCATCATCACCAATGCCAAAGTCATCGACGGTACCGGCGCACCCTGGTTCGCCGCCGACATCGGCGTTCGCGGTGACACCATCACCGCCATCGGCAACCTGAGTGCCTCCACCGCCACCACCAAACTCGACGCCCGCGGTCTCACCGCCGCCCCAGGCTTCATTGACGTCCACTCCCACGGCGACCGCGGCATCTTCGCCACCCCTACCGCCGAAAACTACCTCCACGAGGGTGTCACCACCTTCATCGGCGGCCCCGACGGCTCGTCAGCCGTCCCTCTCGGCCCGTTTCTCAACCGCGTCGCCAAAACGCCCATCTCCATTAACTTCGGTTCCATGGTCGGCCAGGGCAGCATCCGCGACAAAGTCCTCGGCCTGGTCAACCGCAAGTCCACCCCCGAGGAACTGGCCCAGCAGAAGGAACTCGCAATCCAGGCCATGCGCGACGGTGCCTTCGGCCTCTCCACCGGCCTGTTCTACGTCCCCGGCAACTTCACCCCCACCGAAGAAATCGTCGAACTCGCTAAGGTCGTCGGCACCATGGGCGGCTACCACTCTTCACACATGAGGGAAGAGGCGTCCCACAGCCTCGACGCCGTTCGCGAAACCATCCGCATCGGAGAGGAAGGCCACCTCCCCACCCAAATCACGCACCACAAGCTCATCGGCAAGGCCAACTGGGGCATGTCTGTGGAAACCCTGCAGCTTGTCGATGCCGCCCGCGCGCGCGGCGTCGATGTCACCCTCGACCAATACCCCTACACCGCGTCGTCCACTGGCCTGAACTCGCTCTTCCCTCGCTGGGCTCTCGAAGGAGGCCGCAAATCCGTCCTCGAACGCCTCGCCGCACCCCAGCAACGCGCCCGAATCAAGGCCGGCATCGTCGATGCGCTGCTCAATGACCGCGGCGCCGGCGACGCGAAAAACGTCGTCATCTCCAACTGCCCCTTCGACGCCACTCTTGCCGGTAAAGACCTGGCCGAACTCACCCGAGCCCGCGGTGCCGAAGTCACGCTCGAAAACGCCGCCGACACCGCCATGGATATCGAGCAAAAAGGCAGTTGCGGAGCCATCTACCACGCCATCAGCGAAGACGACATCCTCCGCATCATGCGCTACCCGTTCACCATGATCGCGTCCGATGGCGACATCGCCGTCTTCGGCCAGGCCGCCCCGCACGCCCGCAGCTACGGGACTTTCCCGCGAGTTCTTGGACCCTACGTTCGTGACCAGCATGTCTTCTCGCTCGAAGAAGGAGTCCGCCGCATGACCAGCCTCCCGGCCGCCCGCCTGAAACTCTGGGACCGCGGCATCCTCCGCCCCGGCATGAAAGCCGACATCGTCCTCTTCAACCCCTCCACCATCACCGACAAAGCGACCTTCACGAAGCCCCACCAGTACGCCGAAGGTGTCCGCGACGTGATCGTCAACGGCAAACTGGCCCTGCAGGGCGGCAAGGTCACCGTAGCTCGCCCCGGCCGAGTCCTCTACGGCCCCGCTTACCAGTAATCGAAGACGATCTCCGCGCCGTCTATCATCCGTCACTCCGCCGATTGAACGAGCCACAATCCAGCAGTTGAAAAGAGCCGGGCGTGGCCCGCTCAATCGCGGCGATAATCCGGTCCAGCCGCACCTTAAAAATACGCCACTCCACGCTGGAGCGCGCAATCACCCAACCGAGAAACAGCACGGTAAACACCTCGTGGCCAGCCAGTTGCAACCGAAGACGGTGGTCCAGATTCTAGTCGAGGACAATTTTCACGCGCGGTGTCACGTACAAGTACTACGTGACGTCATTCGGCAAAGAAGTCGTGACCACCGCCCTCAAACTCCGCGAACTGGTCATCATCCCGCAACTTGCCATCGGTGTCGCGCAATAACTTCGTTTTCCTGCCGGAAAACGTCAGAATTCTATTGGACGGGTTCTAAGAGCTCAACCCGGCTGGGCCGCGCGCTGGTCGAGGCCGCAGCGGAAACGCTGGCCCCTGTCCGCGGTGAAATCAAACTCACAACTTACACCTTGCCAGGTCCGATGGACGTCAAGCCCATTCGGCGCAAGGCAGGCATGTCACAGGCCCGGTTCGCTGCGTCCTTCGCGCTTAATCCGCGAACGCTTCAGGAATGGGAGCAGGGCAAGCCTCAGCCTGACGGCACCGTTCGCGCGTATCTGACAGTGATCGAACGGAATCCGGTGGCGGTCGTGGATGCCCTCCGTGAGCCAATCGCAAATAAGGTGAAATCGCCGCGAGATCATCCGACTGTAATGCTGCCGTTGCCGCACCCGCTCCAGAAACCCGCGCATCTGATCAATGTTTATCCGCTCGGCTTCCTGCACCTGAAATGTCATCTGCCCGCAGCATGAAGCCCCCGCCTTCAGGCTCACCCCGCATTGGGCAACTCGCCCGCTTTATATGTACTGATAGACTCTGTTCGCAGCCAATTTTGTTCTCGCCAAAGTTTCAGGGGTGGTTTACGCATGTTTACGCATATACGAATCGTCGGTCTCATTGTCGCACTGGCAATCTCCGCAAATGCCCAGGATTTCCGGGCCACACTTCAGGGCACCGTCACAGATCCTCATGCGGGCAGCGTTGGGAATGCGGCCATCACACTGCGCCAGGTGGAAACGGGGATTGAGCGAGCCGCAACGACAAAGGAAGATGGCTTCTACTCGTTCCCGTATCTGCCGGCAGGCACCTATTCACTCTCGGTAAGCGCACCGGGCTTTCGGACAGAGGTCAGGGACAGAGTCACTCTGAACGTCAGCCAGGTGCTGCGCGAAGATGTGGCGCTGACAATTGGCGAGGCCAGCGAGACCATCCGGGTGGACGCCAGTGGCGCCACCATCGAAACCGACAGCACGTCGTTGGGTACGGCGATCCGGACCGAGATCCGCGATAACCTTCCACTCAAGGGCCGCAGTTCGCTGTTCATGTTCACACTGACACCGGGCGTCGTGAACAACCGCTACGGCGAAGATACCCGGCCGAACGACACCATTACCAACATTCTGTTTTCCGCCAACGGGGCCCCTGTAGCGGCGACTGACGTTTTTGTGGATGGTGTTGCGAACACGATCAATTTGAATCGGGGCGTGAACATCTCTCAATGGGTGCCCTCTGTGGATTCCATCGGGGAGTTCAAGCTGGAGGTCGGCGCATTGTCTGCGGAGTTTGGACGCTCGGGCGGCAGTATGACCAACATGGTGATCAGGTCGGGGACGAACCAGATTCACGGGACGATGTACGAGTTTTTCCGTAACTCCAGGCTCGACGCAAACCAGTTCTTTCAGCGGGGGCAGGGTCGGAAATTGGCCGCGTTCGGAGCCAATACTTACGGTTTTAGCGTGGGCGGGCCGGTGCTGCTCCCGAAAGTCTACGATGGCCGGAATCGTACGTTCTTCTTCTCCACCTTTGAGGGCGCGAAGGAGGGTAACGCAATCGACTTCACCGGATCTTCGCCGACAATAAAGATGAGGTCCGGCGACTTCAGTGAGGTCTCGGCGGCAATCTACGACCCGTTATCGGTGGCCACCACAGGTGGTGTCCCGACACGCACTCCGTTCACCGGAAATATTGTTCCTCCCAGCCGTCAGGATCCGGTCGGCCAGAAGATCATGACCTACTATCCGAAGCCGAACCTCGCGCCGGCGAGCGCGGCGCAACCGTGGGTTAATAACTTTTCGTTCGGCGGCAAATGGCCAAGGAACTACAACATGTTCGCCTTGAAACTGGACCACAAGGTGAATGACCGGTATACGACGTTCGTGCGTGTGAACCAGGGTACGGCTCTGTTAATTTTCCCGTTTCAGTTTGACGGTATCGCTACGGACGGGCGCAACATTGTAAATCGGCCTCACTTCGGCGTTTCGTGGGGTAATACATTCCTCTTGAGTCCGCGCCGGACAGTGGACCTGCGGTTTGGCTACGCGCGGGCCAAGGAAGACAACCGCCCCTGGTCGGACAGCTTCGATATGTCCAGCCTCGGGTTCCCTGCATCGTATACGGGCGGACTCCAGACCAAGGGCTTCCCGGTCATTCGTACCAACGGCATCATGAATCTGGCGGGCTCGGGGTTCATCAACGACCCCGGCTACACGTATACATTCCAGCCGAGCATGTTCCAGCAACAGGGAAAACATCTGATCAAGATCGGCGCGGATTTACGACTCTTCTACGGAAATTTCTTCAGAAACACTGCTCCTGGAGGAACCTTTAACTTCACCAACCAATGGACCAACGGGCCGCGCGCCGATACTCCGCTGGGCACCACCGGCTTCCCGCTGGCTTCGCTGCTGCTGGGGACCCCGGCCTCCGGTTCAGTGGACACGAACACGGGAGTCTCGATTCTGAATAAATATTTGGCGTTTTTCGTCCAGGATGACTACCGGCTCACGTCGAATCTGACGCTGAACCTGGGCCTCCGATACGAATATGAAACACCGCGCACCGAGCGCTACAACCGCGCTACACGAGGCTTTGACCGCACCGCCAAA
Source organism: uncultured Acidobacteriia bacterium (assembly GCA_903929755.1). GTDB lineage: Bacteria > Acidobacteriota > Terriglobia > Bryobacterales > Bryobacteraceae > BOG-234. Next base: position 92,950 of record CAIYVZ010000067.1, read on the forward strand.
TATAATCTGGGAGGTGTGGCGGCAACAGGTGGCCTGGCATACGCGGGAGTGGGCGGTTCGTCGCGCGGCATCTACAACCCCGACCAAAATAACTTCGCTCCCCGACTGGGACTGGCATACACAATATCGCCAAAGATGGTGGTTCGGGCGGGTTATGCACTCAACTACGTTCCCATTGTGGGGTCTGTGGATGCCGTGGGGTATTCAGTTACGACACCGATGGTCGTTTCTCAAAACGGTATCGATGTGCTGAACAAACTTTCGAACCCGTTTCCCACCGGGCAGTTAACTGCACAGGGTAACGCACTCGGCGCGCAGACCCTGGTGGGTCAGGCCATTTCTTTCGTTGACCCCGGCGATCGGACGCCAGTCTTCCACACCTGGAATCTCAACCTTCAGCGTCAGCTGTTCCCTGGTTCCGTGTTTCAGGCCGGGTATATCGGAGGTAGAGGTCTGCACCTGACCAGCGAAGTTGCTATCGGGAATAACATCACAGAGAACATCAACCAGGTTGATCCGCAGTACCTCTCGCTGGGGACAGGCCTTTTGGATGTAGTGGCCAATCCATTTTTTGGGTCCATTGCGACCGGCGCTTTGGCGGGCAAAACGACGCAACGGCAGCAGCTGCTGCGTCCATACCCTCAGTTCCAGAACATTACGCGAAACCTCCCCGCGCTGGGCAACTCCTCGTACCACTCTATGCAAATGAAGTTTGAGACGCGTTCGTACAAGGGGTTGACCTCAATAGTCTCTTACACAATCGCCAAGAATCTGAGTGACGTGGCACCGTATCAAAATAACTACAATCGGCGGATAGAACGATCGCCGGCTGCATTTGATGTGCCCCAGCGGCTGACGACAACGGTAAGTTGGGATGTGCCTGTGGGACGCGGCAGGATTGTCGGCAAGAACATGAACAAAGTGGTGGACGCCGCGATCGGCGCGTGGAACATTGCAATGTTCAATACGTTCCAGTCGGGCTTCCCCCTCAGCTTCGGCGTGAACACAAATACCCTGTTCCTGGCCGGTGCCGGCGGCCAGCGCCCGAACGTGATCGGTGATCCGAACGCGGGGATTTCCGGCTCGGTGGAGAGCCGGTTGCTCCGGTATTTCAATACGCAGGCCTTTGCTCAGCCGGCCAACTTCACATTCGGCAACGCGCCGGCACGTGCATCGTGGCTGCGGAACCCGGGCATGAACAATTACAATCTGACGCTGACCAAACAGTTCTCCATCACGGAACGAGTGAAGCTGAACCTCCGCGCATCGTCATTCAATCTGATGAATCATCCGGTGTTCGGCAGCCCGAATACCACGTTCGGCCAGGCGCAGTTTGGCCAGATTTCGAGCCAGGCAAACATCAACCGTCAGTCGGAAGTGGTGCTGCGTCTGAGCTTCTGATGTCAATTCTTAGGAGAGCAACAGAGGCAGGCCTTAGTATGGGTTGCCGGGAGCTGTCATTCTCTTCGTGAACAACGCGGCCGTGCTGTAAGGAACTGTTGTATCGGGTTTCCCGTAAAAGATGATGGTCGGCTGCCGGGTACAGGTCCCGGAGCCAGCACGGGATTGAACAGCACCAGTGCATTCGGTCTCGAACTCACGCGCAAGTACCGCCGGCGGCATTCCGCAAGGGGTCGACGCTCAAACGTCCGGCGTTATGCTGTACCCGCCGGAGTGCCGATTGCGCATCAAAGATGTTTTGCCGCGCTAAGATGGTCCACTCTACCGCCACAAGGGACTGAATCGCCTGTACGAAGACGACGAACCGCGCGGCGTCATGGCCGAGCATGTTGAGAAGCTGCGCGACATTCTGGAGAGGCGCGATGCGTCCCGGACAGTCTCCGATGACGTTGACTATGTCGATTACCACTGAGAGCAGAATGACTAGATTCCGATGAAGAACCAACCCCATCCCGGGGGCCTCGTCGGTCGGGACTGCCAGCCGCGAATTCAATCACAGCTTTGATCTGCTCCCGGTGTTGGCCCCGGCTTCGATATTCTAGAACGAACAAGGAGTCCGCCGCATGACCTGCCTCCCGGCCGCGCGCCTGAAACTCTGGGACCGCGGCATCCTCCGCCCCGGCATGAAAGCCGACATCGTCCTCTTCGACCCCTCCACCATCACCGACAAAGCGACCTTCACGAAGCCCCACCAGTACGCCGAAGGTGTCCGCGACGTGATCGTCAACGGCAAACTGGCCCTGCAGG
>CAIYVZ010000068.1 GCA_903929755.1 uncultured Acidobacteriia bacterium
CTCGCTCCCCTTCAAAAACTCCGCTATCTGCTGCCCGCTCAGGGCTTCGGCGTTCTGCATCTCTATCTGCATCCAGCCGCTTGCATACGCCTGCCCCGACTACCCCATTTTCAGGATCACCTTGTGCTGGAATCAAGTGCTGTTTCAGGATCATCTTGTGTTGGATAATTCTCGATGTGTAGGTAAACAATTATCGTGTTAGACTTATGACCGTACTCTTGGGTGGCTCAATTGGTGTGCTCGGAAATCGAGCTTTGGACAGTGATTTTCATGGCCAAGAACGGATTACAGGACACAGACCGCCAAAATCACCCGGTTTGGACCGTCTATGATAAGCTGCGTAGCGCTCGACTTAATGTAAAATACTACGGTCGGAGGCTGTCGACTCTTGAGGCAAAGAACTTTTGCATGGAGCTGATTTTAGCAGCCAGTGCGCCATCATCTGCAATTGCGGGCCTTTGGTTTTGGGACACGCCCTATGGAAAGCTGACTTGGCAGTATTTAGGTATCATCGCTGCCGTCGCAGCGGTCCTCAAGCCACTGCTGGGACTAACGAAGAAAATCAAGGACTATGAAAGCGTCTTGACCGGCTATCGGACACTTGAGTACGATCTCATGGAGATCAAGACGCTAATTGAGACGCACCAAAGATACGACAGTCCATTGCAATCCGACCTTAAGCGCGCGTTGGCTAGAGAAAAAATACTAGTTGGAAAGACGCCTGAGACGCGTGAAGATGGGAAAGTAAAAGCTGAGTGTGATGCAGAAGTCCGTCGGGAATTGCCTTCGAAGTCTTTCTTTATTCCAGGAGAGTAATCGTGCAAGTGAATCGCGATAAAGTGGCAGATATGTACCAGCAGATTTGGCAGAGTGCTCAAACCCCGGAACCTTCGCGTCCCAATCCTCCCGAGCCCCGGCCTGACCGTCAACCGGATGAATCCCGCCCCCTCAGAGAGGAGCGAGAACTTCCGCGCCCTGACAGGTGGCAGGATTCACCGGCACCCCAAGTGGAGCCGGATACACCGTGGCCGCGCTAGTAGCGTGCCGAACAGCTTTTGAAGGTACTTGCCAGCAGGGTTTGCGGTAGGCGGAGGGGATACCCTGCGTCCAGACGGAGGCTTGTGGCGGGAACTCGTGTCGCCGATGCTGCGGTCCGACGGGTTTTGGCTGGGATGGTGTGCCGAGTCCCGAGCGAGCGGAGGCGCGGTCGAAGAGGTTCAGAGGAGAAGCTGGCGCTGGCCCCAAAATGCGTCGCTTGGTCCAGCCTCAAACCGATGGCAACAACGCTGTTGGCTAGATTGCCCAGCCCTTCGCCCGGGCTTGAACCAGCAAGCTCTGGAGTTGCCACTCACTCAGCAATTGAGCATATTGACCGAAGACCCATTGGTTTGGTCGGCTCGTTTGTTCTCCGCTGAGGCTGTAGTAGCACCAGCGATATCCGTAATCTGAACCTAGCTCCTGGGATTTGCCTTCGTCGAGCCGAATCTTCTGGAGGAACGCTTTGTAGTCTTTATCACCGACTGCAAGCGATACATCATCTTCGACCATCCCGACGTGCTCACCGTCGAACTTAACGTGTTTCCCCTTCGTCGTTTCAGGAGGAGTTGGAATCATGACTCGGAGTATACGCTCATTGACGGGGCAGTGGAATCACCAAGGTCATGGGACGAGGATACGAGCCATGGGAACCATCATACGTGGGTTAGTTCAGGCACTTCAACCGGGGCTTGCAATTCCAGCTTGCGGACGTCCTGCTCCAGTTCGGCGGCGACCTGTCGGGCGTAGATGAGGAAGTGGTGGGCGGAGAGCAGGACCGTGAAGCCCATCCAGAGCTTGGTGTGGTGGGCGGAATGGGTGCGGAGCAGCTTCCAGAGGTACTGCCAGTAGGCCTTGCGGTAAGTGGAGCGGATACCCTGGGTCCAGACGGACGCCGCGAGGACTTTCAGGTTGTAGCCGATGCCGAGATCTGGTGGCTTTTGGCTCGGAATGGTGTGCCAGGTGTCGAGCGAGCGGAGGGCGCGGTCGAAGAAGGCTTTCGGATCATAGAGCCAAAAGAGGAGCTGGCTCAGACCTCCGAGCAGAATGGGCGTGGGGAGGTTGGTGCGGAAGTTGGGGGCGCTGAAGTTGGTGATGGCTTCGCTGTTTTCGTAGAGGCGGCCTTCGCGCTTCATGCGGTCCCAGAGAGCGGTGGTAGGCGGCGCCTGCAGGACTCCGGCCATGGCCCAGGTGATGTCGGTGGCTTCGATGAATTCGCGCTGGCGCTGGAAGATGGTCTCGTCGTCGGAATCAAAGCCGACGATGAAGCCGGCGAGCACCCAGAGGCCGGCTGCCTGAATGACACGGACCTGGGTGAGCGAGTCTTTGCGGAGGTTCTGGAATTTCTTTGATTCCTTCAGGGCGTCGGAGGATGGCGTCTCGATGCCGATGAAGACGTACATGAAGTTGGCGCGGACCATGGCGGCGAGGAGTTCGGGGCGGTCGGCGAGGTCGATGGACGCTTCGGTGTAGAAGGAGAAGGGGCTGTCGTTCTTGAGGCCCCAAGCTTCGAGTTCGAGCGTGAGGGCCAGGGCGTTCTTGGAGTTGCCGATGAAGTTGTCATCGACGATGAAGACTTCGTTGCGCCAGCCGAGTTCGCGGAGGTATTCGAGTTCGGCGATGAGCTGGGTGGGGGATTTGCTGCGGGGCTTGCGACCGTAGATGGTGATGATGTCACAGAACTCGCACTGGAAAGGGCAGCCGCGGGAGAACTGGACGGGCATGGAGGTGTACTTTTCGCGCTGCAGGAGGTCGAAGCGTGGCAGCGGGCTGTTCGACATGTCGGGCTTGTCGTCGACACGGTAGAGGGCGTGGGCGGAGCCGTCCTGCAGGGCGAGGGCGATGCCGGGGAAGACTTCTTCGGCCTCACCGACCATGACGTGGTCCGCTTCGAGGAGGACGGCGTCCGGATCAGAGGAGGCCCAGGGTCCGCCGATGAAGGTACGGGTTCCGACGGCGCGGGCGCGGCGGAGGATCTGGATGGCGTCGGCGCGCTGGGCGTGCATGGCGCTGACGAGGACGAGGTCGGCCGTGCGGAGATCTTCGTCCGTGACGTCCTGGAAGGCGTGGTCGAGAACACGGAGGGTCCAGGAGGGGGGGCAGAGGGCGGCCACGGTGATTAGGCCGAGGGGCGGGGTCATGGCCTTCTCGGGGAGCATGGTGAGCACGCCTTCGAAACCCCAAAAGGAGGGCGGGAAGCGGGGCCAGACGAGCAGGACGTTCAGATTCTCGCCGAGAGGGGGGAAGGTGGCGGAGGGGGGGCGGTTCGGAAGGGTGGAGAGGATGGAGAGTGCGACTGGAGAATCGCGCGGGGCCGGAGGCATGATTTATTTTGCGCTTTTTTTGCGAAGGGATGCGGGTTTATTTGTAAGGATCGGTGTGGTAGCTTCTTAGCTTGTCTGAGAGACCGACTGCCTTCCATGAAAACCTGACAGAGAACTTTCGGATTGCGCGGCACGTCCTGTTGGTTGCCGCTCCTGTAGGTGTGCTGGTGGGGGCGGCGATTGCGGGTTACGACTACGTTGTGAACGTGGTGCTTTGGGACCGCTTCCTGCATGCGTTCCCGCCCTTGGTTCTTTGTTTGCTGCCGATTGCGGGGATGTTCCTGACGGGGCTGATCCTGAGCGCGTTCCGGGTGAAGTCGTCATCCATGGCCGACGAGGTGGTGCGGGCGTACCACAAACCGGACGCAGGGATCGATTATAAGACGGCGATTCCGAAGCTGGCGGCTTCTGTGACGACGATGGGGTTTGGAGCCAGTGCAGGAATGGAAGGTGCCAGCAAGTGGCTGGGGGGGACGATCAGTTCCTTTGTGCAGACCCGGCTGAACCGCGTGGCTGGTCTGCGGTGGCTGCATGGGTCAGTGGAGACGACATTGCTGGCGGGCGCGGCGGCGGGGATTAGTGCGATCTTCCGGGCACCTCTGACGGGGGCGATTATGGGGATTGAGTCGCCGTATAAACATGATTTGGCGCACGAGGCTTTGATTCATGGGCTGGTGGCTTCGGCGACGAGTTATGCGACGTTTGCGTTCTTCCGTCCGGCGACCCCTTACTTCCCGATTCATTTTGCGTATCGGTTAAACGGGTGGGATTTGCTGCTGTGTGTGCCGCTGGGTTTAATCGGGGGACTGGCTTCGCATGTCTTTTTAGGGCTGCTGGGGCGGTTGAAGGCGATTTGGGGAAAGTGGCGGGCTCCGCGAGTCTTTAAGATGACGGCTGGCGGCGTGATTGTGAGCGGGATTGCACTGGGGGCGAATGCGTTGCTGGGGAGTCCGGTGACGTTGCATTCGGGCTTGCCGGTGGCGAATCAGTTATTAAACGGAAAGTTCGCTCTGACCGCGATCTTGATTATTTTTGTGGCGAAGCTGCTGGCCACGTCGTTTACGTTTGGGACGGGTGGGGTGGGTGGCTTGTTTGTGCCGTCGGCGACGATTGGGGCGGCTTTAGGGGCGGTGTTTGATGTGGTGTTTCACCCGAGCCATCCGGGAGTGTTCACACTGATCGGAATTGCGGCGTTTACGGGGGCCAGTTACAACAGTCTGCTGTTTGCCGCAGTGTTTGTGGCGGAAGCGAGCGGGAGTCCAGCGCTGGTGGTGCCGTCTTTGATTGCCTCTTCAATGGCGTTCCTGGTGTCGGCGGGGATTTCGAATTCAGAGTCCCAGCAGCATCGCCGCTTGATTTAAGGAACACGCTGGCGGAGGGGTGCGATTGCGGCATCGCTAACGGGGCCGTGGGTTTGCCAGGTGATGTTGCCTTCGGCGTCCAGCAGGACGAGGTACGCGTCGTCGTTATTGGCGGCGCTGGTGGCGAGTTTCAGGGGTTTGCCACCTTTGGTCAGGATCAGGAAGTGGTCTTGCCGTGGTTTGGGCGTGGCGGAACGCATGGCCTTCATGATCATGGGGCGGATGAGGCGCGGGGCGTCTTCGAGGTCGACTATTGACCACGTATCGAGGGCGGGGAGGTCGGTTTTGAGGCGTTTAGTCCACGCTTCGCTTTGTTTCTGCGAGTCTTTGGTGAAGCCGATGACGAGGAGGGCGGTCCTGCCTTTCAGGGCCAAGGGGAGTGAGAGTTTGGTTCCGGCGAGGGTTTCGCCTTCCACTGTTGGCAGGGTTGCCGCGGTTAGCTGGACGGCGACGCTGAGGGCGAGGGCAACGATGAGTCTGTTCATTACTACTGGCAGGATCCCATAAGGGCGCCGTGGATTTGCTATTGTGGCGGTGAATTGTGAAGCGAATCCTCTTATTGGCGGTGTTTGGTTCGGTGGCCTGGGCGCAGTTGACGCCGCAGGAGACGACGGCGAATCTGGAGTCATTTGACGTGGTGTGGCGGACGGTTCGGGACCGGCATCCGGATCCGAAGCTGAATGGCCTGAACTGGCAGGCGGTGCATGAGGAGGTTCGGCCAAAGGTGGCTGCTGCAACGTCAATGGATGAGGTTCGCGGGGCTTTGACTTCGATGCTGGACCGGCTGGGGGCTTCGCATTATGCGGTGATTCCGGGGAGCAGGTACAAGGCGGCGGAGCCGGTTACAGCGCCTGCCGTGGCGACACGCGTTTCAGTGACAGCGGTGGAGACGAGACCTCCGCCCAGTGCGCCCGAGGCTGAAAAAGTTGTGGCACCTGCCCCTGTGGTGGTGCCCGCCGCAGTGGAAGCGTCGGCTGAACCGCCCCAGAAGGGCAAGCTGGTCACGTTTGGGAATCTGCCGGAGCAGCGGATTTACTTTGAGTCGCGGCGGTTGCCGGGGGGCTCGGGATACATCCACTTCAACGAGTTTCTGGACCCGGTGTCAATAATGCCGCAGGTAGCAGCGGCAATGAAGGAGTTTGCGAAAGCTCCCGGGATTGTGCTGGATTTGCGGGGGAATCCGGGCGGAATCGGAATTATGGCGATGGGGATCGCAGGGTTCTTTGTTTCGAAAGAAGGCCAGAAGCTGGGCGAAATGAAGATGCGGGACATGACGCTGAAGTTCGTGATCTATCCGCGGGGCGAGGTTTACGAGGGGCCGTTGGCGATTTTGGTGGACGGCGGGTCGGCATCAACGTCGGAGATATTGGCGCAGGGTCTGCGGGATTTGGGGCGCGCGCGCATTTTCGGGACGCGGACGGCGGGGGCGGCCTTGCCGTCGGACATTGTGCGGTTGCCGAATGGGGATGGTTTCCAGTACGCTCAAGCAAGTTACATTTCGGAGAAGGGAAAGGTACTGGAGGGCGCGGGTGTTGATCCGGACGAGGAAGTCCGGGAGACGCGCGAGGCTTTGAGTGCCGGACGGGATGTTGTTGCAGAAGCTGCGGAAAAGTGGATTCTGGGTTTGCGCCGGTAAGACGGGGCTCGCTGGTTGCCTGCTGGCATCGGCGTGCTTTGGCGCGCCCGCGCCGTCCATACCACCCAAAAGGCCTGTCTATTCCGCGCTGCCGAGCGTGAGTTCGGTGTTTGACCACTACATTCAGGCCACGGGCGGGCGTTCGGCGTGGCGGTCGAAGCAAGTGGAACGGACGCAGATTGAGGGTCGGCCACTCGATGGCGCGCGGGTGATTCTGCGGGCGGCGGTGACGACGACGCGGACCGGCAACTCGATGACCGAGATGACGATTCCGGAAGTGGCAAGCGAGGGCGTCTACAAGGGTGTGGCGTGGTCGTGGACGAAGCTGGCGGGGCCACGGATTCGCAAGGGTCCGGAGCGGGCGTCGGCGGTGCGCGGGACGCACATGCTGGAAGAGGGCGACTGGCGGTCACTGTATCCGAATTCCAAAATAGATGGCGCGGAACCGGTGGCGGGGAAGATGTGTTACCGGGTGTCTCTGCTGCCCTCGAATGACGGCAAGATGGAGTGGTTTGAACTGGACAGCGGGCTGCTGGTGAAGAAGTCGTGGTGGGAAGCGTCGACTGCGGGGCCGGTGGCTGTGTCGTCTACGGTGGAACAGTGGCGCGAGGTGGAGGGTCTGTGGCAGCCGATGATGATGCTGGTGGACCGGGGCGAGATGAAGTATCGGGTGACGGTGCTGTCAGTGGCTTACGACACAGAGGCCAAGGCTGAGGCGCTGCGGTATCCGCAAGAGGTGGCGACGTATCTGGCGGAGGATCGGGCCGGGCGGGCGTTGCCGAATGCCGAGGAAGTGATTGAGCGGCATATTTACGAATCGGGCGGGGCGGCTTCGTACCAGACGCTTCGGACGCAGCGGATTTCGGGAACGCTGGATTATCTGACGCGGGGCATGGTGGCGCATACGGAGGCGTACTCTGCGCCGGGCGGGCGTTACTACCAGGCGGTGGATATTCCGGGGCTGGGCAAGCAGGAAGAAGGCAGCGACGGGAGCGTGATGTGGGAGCGGTCTCCGGCGCTGGGGCCAAGGGCGAAGACACGGCGCGCGCTTACCGGGTTGGGCGTGACGATGGACGCTGCTGAGGTGATCGGGTGGCGGTATTTGATCGGCCAGGCGCGGACCGAGGCTCTGGAGAAGCTGGACGGGCGGGATTGTTACCGGGTTCGGCTGACGGGAAAGAATGGCGGGGCGGCGACGGTTCGCTGGTATGAGAAGGCGAGCGGGTTGCTGTATCGGCAGAGCGTGTCGTTTAAGACAGAGATGGGCGATGTGCCGGCGGTGCTTACGTATGAGGAGTGGCGGCGGGTTGAGGGTTTGAAGTGGCCGGTGAAGATCCGGATTGCGGCGGCGGGGCAGGAGTTGCTGTTCGCGGCGGACCAGGTGGCGCTGAATTCGTTGATTGAAAATGACGTGTTCGCGGTGCCGGACGATGTGAAGAAGCTGGCGGAGGCGCATGCGGAACGTGCGGCGCCTGTGGCCGGCGATATGCAATAAACGATATGCAATAGAAACGGGGTTTTGAGATGATTTCACGAAGGACTGTAATCACCGGTGCGCCGGTGCTGCTGGCGGGTTTGGCTCGGGGGGCGAATGAGGCGGGCGAGTTCATCTATGACTCGGCTCCGTTTCCTTCGTGCCATGCGTCGACGGTGGTGGAGTTGGCGAACGGGGATTTACTGTCGGCGTGGTTTGGCGGGACGGACGAGGGGAAGCCGGATGTGGCGATCTGGGCGTCGCGGCGGAGTGGGGGGGGAGTGGTCGGAGCCGGTGGAGATGGTTCGGGAGCGGGAGACTCCTTGCTGGAATCCGGTGCTGTTTTATGCGCCGTTCGGTCCGGCGAAGACCGGGCGGTTGTGGCTGTATTACAAGTTCGGGACTTCGCCTTCGCAGTGGACGGCGGGGCGGAGGTACAGCGATGACGACGGAAAGTCGTGGTCGGCTGTGGAGCATTTGCCGGCGGGGATTTATGGGCCGATTCGGGCCAAGCCCCTGGTGATGGAGGACGGCACGATTGTGAGCGGGAGTTCGGTGGAGAGCTACCGGAGTTGGGCGGTTTGGCTTGAGCGGAGCACGGATGGCGGGAAGATGTTTTCGAGGATTGGCCCGATTGGGGTGCCGGCAGCTGGCGGTGTTTCTGGTGGAGCCGTGGATAATGGCAAATCGACGAGTGGGTTGATTCAGCCTTCGGTGGTTTCGATGGGAGGGAAGAAGCTGCGGTTGTATGCGCGGTCGACGCAGGATATCGGGCGGGTTTGTGTAGCGGATTCGCTGGACGCGGGCTTGACGTGGACGCAGGCCCGGCCTTTAGATGTGCTGAATCCGAATTCGGGGATTGATGCGGTGGCGCTGCGGGATGGCCGGGTGGTTTTGGTTTATAACAATACGGCGCGAGGTCGGTCGCCATTGAATCTGGCGGTGAGTCGGGACGGAGAGAAGTTTACGATGTTCAGGACGCTGGAAGATGCGTTGGGCGGCGAGTTTTCGTATCCCAATGTTATTCAGGGAAAAGCTGGAGACTTACATATTGTTTATACCTGGCGGCGGAAGAAAATCAAGTATGTAAAGCTTTCACTTTTAGATATTCCTAATTAGTTCCTGAGCGTCTGTCATGGTAGGATCTCCTGTATAGGTGTTTCGACGACTTCAAGTATTGCTCCTGGCCATGGCGGTCTGTTCGACGGTCGGGGTTTTTCGTGTCCAGCGCGTGACGCCGTCGGTAAAGTCTCTTTCGGGGCTGGAGCCCGTCGAGATTGCGCGGCGGGCGGTGTCTTGCGAAACGGGTTGCGATTTCAATCATGATGGCAGGCCCGACGCGCTGGGTCTGGTAGGGCTGAAGGAGGCGTTGACGCTTCGTGTCACGCTGACTGGTGTTGGTACCAGGGATCTGACTTCGCCGGGTACCGGGTTCAGCGGTAGTGGACGGTTTTCCGCCATTGATCTGAACGGTGACGACCATTTGGACGTCGTCTGGCAATCCTCTTCGCGAACGGCAGCGCCCATTGTGTGGCTGGGCGATGGCAAGGGCGGCTTTGTCCGCATGTCGGCAGCGGAGCTGCCGGAGACCGACTTTGCCACGATTCCGACGCTCCCGGGCGGGACTCCCTTCAGGCCTTCCGGGGGGGGGACGCTGCTGGTTACTGCGGCCTCCGCCAAACGGCATAATCGACAGGTGCGGCCCAGTGTTACACCTCATGGCCGGGCCCGTATGCTTTCGTTCACGTTATCCGCCGGCAACGAAGGCCCGCGCATTGTTGGCCGTGAGACGGCCCGCTGGCTGGCGCGTACTATTCACCCACCTCCCGTTGCTTTTTTCTTTTCCTAAGTTACTCCCTCGTTACTCAAAAAAAGTAATTTGCCAAATGTGCAGATTGTGCCGTGAGTGTGTGTATCTGTTGATGCGCATGCTTTGAGCGGAAGAACACACACTCCTTTCACGGAATATCCAGTAATCCGTGAGGGACATTGGCTGATCCAGACATATTTCCTGCGTAATGAATTCCGATATAAAGAGGAGAGTTGCATCTAAATGGAGCAGTTCTATAAGAAGAAGCTATTCGTCCGCCGAATTGAGTTGGTCGCGCTGGGCGTGATGGGCACCATGGCGATTCTTTGCCCCACATCAGGTCTGGCGCAGGTGCCGCCTGCAATGGTCCCGATTCCACGTGCCCTGACACTGGCCGATGCGGAGACTTTGCTGCTGCAGCGGAATCTGGCGATCGCAGTGAATCGTCGTCAACTGGAGGCAGCGGAGGCATTGAAACTGATCGCGGGGTACAAGCCAAATCCGACGATTCAGTTGGGTGGAGAACAAATTTCCATCGCATCTCCGGTGCGTGGCGGGGCTCCGCGTTTCTTCGCGACCAATCCCGATGCGGGCGCTAATTCGGTGTATACGTTCCTGTTTCTTAAGGCGATTGAGAGGGGGGGCAAGCGCAAATTCCGCGTTAGTCAGGCAGCGGCGCAAATTGCCGCAGCCAAGGCTCAGATCCTTGATACTTACCGGCAGCAATTGCTGCAGTTGCGCCAGGCCTACGGTGGCGCCATGATGTCGCGGCTGACGCTTGAGCTGGTACGCAACGCACTTGCGGACTACCGTAAGACGGAGGCGCTGACCGAAGTCCGGGTACAGGCTGGAGATGCAGCGCAATCGGAGTTATACCGGGTGAAGTCCGGCAGGCTGCCCTATCAGCAGGCCGTTTTACAGGCGGAGTCCGGGTATCGGCAAGCTTGTCTGGACGTGCTGAATCTTCTGAACAGCCAGCGAGACCAGGTGGTGGTTCAGCCTGCGTCGGCAGACACACCGCAAGACTCTGTTCTGGATATTGGTGGCGAGTTCTCCGACAAGGGTCCGATGCTGGTGCTGGACGAACTGAAGCGGAGCAGCCTGAGAGAGCGCCCGGATATTGAGGTTGCGCGGCGAAGCCTGGAATCGGCGCAGTTTGGGACCAGGCTGGCAGAAGCTCAGCGGCGGCGCGATATCACGGTAGGGACGGAATATCAGCGCGTTGGCGACGACAGTTCAGTGGGCGTGACGGCGTCATTCCCCGTGTTTGTGTACAACAACCAAAAAGCGGGCATCGAGCAGGCGGTGGCGCAGGAGCGGGTTGGCGATTTACAGGTGAGGCAGGCGGAAGTGCAGGCACTTACCGATGTTGAGAAGGCGTGGGAGAAGTATCAGGCGTCTCAGCAGGCACTGAAAGTTTATAGTGCGGAGAATCTGGACCAGACGGAAAAGCTCCGGGCCATCGCATTCTTCAGCTATCAAAATGGTGCCACCAGTCTCTTCGAGTTACTGGATGCACAAAGAACACTATTGCAGGCGCGTCTGGGGTATTTGCAGGCGCGATTCGATTTGCGCAGCAGTATCTGGATGCTGGAAGCGGCAGTGGGCCGCGATCTGGAAGGGACTAACTAATGAAGAGATTTGCACAGACCTCATGGGTGGTTTTCGCCGCGGTGGTTTTGGTGGCCTGCGGGACGGAGAAGCCAAAAGTCGTCACGGCGGAAGTGAAACAAAGCGACGAAATCGTGGTAACGGCAGCTCAGCTGAAGAACATGAAGCGGGAGCCGGCACAGATGATCAATCTGCCGGGCGTAGAAGAAGCGACGGGAAGTGTAGCGTTCAACGATGACGCGATCACGCCTGTCTACTCGCCGCATACGGGGCGGATTACGGAGCTTCTGGCAAAGCCCGGAGAGAGCATCCGGCAGGGTGAGCCGCTGATGATTATCGACTCGCCCGAAGTGGTAGATGCAGAAAACGACTTTCTGGGAGGCGTCGCCATGGTGGCAAAGGCAAAGGCTGTTTTGAGGCAGGCCGAACGCAATCGCGACAGGCAGGAGAGACTAGTGGCGGGGGAAGCGGCCGCGCCCAAGGATCTGGAACAAGCGTTGACGGACGTGTTGAGTGCGGGCAGCGATGTGCAGGCAGCCGAGGCACAGATCGACACGGCCAGACAGCGCCTGCTGGCATTCGGAAAAACTTCCCAGGAGATTGATCAGATCTCGCTGTCGCGGCGTCCGGACCGGACCACCCGAGTACTGGCTCCGCTGGGAGGGCAAATTGTGGCGCGCAAGGTGGGCCCGGGCCAGTATGTGAGGCCGGATAATCCGGACCCATTGTTCACCATCGCGGACACCTCTTCCATGTGGCTTTTGGCTCAGGTGTATGAATCTGAGATCTCTGTGATACGCGTGGGCGAGAGGGTTGAGTTACAAGTGCTGGCGTTGCCGGGCAAGAAATTTCCTGCGCAGGTGAGTTACATTGCGCCGTCGGTCGATCCGGTAACTCGCCGGGTGGCCGTGCGGTGCGTGGTGAAGAATACGGGTGGACAGCTGAAGCCTGAGATGTTCGCCAGCTTCCGGTTTCAGCGGGAGGTACGAAAAGCCCTTATGGTGCCGCAGCGCGCGCTGGTGCAGGAGGGCAACATCAGCGTGGTTTGGGTGGTGGAGGCGGGAAACGCGGGAAACAGGGTATCGCGGCGGAACGTAGGGGCTGGCGCCGAGTCAGACGGCAGGGTGGAAATCAGGGCGGGTCTCTCGGAAGGTGAGCAGGTGGTATCGGACGGCGCGCTGTTTCTGAGCAGCTTGTCTCACAACTAAGGAAAGAGCTACGCAAACTTATGAAAGCTTTCATCGCACTCTCTCTTTCCCGCCGGTCGCTTGTCTTGGCGATGCTGGTAGTGTTTCTTATTTCCGGGTACCTTGTATTTCAGAAACTAAATATTGAGGCCTATGCGGATCCGGCTCCTCCTCTGGTGGAACTGATTACTCAGAATCCGGGGTATTCGGCGGAGGATATGGAGCGGTACATTACGATCCCGCTGGAAGTGGCACTGGCGGGTATGCCGGGCTTGCAGAACACGCGGAGTATCTCGTTGTATGGGCTGTCGGATATTAAGCTGCAGTTCGCGTATGAGACGGACTACTGGTTTGCCCAGCAGCAAGTTATCAACCGGGTGAATCAGGTACAGTTGCCGAGCGGGATTCAGCCATTTCTTTCGCCAACGAGTCCAGTTGGCGAGGTCTTTCGGTATCAGGTTAAAGCGCCGAAGGGTTATAGTCTGCAGGAACTCAAGACGCTGGAGGACTGGCAGATTGAACGGCGTTTGCGAACCATTCCGGGTGTGGTTGACGTTGTGGGCTGGGGCGGCTTCACGAAGGAGTACCACATTGATGTGGACATGAAGAAGCTGGTGGCGCTGAATATTCCGCTGAAGCAGGTTCTGGATCAGACGAGCGCGGCTAACATGAACGTCGGCGCGCGAACCATTAACTTTGGGGAGCAATCAGTCAATGTTCGCGGGGTTGGTCTGCTGCAGAAGCTAACGGACATGGAAAACATCGTTCTGGCCTCCACGAAGGGGACGCCGGTGTTGCTGAGGGATGTTGCGGCGATTAGTGTGGGGAGCGCCCAGAGGCTCGGGATTATTGGCCGGGATTATGATCCCGACATCGTGGAAGGCATTGTCCTCATGCGGCGCGGCGAGAAGACGATGGAAGTAGTGAACCGTATTGAACAAGAGGTCAGTCGGCTGAATGCTTCCGGGGAGTTACCGGCAGGAGTACGGATCGAGACTTACTACGACCGGAAGAATCTGGTGAATCAGACGACTCATACGGTGTTGGAATCGCTGCTGTTCGGCATCTGCCTGATTTTTGTGATTCAGTACCTGTTTCTGGGCGATTTGCGGACGGCGCTGATCGTATCGGCGACGATTCCGGTTGCGCTGTGTTTTGCAGTGATGCTGATGGTGCTGCGCGGTGATTCGGCGAATCTTCTGTCGGTGGGCGCGATCGATTTCGGCATCATTGTGGATTCGACGGTGATTCTGGTGGAGAACATCTACCGGCGACTGATGCACTCGGGCGACTTCGGTATTCTGCGTAAGGACACGTCGGCGCACTTCGAGGGGGCTCCGGCGAATCTGCGGGAGAAGTTCCTGCGCATCTTTGCCAGTTCGATGGAAGTAGATAAAGCGATCTTCTTCTCGGTGGCGATTACGATTGCGGCATTTATTCCCTTGTTTACGATGCAGGGCGTAGAGGGACAGATTTTTGCGCCGATGGCGAAGACTTACGGTTACGCCATGATAGGCGCTATTCTGGCAACGTTCCTGGTAACTCCTATGCTTTGCAGCTATCTGCTGCCAATGCCACTGGAGGAGAAAGAAACCTGGTTGATTCGCGGGTTGAACTATATCTACAGACCTGCGTTGCGGGGGAATTTCAAAAACAAGTGGCTGGTTTTCGTGATTGCGGGTGCCGTTCTGGCGATTGGCGGGACGATCGCGACGCGGATCGGAAGCGAATTCCTGCCGAAGCTGGAAGAGGGCAATCTCTGGATTCGTGCCAGTCTGCCACCCACGATATCCCTGGAGGCGGGCGTGCCCTACGTGACCAGAATGCGCGAGTATCTGAAGAGCCAGCCCATGGTTGAGACGGTGATCTCACAGCATGGTCGCCCGGATGACGGAACCGATCCGACGGGCTTTTTTAACGTTGAGTTTTTTGCGCCGCTGGCGGACTTTGCGGATGTTAGCCGATGGGGAAAGACAACAAAGCCGGAGTTAGTGGAGAAGCTAAAAGCGGACATGGAGCGGGACTTCCCTGGCGTAGTCTTTAACTTTTCACAGAACATTGAGGACAATGTCCAGGAGGCCGTATCCGGCGTGAAGGGTGAGAATTCGATCAAGCTGTTTGGTAACGATCTGGACGTTCTGGAGCGGCAGGCAGGAGCGATCAAAGATGAGATCAGCAAAGTCTCCGGCGTGCAGGATGCCGGGGTGTTTCATCAGATTGGGCAGCCGAATCTATTGATTCAGGTGGACCGTGAACGTTGTGCACGATATGGTTTGCAGGCGGGCGATGTCAATACTATTGTGCAGGCGGCAATTGGGGGGCAGGCTGTTACGCAGATTCTTGAAGGAGACCGCCAGTTCAATCTCCGTGTCCGGCTGACGCCGGAATACAGAAGCGACCGGGACGCGATTGGGCGTATTCCGATCTCGTCTTCCGGCGGGACCGTCATGCTGCGTGATGTTGCGAAAATTGAGATGACGGCCGGGGCATCCTATATCTACAGGGAGAATGCTCATCGGTATATTCCGATCAAGTTCAGTGTCCGGAATAGGGACCTCGGGGGGGCCGTGGGTGAGGCGCAGGCGAAGGTGCAGCATGTTGTCCATCTTCCGTCGGGGTATCACATGGAATGGAGTGGGGAGTTCGGGGCACTGCAGGAGGCCAAAGACCGCCTGATGTGGATTATCCCTCTGAGTCTGATGCTGATTCTGGTGCTCCTGTATGGCTTGTTTAATAATTTGCGGGACAGCATTATGGCGCTCTGGGATATTCCTTTTGCTGCGTTTGGCGGCATTTTGGCGTTGTACCTGACGGGGCTGAACTTCAGCGTGTCGGCGGCTGTGGGCTTCATCTCACTGTTCGGTGTGTCGGTGATGAACGGAATTCTGGTACTCACGTATTACAACCAGATGCGGGAGGACGGTATGCATCGGGAAGAGGCAATGATTCACGCGGCGGAGACGAGAATGCGCCCACTGTTGATGACTTCGATGTCGGCATGCGTGGGACTGCTGCCGGCGGCGTTGTCACACGGCATCGGGTCGCAGGTGCAGAAGCCTCTTGCAACGGTGATTGTGGGCGGGATGCTGGTGGGGCCGATTCTGATCCTGCTGCTGGTGCCGGTGCTGCGGATTGTGCTGATGCCGAAGCGGCATCGGGAGCCCATTCGATAAGGGGTGGGGACGTGGCGCCGAGATGAGAACCATCCCGCCCTTCATCACCACCGCCCTGTCCCGAATCCGCCATAAATTCCCGCTGGAGGATGCGTCGGAGCGTGAGTTGTCGTAGCCGAATGTGATTCAGGGTAAGGGCTGAGATTTGCCTGTCGTAGCTACGTGGCGGCGGACGAAGATCAAGTATGTGAAGGTGGCGTTGAGGGATGTGTCGCAGTAATGGAACATGGCTGCCGAAACGGGGCGAGCATGCGGGGGCTTTTGGGCAATATTATAGAGCCATTACGTTCGGCGTTGTGCCTGACTACGATCCAGAGGGCCAGGCGCACTCCGTCGTGTGTCCGGAACTGCCCGGCTGCGCTTCGGCCAGCGATGCGGTGGAACAGGCGAAGCAGAATATCAGAGAAGTCATCGCGCGCTACGTGTCGCCATCGGAGGTTGCGCTTCCGCGCGACGGCCGACTGGATGAGGTCACAGTTAGGTGAGAGAGGTACGCCGCGACTTATCGCTGCGCAAGTCGTGATAGTTCTGAAGAGGAATGGAGTCGGGCTGGCCGGACAAACAGGCAGCCGTCAAAAATGACGAAATGCGGCTAGATCGAAACAGGTGATTGTCGCTCAACATTTGGGTAGCGTCCTGCCGTTAAGGACTATGAGGTCGATTAAAGTGGGTAGCGGTCTTCCGCTGAGCGGATGCCAGAGATCACCGTTGTCAAAGGCGGGGGCAAGAAACACCGTCGATAAGAGAAATCCCTCCAGGCGCCGCCGGTCAACCCAAGTATCCTGATTGGCGGAAATGGCCATGGGCAAAAAAGCCCTCCTCTTCCAGGCAGATTGTCGGCTACATGAAAAAAGCACAGCCTTCCCTGAACTGATTCACGCCGAACTCGGTGCCCTACGCCAGTGTGACTACTAATCAGTACTACGCAAGCTTGCGGCCGGTGACCACGCTGCCGTGCGCGGGGAGGGTGATTCTTTCTTGTTGGACTTTCAGGCTTGCATTTTCGAGCCAGGTTTCGGCTTCGTCGAAGCGGTAGCAGCGGCCTTCGCAGATGGAGAAGAGCAGGCCGGAGTAGGCGGCTAGTTCGGGTGGGCCGGGGGCTATGGGGGCGTCGCCGGAGGCTACGGAGTCCATCAGGCCGTCCAGGATCATGATGCGGCCGTTGGGGGCGAGGCTGGCGGCAAAGTGTTGGACCAGTTTTGCGGCGGCGGGGGCGCTGTAGTCGTGGAGGATATTAGCCATCAGGACGGCGTCGTAGTCCCAGGTCAGAGGGTGCGTGTGGATGTTGGCTTTAACGAATTCCACGCGGTCGGTGACGCCCATCGCCGCCGCGTATTCCTTCGCGACTGCCAGAGCGGGGGCGCGGTCGAGGATAACGGCTTTGAGGTTTGGGAAGCGCTGGAGCAGGTGGAACGAGTAGAGACCGTGGCCCCCTCCAGCGTCCAAAAGCAGCCTGGATTCTGAGAGATCGAGCTGGTTGGCGAGGAGCGGGGCGACGTTGCGGGCCCGGTCGGCCATGGCTCGAGTCAGGACTCCGGCGGTTTCTTCGTCGTCGAGGGCGGAGGGTCCTGCGTCTTCGTGGTAGACGAAGGAGACTTCGCCGGCGGGGTGGTCGCGGCGGAGGCATTCGATCATGTTGCGGGCGTCGGCTGAGTAAACGCCGAGTCCGATGTAGCCAGCGAGGCAGAACGGGCTCGTGGGCTCAAGCTTTTCCCGGCCAAAAGGAGTGAGGGAGATTTGCTGGCCGTCGACTTCGATGAGCCCTGCGGCGCGGAGGGCGGTAAAGAGCACGATAGCGGGGCGGTCGGCGAGGTTGAGGGCCTTGCGGAGGCGGTCGAAGGAGTGGGGCTCGGGGGCCAGAAGACGGCCGATGTCGAAGTAGCCGATGGCGGCGGTTAGCAAGGTGGAAAGGTGGGAAGCGCGGAAGGCGTCGAGGAGGGGTGTGGGGTCGAAATCAGGGACAGTCTGCACGAGTTTCAGTATATGAGTGATAACCTTGCGTTCATGCGGATTCTGGTATTGGCTGGGTTGACGGTGGTGGCGGTGTTTGGACAAGGGGCGCGTGGTCCGGGGCGGAATGGCCTGGGCGGGTCGGCGGCGGGTTTCGTGCAAAATCCGACTTTGGATAAGGAAGCTCCGCAGTTGCCGGCGGATTTGAAGCCGGGCGGGATTTTGATCTTTTCGAAGACCGTGGGGTATCGCGACGAGCCGGGGATTCAGGCTTCGGTGGCGGCGCTTTCGGTGATTGCGAAGATGAAGGGCTGGCCGTACTTCGCGACCGAGAATGGCGCGGTGATGAATGCCGACCAGTTAAGCAAGTTCAAGCTGATTATCGGGAATAATACGTCGGGCGACAACCTGACGGATGACCAGAAGGCGGCGCTGAAGGCCTGGGTGGAAAAGGGCGGGTCATTCCTGGGCATTCATGGCGCGGGCGGGGATCCGGTGGGGAACCACGGGCACACCTCGCTGGCGGACTGGAAATGGTACATCGAGGGCCTGATCGGCGCGCAGTTTACGGTGCATTCGGCGGGGGTGATGCCGGGCGACATCAAGGTGGAAGACACGAAGCACCCAATTACGAAGGGGCTGCCGGCCACGTGGCATCGGGCAGAAGAGTGGTACGCGTTTACGGAGAGTCCGCGGAACAAGCCGGGGTATCACGTGCTGGCGTCAGCGGATGAGAAGAGCTATACGCCGGGTCCGGCGACCATGCCGGGGGGCGACCATCCGCTGATCTGGACGCATTGCGCGGGAACCGGGCACGTGGTGTATTCGGCGCTGGGCCATGCCGGGTTCATGTACTCCGAGCCACTGATGATTCAGCTGCTGGAGAACGCGATGGCGTGGGGTTTGGCGGAAAATGGCAGGGCCTGCAAGTAGCCTGGAGCTTCCGGTCACTTCCCGCATGCTGGCGTTCCTGCGCGACATTGGGCTGGAAGTGCGCCTTGCTCCGATTGCGGAAGCTACCTTTCTACCCGGGCTGACGATTCAGGACGGGGCCATTGTGGTGGACGAGGCGCAACTGCTTCATCCCGGCGACCTGCTCCACGAGGCCGGGCACCTGGCGATGTTGACGCCACAGGAGCGCGCGGGAGCGACGGCTCCGATTCCGGAAGATCAGGGGATGGAGATTGGCGCTATTGCGTGGTCGTGGGCGGCGCTGCGGTACCTGGAGCTTGATCCGGCGGTGGTCTTTCATGCGGATGGGTACCGTGGCTCGTCGGAGACGTTCATTAGCAATTTCTCGGAGGGGCGAAGTGTCGGCGTGCCTCTGCTGCAATGGATGGGCCTCACCACGGAGAAAACATTTCCAGCCATGACTCGATGGCTGCGTGGAGAGATGCCCGGCGAATAGCCATTCCGTCGGCGGCGAAGGTCGATTCGCGACGTGGCGGATACAGGCCGCAGGTCCTTCCGCCGGCGCGCACTGGGGGCAGCTACGCAGCCGCCCCGGTAAGGCGGTTGGCGCGGACATCCCGCATGGGGGGCTGGCCGAAGAGGCGGCTGTATTCGCGGTTGAACTGGCTGGCGCTTTCGTAGCCGACTTCGAAGGCGGCGCTGGCGGCGTCAAGGCCATCGATGAGCATACGGCCCCGGGCGGCCTGCAGGCGGAGTTGCTTCTGGTACTGGAGGGGGCTCATGGACGTCATGGCGCGGAAATGGTGGTGAAAGGTGGAGACTCCCATGCCCGCCACCTGCGCGAGGTCTTCCACGCGGACCGGCTTTGGGTAGTGGGTGCGGAGCCACGCAACCGCTTTCGCCGTCCGCTGGCTTTGGTCGCCGGCGGTGGCGATTGCCCTTAGGCGGGCTCCTTCGCGTCCCTGCAGGATGCGGTAGACGAGCTCGCGTTCCACGAGGCCGCTGAGGAACGGGATATCCTGCGCGGTGGCGAGAAGGTCCACCATGCGGCAACAGGCGTCGAGGAGTTCCACGGTGGTTTCGGCGGTGGCCATGGCTGGACTGTCGGAGGCGGGCAAGTCGGGCACCGGAATGTCTTCGCGGCTGAGAAGTTCGCGCACCAGCGGCAATTCCAGCTTGAGCATCATGGCCAGGCAGGGCGCGGCTTCGCTGGCCTGGACGACTCGCGTGACGATGGGCAGGTCAATGGACGTGACGAGGTAGCGGGATTCGTCGTAGATGAAGGTGGTGGCACCGAGGTCTACGCGTTTCTGGCCCTGCGCGACCACGATGAGGCTGGGCTCATACGTGCCTGAGCAGGGGGTGGTGGGGGTGGTGCGTCGGTGCAGGGACAAGCGGGGCACCGCGGTTACCCGTTTCTCTGCCAGGCCAACGTGCAAGGCAATCTTGCGGGCCAGGTCGGCTTGCCGTTTGCGGACGGAATCCCTTGTAATGTGGCTCATACCAAATGCCCAGCATAACCGTCCGGCGCAGGGAATGCCAGGGGCTGGCCAGAGATTCAGAGAATCAGGCAATAAATCAGAAGAATTGGGATACCGCTCACGGGCGGTTTGGCATAGGCTGAATACTAGCTGGAGAATTATGCTTACCATCACCGTCAACGGAAAGAAGCGGGACGTTCAGGGCCCCGCCGATACGCCTCTTCTTTACGTCCTCAGGAACGAACTTGAAATCACGAGCCCGCAGTTTGGTTGCGGCCTGGCCCAGTGCGGCGCGTGTTCCGTGCTGCTGGACGGGAAGGAGGTTCGGGCCTGCATTACGCCCGCCTCCGCCGCCGTTGGCAAGGAAGTGACCACGCTGGAAGGTCTTCCGGCCAGGTGGGCGAAGCAGCAGAATCTTCCGGCTGCGGAAGCGGAAAAGACGCTTCATCCCGTGCAACAGGCGTGGATTGAGGAGCAGACTCCTCTCTGCGGCTTCTGCCAGAGCGGCATGATGATCAAGGCGACGGAACTGCTGGAGAAGACTCCGCATCCCAGCGATCCGGAGATCAAAGCGGCCTTCACGACTTCGGGACCGTCGGCGCACCTCTGCCGTTGCGGGAGTTACTACGCGATTGTGGAGGCGGTGCGTTTCGCCTCCACGCTGATGGCCAAGGGAGGTTCCAAATGAGTAAGAACACTGTGATTTTTGGCGCCGAACTGAGTCGCCGTGGCTTCCTGCAGACAGGCGGGGCTCTGGTTGCCGGTTTTGGTCTGCTGCAGGCCGATTCTGCCGTGGCCGCGACTTCCAACAACAGTCTGAACGCGGGGCTGCCCGAATCCTGGGTGGAGATTCACGCGGATAATACGGTGCTCATCCGCACGGGCAAGTGCGATTTCGGCCAGAGCTCGGTTTATACGGCCTACCGCCAGATTGTTGCCGATGAACTGGATGTGACCTTTGAAATGATCACGACTGTGGTGCCCGGCGACACGGATACGACGCCTGACGGCTCAGGCACGTTCGACCTGCTGGGACGCGGCGTTGGTAATCTGAAAAAAGCTGCGGCGTACACTCGTCAGGCGCTTCTGGAACTGGCGTCGCAACGCCTGGGCGTGGCTAAAGATCAGCTTTCCGTGAAGGCGGGCGTGGTTTCCGGCGCAGGCAAGAGCATCACGTACGGCGAACTGGTGAAAGACCAGAACCTTAAGCTCACGATTCCTGTGACGGGCGACCTGACCAGCATGTTCGGACTTGTGGTCTCGGGCAATCCGCCGATGAAGCCCGTCAGCGAGTACCAGTATGTGGGCAAGTCTTTCAAGAACAGCATTATTCCCGCGAAGGTTACGGCGAAGGAAGTTTGGGTTACCGATGTGAAAGTGCCGGGCATGTTGCACGCCCGAATGATCCATCCCGCAACGCTGGGTTCGAAGCTGATCTCGCCTGGCGCGGTGGATAAGAAGCGCTTCCCGAATTCGCAGGTTGTGGTGAAGGGCAATCTGGTTGGCGTAGTGGCACCGACGGAATGGGAAGCGATTCAGGCGTCCCGGCAGGTGGCGGTGGCAACGAAATGGACGGAATGGAAGGGACTGCCCGGCAACGGGAACCTGTTTCGCTATTTCCGGCAGGATGCCGACTGGAAGTCCGCTCCGGTCAGCCGCAGCCCGAAGAGCGGAGGCAATGCCGCGACGGCTATGGCGGCGGCTCCGAAGAAGCACTCAGCTACCTACGAAATGCCGTACATGAAGCATGCTCCGCTGGGGCCGACGATGGCGATGGCGGATGTGAAGGCGGATGGCACGGTTACAGTTCATACGCACAACCAGAACCCACAAGCTCTGCGGGGCCAGATTGCGATGATGCTGGGCGTTTCCACCGACAAGGTGATAGTGAAAACCTACTCGGGGCCGGGCCATTATGGCCGCTCGAATGGTGGCAATGCGGGCGCGGAAGACGAAGCGGTGTTGTTGTCGAAGGAACTGGGGAAGCCGGTCCGCGTGCAGTGGATGCGGGCGGAAGATTTCCAGTGGTCCACCCAGTCGGCGGCGGGCTATTCCGATGTGAAGATTGGGCTGGACGCGAACGGCAAAATCTCTGCGTATGAAGTGGATCACCACATGCCTGCCATGCAGGATGACCGGCCGATTGGCGCGGTGCTGGCGGGGCTGCCGACGATGGATGCGCCCAGCGACAAAGGTGCGCGCCTGAATAGCACGGTCAACGGGAACGCTGATGCCTGGGTTTACGATGGCGTTCTGAATCTGGAAGAGCGTGCCCACGGTACGTTCCAGGTTGGTCAGCGGGAATCTCCGATTGCCGTCGGTCTGCGCGACCACAGTATGCGGACGCCGGGCCAGTTCCAGCAGAACTTCCCCCGCGAAGTGGCGATTAGTGAGGCGGCGGCACTGGCTGGCGCTGACCCGATCCAGTTCCGCATCGACCACGCGAAGGAAGAGCGCGTAATCGCTCTCCTGCAGCGTTTGCGCGATGAATCGGGATGGGAAACCCGCAAGTCTCCGCATGCCAAAGCTATGGCGACCGGCACGGCTCCGGTGCGTGGCCAGGGCGTATCGCTGATGTTCCGTTCGGGTAGTTACTGGGCGTGCGCTTGCGAACTTGCAGTCACTCCTTCCTCGGGTGCTGTCAAAGTGGAAAAGATCACCATGGTTGTCGATCCTGGGATTGTGGTGAACCCCCTGCAGTTGAAGCGGCAGGTGGAGGGCGGCATCATCATGGGTATCAGCCATGCGCTGTATGAGGAAATGACCTTCGATGAAAGCGGTATCACCAATAAGGACTGGCTGAGTTATCCGATTTTGAAGATGTCGGAGATGCCGGAAATCAAGGTGGTGATGATTCACCGTCCGGACGTCGGCAACTATGGTCAGGGATCCGAGGCGGCCAACGCCCTTGCGGCCCCCGCTATTGCCGCAGCCATCTTCGATGCCACCGGCAAGCCGGCGCGACGCCTGCCGTTTAAGCCGGCGAACGTGAAAGAACTGCTCAAGGCGTAGCGCAAAACGACATCGGCTCGGTGCGGATGCCACCGCGAGTATTCATTTTGAACAAGAGCGACGGGATGCTCCGCGAAGTGCTTGCGGCAACGGAACAATAAAATCATGCAAAAGCGCAAACTGGGAAATGACCTGGAAGTTTCGGCCATCGGCTTCGGCTGTATGGGGATGAGTTTCGGCTATGGTCCGGCGAAGGACAAGCAGGAGATGATCCCAATCCTGCGGGCGGCGGTGGAGCAGGGCGTCACGTTTTTCGATACGGCTGAGGTCTACGGGCCTTTCACCAACGAGGAACTGGTGGGCGAGGCTCTGGAACCGTTCCGGGGGCAGGTGGTGATTGCCACCAAGTTTGGGTTCCAGCTGAAGCCGGATGGCAGTGCGGGCTTTATTGGTCTGAACAGCCGGCCGGAGCGCATCCGCGCGGTTGCCGAGGCTTCGCTGAAGCGCCTCCGCGTTGATGCGATCGACCTGTTTTACCAGCACCGGGTCGATCCCAACGTGCCGATTGAAGATGTTGCCGGCGCGGTTCAGGAGCTGATTCAGCAGGGTAAGGTGAAACACTTCGGCCTTTCTGAAGCGGGCGTGGGGACGATTCGGCGCGCTCACGCGGTTCAGCCGGTTACTGCGCTGCAGAGCGAGTATTCGCTGTGGACTCGCGGCCCGGAAGCGGAAGTGATTCCCACGCTGGAAGAACTGGGCATCGGGCTGGTTCCGTACAGTCCGCTGGGCAAGGGTTTCCTTACCGGGAAGATGGACGAAAGTACGTCGTTTGAAGCGACGGACTTCCGCAATATTCTGCCCCGTTTTACGCCGGAAGCGCGGAAGGCGAATCAGACTCTGGTGGCTCTGCTGGGCAGCATTGCTGCAACCAGGCGCGGCACTCCTGCCCAGATTGCACTGGCGTGGCTGCTGGCGCAGAAGCCGTGGATTGTCCCAATTCCGGGCACTACGAAGCTGCATCGTCTGGAAGAGAACCTTGGCGGCGCATCCATTGAGCTTAGTGCCGCTGAACTGAGCCAGATTGAGATTGTGGCCTCGCAAGTAATGGGGGCGCGCTACCCCGAACACATTGAGAAAATGACGGGGCTATAACGATTATGGAAATCAAACGAAACGGTTCACACCAAGCCTGGCCCGGTCCGGCAGACTATTTCACTGGTACGGTCCGCGTGGAGATGTTGTTCACGCCCACCGAGCCCGCGCGGACGGTGGGAGCCAGCGTTACTTTTGAGCCCGGCGCGCGGACTGCCTGGCACACTCATCCTCTGGGGCAGACGCTTGTGGTGACGGCGGGATGTGGGCGCGCGCAGCGCTGGGGCGGCCCGGTTGAACAGCTGGATGGCAAGACTGCGGACTGGCTGGAAAAAGTGACCGACGAGCAATACGGCGGGTGAGCTATTTCGACGGGTTGCGGATTAGCCAGTAGGCCAGCATAAACCAGGCCCACAGGAAGGCCAGACCACCGAACGGCGTTACGGCTCCCCACGTCGTGACGCCCGTGAGGGCCAGCGTGTAAAGGCTGCCTGAGAAGAGCAGGATTCCGGTTGAGAGCAAGGCGCAGACCCATGTTCCGGCGGAGCGCGAAATGGCACCGACGCGAGGCAGGATAGAGACAACCAGCAGGCCAAGGGCGTGGAAAAAGTGGTAGAGCACCGCTTTCTCATAAATTCCCAACGAGTAGGCGTCGAGACGGCCTTTCAGACCGTGTGCGCCAAACGCGCCGATCCCCACGGCCAAGCCGAGCAGGATTGCGGCTATTGCGCTCCAGTTCATGGTGTTTTTTGGGGGGGGAGGAGAAGGGTGGTGGCCAGAGAGGGACTTGAACCCCCGACACGCGGATTTTCAGTCCGCTGCTCTACCAACTGAGCTACCTGGCCGCCTTGCAACAACAAAATCAGTATAGCAACAGACCCTATACGGTCTGAAGCTCGGCTAACGCATCTCCGGTTGCTTCCAGCACATCGGCGTGGAGGCTGTTGCCGTGGGAGTCCATGGTGACGATGGCGGGGAACCCTTCCACCCGCAAATGCCACATGGCTTCGGGTACGCCGAACTCGAACAGGTTGACGTCGAGAACCTCTTTGATGGTCCTCGCGTAGAACTGGGCGGCTCCGCCGATACCGTTGAGATAGACAGCTCCGTGCTCCTTGAGAGCGGCCAGAGTCTTTGGCCCCATACCGCCTTTGCCGATGACGGCGCGGACGCCGTAGCGGCCGATTACGTCGGCCTGGTAGGGCTCTTCACGGATGGAGGTGGTCGGGCCGGCGGCCTTCACGGTCCACTTGGCTTCGCCTGATGGGGTGGGCTCCTGCAGCATCACAGGCCCACAGTGGTAGAGCACCGCTCCATTGAGATCCACGGGCGGAGGGTTCTTCATGAGGTGGGCGTGGACAGCGTCGCGGCCGGTGTACATTTCGCCGGTGATAAGGACAATGTCGCCAACTTTCAGGGCGCGGACCTGCGCTTCGGTAACGGGGGCGGTGAGGACGACTTCGCGGCCAGTTAGAGGGAAGCCTTCGCCCTGCGTCATTTTTTCGACGGGACGGGAGGGGTCGCGGTAGAGCCAGTTGGTAATGGCACCGTCGGTGGCGCTCAGGCGGATGCCGAGACGTCGGAAAGCCCAGCATTCATAAGCGACGGAGACGAAAAAGCTGGCGGGGAGGCGGTTGGCGGCGGCAACTTTGCAGCCGATGAGGGAAACGCCGCCGCCGAAGCCCATGGCTCCCACGCCGAGCTTGTTGGCTTCCGCCAGGACCGTGGCTTCGAGTTCGGCGAGGACCGGGTCGGGGTTGGTGTCGTCGAGAGTGCGGAAGAGCTGTTCCTTGGCGACGTCGTAGCCGTGGGCACGGTCGCTGCCAATGCAGACGCCAAGCGCGCCGGGTGCACACCCCTGGCCTTGCGCCTGCCAGACGGCGTGGAGCAGGCACTTGCGAACGCCTTCAATATTACGGTCGGCGCGGCCGAGGTGTTCGAGGTTGGCGGGCAGGGAATACTGGATATTTTTGTTTTCGCAGCCGCCGCCCTTGAGGATGAGCTTTACTTCGATTTCATCGTTTTCCCACTGTTCGAAGTGGATGACAGGCGTGCCAGGTCCAAGGTTGTCGCCGCTGTTCTTGCCCGTAAGGGAATCGACCGAGTTGGGGCGTAGTTTTCCGCGGCGGGTGGCTTCGGCAACGGCGGCGCGGATGGCCTTCTTGATCACCAACTGGTTCACGCCCACCGGGGTGTTTACGTAGAAGGTGGGCATACCCGTGTCCTGACAGATGGGCCCTTCGTCTTCAGCGGCCATATCGACGTTCGAAAAGATGATGTTCAAGGCCTGGGCGGCCTGGGTATTCGGCTTTTCGTCGCGCCCGGCGGCGGCCATGGCGGCGCGGACGTCGGGGGGGAGGTTGGTGGCGGTCTGGGTGATGAGTTCGACGAGGCTGGATTCTAAAAATTGCATGGGGAAACCACTATTGTAATCCCCTGGGGAATGGTTAACATGGATAGAGACTCCTATGGCCGTTGCAGAACTAGTGGTTCCGGAACAGATCACGGCAGCGCAGTATCTTCGCATGAGCTTCGAGCATGATGCCGAGTTCGTGGAAGGGAGAATTGTCGAACGCGCCATGCCAACCTGGGAACATTCATTTATGCAGGGCTTCCTGATCAGAGAGCTCTGGCGACTTGGGCAGCCTGTCGGCTTCATCGTGGTTCCCGAGCAAAGAGTGCAGGTGTCGAGCGAACACTTTCGCGTCCCCGATGTCTGTGTGGTGACCGAAGCGCCGGTTGGCGGCATTGTGACCACCCCGCCGTACCTGTGTGTTGAGATCCTCTCCCCGGAAGACTCGGCGGCGGCCACCCTGGCCAAAGTTCGGGAATATCTGCATTTTGGTGTTGCCTGGGTCTGGGTTATTGACCCCCTGACACTGGCTGGCCAGGTTCACAACCAAACCGGCGCGGCGAATGTGGAAGACCGGGTATTTTCCACGGATCGGTTTAGCGTGGATGTTACCGACATGAATCGTTAAATGGCGCGCTTCGTTGTTGGCCTGCTGGTTGCCGGAAGTCTTTTTGCGAAGACGTGGGCTGTGGACGGGATTGTAATCGCGGTCGATCCTGTGGCGCGGACCATGCTGGTTTCGCATCGGCCCATTGTTAACGCAAGGGGTGGAAATTATATGGGCGCGATGGCCATGCCTTTTCGTGTGGGTTCTTCAGAAGAACTGAAGGGCTTGCAGCCGGGCGACCGGGTCACGTTTGAGCTGGTTGTCGATAGAGATAAGTCTCTGGCGCGGGGCGTTCGGCGGACCGGGGCGGGACCGGGGGCGATACCTCCGCCGAAAGAGAAAATACGGCTTGGCGACGCGCTGCCGGATTTTGCTTTGTCGGATCAGGCGGGGAATGTGGTTCGGTTGAGCGAACTGCGGGGCCGGGTTCTGGCGATTGATTTCATCTACACGAGGTGTCCTTTGCCGGATGTCTGTCCGCGGCTTTCGGCCAGTTTTGCCACAGTGGCGAAGCGGCTTCGGGGGCAGGAGGTGACGCTGCTTTCGGTGACGGTGGATCCGGAGTACGACACGCCCGAGGTGCTCGCTGATTACGCCCGACGTTGGGGCGCGACCGGCCTGAACTGGCGGTTCCTGACCGGCGACGTCAGCAAGCTGGCCGGGGCGCTGGGAGAAGTCTACTGGACTGACGAGGGCTCAATCGGTCATAATTCAGCAACTGCGATTGTGGGCCGGGATGGTCGCCTGGCCGCAACACTTGAGGGCTCCTCGTGGCGAGCCGACCAACTCGAAAAACTGATTTTGCACGAACTGGAGACTCCGAAATGAAATTCCGTTTTGCCTTATTGGCCGCTCTGGCCCTCTCTGTGTCGGTGACTGCCGCCCAGGCTCCGAAGGGGGGCGACAACTGCACTCCGCCTCCGAGCGCGATTGCTCCGGCGTTGCCGGCGAAGTTGCTGCCGGGGATGGGGTCGGTCCACCTGGCCATTACGACTTCGAACCCCGAGGCGCAGAAGTTCTTTGATCAGGGCCTGGCGCAGATGCATTCGTTTTGGGCGCGTGAGGCGGAACGCTCGTTCCTGCAGGCGGCGGCTCTGGATCCGAAAGCTCCTATGCCGCACTGGGGTGTGGCGATGGTCGCGGCCGGCGACTGGCGGCCGCGGTTCCAGATTGATTTACTGACGGCGGTGAACGGGAAGACGACGCCTCCTTCCATGGTGCGAGCGCGCGCGGCTGCGGCGAAAGCCGTGGAACTGGCTGGTGTGCCGGGAGCGGCGACCGACTTAGAGAAGCTCTATGTGGCTTCGATTGCGGCCCGCCGGAATGCTGAAGCCAAGGATCCCGACGAGGATTTTGTGAAGGGTCTGCGCGCCGTACTGGCGAAGTACCCGGAAGATATTGAGGGTCAGCTGGATTTGTCGCTGATGGTGATGCGAGGGTTCACCACGCCGGATAAAAAGCCGGTGGCGCCGGGGACCACCGAAGCGGTGGCGCTTCTGAAGAAGCTGCTGGTTCAGGTTCCCGAGCATCCTGGCGTTCACCATTACGTGATCCATGGCTGGGAGGGTTCGCCTTACGCGAAGGACGCGTGGCCGAGCTGCGCGAAGTATGCCGAGCTGGTCCCAAACATCCCGCACGCAGTGCACATGCCTGGGCATATCTATTCGCAGACTGGCCGCTGGGACGATGCCGTGAAGTCTTTTTCAGCCGCCGCCGTAAATGAGCGCGGGTGGATGAAGCTCGACAAGTTGTACGGCGACGGGCACCACGGGCACAACGTGCATTATCTGGCGACGTCTTATTCGTTCGAAGGCCGGTATGACGATGCGGTGGAAGCTGCGAAGGAACTGCTGGGGTACAAGGAGAATCCGGGGCAGGCGGCGCAGGCAGATCTGATGACTTCCGCGTACGCGCAGGGCTGGTTTTCTATGCTGCGGACGCAGGTGCAGTTCCAGAAGTGGGACGTGATTCTGGATGGGACGACGCTGCCGGAACTGAACAGGCCTCGTCAGCAGGCCTGGCTGCACTGGGCTCGGGCGCTGGCGTTTTCGCACAAGGGCAACACGGCTTCAGCAGATGCTGAGGCGGTTCAGTTTGAAAAAGCGATGGCGACGTTTCAGGATAAAACGAAGCGTCCGGAACCGCCCGAGTTGCAGGTGGCGCGGCAGGAAATGCAGGGGCACCTCGAACTGGCGAAGGGCCAGACCGATAAAGCTCTGAAGCAACTGGAAACCGCTTCGAAAGCTGAGCGCAGGCTGACGTACACGGAACCTCCGTATTACCCCCGGCCCGTGGCCGAAGCGTGGGGCCACGCGGCTTCAGCCAACGGCAAGAAGGCTCTGGCGGAGAAGGCATATCGCGCCGCGCTGGAGCAGTACCCGGCGGACGTTCATGCGAAGGCTCAGGCCAACAGCCTGGCAGCCGGAATCGCGAAGTAAGTCATGATGAAGTCCGCTCCGGCGCGCCGGATGGACGTGAGGGATTCAATCATGGCCCGGTCCAGATCGATCCAGCCGTTCTGGGCGGCGGCCATGATCATGGAGTATTCTCCAGAGACCTGGTAGGCCGAAATGGGCACGTTGTAGCGGGTACGGGCCTCGCGAATGATGTCGAGGTAAGGCATGGCTGGTTTCACCATAATCATGTCGGCACCCTCTTCAATATCGAGTTCCATTTCGCGGATGGCTTCCCTCGCGTTGGCGGGGTCCATCTGGTAGCTCCGCCGGTCTCCAAACTGCGGCGCGGACTCGGCGGCTTCGCGGAACGGTCCGTAGAAAACGGACGCGTACTTGGCGGCGTAGCTCAGAATTGGCGTGTTCTGGAAGTTGTTGGCGTCGAGCGCGGTGCGGATGGCGGCGATACGACCATCCATCATGTCGGACGGTGCCACAATATCGGCTCCGGCGCGGGCATGGGAGACGGCACCGCGCGCGAGCCATTCCAAAGTCGGGTCATTGGCGACATCGCCATCCACAACCAGGCCGCAGTGGCCGTGGCTGGTGTATTCGCAATTGCAGACGTCGGTGATGACGAGGAGCTGGGGGACTTCGCGCTTGATCGCGCGGACGGCGCGCTGGACGATGCCGTTATCGTCGTAAGCTCCGGTGGCCAGTTCATCTTTGGTCTCGGGCAGACCGAAGATCATAATGCCACCGATGCCCAGGGCGGCGATTTGGCGGCACTCTTCCACAGCGACATCGATAGACATCTGCGCCTGGGGCGGCATGGAGCTGATGGGCCGCCGGATGCCCTCGCCGGGGCACACGAAAATAGGCAGAACGAAGTCGTTGGGGCTCAGTTCGGTTTCGCGGACCAGACGGCGAATGGACTCGCTGGAACGCAGGCGGCGGGGGCGATGAATCGGAAACGGCATGTCACTTTCGATATTACCTGCACGGTACTACTGAACAAAGTGACTTGCCCCCTTGACACAACGTCCCGGCTTTTGAAAAATGGTTCCTAACGAACTGATTCACATGCCTCCATCCTGTGAGCATAAGAGAACCCAAATGATCGCCCGCCGCGATGGTGTGGACTACGTGGAATGTCTGGACTGTCGTCAGATATTCGAAGCGGAGGACCTGGAACCGGTCGCGGTTGAAGACGACGACGAACCCGCTCCCTCGCGATCGCGACTCAGCCGATGATGTGTGAATCGACAACCGGTTTTAGTTGACGGCGATGGTGGGGGCGGCGGGGCCGGTAGTGGAACTGGAAACGTTGCCGACCTTAATGGTGACGGGCAGGGACTTTCCTGCCTGGTGGAAGCCTGGCACTGTCACGGTAATCTGCGCGATGCCGACCAGCCCAGGGACCAGGTTACTGGATTTCACAATCATCTGCGACTGTTTGAAGCTGGGGCTTCCGAAGTAGACCAGGACGGGGTCAGTTAGTGCTGGCGGGTCTGCCGGCGCACCCGCGCCTGTGGTGACGGTAGCGCCGTGGACGGGGCCCATGCCGGTGGCGTAGATCGTGAGGGTTTCGTCTCGTTTGGCCGGGTAGGCCTGGGTGACGTAACGGCCATCCTTGTGCAGAATAGCCGGCTGTTTGTCGTTCGAGATCAGGATGGCCGGCGCGTACTTGACGACCGTTAGTGTGGAGGCAGCGGAAGCGATTTTGTTGTCGAGCGAGCGGATAACGAGCGGGTAGCGACCGGCGGCCAGGGTGGTGGGGACTTGCGCGTTAATCTGCCCGGCGCTGGTGAGCTGGATGGGGATGGGCACGCCGTTCAGCGTCATGCAGACGCCGCCGAGGATTGTGGGGAGCGGCGGTTTCGACGTCGCCGTGGTGCCCAGATTACGACCGAAGATGGAGAACAGACCGCCGGAGGCAATGGCGGGGGTGAAATCGCCCAGATTCACCAGTCCGCCCGTGTTGACGGCGGGGCGGAGCGTGGTGTTCACCGCAGTCGGGCTGAGGTTAACCACCGAGAGCCCGGTGGAGGTAAGCACGTAGGCGGCACCGGCGGTGGAGTCAATCGCCATGGTGCGGGCGAACATGTTGGTGCGCGCAGTGCCGTTAATAACTGTGGCGGGGCCTTCCAGGGTGGGCGCGTTGCCGCCGCTTTGACCGGTGGTCGGGTCGTAGAGTTCCACCAGTCCAGCGTCCGGCAGAACCGCGTTCCCATTCGCCCGAACCGGCACGGTGAACAGGGCGAACTGATTGGCCGAGACAGCGCTGACGGCTGCGACGAGGCGATTGGTGGGGGAAAGGCCATTGGTGTTGCCGACGACCGGGGTGAGCGATGCGTTCAGGACGGTGCCGCCCACGGTGTAGTAACGACCCTGGGGGCCTGCTGTCACCGGTCCCAGGTAGCCAACCAGAGGCGCACTGAGGACCTGTTTGGTAACCACGATATCGTCAATCGTGTAGTCGTAAAGATAACCGGCGCCGGTGCCGCTCAGGATGAGGACATACTCGCCCGCAGGCGTGGAGGCCATCGTCCACTGGGCGGGATTGCCGCCGGGAATGGCACGGGCGTTGGCGCCGAAAACAGCTGAGTTGAGCTGCCGGGGAATGGCCTGGTTCGCGCTAACGCGCCAAAACGAGCCATCCGACATAATGAACTGCGGCCCGCGTGCGCTGGCGGCGATTGCCGTGGGCGTAGCGATGGCGACAGCGGCGTTCATGGGGAGGGCGGGGAAGGCGACGCGCCCCGTTTGAATGGTGCGGGCCAGGTCCACGATGCTGATGGATTCGCCGCCCGTGTTGGCGACGTAGAGCGTGTTGCCGTCCAGTCCAGGCGCCATGCCGTGGGGCAGTTGGCCAACTTTTACAGGCGCGAGGAATTTCTTCGTCTTCAGGTCGTAAATCTCCACGCGATTCAGCCCGGAGTTGGTAATGTAAACCCGCTGCCGGGCACTGTCGAGCAGGATGTCGGCCAGACCTTCTGCGGTGGAGGCGTTGATGGAGACGGGAACAATGTTGCCCTGCGAGATGGAGTCGCGATTGTTCTGGTAAACGTGGATGACGCCCGGGTTGTTGATGGCTTCGGGCGAGGTGATGGTGAAATCGGTGGGGCCCACGGTGCCGGGGTTGGTGGCCGCCGCGGTGTTGTAGCGAAAGGTCACGACCGGAGTGGCCCCGGTGTTGACAACCGAGACCGCCGGCGCGGGAATTGCCGCTGCACCGCCGCCGCCGGGGACGGGGACAGGCTGGCCGCCAGGTCCGATAATCACGGGCACATTGGCCGCAGTTGGCGCCGCAAGCGAAACCGTGAAGCGGCCCTTCCCTCCGTTGTCGAAGGTCGTGGTGTTTGTGGTGAGCTTCAGAACCTGGCAGGTGTCGTTGGTGAGCAGCACGGAGCGGGACTGCGGGACGGCGATGGGGAGGTTGGCAACGGTCGAAACAGGCAGGAGCATAATGCCTGAATCGGAAAGCGCGTAAATGTTGGCTCCGGCAGTATCGATCACCATTTTGCCAGCCAGGTTTTCCGGCATTTGGATGCCGGTATTGATCAGGAGATTGTCGGGATCGTTCAACAGGAGCTGGGTAACGTTGGCGCGGCTGGCACCTACAGGAGCGATATTGAAGGCCGCGTAAAGAACGGAGCCATCGGGGGAGAAAATGCTGCCTCCCTGATTCTGCTGGGTGTTGAAGTTGGCGGCCGCGCCGGCCGGGAAGGTGAACGGGGCGTTGGCGGTGCTCTCCTGTGCCAGAACCTGAAGGGTCTGCGTGTCGAACAGGGTGGACCCGGCCATGAACTTTGAACCATCGGGCGAAACCGCCAGGGTAGTAGAAAGATTTACCACGGTTCGGCTTCGGAGCACGGTGCCGGATGCCGATTCATATACAAAGACCGTCCGGGTGGTTCTTGAGGGGTCATTTACGCCGATGATGAGTCGCCCGTCCGGGGTCGCCAGCAGGCGACTCGTATAGGCGATGAAGTTTCGGCCCGCCGGCGTGGGCACAACGGGGGGCGTCGACGCCGGGGGGACGACAGGAACACTGGACAGCGGATTTGTAGCCCCGGCGGAAGGGTCATAGATAACCAGCGAGCCCGTGGTGCCCACAGCTGAGATCAGGACGCGGCCATCCGCACCTACCGCGACGCCTTCGGGGCTGGCGGGCAGCGTGATGCTGGCCGTCACCTGATTCACCGTTAAATCGATGACGTCGAGCTTGCCTGAGTAACACGTGACGTACAGGAAGCGGCGATCGCGCGAAAGGGCGGCGGATACGGGCTGCGAATCCGTCGCGATGGAGGCCCCGTAGGTCCGGGTGCGGGTGTTGAACGTGTCGATGCGGTTCGCATTCGTGTTGACGAGGAACAGCAGAGTTCGGGTTTCATCGAGCGCGAGATCCGAGAAAGAGATGCCGCCCGGGGGGCTGAATACCGTTCCAAATGTCGCGGCGCCCAAGGGAAGGGCGAGCAGCAGCGTACCAACGAGAATGCGCAGTTTCCGCATAGCAGGTCTCTATAATAACGCGAGCCGCAGTTACCCGGTTTCGCTGAGGGCTTCAGATTAGCTTTTTCTTCCACGACCCGTGGCGGAAGAGCCAGAGCGCGGCCAGGGTCATAGCAGTTTCCGCTGCCGGAATCGCCACGAAAACTCCACGGGAGTGCCAGCCGAGGGGGATGGAAAGAGTCCACGCCAGCGGGATCTGGAAGCACCAGTAGCAGAAAAAGTTAATCATAGACGGGGTTCGCGTGTCGCCCGCTCCGTTGAACGCCTGCACAAGAACCATGCCCCAGGCGTAGCAGATATTGCCGAGACTGACGAAACGCAGGCAATCGGAGGCGATTGCGCTGACTGCCGAATCTGCGGTGAAGAAGCCAGTGAGCTGGGGGGCGAAAACCAGAAAGACCAGCGCGAGAGTCCCCATGTAGGCCATGGTGATGCGGCCGGTTTGGTAGACGGCGGCTTCGGCCCGGTCCGGCTTCCCCGCTCCCAGGCTTTGGCCCACCAGGGTGGCGGCGGCGTTCGACATCCCCCAGCAGGGCAGGATCACAAACATGAAAATCTTGATGGCCACGTTGTAACCGGCCACCGGGACGCTGCCGAAACTGGAACAAAGCCGCACCAGACCAGCCCAACTGGCGGTGGAAATCACGAACTGGAGGATTCCTGTGAACGAGACCTTCAGCAGCCGCCACAGGACATCGGCGTTGAGGCGGATCTGGTGAATATGGACACGAACCCGGCTGGAGCCGCTCAACAACAGGTAGACCTGGAACGCGACGCCGATACCGCGTCCCGTGGTGGTGGCGACGGCCGCGCCGAGGACGTTGAGTTTCGGGAAAGGGCCCCAGCCGTTGATGAGGCAGGGATCCAGCAGGATGTTGATGCCGTTCGAAAGCCAGAGGACGCGCATGGCGAGGGCTGCGTCGCCCGCTCCGCGGAAGATCGCGTTTAAGAGGAAGAGCAGGAAGATGGTGGCGGAACCACCCAGCAGGACCTGCGTGTAGTGCGTCCCCACGCGGATGACGGAGTCGCTGGCTCCCATCAGGCGGAGGAGGTCTGCCGCGAAGAACATGCCGAGAACGCTGACGATGGCCGAGATGAGAATACCGACCGCAATGGCCTGCACAGCTCCCACGGCGGCGCCTTCGTTGTCCTTCTCGCCGATGCGGCGGGAAACAAAGGCGGTGGTGGCCATGCTGAGGCCGATGGCGACGCCGAAAATCAGGACGATGATGGATTCGGTCAGCGCAACGGTGGCGAGCGAATCCACGCCGAGCCGCGCCACGAAGAACATATCCACAACGCCGAACAGGGATTCCATCAGCATCTCGAGGATCATCGGAATCGAGAGTAACAGGATGGCGCGGCGGAGGCTGCCTTCCGTAAAGTCGCGGTGGCCGCCGCCTAAAGCTTCCCGAAAGAGATGAAACACACGACTGCGCTGTGATGTGGAGGTGGTCTGTTGCAAATTGTGGCTCCCAAAATTACGTGGGCGGGAAAACGTCGTGCGAAATGAGCGTGGTTGCCAGCCACAAAACCCATCGCGCGCCGCGAGACAAGAAGAAGGTTTTAGAAGTCTAGGAGCCTGTCGGAGATAGATTAGGTGGTTGGCGGTGAGCGGAAATATTTCTGAACTTTCCTGGACCCTGGAGGCTAAGTCCTTTATCCTGGGTCTGTGAGCAAGAACTTCCGAACGTGCGATCTGGATC
>CAIYVZ010000069.1 GCA_903929755.1 uncultured Acidobacteriia bacterium
ACTCGTCAATTATCTCTTTTCTGATTGTCATGCCGTTCTCCTATGGTCTTACTCACCGGAGAACCGCGTTTACACAATCCTTTGTACACCCTCCGGCAGGCGTGAGCGAAACGAACCAATTGTTGGGCATTAGTCTTCCTTATCTGTTTTTTTCGGTTTTACTTCAAATCTTCATGTATTCGCGGTCTGATGCTACGTTCTCCCCGCAGTATATACTCTTTCACCGCCGTCTGAATCGCCGGTTACCTCGATTCCGGCAGTAAGTGAGCCACCTCCGGATACTCTTGCTCCAGCCGTTTCCTGGGAAAGCCAAGTTCCATCGCTCGCTTCGCCAGCACGAGAGCTTTCTTTCTTTGGCCGAGTAATTCGTAAACTTGAGCTCCTGTAGCCTGGGTGTCAGGCGAATTTGGCGAAAGGGTCAGCGCTGTTTCTATGCGTTGCAGCGCGAGGCTCTGGTTATTCGTTCGCGCGTAATAGCTCGCAAGGTACTTTTGCACTTCGGCGTCGCGTGGGTTCTCCCGTCTCACTTTCTCTCCAAGTTCAATGGCACGGGTGAAAGTTTGTTGTGCCTGGTCTCCTAAGCCTCCGATGTTCCAATAGGCAACTGCCAGATTTCCCTCAAAAAGATAACTGTCTGGTGTCATCTCGATCGCTCGGTGAAACGCCTCCACGGCCTCGGTGTTCCTTTCCAGCCGGTCATACACTACGCCCAGATTGTTGAAGGCCATGGCGGTCGGCTTCAATTCAATCACTTTCTTGTACACCGCAATGCCCTCGTCCAGTTCTCCCGTTTCCACCAGGGCCGCACCCAGGTTGACCAGATCGGGCAAATGGTCGGGCGCGAGACGCAGCGCGGTCTGCCATTCCCGAATGGCATCCCCGAAACGACCCTGCCGGTAAAGAAAGTTGGCGTAGAAGTCGTGGGACGCAATCCCGTCTGGCTCCAGTACCCCCGCTTTCCGGAACGCCGCATCGGCATCAGCCAACCGTCCCAGTCGCTCGTATTGCCGTGCGATTGCAAGCAGCGCGTCGGCATCGTTCGGATCGATCTTTACCGCGCGCTCGAAGCTCGCCATCGCCAGATCATTGTTCCCGCGCAGCGCCTGTACCCGGCCCCACACCACCTGCACCGGCGCCAGTTCCGGCCTCAGCCGCAAGGCCTCTTCCGCGTTCCTGCTCGCCTCGTCCAGGGCCTTCTGGTCTCTCGACAATGCGTAGCGCAGTCTCTGCGTTTCTGCCAGCCGTGCGAAGCCCAGCGCGAACGTCGGATCCGCCTTCACGTTCTCAGCCAGCAACGCCGCCGCCCGCTCCAGGTTGCCCTCTTTATCCCAGCGCCTCATCAGTTCAACCGCCTGCCGGTATTTATCGAAAACACTCGAACTTCGCGGTGCCCCCGCTACCTTCCCCGGCCCCCGCAACTTCCCGTAGTACACGCCGCCCCCCAGGAGCACTGCAAGCAAAATCGCCGCAACCGGAAGCACCACCGCCAGCCGGAAAATGCGTCGCGGAACCTTCGCCGCTTTTAATTCCGGCAGCGTGACCGACAGACCTTCCAGTGCCTCCAGAAAATCATTCGCCGATTGCCACCGTTTCTCCGGCTCCCGATCGAGAGCCCTCGCCACCACGCCACGCAATGGCTGCTGCAATCTGCCAAGCCCCGCGATCTCCCCATGCACCACCTGATACAGCACGCCCTGCATCGCCTCCGCCCGAAAAACTCTCTCGTGCGTCAGCATCTCCAGCAACACCACGCCCAGTGACCAGATATCGGAACGGCGATCCACCGTCTTCCCCAGAGCTTGTTCCGGGGACATGTACGCGGGCGTCCCCATGCGCGTTCCGGCTACCGTCAACTGTTCCGCATCTACCATCGCGGCCAGGCCGAAATCCACAATCTTCACCACGCCCTGTGAAGTAATCAGAATGTTAGAAGGCTTGATATCGCGGTGCACCACTTCATTCGCGTGAGCCGCCGCCAGGCCTCGGGCCACTTGTCCTGCAATCGAAAGCGCCTCCTCAGGACCAATCGGATGTAACGTATCCTTCATCCGCTCGTGCAGGTTTCGGCCCTCATAAAACGCCATCACGATGAAGCGCCGGTGGTCCGCCGTTTCCTCTACCCCGAAAATGGTCCCGATATTCGGATGATCCAGCGCGGACGCCGCCCGAGCCTCCCGCAGAAATCGGTGCGCAGCTTCCGAATTGCCCGCCAGTTCCGGGGGCAGAAACTTCAACGCCACCGTACGGCCCAGGTCTTCGTCCGTCCCCCGGTACACAATACCCATACCGCCCTGCCCGATGCGCCCTGCAATGCGGTACTTACCCGCCCGCTCCGGAGTGGTCTCCGGTTCGGCTGCCTGCGTCAAGGTTGGATCGTTGTCGCCCATCACCTGTACTCCCGCCAGTATACGCCGATTGCGACGAATTCATCCGAAAGTGTGAAACCAGCTGTGAATTCCCAAAAAATTCCTCAATCGTCACCTTGATCGCGAACTGAATCGACCGCGTCGGTACGCGGAAAGTACGTGATCTTCCGCGAGGGCAGGGGAGTCTCCTCCAGCTGCCGCCCTACAATTCGGTCTGCCAGTGGCGGCGCGTCCGTGCGGATCCTCAGCTCTGCCGTCGATCCACGCAGAATCCCAATGTTCGCCAACTTCGCCGGAGCAAAGCCAACCTTCACCGCCGTTATCGAATACCCCGCACCCAAAGGCAGGGACGCGAACGTGAACTCCCCCTGCGCCACACACTACAAACCGCCACCACGCCGCCGGAGAAGCATCTCATCACGCCGGCGTATCCCCCACTTCTTTTTGCAGCCGCGCCAACTCCACTTTCAGCTTCGCGATAATCCCCTGGTAACCCGGCTCCGCATACCGGTTCACCATCTCCCGCTTGTCCTTCTTCAAATCGAAGAACTCCCACTCCGGCATGGTCGAGGGCTCAAACGACCCCGTCATCTCCAGTGGCTTCCCGTAGTAATAAATCAGCTTGTACTCCGCCGTCCGCACGCCATAATGCGCAGGCACATGGTGGTCCCCGTCGTTATGCATCCAATAGCGGTAATAGACGGCCTTCCGCGGCTCTTTCGGCTTCCCGCCCGCCAGTATTTTCTCAAAGCTCCGCCCCTGCATCTCCGCCGGTT
The DNA here is from genome assembly GCA_903929755.1 of uncultured Acidobacteriia bacterium. GTDB lineage: Bacteria > Acidobacteriota > Terriglobia > Bryobacterales > Bryobacteraceae > BOG-234. The sequence goes on from CAIYVZ010000069.1 coordinate 3,143, forward strand.
TCGCGCGCCCCGCCAGCTCCAGAAACGTAGGCGCAAAGTCCACATTCAGCACCATGTCATTCGACACCGACCCCGGCTTCGTCACCCCCGGCAGCCGCGCCAGAAACGGCATCCGCAGGCTCTCCTCATACATCAGCCTCTTATCGAAGAACCCGTGGTCACCCAAAAAGAACCCCTGGTCCGACGTGTAAATCACCAGCGTATTCTCCGCCAGCTTCTCCGCGTCCAGATAATCCAGCACGCGCCCCACATTGTCATCCACGCTCTGCACGCACCGCAAATAATCTTTGATGTACAACTGATAAGCCCATTTCTTCAGCGCGTCGCCCTCCAGCCCCGCCGGACGATCCACCTTCAGATCCGTCTTCGTCGTATCCTCGCCCACCCGCATCTTCACGGCCGACGAACTCGCCGCCATCCCCACATGCCGGTCCAGCAGATTATCCGGCTCCGGAATCTCCACACCATCAAACAGGTGCGCATACTTCGGTGCAGGCTGCCACGGACGATGCGGAGCCTTGTGGTGGCACATCAGGAAAAACGGCTTCGTCTTGTCCCGCCCCTTCAGCCAGTCCAGCGTGAAATCGCCAATCAGATCCGTGCAGTAACCCGAATATTGTTTCTTGCCCGCCGCAGTAATAAAGGTCGGATCATAATAAACACCCTGGCCCGGCAAAATATTCCAGTAATCAAACCCCGTCGGGTCATTCACCAGATGCCACTTCCCGATCATGGCCGTCTGGTACCCGGCCTGCTGCAACTCTTTGGCCACGTTGTTCCGTGCCCCGTCCAGCTTGTCGTTCAGCGTGTACACGCCGTTTTTATGGCTGTACTGGCCCGTCAGAATCGCCGCCCGGCTCGGCGTGCAGATCGAGTTCGTGCAGAAGCAGTTATTCAGCTTCACCCCGCCCGCCGCCAGACGGTCAATATTCGGAGTCTTGTTGATCTTGCTCCCGTAAGCCGAAATGGCATGAGCCGCATGATCATCCGACATGATGAAGATGATATTCGGACGTTGCTTCGTCCCCGCCGCCGCCAGCACGCCGGCTGTCCCCAAACCCGCTGCCAAAAACTCTCGCCGAGAAACGCTCATCAGCCCAGTTTAGGCCCTCGCTGAAGAAGTGCGCAGCCCACCACGTCCGAAAGCCGTGACGGGATCCTTCTGCGCGGGCTTCTCCGATGGCTACCTCCTTAGACCGGCCTGCATTCAGGCCGACTTCAGGCGTTTATTCATCGGTTTTTGGGACGCATCTGCCATGCGGCGGCCAGCGGGGCAGGCGTCAAAGGTTGACGTTGTATTATGCTGGACAAGTTCCTCCATCACGCCGGGATGTACCCCGGAGTTGCTCACGTGAGGCTGGAACAGAGCGCCCGGTGCCCGTCTTCGTGCTTCATGTTGACTGGTCCGGCCGGAAGAAATTAAAACTTTGTAAGCGTTTTGCAGTTCGGCAGGGTAGAAGAGGGAGCATGAAAAATCGCATACAGTATTCCGTCGCGATAGCCATTCTGGGGTTTTTGACCCCGGGGCTGTTTGCGCAGCGTGGCGGTCGCGGAGCAGGTGGCCCCGCCGCCGGCCCCATCGACATCACCACCACACGCTCGTTCGACAAGGCCACCGTGGATCGTGGCGGCAAGGTCTTTGACGCGAAATGCGCCTCCTGCCACGGCGCCAATGCTCGCGGAGGCAACGGTAAGCCCGGCGCTGACCTCATGCGTTCCGCGAAAGTGATGATGGATCACGGCGGACGCGAACTCCCGGAATTCCTCAAATTCGGCAGCCCTGACAAGGGTATGCCCAAATTTGAGCTTTCAAAAGAGGACGGCGTCGATGTCGCCATCTGGCTCCATTACCAGGTCGCCGTAGTTGCTGACCGCGGTGCCTATGTCCGGCCCAACGTCTTCTCCGGAGACCCCAAGGCCGGTGAAGCCTTCTTCAATGGCTCGGTTGGCAAGTGCAGCAGCTGCCATTCCGTCACCGGCAATCTGAAAGGCATCGGCGAAAAGAATAATCACGACGCCCCCACTCTGCAGGGCGCAATCCTCGCCGGTGGCCGCCAATTCGGTCGCGGCGGAGGCCGCGGCGGACGCGGTGGCGCAGCGGGCGGCGGTGCCCCCGCCGCAGTCCCCACCATCACCACCACCGTCACCCTCAAAACGGGCGAAAAATTCACCGGCACTCCAGCCCTCATCAACGATTTTGTAGTCGAAATCAAACTTCCCAACGGTGACACCAAAACCTGGCTCCGCAATGGCGAATGGCCCAAAGTCGTCAACACCAACCGGCTCCAGGCCCACGTCGATCTCATGCTGAAGTACACCGACGACGACATCCACAATCTCGCCGCATATCTGAACGACAAGTAGGAGACACCAGATGACCTTCCGTTTCGCTTCCCTTACCGCGCTCTCGCTCCTCGCCGTCTCGCTCAGCGCCCAATTCCTCGACCCCAAAGTCCTGCAGAAGACCAACCCCGTCGACGCCTGGCCCACCTATCACGGCGACTACTCCGGCAAGCGCTACAGCGAGCTCACCCAGATCAACAAGTCGAACGTTGGTACGCTGACCCTCGCCTGGGCCTTCAAGGCCCTCGCCACCGCCGAGACTGCCAACAACATTGGCGGACCCTGGAAGCCCGGGGATCCCACCTACTGGGGCGGCCCCAGTGACTCCTACCGGATTGCCGGCTCACCCCTCATGGTCGACGGCATCATGTACCTCTCCGCCATGGACCGCGCCTGGGCCATCAACGCCCGCACCGGCGAACAGATCTGGAGTTACTTCTTCAAAACCCGCGGAGGCCACCACTTCAACGGCAATAAGGGCCTCGGCATGTACGGCGGCTGGCTGTACATGGTTACCCCCGACGCCTACCTCGTCTCGCTCGATGCCAAAACCGGCAAGGAGCGCTGGTTCAAACAGCTCGCGCCCATCGAAATGGATTACTACGGCAGCACCGCGCCGCTCGTCGTCGGCAACCACGTTTTCACCGGAATCGGCGGCGACGCCCTCGACATTCAGGGCTACCTCGAAGCTCGCGACCCCGAAACCGGCGATGTCCAGTGGAAGTGGTATTCCACCCCCCAGAACCCCGGCGACCCCGGCTATGACTCCTGGCCCGACGAATACTCCCGCAAGCACGGCGGCGGCGGCCCCTGGCAGCCCCTCACCTACGATCCCGAACTGAATCTCATCTACGTCACCACCGGCAACCCCAACCCCGTCGGCGCCACCCAGAGCCGCAAGGGTGACAACCTCTACACCTGCTCCATCGTGGCCCTCAATGCCGATACCGGCAAGATGGCCTGGTATTACCAGACTTCACCCCACGACGCCCACGATTTCGACAGCACCGAAGTTCCCGTGCTCTTCGACGCTCCCTGGGGCGGGAAACCCCGCAAGCTCGTCGCCCAGGCCGCCCGCAACGGTTACTTCTTCGTCCTCGACCGCAAAACCGGCGAGCACCTCCTCACCGCTCCTCTCATCGAGAAGGAATTCCTCAACTGGTCTATGGGGATCAACGCCAAGGGCCAGCCCATCAACAATCCGAAGAAGGAAGCCAGCCTCGACGGAACCCTGACCATGCCCATTTCCGGCGCCACCAACTGGCCCCCGCCCAGCTTCTCCCCGCAGACCGGCCTCTTCTACGTCGGCACCACCGAGAGCATGAGTATGACTTACCTGGTTGACACCACAGACCACCCCGAAGGCTACGGCTTCACCGGCGGCGGTGGTGGCCAGTCCCCCGGGCGCAACGGCATCCGCGCCATCGACTACAAGACCGGCCAGACCAAGTGGATGCACGAAGGCGGCGGCGCCCAGGGTCTCCTTTCCACCGCCGGAGGCCTCCTGTTCGGCCACGACGGCTCCACCAACTTCTGCGCCTTCGATGCCGCTACGGGAAAGATCTTGTGGCATACCTGGATGCCAGTCCTCACCACGAACGGTGCCCAGACCTATAACCTCGACGGTTTCCAGTTCATTATGGTCGCCGCGCAGGACACCGTTTACGCGTATACGCTGAACAGATAGCGGTGAAATGTTTCAGGCGGGTCAAACTGCGATAGACTAACGCAACGATGCAGACTCCCCGCCTGATTCTGAATATTCTCCTGCTCCCTGTCGCCATCTTTGTACAGTCAAGCCGGGCTCAAGCGCCAGATACTGGCACGGCCCACAAAGCCGTTGCCACTGCGCTGTTGAACTCGAACAACGCCGGGGCCGCGCACCTCGCCTGTCCCGCTACTATTTCCCTGGACCCTGCTTCGAGTCAGTCCACTGCCAACCCGCCCGGCGGTGGGCCGGCGAGGGCTGCCGGTGCAGGCCGCGCTGCCCGGGGACCTGGGATGACCCCACCCCGCGAAAACTGGTACGCCGAAGGAGGGAAGGTCTTTGACAACCTCTACATGCTGACCACGAAGGCGAACAGCGCCTGGGCAGTGAAGACGTCGGCCGGCATCATCCTGATCGATACGTTGTTCGGGTATGCAGCACAGGACGAGATAGTGGACGGCCTGAAGAAGGTCGGCCTTGATCCTGCCGATATCAAATACATCGTCATCAGCCACGCGCATGGCGACCATGACGGGGCCGTCAAATTCCTGCAGGATACTTACCATCCGCACGTCATCCTGGCCCCGAAAGACTGGGAACTGGCAGCCCGGCAAGCTAATCCTTACAACCACGATATGGACGCCAGCGACGGACAGAAGCTGACACTGGGCGATACCACTGTCACCCTCTACTTCACCCCCGGTCACACAGGCGGCACACTATCTTTCCTGGTTCCGGTAAAGGATAATGGCGTTCCGCACGTCGCGATGGAGTGGGGCGGGACCGCACTGAGCGGGAATACGACGAAGGAAATGCTGCAGTCGTATATTTCGAGCGCGTCCCGGATGAAAGATATCGCGGATGGTTCCGGCGCAGATGTGATTATCGGCAACCACACCGAATACAACGACGCGCTGGCGCTGCTGGCGAAGGCCAATGCCCGGAAGCCCGGCGAACCGAACCCGTGGGTTGTGGGCAAGCCGGAAGTCGGCAAGTATCTGACGGTTGTGCAGGAGTGCGCTAAGTCCTGGCTGGCTATCGGCGAAGGACGACCATGAGATCCGTCGGCTGCAGTATATACTCACCCGGTATGAAGTCTCTGCTCCTCTGTCTTGGCCTCACCGCCACTCTTTTCGCCCAAACCCCCGCGCCCACCCCCGCTGAAAGCCTCGAAGCCGCCCGCAAAGGCCCCGACAGCCCCGCCATGAAGCAGCGCGTCGCAAAGATGACCGCCCCCGTCCAGGTCACCGTCTGGGGGCAGGACTACCTCTTCCTCGCCACCTCCCCCTCGCCCGTCTCAGTGGCCATCGACCAGCAGCCCCCCAAACCCCTCTCGCCCGTCGACCCCACCCACTGGATGCTCCTCACCAAAATGCGCACCGGCGTCCTCCACCAGTACCAGTTCTACGCGGCCGGCAAAACCCTCGGCAATCGAGGCGACGCCGTCGGCTACAACCCCGACTCCTACCCCCAGTCCGCCATCCCGCACGGCAAGCTCAGCGAAAAACACACCCTCACCAGCAAAATCTACCCCGGCATGAAGTACGACTACTGGACCTACGCCTCCCCCGGCGTCGACCCCAACGTGCCAGCCCCCCTCATGGTCTGGCAGGACGGCCAGGGCCTCGTCGGCGAATTCTCCGGCCTCCGCCTTGCCACCGTCACCGATAACCTGGTCCACCAGGGCCTCCTCCCGCCCCTCGTCCACGTGATGATCGCCCCCGGCACATCCCCCGAAGGCCGCCCCATGCGCGCCATCGAATACGACACCGTCAGCGACCACTACCCCCGCTTCCTCATGGAGGAAGTTCTCGCCGACGTGGAAAAGACTTTCAAGCTCCGCCAGGACGGTTACAGCCGAGCCATAGCTGGCGAATCCTCCGGCGGAATCTGCGCCTTCAACGCCGCCTGGTTCATGCCCGATAAGTTCGGCCGCGTCCATTCGGCTGTCGGCAGCTTTACCTCTATCCAGTGGCGTTCAAAGGAGAATGCGGACGGCGGCAACGTCTACCCGTTCATGGTTCGCAAGGACCCCAAACGCAATCTCCGCATCTGGATGAGTGACGGTGCCGACGACCTCGAAAACAACCACGGCTCCTGGCCCATGCAGAACATCCAGATGGCCAACTCCCTGAAGCTCCGCGAGTACGACTTCCATTTCCGCTTCGGAACCGCCGCCCACGGAGGCGCCCAGGCCGCCCTCGACCTCCCCGAGTCCCTCACCTGGCTCTGGAGCGGTTACGACCCGAAAAAGACAGCGCAGGAATTCACCATCGACCCGGCCGAGAAAGATAAGCCGTATTTCCGGGTGAATACCCTGAATCGGGATGCCTGGTAAAGGCTAAGTATCCGGTCCGGAAGTTCGCATACCCGCGGGAGTGAGCTGAGCGGCGGTGTCCTTGGATTTGTGAATCGTCATCACCTGAAGGCCATCCGGATCGTCGGCGATGACGCCGACCGCTGCATCGCGTTCTACGAATTCTGACTCGAAGATCGGGCTGGTTGATAAAATGGAGGTCCGCAGACTGGAGGCGAACGGAGATGACGTTCCATATTCGTGAGTTGCATTGGATTTTCCGCCTTCTTGGATCTCTGCTCGCATTAACATGGGCTGTTCCGGCCAGATCGCAATCCCCTGTGCCCACCAGCACATCAATTGCAGTTTCCGCCAACCCACAAGTTTACGGTCGGGCCCTGACGATATCTGCCACAGTGACTCCTCCAGGAGCCACAGGACAAATCACCTTCTATGACGGTACGTCGATTCTGGGCACCAGCGTCGCCATCAGCGGTAGGGCGATGATGGCCACGACTTTGCTACCAACAGGGGTGCGCTTACTGCGGGCGGTTTACCGCGGCGATTCTGTGTACGGCGCAAGCAGGTCTATAGAACTTGCGGAGACGGTAACATCAATTCTTCAAAACGGATTTAAAAATAACTCTGCATACGGATCTGAAAATTACTCTGCATATTTCGGGGAGATCCGCGGCAGCGGCGGTGCTGCTGTTTTCAGCGATCTTAATGGCGACGGCAACGGCGATCTGGTCATTGCGAACGAGACAACCAACAATGTCAGCGTGGTCATCGGCAACGGCGACGGGAGCTTTAAGAAGACAGGCTCGGGAGGTACGCCGACACCTATCATCGATATAAACCCGCCTTATGGTGTGGGTGAGTCACCCACGTCCGTAGCCGTGGCTGACCTAAATGGTGATGGTAAGCCTGACATTGCGGTGGCAAATAACAAAAGCAATAGCGTGAGTCTGTTGACGGGTAAGGGCGATGGAACTTTCAACGCGGCTTACACCGTTCCAACAGGAAACAGTCCTTACGCCATTGCTATTGCAGACTTCAACGGGGACGGTAATGCCGACCTTGCGGTCACTATCTACGGCGGCGTAGACGTTTTCCTAGGCAAAGGGGACGGGACCTTTGGGGTGGCGATGATTACCGCGGCCGGTTTTCCTCTGGCCAGTCCAACCGCGCTAACAGTGATCGATATCAATCGTGACGGAATTCCCGATCTGATTTTGGCTAACCCAGCCGAAATAGTGTCTCAGGTGGGCCGATTCGGAAACAACGTGAGCGTATTGTGGGGTAAGGGCGACGGAACTTTTCAGGCACCACTGAACTACGAGGCTGGCATGAATCCCGGGTTGCTGGCGGTTGATGATTTCAATGGAGACGGTCTGACAGACGTTGTAGCCGTCAGCCGGACTGCCAACACCGTTAGTGTGCTGCTTACAGACCGTCAGGGTCAGTTACGGCTCGCGACGAGCTACGTCGTAGGTGCGTCCCCCCAATCTGTTGTGGCCGGCGACTTCAACGGAGATGGGAAGGTGGATCTCGCGGTGAGCTTTTCTGCGACATCTACGACGCCAACGACCGTGATCTCCACAAATGGAATCAGTCTGTTGCTGGGCAATGGTGACGGAACATTTCAGGCTGTCGCCTCGACAAAGTATTCAAACACGGGTATTGGCCCGCTACCCGCTATCGCGACTGGAGACGTCAATCGGGATGGCAGGACAGATCTTGCCGTCGTATTTCAGCCGCCTCCCGCCCAACGTTCCCCCGGCGGGTTAGGCGCCTGCGCGTGTCCGCCGGGAGTGGCACTGCTGATAGGTGCTGATGGCACGCCAACGTTTTCTCCAGCCGCAGTTGTAAATTCGGCGAGCTACGGAAGTGGCGGCGTGGTCGCTCCCGGCGAGATAATAGCGGTATTCGGATCTGGCTTGGGCCCCGTTCCTTCAGCCGGCCTGCAGATAGACAGCAAGGGTAACGTTTCGTCCTCAGTCGCTGGTGTCCAAGTGCTCTTCGATGGCATCCCTTCACCGCTGATATTCGCCGCGTTCGGACAACTGGGCGCGATCGTCCCTTATCGAGTAAGCGGAAGGGCCTCGACGCAAATGCAAGTTTCATATCAAGGACTCTCCTCATTCCCCGTAGCCTTGACAGTTGCGCCAGCCCTTCCGGGAATATTTACCAGCGATGCATCAGGCCACGGACAGGGCGCCGTTGTGAATCAAGATGGTACTCTTAACTCTCCAGATGCCCCGGCTCTAATCGGCTCGTACATTTCGATTTACGGTACGGGTGACGGCCAGACTTTCCCGGCAGGAATCGACGGCAAGTTGGGCGGCACCCCTCCCTCCCTGACGCTACAGCCGGTCTCTGCGACGATCGGAGGACTGTCAGCCCCGGTTCAATATGCTGGTGGCGTTGCCGGGTTGGTTGCTGGTGTATTTCAGATGAACTTACAGATTCCCCAAGAGGTCAAGCCGGGCGGCGCAGTAGCGGTGGTCGTGAAAATCGGAAACAGCACGAGTCCTCCAGTGACGATCACGGTGCGCCCAAGCCAGTAGAGCTGCAACCCGTGTAATCCGCATTTCTCAAGGGGTACGAGCGGACATACCTGCACCCCCTCGAAGGAATGAGCCGAACGCAGAGTCTCAGTTAGAATAGGGTCCAGGGCGGCCCGGGCCCCTCGTCCACTGGATTGCGCAGGCACGGCTCCTCCCCACCCGGGGTTTAGTTCGCCCCACTGGTCCATCGATACCGCCCATGCCCACCTGGTACCTCGTTTCAGAAGTTCACACACGTATGGGTGCAGGAGCGTGGTCGTCAAACCCTGCATGCACATAGGCACCGCCGCTGTACGGCGCGGTGGCAGGGGCACTCCGCCTGGATGATGCCCTGTAACCGGGGGGGGAGACCTTCGGTGGTGAGAGGAATTGGGCACCACGTATGGTGAAGTGCTTTGGCGAACCCATCGGCTCGACAATTCTCCGAGTAGCCGACCATCCGCTCAGAACCGGGAGAGCACTTCGACGGACATGGCGTTATGCGGCCAAGTGCCCGTAGCTTTCCGGAACGTCGTTTTGCGGTGTGGCGCAGGCCGCCCACCCGATGCCCTTACCAGATGAAAATGGCGTGGGTTACTCGGGATCAACAAGAACGCCAGCCACGTTATATGCGTCCCAAGACCAGCCCGTTGAAACCATCGTCAACTGATCCCCCTGATTCCGTAGAACCCATCGCCTTATCCTCCCCTTCCAGTCGAGACTGCCGTCAGGATTGGCGGTAGCAAAGTCAATTTCCGCTGTCTCATATTTGTGCGGAGTCGTAATGTTCTTGACGATATACAGGGCTGCGTTGACGAACCGCATCCCGTGGTCCACAAACCCGGTCTTCAACGCGAGATTGTGGCTGCCGTTCTGGGCCGCCACTGACGGATAAACGAGGCCCGAAATGGGGTCTCCTGACAATAGATGGCGTGCCACGCGGGCTGAATACTTATACATCTCTGAATCGCAAGATGTGAAGATTTGTTGGTAGATTTGTTCAACTTCTGAGGTATCGCTCTCTGCGGCCAACCCCACCTCTTGGAGAACTAGGTCAAGCGTCGTCCGCCATTCCGAGCAAACGACATAGTTTCCGGCCTCGAGTCCACATTCGACGAAGGACGGGGGAAGGCCGGCAGAGCCATAGAAGAGAGGTTCTCGTTCGATGTTGGCCCGGTTCAACGGTGTCAGGTGTTTTGGAGGATATGAAAGATCTGAGATGCATCTCGGACAGTCAAATATGCTCCATGCCCGGCTCCTGTATATGCGGACCTCACCGCCCTTGTACACCCTCGCTTGGCGCATGTGCCCCTTCGATAAGGTCCACAGTTGCCGCTCGAAGTCCACGGGGGAGATCTCGCCAGCCGCAGCGAGCTGAAGCAGCATCGACCCAGTGAACGAAGCTGCAGGTAAACTTACTGTGGCATCTCCATCCAACGGTGCGTCTCTCATCTAATACAAACTGTACGACGGCCTTTCGAATTGCGAGTTGATCTGTGCCATCGTCTTCGAATGCCATTTGTTAGCCGCCCCGCCGTGGGGAGGGTTCCGCTCGACCACGTAAACTGCCAACTGTCCAGAATTTCGCTTCCGGAAGGTCTCAGGTGGTCGGTTGGTCGGCATCTTTTGCAACTGGCATCTTCGGTCGTATCACGCGCTACTCGGAAACTGCTCCGATCCCAGCGTTGCTCCTCTGGATAGTAAGGGAAGGTAGTCGCTTGCCGTAGGACTCAGTGGGTTTAACTGCTCAGCGGGGCAACTGATTCAAACCGAAGCGATCCGCGATACCATCTGAGCGTGGACGAGATCACAATCACCGTCAGCACCTGCGAAGAAACTGGTACTCTGGTGGCCTGGTGGGACGATCCGGGCGGATCCGGGGGGCTCTCGACTCAGGCCGATCGGCTCAGCGACTTTGAGCGCAATATCCGGGAAGCGGTTGCGGTCCACTTTGAACGCGGCGAACTGCCAAAACACCTGCGATTGCATTTCGTAGACGATCCGGTTCTGGCGGTGGCGTGAAACGCCCCCGCAGTGTTGCAGGGTCCGACGTCATTCGGGCGCTGGAACGAGCGGAGTTCACAATCCTGCGGCAGTCCGCCTTGACCGTCAACGAGCTCATCGCAGCGATTCGATAACGTGTGGAGAGTTTTCAGAATTCCTGGGACAACTCAAGGTGACGAGTATGTTCTTTCATGCCGCAAGCAATATCCGTATCGGCAGGCGGTACGCCGCCCCAAATCAGCATATCCGGACACAGGTCCGCTCCACCAGGCCAAACCAGAGTGCCGTCTTCCACGCGCAACTGCCTAAACCGCGCTTCGTCACTCCGGATCTCAGAGAAAAACCGCCCCTTCAACACTGGTTCAAGATCGCGCTCCACCACCTGTCCGTTTGTCAACGTAAGTTGTACACGGTAGTCGCCCAGCGGCTTTGCTTCCCGGATGCGAACCAGTTTCATATCATCTCCTGAATCCAGTGGGGCGATCAATACCAAAGGTGTTGCACCTGCCAGCCTCACAGGTCCGTTCCGAACCGGTAGTGATCCAGGATAGCCCCCAGCATAACCGGCTGGTCCGCCCACAGTCCACAGTTCTCTACAACCCCCACAAAAGGCTCGCAATGCTCGAACAGCGCACAGGCCGGCAGTGCCGGATCATACCGCGAACGATAATAAATCCCGTCGGGCTTCGCCGGATGCGATCTCAAAGCCGCTGACCACCTCTGCGCATTCCGATACCCCAATCCGTTCGTCAAACTACCATCCGCCCCCAACCGCGTCAACCCGCCGGACGCCACCAAATCCACCAGGCGCAACTCCCTCGAAAACTGAATTTTCGACAGCTCCCGCGGCCTGAGTTGTGCGCCAGGCACCAACCGCGTCCGCAGCACGCCCCGTCCAATCGACTCCATGAACGCGCACCGCTCGTTGCTTCCCAAATACAGGACGCCGTAGTTCCCGGCAGGCGCATCCCATCGTTGTGCCCGGTTCTTCCCAAAGAACACGGGATCGTAGCCAGATCTGTGGCTTCGAAACCAAATCTCACTCGCAGAGGCCGAATAGATTAGGGGTTCCCGGCGGTCGATGTCGCCAGGTGGCGGGTTCAGCATGCTGCCCGGCTATGCTCCCTGCTCGCCATAAGCCGAAGCAGCCCGCAGCACCTCGGCCACATCAGGCTTTTTCCCTTGCAGGACGTCCAGTGGAGTTCGGTCTTCCAGCAGTGCACTCGGGTTCAGGAAAAACGCCAGCTGTTCCCAGCCATCCCGATCCCCCAGGGCATCCAGCGCCTTCGTCAAATGTGGCAGACCAATTTGCCAGGCCGGATACCGGAACCCCTTCTTCCCCAACTCAACAGCAATCAGCTTCCGCTCCTTTCTGCGCCGGTCCACCCCCTGGCGGGTGATCTTCAGCGCTTTCGCAATTTCTGCCGAAGATAAGGAACCGCCGCCAGCCTCCACCAGCTTGCTCTTGGCTTCCAGCCCCCGGAGTCGGGCTCCCGCAAGGGGATCGTGAGCACGAATGCCCGCCAGCGCCTCCTCCGCGTTGAGCGCAGACAAGAGTACGCTGAAGTCAGTCGGCGCCTGAACCGCTTCGGCCAACCGCGACTCGTCAAGGAGTTGCAGTTCTTTGATCGCGCGCAAAGATCGCTCGAAGAAGATGTTGCTGACAGTGCTCTTCCCGTTTTGCGCCGGACGAGCGGCCCCTGTCTCCAGGCGCCTGAACACTACGTGACAGGCTTTGCTGTCAGTCCGTTGCTCAACCGCAAAGCCCTTCAGCCATATCGTGACCCTGTTCGGGGGCATCGTCCAGGAGCATTGCTCGTGGGCATAGGAGAATTGGAGGCCGGCCAGACGGCCAAGGGGCAACTCGAGATGGACTGAGCTTTCCTGGCTCGTCATCTTCACGCCGGCCAGCTTGAATTTTGCAAAGCCTGTCTTGAGAGACCGGGCGGAGGCTGCGATATCCAACGGCTCCAGTGTGACGGTTGTGGTTGACATAGTTGCTACCTTACTTCAATATACAACAACAGCAACAAACAGCACGTCAGCCCCCCGTCACTTCTTAGGAGTCAAATACTCCGGAGCATAATAATCAATCAGCTTAGGCCGTTCCCCCGCCGTCGATAACCCCGCCGCCACCATCAGCTTCGTAATCGCCGCAATAGTCGCCGGATCCGGCCGCGGCAAACGACTCGCATAACCCTCGGCAATATACAACGGAGTCCCGCCCAACTTATTCGGCTTATTCCAAATCTGCGGATTCGCCCCACGTTCGCCCAGCAACTTCACCACCAGCGGAGCGATGTTATACGCCGCCCCGTGCATCGCGGTATCGCCATTAACATCCACGGTATTCAAATCCGCGCCATGGTCAAGCAGCAACTTCACCGCCTCCACCGCTTCACTTTCCTCGCCCGCCTCTTCCTGCGGTTCGTTGGTCCCGACACCGGCCGCAGCCATCAGGGGCGTCGTGCCATTGGCATTCGCCAGCAAAGGATCCGCCCCCTGCGCCAGCAACAACCGCATCAGCGGAACATCCCCCCGATCCGCCGCCAACAAGAACGCCGTAGCCCCTTCCGTCCCCACACTCGAGGACGTAGCAGGCAGCTTCGGAGAGCCCTTCGCCAGCTGAAAATTAACCTTCGCCCCGCGCTTCACAATCTCGCGCACAAAGTCCGCACTCGACAACTTTCCTGCCCCCACCGGCGGCGCGGGATCACTCCCATCGCTCGAATCCGGCTTCCGTATCCCCGCCAGCGCATGCAGCGGAGTAAACCCCGTCCGCACGTCATTCGGATCAGCCCCCGCATCCACCAGCGCAATCGCCAGCTCAAAATGCGCGTTCTGTACTGCCAGCATCAGCGGACTCGTACCCGGACGTACGCCGGCCCCGCCTCGGCCCGGTGCGACAGGCTGCGGCCGCACCGTCAGAGCCTTCGCATCGGCCCCCGCCGCCAGAAACACCCGCACTGTGTCCAGCCGCCCCTGGCGCACCGCAAAGTGGAACGCCTGAAGCCCCGAATCCACCGTAGCGTTCAGCTCGGCTCCAGCTTCCAGCAGCGTGTGGACCACCGCCGTATGCCCCTCAGCCGCCGCCCACATCAGCGCCGTCTGCCCCAGCCGCTCCTTTGCCTTCGGCTTCGCCCCATGCCCCAGCAGCGTCTTCACCGCCTCCAGATTCCCCGAGCGCGACGCCAGCATCAGAACCGTTTCGCCGCCCTTCAACGCAGCGTTCGCATCCGCGCCCGCCTCCACCAGCAGCTTCACCACCGCGGCATTCCCGTTCGTACAGGCCTGCGCCAGCGGCGGCACGCCATACCGGTTCAGCGCGTTTACTTTAGCGCCCGCCTTTACCAGCAAGCCCACGCTTTCCGCATCGTCGTTATACGTGGCCCAGTGCAGCGCCGTGGTCCCATCCACCTGCGCTGCATTTACATCCGACCCCGACCCCAGCAGCGTGCGCACGCTCGCCTTGTCCCGCTGTTCCGCCGCATCCGCCAGCGGCGCCCGCGACGCGGCCACGGCCAGCGCCGCAACGCCGAAACCCTGCCACACAACCATCAAGAATCTTCGCAAGGGCATCATCCGTCTCCTATCCCAAATCCGTTCGCTCGAAAAGATCTTCCACTTTCCCCGTACTGTCCACAAACGAATCCAAATGAATGCCCACCCGATCCAGCAGCGTCAGGTGTACATTCGCCAGGTTCGTCCCTTCCTTGTACCGGATATGCCGACCGCCCTTCAGGCCAGTCGCCGCCCCCCCCGCCACCAGAATCGGCAGGTTCTCATGATCATGCAGACTCGGATTCCCCATCCCGCTGCCATACATATAAACCGAGTGATCCAGCAGCGACCCATCCCCGTCCGGTGTCGCCTTCATCCTTTGCAGAAAATCCGCAAACAACGAAACGTGGTGCGTGTTAATCTTCGCGATCTTCGCCACTTTTTCCGGGTCATTCCCGTGATGGCTCGTCGGATGGTGCGGATCCCCCACGCCAATCTCCGGATACGTCCGATTGCTCTGCTCCCGCGTCAGCTGGAACGTCACCACCCTCGTAATATCCGCCTGAAACGCCAGAATCTGCAGGTCGAACATCAGCTTCGCGTGCGCCGCGAATGACGCCGGCACTCCCACAGGCCTGTCAAGATCCGGCGACTTGTTGTCCGACACCGCCTTCTCCGCCCTCTCAATCTCACGCTCCACCTGGCGAACACTGTCCAGATACTGGTCCAGCCGAACCCGGTCCGGCACGCCCACCCTCTGCTTCAGCTTCGCAATGTCCTTCGTGAATGAATCCAGCAGGCTCGTCCGGTTCTGCAACGCCGCGCGCCGCGTAGCCGCATCCCCACCCTCGCCAAACAACCTCTCAAACACCACGCGCGGATGCGCCTCCGCCGGCAGCGGCGTCGTCGGTGACGACCACGACAAGCAATTCTGATAAACGCACGCGTACCCGTTGTTGCAGACCCCCGCCAGCGGGTTCAGATCCATCGCTAACTGTAGTGACGAAAGCTGCGTGTCGCGCCCCAACTGCTTCGCCGCCACCTGGTCCACCGTCGTGCCCAGAAAGTAATCCGAACTCTCCGTATGCTTCGAACTCGCCGCACTCAGAAATGCTGAGTTCGACGTGTCATGCGTTCCCGGATACGCATTCAGCAAACGCGTATTCGTGATCACCGTCACCTGATCTTTCACCGGCGTCAGCGGTGCCAGAATAGGCGGCAGCTGACCCAGCTTGCCTTCACCCGCGGGAGTCCAGCGCGAGTGATCGCACCCCATTGGGATAAACACAAAGCCCAGCCTCGGCACGGGCTTCGCTGCCGTCTGCGCCCACGCCGTCGCCGCCGGAATCATCGCGTCCAGTAACGGCAGTGCCATTGCAGCCTGCGTACTTCTCAGGAACATCCGTCGCGGAATCGCTTTTTTGGTTAAAAACATCGCGCTCTCCCTCTACCTGCCACTCACTTCACTGCGCCGCATTTGAAACGGATCACTCTTCACAATCCCCAGCAGGATCGACGAAAAACGGTAATCGCCCTTCCCCGCATCGTTCACAATCCGGCGCACCGCGGGCGCATCGTAGTACTCCACCCCGCGACCCAGCGCGAACGTCATCAGGTTCTCCGTCAACGTCGTCACAAACAGTTCCGGACGTCGCAGCAGCGCCGCTTCCAGGCCATCGATCCCGCGGAACTCCTTGTCCCCCGGCAGTGCCCCCGACGAATCCACCGGCTGCTCTTCCACTTCCAGATCCCGCCACTGCCCCACCGCATTGAAATTCTCCAGCGAGAATCCAACCGGATCAATTGTCTTATGGCAACTCGCGCAAACCGCGTTGTTCCTGTGCGCCGCCAACCTCTCCCGCATCGGCAGATTCGCCGCCATCGTACTCTCATCCAGCGCCGGTACGTTCGGCGGAGGTGCCGGCGTCGGTGCCCCGAAAATATTGCGCAGCACCAGTACGCCGCGCAGCACAGGCGAAGTCCGCGTCGCATACGACGTCACTGACAGCACACTCCCCTGTCGCAACAGACCGCCCCGTCTGCTTTCCGGCGAAAGCGCAACCCGCCGGAACCGACTTCCATAAACATTCGGAATTCCATAGTGCTTCGCCAGCCGTTCATTCAGGAACGTGTAGTCCGCTTTGATAAAGGTGCGCACGCTGCGGTCCTCGCGCAGCACACTGTTGAAGAACATCTCCGTTTCCTGCCGGAAAGCCTGCCGCAGATTATCGTCGAAATCGCGAAATAAATTGGCGCTCGGATTCAGCGCCTCCACATTGCGCAAACGCAGCCACTGCCCCGCGAAATTCGTCGCCAGGTTGAGCGAACGCTGGTCCGCCAGCATCCGCCGCGCCTGCTTCTCCAGTTCGCCCGGCTCGCTCAGCTTGCCCCGAACGGCCACATCCAGTAGTTCATCGTCCGGAATACTGCTCCACAGGAAGAATGACAATCGCGACGCCAGTTCCAGATCGCTGATCCGGTAAACCCCGCCCGCCGGAATTTTCTTCGGGTCACTTTCCACCCGGAACAGAAATTCCGGATTCGTCAGCACTGCAGTCAGCGCCGTCGTGATCCCGCTATCGAAATCGCCCGCCGCCCTCGCCTTTCGGAAGAACTCCAGTGGCCCTCCCACGTCAGCCTTCGTCACTGGCCGCCGGTAAGCCCGCCGCATCAGCGTCGAGAGAATCTCCCCCGCGCACTTCTCTTCCTCCGCCTTGTCCTGCCCCGCAGGCCGGCAAACAAACAACCGTCGCCGACTCGGCGTATCCCCCACACCTTTCGGCGAATACGGTCCCGTCACCGAAATCTGATCAATCGCGGGTGCCGTCCGCGGATGCCGCCGGTCGTTAAACCGTGACTCGCTCGGCTGCCTCGGCGTTTCCACCAGCGACGAACCTTCTTTCACAAACGTGACCGCCAGATTATGCGGACCAGCCTTCACATTAATGCGCGTCTTCAGCGGCTTTTCATTAAAAATCTGGTCGCCCAGCGCCGCTTTCGTGATCGTGAACGTATGCACCGGCTCCCGGTCCAGCAGCACCAGCATCTCGTGTGGACGCGCCTCGCGCAGCCCGCTGATGATTCCTGCCAGATCGCGCATCAGCGCCACCTGAATCTCGTACTCGCCATCCTGCGCAAACGTGTAGTTCTTCGCCACGCCGCCGCGCGTCCCCAGTGGCATCCCGGGCAACTGATCTTCCTGCGTCAGGTCCCCAGGCAGACTGATCGTGTCGTTCAGTAAAGCCGTCTGCGTGGTTCCCACCGCCAGGCGGCTGATCTTCTGCGCCGCCGAAATATACCGGTCCAAAAGTGTGGGCGAAAGATCCCCCACATTCACGTTGTCGAAGCCATGCCCGCTCTCATCGGCCGGCAACATCGAAGCCGCGTCGATATCCAGCGCCAGCAGATCCCGCACCGCATTCTGATACTCCGTCCGGTTCAGCCGCCGCAGCGTCTCCGTCCGTCCCGGATTCAGCTTCGCCGCCGACGCCCGGTCCAGCGATGTTTCGAGCGACGTCAACATCGACAGCCGCACGGCCTCCGCAGGCTGCGGCGCGCCCGGTGGAGGCATCACGCCCGTCCGCATCCTGCGCACCACCTTCTCCCACAGTTCCGGCTGACTTTCCGGCTTTGCCACATCCGCCTGCGCCAGATTCAACCCACCAGCCTTCATGCGTTCGTTGTGGCACGTCCCGCAATACTGCTCCACAAACTGATGCTGGCTCGCAACCGGACTCTGCTGCCCGGAGATCGTTCCCGGCCCAAAAAACAAAAGCGCCCCCGCCATTCCCACAGCGCAGGTCTTCAGCGCTCCACGTAACAACACCGGTTCTCTCATTCGCAGCACTCCCCGTTCGGCGGACCCACTTACAGGCTGTATTCTATACCAACCAGGCCTCACCTACACCCCCGGATCGGTCCAAACCTGTCCCCGCCGCCCCCGCTCTTGTGTCATCCTCATCGGAGTACCGCTATGAGCCACCATCACGCCGCCCCCGTGCCCCAGGTTTCCCTCTGGTTGACCCTCCTCCTGCTTACCTTCGCACCCGCACCCACTCTCGCCCAACAGCAAACGGACCGTCCCCAGTTCGACGCCGCTTCCGTGAAACTCAACGAATCGGCCGACCGCCCTTACACCCGCTACGACCCCATCCGCGTCGAACTCCACAAGGCCAGCATGAAACACCTCGTCCGCCGTGCCTTCCCCCTGCCGGACTACCAGATCATCTGGCCCGCCTGGGTCCCCGCCCAGCGCGGCGCGCGCGGCTACGATTGCACCGTCACCTTCCCTCGTGAAACCACCCCGCAGAACCTCAACCTGATGTTCCAGGATCTCCTCGTCACCCGTTTCGGCATCACCACACATTGGGAATCCCGGGAGATGAAGGCTTACGAAGTTCGCCCCGCAGACCCGGGCCCGAAACTCCACGCAGCAGCGAACCCGGCCCCGCCCACCGATTTCCCCAAATACACCACCAAATCGGAAGCCGGTCTCTGGCATTTCACCAGCCATCTCGGCAGCGCGCCCTCCGGCCTCTCCGTAGCTGGCATCCTCGAAGCCCTCGACGCCACCCGCATCCTCGACCACCCTCTAATCGATGCCACAGGAATCCAGGGCTTTTTCGACGTGGAACTCACCGCCCCGGCCGAAGATCCCGACCCCAAACCCGCCCCCGGCGAACTCCTCAAAGCCCTCGAAAAACAACTCGGCCTCAAAGTAAAGCTGAAGACCCTCTCCCTCCGCGTGCTCGTCATCGACCACCTCGAACGAATCCCCACCGAAAACTAATCCACCGTTTCCAGCCGGAAACCGGGGACAAGGCCCAATGCCTCGCCCCGGACTCCCCGGCATCTTTACTTCTGCTTCACATGCGCCCGCAGCACCCCGTCATAATCCAGCACCGACCCGTACGTCGGCCCCCGGCGTTCCTTCAGTCCCGCCATATCCTGCCGGAACCTCTGCCCCTCCGTGGGGGGAGGGGGGGAGGGGAGGAGCGACGCCCGCCCTTCCAGCACCGCGCCTGACTTCCATTCTGGACCCGGAGTTTCCGCCGTAACTCCCTGCTACCGCCCCCCGTGTGCGGAATCCGACTTGGAAATCGTCAACGCAATCTTCGAGAATGGCCAGTTCCGTCCTGAACACCCTCTGCCATTGCCTGAAGGGGCACGAGTCCGGCTTGCCGGGGTAGAGCCGGTGACCTGCAGCTGGCTCTGGCCGCCAGCGGTGACCCCGATCTGCTCCGTACCCTTTCCGCCCCGCTCGGTCTGAGGTTGGGTCAGTTACTCGGGCCCCCCGATGGCAGTCGGAGCTGGGTCAGTCACACGCCCGTTGTCCCGCCCCGGTTCCTCAAGCAACGCGGTGCCAACGCCCTCGAAGGCCAGGTCCAGGTTGAGCTTGCCAGTCGCGGCCTGCTCCCTGCAGCAGCGGTCGTCCTGCTTGGGGATGCTCCGCAATCCAGAATCCTGCGGCACTTCGTCCGCCGTCGCCAGCGGGGAGGTCTGCCACCGCTCGTCGATGCCGGCTATGTGCTCCGATTAGAGTTTTCCGAGCCCGTTCATGGCACGATCTCCCTTGGATATGCCGCCCATTTCGGTATAGGTCAATTTAGGGCCGAGTAGGCATCGTCACCGCTTTCGAAGACATCTTGCTCGTTGGCATCACCGTCACCCAATCAGCCAAGCCGCAGTGCCCATGAATCAACCGTTAAGCTTGGCCGATCATGCCTATGCCGCATCCTTCTGTCGGCGGGGTTTATTCGGAGGTGCCTCGTCCGCAAGTCCCGCCAACACTACCGGTGCGCGATCCGGGAACTCCGCCACCAGCGACAGCTTGCCCCCCATGGCCCCAACCGTCTTTCGCAAAGTCGATAGCAGAATGTCGCTCCGCTGTTCCAGCCGTGACACACTATCCTGACTAATACCAAGTTTTTTTGCAACCTCCACTTGCGTCAGCTTTCTGGCCCGCCGCAACTCCCGCAACGTCAGTTCTTCCTCGATCAGTTCTGCCGCCCGAGCCGCCACGGCCTTCTGCCTGCCCGGACTCCATTCCCGGATCTTGTCCTCAATGTTTCGTGCCATCTCGCTTGTCCTCGTCTCGTTGCCTCATCTCGTGCGCCGCAAACCTCTCATCCGCCTTCCGGATCAACTCTCGGTAGAAACGTTTCTCGCTACCCCCGGACTTATCTCCCGCTACCAGCAGAATCGCACTTCGTGTGATGTCGAACGCAAACGCAACCCGCCATTCGCCGCCGTCCGCTCAGAATCGCAGTTCCTTCATATTGGCGAACTTTGACCCGTTCAGCGTGTCCGCACGGGGACGGCCCAACTGCGGCCCAAACGTCCGCAACAACCGAGCTTGCGCTGCCAGTTCCGTCTGAACTTCCTCGGGCAGATCCTCGAACTCTCCTTCGAATTCTACGGCTAGCTCTACGCTCCACTCCACATCAATAATATGACACAGAATCAATATGTCTTGCGACTCATAATTGCAGGGACTGTCCATCCACGATGAGGCCGCAGTGTCGACACACGATCTCCCTCCGTTGCATCCATTCCAATCTCGTCGCACCGGACACCCGATTCCGCTCCATACGGCAATGTTGCCTGATTCAACCCTGTCGAACCCGCTCGACATAACCGTCCTCCAAACGGCGGGATTCAAGGCTGCCGCCATTCCGCTGAGCGGCACGGAGGGTATCGGAGCCCTTACCGTCTGCCTGCTCGAAAACGTCTCGACAGAATTCGACGTCTCCGCGCCCGTGGCTTCTCCCCCTGGGACGCGCTCCTCGTCGGCTCCTGTCTCGAAGCTCGCGTCACGACTCTCATCTCGGAGGACTTCCGCGAAACCAGCCGAGTCGAGTCTCTTGAGATCCTGAATCCCGCATAATCCGCCAAATCAGATTCTTCTTACCCCCCCTCCGCACATTTCCCAAAAATCCGCTAGAATATCCAGCAAATGCGTCAGTCCTATTTGGTCTGTTACGACATCGCCGACGATAAGCGTCTTCGCAAAGTCTTCAAAACCATGCGCGCCTTCGGAGACCATCTCTAGTTCTCCGTCTTCGAATGCCAGCTCACCCCCTCTGACCTCATCCGCTGCCGCACCCTGCTCGCCCAACTCATCAATCACGACGAAGACTAGGTCCTCTTCGTCCACCTCGGCCCCGCCGACGGCCGTGGCGACCGCGTCATCACCGCTCTCGGCCAACCCTACACCAAACTCGACGCCGCTTGCTTCATCGTCTAAATATCGCGACGGGCGGCTCCGGCGGGATGAGCTAACAGGCTTTCGTCTTCGCAGGAAAAGTCAGAAGCAATCAACCCGGAAGGCACTTACACAGATTCGCGGACACTTCCGGCAGCGGTCTCATTCCAGGCCCCCCGCCAGCCGGCTTTCAGACCCACAGCCGGAAACCGGGGACAAGGCCCAATGCCTCGCCCCGGTCTCCCCGGCATCTTTACTTCTGCTTCACATGCGCCCGCAACACCCCGTCATAATCCAGCACCGACCCGTACGTCGGCCCCCGGCGTTCCTTCAGTCCCGCCATATCCTGCCGGAACCTCTGCCCCTCCGTGGGGGGAGGGGGGGAGGGGAGGAGCGACGCCCGCCCTTCCAGTACCGCGCCCTCAACCTTCAAACCCGGCAGACTCCCCTCCAGGCTTTTCTTCAACCACATACCTCTGTCCGTCCTGCTCATCAAATACAAATCAACCATCGTCGTTTCTCCTTGTTGTTTTGTCGAATTTATCAATCCTAAATTCCAGGTAACCGAACCATCCCGCTCAATACAAAAATCCGCTTCGCCTTCCAAACCGCCAGCGCCAGCGCCATCACCAAATCGTCATGCTCCCCAAACGCCTCCGCCCCCACCCGCAGCCGACCCCGCACCCCGGTCTGCTGCCGCATATTCACCAGCTCTTTCACCAGCGCCCCCGCCTCCCCCACCTTCCGCGAAATCTTCAGCTCACGCTTCTCCAGCAACAACTGCAGCCCCATCATCAAATCCTGCTTCGGCACGTGATAATCCATCCCTTTGTTGGACTCCTTATCCCCGCCCGTAATCGTCACCGCCGTCACCTCCGCCCCCAGCCCCGCCTGCCGCATCGCGTCCACTACCGGTGACCCCACCCCCGTCGCGTCCACCACAACTTTCACCTGTCCAATCAAATCCATCCGGTGCGTCAGCCGCCACAACCTCTCCACCACCACCGGGTACGGAGTCCCCAGCGGAACCCTCTCCAGCCCCACTACCCCCAACCCGTCAAACCTTGGCCCCCCAAAAGGATCGCGATACTCAATCCGCCGCACCATGACCTTGCCCGCGGAAAACGTATCCCTTAGCTGAGAATCAGCAAAGGGAGAAAGATGGAAAAGGCAAAGAGAGCGAAGTACACGCTGGAGTTCAAGCAGGAAGCGATACGGCTTGTGGAATCCGGTGAGAGTCTAGC
>CAIYVZ010000070.1 GCA_903929755.1 uncultured Acidobacteriia bacterium
AACGGCTGATCCAGATCGCACGTTCGGAAGTTCTTGCTCACAGACCCAGGATAAAGGACTTAGCCTCCAGGGTCCAGGAAAGTTCAGAAATATTTCCGCTCACCGCCAACCACCTAATCTATCTCCGACAGGCTCCTAGCCGCGACCATCCCATTGTCAGTCTGGCCGGGCTCCGGCCTTAAATCTTCCGGGATCGCCGACGATTTCGCCACAGAACCCACGTCAGTGGAGCCAGTGCGAACCAGGTTGCCGGTTCCGGCGCGGTGTCGATCGTAAAAACCAAGCCATCGAAGCCGGACGCCGTGTCTTGGTTCGGATTCAGGCGGACGGTAGTGAACAGATCCAGGGCTGCAACAGGTGGGTCAAACGAAAAGTGCGCGTTTGTGGTGAGACCGAACGTTTGGTACGCGGGTACCTCGCAGAAAGCCGGGACTTCGGGGCACATGGTTTGGTATCCAAAGACAGCGCCAAACGGGGGATCCAGCCCCACATCGTCCCCGCGAATAATGGGCGGCGGATCCACGCTGAAATGCACGCGCCACGCGGCTGTGTGCGCCGCGTCAACAGCGAAATCGGTGAACCCGTTGATGAGTATGGTGGCCGCCCCGGTGGTGGAATTCCACGTCGGGGTAATCATGATCGTGCTCAGCAGTCCGTAATCTGCCGGGGTGGGGCTGTTGAATGTGTCGAGCGTAAACAGTTCAAAATTAAAAATTCCAATGTCGCCGACGGAACAAAGACCCTCCGAAGCCGCATAGTACGCAAAGCTGTGCTGGCCGCACGATACCGACGCACCCTGAGCCATTAACCCGCTGGCAAGCACCAGCGCCGTTGTCAGCCATAATTGTCTGTTGATCATCAACAATCCTCCTGATTGTCTTTTTAAAGTACGCCAACTATGCTTCGGACGCAATATGGCTCCCTGTAATTGGTAGTCATGGTACCTTGAGTGACCCCTATGTCTTGTACGCGACGCCAACTTCTCGCCCTTGTGCCACCCGCGCTGCTGGCGGCCAAACTCTCCACGGATGTTCGTGTGGACGAGGTCACCACCGAGTTCCAGGATTTCCTGTACCGAACGCCGTACAAGTTCGGGGGCAGGGAAGTAGACCGCGTAACTATGCTGAATGTCCGTTGCCGTGTCTCCACCCAGGCAGGTAAGTCGGCTGAAGGCTCTGCCTCTATGTCGATGGGCAATATCTGGGCCTTTCCCGGCTTGCCGTACGACACCACGCTGGGGGCCATGAAGGCCCTGGCGCTACGTCTTGCCACCATCACCCGCGACTACAAGACGTACGCGCATCCCCTCGATATCAATCGCGAACTTGAACCCGCGTATCTCCAGGCCGCCGCCGATACTTCCCGCGACCTGAACCTTGCACAGCCCATCCCGAAACTCTGCACGCTTGTAACTGCAAGTCCGCTGGACGCCGCCATCCACGATGCTTTCGGCAAGCTTCATAGACGAAACTCTTTTCTCACTTCCGGCCGCGATTTCGTGCGACACGACCTCTCTCACTACCTGGAGAATCCGGAATTCCGCGGAGAGTACCTCGACCATTATGTCGCCCGTCGCCCCGCTGCCCGGGTCCGAATGTATCACTCGGTGGGAGCTTCCGACCCTCTTTCGGCAGCCGACCCTCACACGCCCCTCAACGACGGCCTGCCCGAAACCCTGGAAGCCTGGATCCCCTACTCCGGCATAACTGCCATCAAGATTAAACTCAACGGTGCCGACCTGGTTTGGGACTCCGACCGCGTGGCCGAGATCGACCGCGTCACCACCCGGGCCCAGCAGGCGCGTGGCTTTGCAGACTGGATCTATTCTCTGGATTTCAACGAACGTTGCCCCAGCGCCCAGCACGTTCTCGATTTCACCTTGCGCCTGAAGCAGATCGCGCCGAACGCGTTTGCCCGAGTCCAGTACATTGAACAGCCAACAGCACGCGACCTCAATGCCAACCGCGCCAACACTATGTTCGAAGTCGCGAAACTTCGTCCCGTCGTCATCGACGAATCCCTCACCGGGCTGGACGCGCTGCTGACTGCCCGCGAGATGGGCTACACAGGAGTCGCGCTTAAGGCCTGCAAGGGTCATTCTCAAACCCTCCTCCTCGCCGCCGCCGCGCAGAAATACAAGATGTTCCGCTGCGTGCAGGACCTGACCTGCCCCGGCGCGGCCTTGGTCCATTCCGTTGGCATCGCCGCCTGGATCCCCGGCACTTCGGCACTGGAAGCCAACGCGAGAGAATACGTGCCTTCCGCCAGCAAAGGCTGGGAAACCCGTTACCCCGGCATCTTCAACGTTCGCAACGGTTATCTGGACACAAAAGGGCTGGACGCGCCCGGCTTAGGCACGTAGCGGGCACCTCGTTCCTGGTCGCTCGATTTCACGCGGCGCCACCGCCCGCGCAACATACGTCATCCTCGTCCCTCAACTGCAAGTAAGTAACGATATCCGGCATATAGTCATCACTATTTCTGACGTACACACTAGTGTAGTGTCTGCGAAATAACTATACAGCGATTCTCTTTCGTTTCCGGGGCTTCGGGCTGGTACATCCGGGCTGGATCTGTTCGAGGGTTCGGCGGCAACGGGAGAGTTTCTCCTGGATGGACTCCACGGTTGCAGT
>CAIYVZ010000071.1 GCA_903929755.1 uncultured Acidobacteriia bacterium
AACGGCTGATCCAGATCGCACGTTCGGAAGTTCTTGCTCACAGACCCAGGATAAAGGACTTAGCCTCCAGGGTCCAGGAAAGTTCAGAAATATTTCCGCTCACCGCCAACCACCTAATCTATCTCCGACAGGCTCCTAGCCAGTAAAGCGCTCAGGCAGGGAAGGTATCCGTTACCGCGCTCCGAAAACTACGAACACCTTCCAGGAATACCCCCACATCACTCCCCAGGCTGATGGCCCGAAACCCCTTTTCGATCCAGTGCGCCGCTGCCGCAGGAGTTGGCGGCAAGAAGCCGCACGCTACGTTGTGCTTTGCCCCCGCCTCCACCAAACGGTCCATAGCTTCCAGGAACCGGGGATGCTCGAACTGGCAGGGAATCCCCATGGAGATGGTCAGGTCATAGTGCCCCACCCACGCCACATCCAGACCAGGCACAGAAACGATCTCATCCAGATTGTCGAACCCTTTTACCGTTTCAATAATGGCGATGACGGCGGTCTCGGAGTTCATTTTGGGGAAGTAGGCTGCGCCCTCGGGCCGATAGAGGTCGTGCGCCAGGCCGAGGGCGACGCCGCGCTTGCCCTGCGGCGGGTATTTCAGTTCGGCCACGATTCTTTCCATCTGGGCGCGCGTCTCCACCCGCGGCACCATCACGCCCATCGCGCCAAGGTCCAGAATTCGGGAGAGCGGCGCGTTTTCCAGGTCCGGGACACGTGCCATAGGGGTAATGCTGCTGCCCCGGCAGGACGCGATCATTTCGGCGACCAGCCCAATATCGCAGCGCCCGTGCTCCATGTCGTAGATCACGAAATCGAGGTCGCATGCGGCCAGCATGGGGCCGATGCCAGGCGTAAACAGCTCCAGAACCATCTGGCCGAGGGCTACTTCGCCGCTCCGTAGTTTTTCAAGAAATCGATTCACAGCGTCTATCCTATTACCCGGGTGCCACAGGCTTCCAGCTTGCGGAGAAAGCCGGGCCGGGTAAGCACGTCGCGGTTCACCACATTCGCCGGTGCTTCGCCCCGGGCTACGGCGAGGGCACCTTCGCAATCGAGGCGGCCCATGTCGCGAAAAAGCTCGAAGGTCCAGCCCAGTGAGTGGGAGGTCAGGATGACGTTGTCGAGCGTGAACAGCGGGGAATCGGCAGGAAGCGGTTCTTTTTCGAAGACGTCGAGGGCGGCTCCGGCGATGGTGCCAGCCTGGAGGACCTCCACAAGGGCGGCTTCATCGACGATGGGGCCTCGTGCGGTGTTCACCAGGTACGCTTCCGGCTTCATGAGCGCCAGTTCGCGTGGGCCGACGAGGTGGCGGGTTTCCGGAGTGAGTGGGCAGTTGACCAGGACGTAGTCGGATTGACTGAGGACGGCGTCCAGGCTGGCTGGCTCCACACCGTGTTCCGCGAAGGTTTCGGCCTTGACGAAGGGGTCGAACGCG
The DNA here is from genome assembly GCA_903929755.1 of uncultured Acidobacteriia bacterium. Classification (GTDB taxonomy): domain Bacteria; phylum Acidobacteriota; class Terriglobia; order Bryobacterales; family Bryobacteraceae; genus BOG-234. The sequence goes on from CAIYVZ010000071.1 coordinate 1,436, forward strand.
AGCATCCGAGCCGGCCCGAAATGAGCCAGAAGCCGCAGGGTCTCGCGGGCGATGTTCCCGAAGCCGATAGTTCCGATGACGCGGTCGCGTGGCTCCTGCCCCAGCCGCTGGGTGCTCTCCGCCCACTTCCCTTGCCTTACCAGACGGTCTTTTTGTACCAGGCGATGGGAAATTGCCAGCACCAGCAGGACGATGGATTCAGCCATGGGCCGCACCACGCCCTGGGGCGTGATGTAGACCGCAATGTCGCGCTCAGTGCAGGCGCGGAGGTCTACGTTGTCGTAACCAACTCCACAGCGGCCAATGGCGCAGAGGCGCGTGACGCCCTCGAGCGACTCCGCAGTCACGCGAGGCTTCAGGGAGATGACGACGTCGTAGCCGGAGAGTTGGTCCGGGGAATAGACCGGTTTGTACTCAGGCATGAAGTCCATTACCAGGCCGGGGCGGTCCTGCAGGAGAGAAAGCCCAATATCGGGGAAGGCGAGCTTTCCCTGGTTCATGAAGTCCGCCGAGAAGCCGACGCGGAAGATTGGAGAGGTCAGGTGCATCCCCATCAGAGTATCGAATAGGAATAGAATGGGCTACCATGTCCTCGCATCCACAACTTTGCGCCATCCTGATTGCGGCATGGAGTCCCTTTATTGCAACCGCACAAGTGGCGAAGCCCGATGCCGCGGTGGTGGAGTTCTTCGAGCGCGATGTTCGTCCGGTGCTGGCTTCCCGCTGCTACTCGTGCCACGGACCGCAGCAGCAGTTTTCCTCATTACGGGTGGATTCGCGCGAAGCTCTGCTGAAGGGTGGCAACCGGGGCCCGGCGCTGGTGCCGGGCGATGCGAGCCTGAGTCTGCTGGCCAGAGCGGTGCGGCATGACGGGTTGAAGATGCCGTCCGGCGGAAAGCTGCCGCCGGAGCAGATTGCGGCGCTGGAGAAATGGATTGCGATGGGCGCGCCGTGGCCCGAACAGGCTCGTCCGCAGACCAGCACCACTGCTGGCCCGAAGGCGAACGCGCCTGGAATGTACGAGAAGCTGCGCAAGGAGCACTGGGCGTTCCAACCGGTGAAGCCGAGCCCTCCGCCCGTGGTTCCCGGCCTGGCGCATCCGGTGGACCAGTTTCTGGTCTCCGCCATGCGCAAGGGCGGCCTGCAACCTGCCGGCCCCGCCGACCGCCGCACGCTTATTCGTCGCCTCTCCCTGGTACTCACCGGCCTGCCCCCTACCCCTCTGGAGGCCGACCTGTTTGCGCACGATGAAGCTCCCGGTGCCTACGAAAGACTGGTGGACCGGCTTCTGGCCTCGCCACATTTCGGCGAACACTGGGCACGCCACTGGATGGACGTGATGCGGTTTGCCGAGACTTTCGGTAACGACTGGAACTATGAGATTAAGGGTTCCTGGCTCTATCGCGATTACCTGATCCGCGCTTTTAATAACGACGTACCCTACAACCAACTGGTCCGCGAGCACCTGGCGGGCGATCTTCTGGCCAAACCCCGCATCAACGCGAAGGACGGCATCAACGAGTCAATTATCGGGACCGAATTTCTGCGCTTTGGGGAACTCGGGCACGACGACTGCGTTCGTTTCCGCCAGATCCGGACGGACGTGGTTGACAATCAGATCGATACCCTCGGCAAAGCGTTTCAGGGGCTAACCATCGCCTGCGCGCGGTGTCACGATCACAAGCTCGACCCCATCCCAACCCGCGACTACTACGGGATCTACGGCGCGCTGACCAGTTCGCGCATGGTGATGCGAAATGCGGGCCTGCCGGAGGCCGCCAACAACACGAAGCAGCGCCTGGCTCAGCTAAAACCGCAAATCCGAGGGGAACTCGCCAAAGTCTGGCTGGACGAGGTTCGGATGCTCCCCCGCTACATGATGGCCGCGCGCCGCGCGTGGAAAGCCGAGCAACCCGACCAGCAGGACCTCACCCAGCTGTCAATGGCGCGGATGCAGGCCTGGGTGACGCTGATGGAGAAGCGGAACCCGGCGCTGGAAGATCCGCTGTATCCGTTTCTGCAGGGGGCGTTCGGGCCCGGGTTGTCCGGGCAAGCAAACGCGTGGGCGGCGCTGCAGCAAAACTACCAGGCCGAGGCGAAATCCAGAGCCGCATACAACCGTGAGCACTTCCAGCCTTTCGGAAACCCCGCCGAACCTGGTTTTGGCGGCTGGCATGCCGATGGCGCGGCTCTGTTTGACGGACCCTCGCCCAGCGGCGAGTTTGCCGTAGCCAGTGACGGTCCGCGCGCGGTCACCGGCATTTTTCCGGCAGGTGTCTATACCAATGTGTTGTCCGAACGGCTGAACGGAGGTCTGCGCTCGCCGCTCGCGCCGAAAGATAAGAAATTTGTCAGCCTTCAGGTCATGGGCGGGAAGCTGGGGGCGTGGCGCACCATTCTGGACAACTGCATGCTGAGTGAGGATTACAAGACCCTGGAGCACGACTCCCTGAAATGGGTGAAAATTCCCAACCGCACGGATCAGCCAGCGATGCCGTTTTATCTGGAACTGGTCACCAAGACGGACAATCCCCGGATTCCGGACCGCCCCGGGCGCCTGAAGGCCACGCAGGCGGACGTGGATTCGCCCTATTCTTACTTCGGCATAGCCCGCGCCGTGATCCACGACGTGGATGAAACGCCAAAGGACGAACTGTCGCACATGCTCCGGATCTTTGCCGGTGCGGAGCCGAACGGACCCGACGCGCTCGCGTCGCGGTACCAACAGGCTGCAGCCGACTCGATCCGCCGCTGGGCGGCCGGACAGGCTTCCGACGACGACGCCCGCTGGCTCGGGTGGCTGCTGGAGAATCATCTGTTGACGAACGAGCCCGGCATGACTCCGCAGCTGCAGTCTTTGATCGGCGAGTACCGGTTTGCCGAGGCGCGTATTGAAGCGCCACGGGTGTTCGAAGGTCTGGCCGATCTTGACCCCGGATACAATTTTCCGGTGCTGCCCGCCGGAGACGCCACCAACCCCGGCAGAATGGTGGAGCGCGGCTTTCTGGAACTGATCTCGGGAACCGATGCCGGGTTCGGCGTTACCGGAAGTGGGCGGCGCGAGATGGGCGAACTGATCGCGAGCGAAAAAAATCCGCTGACCGCACGCGTCATGGCGAACCGCATCTGGCTCCATGTCTTCGGGCGCGGTCTGGTTCCCACTGCCGATAACTTCGGGACTTACGGAGAGCCGGCGTCGAATCCGGAACTCCTCGACTACCTGGCCGGGAGTTTTGTCGAAAACGGGTGGTCTGTCAAGAAGCAGATCCGTCTGCTGGTAATGTCGCAGAGTTTCCGGCAGGAAAGCAGGGCTTCAGAAGCGGCACGCAAGACAGACCCGCAAAACCGCCTGTTGTCGCATTACTCCGTGCGGCGCATCGAGGGAGAGTCGATCCGCGACTCCATTCTGGCGGTCTCCGGACGGCTGGATCCCGCCATGTACGGTCCCCCGGTTCAGCCGAACAGAGAGGAGCCAAAGGATTACCGGAAACTGTTTCAGGGGCCGCTCGATGGTGACGGCAGGCGCAGCCTGTATACCAAGGTTACGCGCCATGAGGGTTCGCGATTTCTGGAAACGTTCGACTTTCCCAATCCGACCGTGGCGCGGGGGAACCGAGACACCACCAATGTGCCGCCCCAGGCCCTGGCCCTGCTGAACGATCCGTTTGTTATTGAGCAGGCCGGCGTTTGGGCGGACCGGCTCATCGCGCGGAACGCGCAGTCGGCGGGCACCAGAATTGAGGAGATGTTCCGCCAGTTGCTGGGCAGGTCGCCCGACGAAGGGGAGCGCGAAAGGTTCACTGGCCTGACCAGCGAAATCGCGAGCCTTCACAAGGTGGCGGCGGATAAAGTGATGGGAAGCCAAACGGTGTGGAAGGATGTCGCGCACGCCATGTTCAACCTGAAGGAGTTCATTTATGTTTGGTAACGCGAACCTGTTGGGTAACGCGAACCCGGGTTTCTCGCGCCGGGAAGTGCTTCGCCGCGCTTCGACCGGCTTTGGCATGACGGCGCTGGCGGCGCTGATGGCGGACCAGGCCTGCGCGGGGGCCACCGCCGATTCGCCACAAGCCATCCCCCATTTCCCGCCCAAGGTAAAGAACGTCATTTTCTGCTTCATGCCGGGCGGTGTTTCGCATATCGATACCTTCGATCCCAAGCCAAAACTGGCGGAGCTGGACGGTAAGCCCTACGACGGTTTTTATCAGATCGGGGCGAAGAACGAGACCAACCGGAAGTGGGTGAAGAGTCCGTGGGCGTTTCAGCAGCATGGCCAGTCGGGGTTGTGGGTGAGCGAACTGTTTCCCCTGGTGGCCACGTGCGCCGACGACCTGACGCTGATCCGGTCCATGGTTTCCGGGTTCCCGCTCCATCCCAGGGCCAACCTGCTGATGCATACCGGGCGCACGCTGGGCGGGTACCCGAGCCTGGGCTCGTGGGTGAACTATGGGCTGGGAAGTGAAAACAAGAACCTGCCAGGCTATGTGCTCCTGCACGGCGGTGCCGTGCCTCCCGGCGGGCTGGAGAATTTCTCCAACGGCTTTCTCCCGGCCGCGTACCAGGCGACGTCGATGCAGGCCGACGGGAAGCCCGTAGTGAATATCGCGCCGGGCGATAAAGATCCGAAAATCCAGAGGGCCAAACTCGATGTGATCGCCCAGGAAGACAAGCGATTTCTGGATCGGACCGGATCAAATGACGCGGTGGAATCGGCCATTCAGAACTATGAGATGGCCTACCGGATGCAGTCCGTAGTCCCCGACGTCCTGAATCTGGACCGCGAGACGGAGGCGACAAAAAAGCTGTACGGTCTGGATGCCACGGAGAAGAACAAGCGCCTTTATGGGACCCAGTGCCTCCGCGCACGCCGCCTGATCGAATCCGGTGTGCGGTTTGTGGAGATCACGTGCCCGGAGGTTTACGGCGGAGATAACGGTACCTGGGACCAGCATTCCGAGCTTCGCAAAGGGCATGAGGGCAACGCGCAGATAACCGATCAGGGCGTGGCGGCTCTGCTGAAGGATCTGAAATCGAGGGGGCTGCTCAAAGAGACCCTGGTGGTTTGGGCAACTGAGTTTGGGCGGACGCCGCACGCTCCCAAGCCCGACGGGCGGGATCATCATGAGACAGCCTTTTCGGTCTGGATGGCAGGCGGCGGGCTAAAACCTGGGTTTACCTACGGCGCGACCGACGAAACAGGGATGCGCGCGGTGGAAAACGTGACCGAGGTCTACGACCTGCACGCCACTATTCTGCGGTTATTGGGGCTCGATCACAAAAGGCTCACGTACCGCTTCGGTGGACGAGACATGCGCCTGACGGACGTGCACGGCAACGTAATTGACGGCGTCCTGGCTTTATGACGCGTCAGGGAACCAGCGCAAAACTGAAGATGCCGCCATCACCCGCCAGCGCCATATATTGCCGGCCACCCACCATATACGTCATCGGCGACGCCCGGAATCCCTGGCCCGTCTCGAAATGCCATACCGCCAACCCGGTGGTCGAATTCACCGCCGTAATCGTCCCGCCTGTCTCTCCGAAAAACACCAGACCGCCCGCCGTAGCCAGCGTTCCGGTCCCGCCCCCGGCCACCAGAGGGTACGCCCACTTCTTTGCCCCCGTCAAAACGTCCACCGCCTGAATGAAACTCTGGTTTCCAGTGCCGCCGCCAAAACTCCCGCCAAAGAAACGCTGGCCCATTTCGGGAACCGCCGGGTCCTTTCGAATCGTCTGGCAGCCCTCCGTAATCCGCGTGATGTAAACCTTCTGCACGGGCTCAAATGCGGCGGACGCCCACTTCGGAGCCCCCGCCTTACACGTTGAAATTCCAGCCATCGTCGTCTCGTAGTTTGCCGTAGGAACCGGCCGGCCATCCGCGCCGTAACCCGTCGTCCAGTTTTGATTACCCAGCGGAGAAGCGCGTAACAGCTTCCCGTTCGTCCGGTCCAGCACAAACAAGAACCCGTTCACATCCGCATGGACCACCAGCTTCCGTAACTGGCCCTCCCACATCTGGTCCGTCAGAATCAGAGGCCCCGTCGCATCCCAGTCGTGCGTGTCATGCGGCGTGAACTGGTAATACCATTTCAGCTTCCCGGTCTTCACGTCCAGAGCCACCACACTGTTGGTGTAGAGGTTGTCGCCCTTCCGCTCATCTCCGTTGAAATCCGGACATGGATTTCCTGTCGTCCAGTACGTCAGCCCCAACTCCGCGTCGTAAGATCCGGTTACCCAGGTCGCCCCGCAGCCATGCTCCAGGGCATTCCCCACCCACGTCGCAGCTTCCTTTTCGCCCCGCGTCGGAATCGTCCAGAAGCGCCACGCATGTTCCCCTGTTGCAGCCCGGTACGCATCCACAAACCCGCGCGCGCCCTCTTCGCCCCCGGCAATCCCTGACAACACCAGATCGCCCACTACCAGCGGAGTCGATGTCGCGCTGTACCCTTCCTTCGTGTCCCCCATCGTGGCGTCCCACAACTTTCGCCCCGTCAGTTTGTCCAGCGCCAGAAGGTGCGCGTTATCCGTCACCATGAACAGCCTGTTACCCGAGAGTGCCAGCCCCCGGTTCGCCCCGCCACCCGCTTCGCTCAGCAGGCCCTGCGCCCGCGGCGTCCGGAATGCCCAGATTTGCCGCCCCGTTGTGGCATCCACCGCGTAAGCCTCATTCGGCCCCGTCAGATACATCACACCGTCCGCCACAATCGGCGTCACCTCCAGCCGAGGCGCGCCCGGCACCGGAAAGATCCATGCCGGTCCCAGTTGCTTCACGTTCGTCGTGTTGATCTGTTCCAGCGAACTATACCGGTTGCCCGTGTCGCTCCCGTCATATCCCAGCCAGTCCCGCTTTGGCTCAAGCGGTTTCTCCGTGTAGGTTTCACCGTTCCGGGCCAGCAGATGCAACTTGCCGTCGGGAGTCAGCAGCGTTGCGCCAAACGCTGTCAAACTCGTCAGCATTCCGTCCAGCACCGCGCCATTCTCCAGTTTCAGCGCCGCCGCCCGTGGCTGGAACGGCCCGCCTCCACGCCCACCCCGTGCCGGACCTGTTGGCGAAATTGCAGCCCCCGCCACCCTGCCCCGAAGCAACCCCGTAAGCGTCTTCATCTCCGCGTCATTGAAGTCGAACTTCGGCATACCCCGCTCAGCCCGCCCCGTTCGTACCAGCCGGACGAGTTCGTCGTCAGCATGCGCCCCCACAAACGGCAGAATGCCCGGAGCCCGGTCTGACCCGCCCGCATCCGGCCCGTGGCAAATCGCGCAGTGGCTCTCAAAGCTTCGCGGAGGCCGCGTTTGCGCGCTCAAAAGTGGAGCAAACGCCGCCATCACAACCAGTGCAGTCCGAGTCATAGTCATCTTCTACTCCCCTGTCGGCTTCTTTACTTCCACCCCGGCCATCTCCTCGATGAACGTCACAATCGCCGAGTGATCCAGGTCGCCCTTCCCCTCATTCATCAGGGCCATCAACATCTGCTGCACCAGACTCGTCAGCGGCAACGCCACCTTCATCGATTCCGCCGCCAGCAGCGCATTTCTCAGGTCCTTCTGGTGTAACCGAATCCGGAATCCCGGCTTGAAATTCCGCGAAATCACCAGAGGAGCCTTCGCATTCAGCACCGTGCTGCCCGCCAGCCCACCCTTCACCGCGTTGAATACCACTTCCGGATCCAGCCCCGCCTTCGTCGCCAGCACCAGTGCCTCACCCATGGCAGCGATATTGCAAGCCACCATAATCTGGTTCGCCAGCTTCGTCACATTCCCCGCGCCCACCGGCCCCGTCAGCGTTATCGACGCACCCAACAGGCGCAGAACGGGAAGCACGCTTTCAAACACAGCCTGCTCGCCGCCCACCATAATCGCCAGCGTCGCGTCAATCGCCTTCGGTTCGCCACCGCTCACCGGCGCGTCCAAAAATCCAACACCCTTCGCCGCGGCAGCCACCGCAATCTTCTGCGAAACCAGCGGGCTGATGGAACTCATGTCCACCACAATCGTCCCGGCAGCCGCGCCTTCCAGCACTCCGCCCGCACCGAGCACCGCCTGCTCCACCTCCGGCCCGTCCGGCAGCATCGTGATCACGATCTCGGACTTCGCCGCGACATCCGCGCACGATGCCCCGCGCCCGGCCCCCGCACCCACCGCCGAATCCAGCAGCGCCGGCACCACATCGAAGGCGACCACCGCGTGGCCCGCCTTCATCAAATTCCTCGCCATCGGACTACCCATAATCCCCAGGCCGATAAAACCAATCTTTGCCATCTCACGTGCTCCTTTTACGCCAGTCGCGGAAAACAACATTCACTGAAAACAACCAGCATATCTGTCCGGCATGAATGCGGAATTCCTGCCCCACATCCGGCATCGCTGGCTATCCGGCGGTGCCAGAGATTACTGCAGCACTTCAGCAACTGTTGCGCCCAGTTCTTCAGGCGTGAAAGGTTTCGGGCACAATGGTTGTGTTCCCCTGCCATCGGCGCAAAGTCAGCTATGTCATGCGGATACCCGGACATCGCTAGCCTGCGGTAAAGTACTTTTCTGATTCTTGACCAGCCAGGAAACCGCACTCCCGTCAAAAAATCTCAGCCTTACGCTTTTCGAGAAAACGCCGATTCTACAGCAAGACAAGCTCCGGTGGTGGCTGTCTCCGCCGCGACATGACCCTCAAACTGATATTCGCGCAGGCGCAGGTTTTGATATAGTGACGACGCGGGTCCAAATTATGCGCCATAGGTTCTTCAATTTCGCTGTCGCGTTCTCGGTGACCGCTTTACTGGTTGGGGCTCCGCCCGATACCCCGTCCAAAACGGTCGCGGCCAGGAAGCCCGTTGCGCAGGGCCCCGACGCGGCAGGCTTCGCAAAGCACGTACTGCCGGTCATCGGGACAACCTGTACCGGTTGCCACAACGATCAACTCGCTTCGGGCAGTCTGAATTTGCGGTCCTTCCTTACTCCGGGTTCCCTGCAGGACCGAACCCAGTGGGAGGCGATCCTGCAAAAGCTTCGAAGCGGTGAGATGCCTCCGAAGGGCATCCCGCGCCCGTCCGAGGCAACTATAGACGCGCTGATTACTTACGTCCAGGGCGAGTTTGAAAAGGCTGATCGGGCTATTCCCCCGGATCCGGGCAGAGTCGTGGCCCGGCGTTTGAATCGCACGGAATACTCGAACACCATCCGCGACCTTCTGGGCGTGAACTTCCGGGCTGACAGGGATTTCCCCGCAGACGACTCAAGCTATGGCTTCGATAACATCGGCGAAGCTCTGACCGTGTCTCCTGTGCTGATTGAGAAATATCTGAAAGCTGCGGAGACCATCGCCTCGGCGGCAATTGGTGCCGACCCGTTGCCTAAGCCAATCGTCTTCGAGGGCCGCCGCAGCAGCCGGAGCCTGACGAGGGTTCGCGCCAGTACTTCAGAGACGACTTACCGCACCGATGTGGGGGCGGAGTACATTGTTCGGGCGCTGCTGACCGATATGCCGGCGAAACTCGACCAGCCCGTGAGCATCGGGTTCTGGGTAGATGGCAAGCTGGTCGCCTCGAAGCCTCTTGAGCCCTCCCCGAATGGCGGCGAGAAGACCGTGGAAACTCGTGTCTATATCGAAGCAGGCGAGCACGTGGTCCGCGCGGGGGTGGTCGGTGACAAGGTGCCGGTACCAACCGGGCCGGGGGCCGCAGCCGCTCCGAAATTTGCCGTGCCAGACACTATTTCGATCGACGGTCCTTACGCCTCTAAGTTAGAACGCCCCAGCCGCCAAAAGGTGTTGGTTTGCGATCCGAATACCGGCTCTGCGTGCGTGGACCGCATCCTCACGCAACTGGCGCGTCGGGCCTATCGTCGCCCCCCCACAAAGGCGGAGGTTGCCGCCTTACTGCGCTTCTGTCGTCTGGCCCAACAGAAGGGCCAGAACGCTGAGCAGGGGATTCAACTGGCACTGCAGGCTGCGCTCGTTTCGCCCTCGTTCTTGTTTCGCATTGAGCGGGAGCCAGTCGGTGGAGCCATTCGCCGCGTCTCCGATTTCGATCTGGCGTCCAGACTGAGCTACTTCCTTTGGAGTTCCATGCCGGATGAGCGGTTGCTCTCTCTCGCGGAAGCCGGAAAACTGCGCGCTCCGGCAACGCTCGATGCTGAGGTCACCCGAATGCTGGCCGACCCGAAATCGAACGCGCTTTCCCAGAACTTTGCAGGCCAGTGGCTGGAGTTGCGGAACCTCGACTCGGTGCACCCGGACCCGGACAAGTTTCCGAAGTGGTCGGCGGAACTGCGGGAGGCCTTTAAGTCCGAGACCAGCCTTTTCTTTACGCATATCCTTCGCGAGAATCGGCCGGTGAGTGACTTCATTGATGCCCGCTACACGTTTGTCAACGAACTTCTGGCGCAGCACTATGGCATCGCCGGCGTCACGGGCGAGGAATTTCGGCGCGTGGACCTCGTCGGCAACCAGCGCGGTGGTTTGCTGAGCCATGGTTCCGTGCTCACCGTTTCCAGCTACCCGACACGGACGTCTGTGGTTCTGCGCGGCAAGTACGTTCTGGAAAATATCCTCGGAACCCCTCCTCCCCCGCCGCCGCCAGACGTGCCGCCACTCGACGATAAGGCGGTCGGTTCGTCAGCGTCATTGCGGCAGCAAATGGAAGTCCATCGGTCGAGTCCGATCTGCGCATCGTGCCATTCCAAGATGGATGTTCTTGGTTTCGGACTGGAGAACTACGATGCAATCGGCGCGTGGCGGACAGCGGACGGCAAGTTCCCGGTCGATTCGAGCGGCACATTGCCGAATGGAAAGTCATTCTCAACACCGGGTGAGTTGCGGCAGTTGCTGCTGTCGAGTCTGCCTGAATTCGAGCATTGCCTCAGCCAGAAGATGCTGACGTATGCGCTGGGCCGGGGCTTGGGGCCGTCGGATCGTAACACAGTAACTGAAATTGATCGCAGGATGGCGCAGTCCGGACACCAGTTCCAGACCCTCATTCGGGAAGTGGTTCGCAGCATGCCCTTCCAAATGCAACACGGGGAAATTCCAAACCAATCCGAAGCAGCAGCAAGACCAAAGGAGATCGCAAAAAAATGATCGTGACTCAGAAGGCGCTGGCAAGGCGCACGTTTCTTCGGGGCATGGGCCTCTCAGTAGGTCTGCCTCTACTCGATTCCATGGTCCCGGCGCTTTCATTCGGCAAGACGCCGGAAACGCCGGTTCGCATGGCGTTTGTCTACGTGCCAATTGGCGCCATTATGGAGCACTGGAACCCGACGTATACGGGTGCGCTCCGTGAACTCCCCCGGATCCTGAAGCCGATGGAGCCGTTCCGCAAGGAAATGCTGCTGCTGGGTAATCTGACCCACAACGGCGGGCGTGCCTTGCTTGACGGCGGCGGCGATCATGCGCGAGCGACTGGCGGCTATCTCAGCGGCGTTCAGCCGAAGAAGACTGCGGAAGATTCATCGTATGGAGACCGGTCCGGTCGCAGTACGGCGGCGATTAAGGCCGGTATCACCGCCGATCAGGTGGTAGCGAACAAGATTGGAGGCAAGACGCGTTTTGCCTCTCTGGAAATAGGCCTCGAAGACGCACAGCAGGCCGGCAACTGTGATTCCGGTTACTCGTGTTCTTACACCAACAACCTGGCGTGGAAGAGCGACACGCAGCCACTGCCGCCGATCCTGGAACCGCGGGCACTTTTCGAGAGGCTGTTCGGCGACAGCGCCGGCCTCAGTCCGGAAGCGCGCGACCGCCGCGATCTTTACCGGCGCAGCATCCTCGACTTCGTGGTTGAAGATTCCAAAAAGCTGCAAAGCAAGGTCGGGCCGTCCGATCGCCGGAAGCTGGACCAATACCTTAGCTCAGTCCGTGAGGTAGAAATGCGGATTCAGCAAAACGAAAAAGACAGCCGGCAAATTGATCCGGGCATGGAGAAACCGGGCGGTACGCCGGGCAACTTCGCCGAGCATTTCAAGCTGATGTCGGACATGATTACGATCGCCTTCCAGGCCGATCTGACCCGCACCGTCACGTTTATCGTGGGACGCGAAGGCAGCAACCGGACCTATCGCGAAATCGGCGTGCCGGAAGGGCATCACAATCTGACGCACCACAGGAACAACCCCGAGATGATCGAACGGGTGGCCCAGATCAACTGTTATCACATGCGGACGTTCGCAGCGTGGATGGAGAAGATGAAGGCGGCGAAGGAAGCCGACGGCACCCTGCTCGATAATTCCATGATCGTTTACGGCTCGGGGATTGCCGACGGAAACCGCCATACGCATGAAGATCTGCCGACGATGATTGTGGGTAAGGGCGGCGGCTTCCTGAAGAGCGGCCGCCGGATTGTGTATCGGCGGGAAACGCCGATCTGTAATCTGTATCTCTCCATGATGGAAGCCATGGGCGTTCATCAGGAGCATTTCGGCGACGCCACCGGCCACCTGTCGGAACTGACCGCATAAGGGGCTTCACGTGCAACCAAGAACAACCGAAAGACCGGCGCTCGGCATCATCTTCGACTCGGCTCTTAGCCGGGTCGATGATGCCCTGGCGATGGCTCTGCTTTACGGGCTCGATGGCAAGAAGGAAGAGCGCCTGGTCAGCGTCAGTATTAGCCGACCCAATCTGAAGGCGGCGATTTACTCCGATATCGTCGGTCGCTTTTATGCCGGGGCTGTCAGCGGCGCCATCGGCTTCAACGGTCGCTCCCTGCCGGTGGGGCTGGCGCTCGCAGGGTCGATGAAAGATGACCGGCCGTTTTTCACGGAACCGCTCGCGAAGGTCGGCGCTGATGGGAAGCCTGCTTATTCAAGCGACATCAAGGAAGATCTCGATACCGCTGAAGTGGCGGCGGTGACACGAAACGCTCTGACTGCGCAGTGGGATGACAACACGACTATTGTCGTCAGCGGGCCCGCGTCGAATCTGGCTAAGGTGCTGGCAACTGGTGGCGCTAAGGACTGGATCCAGCGGAAGGTCAAGACTTTGGTGTTTACAGGCGGACGCTTTACGGAAGGTCCCGCGGATGACAACATCAAGGCCGACATTGAGGGCGCGAAGCGGTTGTTCGCGGAGTGGCCGGGCACGATAGTCGCTTGCGGCGCAGAGATGGATGGAGTTCTGGCATATCCGGCTTCAAGCATCGAGAAAGACTATTCGTGGTCACCCGCACACCCGGTCGCCGATGCGTATCGAGCCGGGGGCAAGATGCCCTGGGACGCGCCCTTGTGGGCGATGAATTCCGCACTGTACGCGGTGCGTCCAAAAGAAGGCTACTTTAAAGTATCGGAGCCGGGCACGATTAGTGTTCTTGACGACGGCCGAACGCGGTTTACGCCTTCTGCGAACGGAAGGCACCGGTATCTGATTTTCGATCCGGCCCAGAAAGACCGGATTCTGAAGGCCTACACGGAGATCGCGAGTGCGAAGCCGGTGGAAAAGCCGCAGCGGGTTCCGCGGCCCAATCAGGTGGTCGTCAAGCCCGCTGAAGTGAAGCAACCGGAAAAGCCGTAGAATCGTAAGTCAAGTTCGTGGGGCCCCGAGCTGTTGCTTGCTTTGCCCTGCTGTGTAGGATGCTGGCAGTGATTACCATGGATTCGGACGCGTCCGCAGGGACTTCCGGTCGGATTCAAATAGTTGCCCCCATGGGTTGACTCTAGCATATTCTCATCGAAGGATGAGCCTGAGCGGGGGCTGACGAGGCGTGGAGCGGGGAAGTCCTTTCCGTTTGGGTTTTGAGGTAATGCGGTGTGCCTTTGCATGTGCCGCTGAGAGCAAACAAGCTCGACAAGCGGGG
>CAIYVZ010000072.1 GCA_903929755.1 uncultured Acidobacteriia bacterium
AAGGTATAAATACCCAACGGGATTTCCACCGAGTTTATTCGACACACAAAGGAATCGGTCCACGGATCATTCGATCCTGGGTTTCTCAGTCCCTCATAGATTTTTCAGATTTCTTTAGCAAACCTCCTTCGATTTGCTATTCCTTTTCGGTGGATTGTTATTTCATATCCTCCCCGTGGATATTCGCTCGAGTTTCTCTTTGCTCCTCGACAATATCTAACATTTCTTCTTCGGCATCCTCCGAAAACTTCGGCCTCCCCATCGCCGCCGAAACTTCCTCCGGCTTCTTCGGATCGCCCGCCGCTGCTTTACCGCTTGCCTACTCGTTTGACGCGCACGACGCTTACCATCTCTCGGCATACATCGGCTCGCTCCCTCCTCGCCATCGCCGATATATTCGGGTAACCAACGCTGCTCTCCTTCAACTCCAACTCTTCGGCTGGATCGACGACCCCGTCATCACCATCGCCCCCGAAATAGTTGATTGAATCGTACCGCCGATCCCAACCCACCAGCTTAGTCCCGGCTGTTCCGCGGCTTATCGCTCAGCCCTCAAAAGCTGCGTCGGTTCGCCTTAGCTACGCGGCAAATTGATCCGCCCTGAAAAAGCGAGGTCAGTGGGTCTAAGCTTCTCAGCGTAGCACCATCGGTGCGGCTGTCCAAGACCCGGTTCCCGCACTCACCTGTAATTTTTCGCCCGGCGCATCCTCGCCGATTCGATCCCCCATCGACAATGGAACTTGCACCCGACAATGGAATGCATTTCGACGACGCACCCCCCCCTGCCGACGCCCTGCCCGCTCATGACGCCATTGGCTTCCTCGTCTGCGGCGAATGGGTCACCCGCGCACACGGCGCATTCTTCACCAGCGCCTACACGGCCATGGACCTCGCGGCCTACTGGCCCAACGAGCCCTCGCCCGGCAACATCCGCGGGCTCATGCCCATCGGCGGCCCGCCCACGGATAACCTCCCCGACGACGTCCGCGCTCTCATCCACGCCGCACTCGTCTGGGCAGCGGCCGTGGCCAATTGGCCCGCCGCATGGATGGGACTGCCACCCACCCCTGCTCTTTTCCTACTCGGCGTCTGTGGCCGAGCGCCGATCCAAGGCACGGCCCCCAACCTCGCCCTCTGGACCTCGCTCCTGCGGACCCTGCGCGACGACATCGCGGCACGCACGCCCCGGGGATTCACGCCACCCAGCAACCTTCTCGTCGGCGCCGGGGAGACCATCATCCTCCCCCACGACTGGGCCGGCCCCGACGCAACCGACCCTGCACACTTTCAGCGCGCATGCGACGATCTCGGAATCTATATCCCAGGCTGTTTCCATATGGTCGGCTCCGCCGTCCGGGAGCACTGCAGCAACGCCAGGCTGAGCCCGAGAGCATGGCCAACATGGACAAACCCGCGCGAGCTGGTAGCCGCCAGCGCCTGGGCCAGAACCGTCGGACACATCTGCACCTCACAGGGGGACCACCCGTGGGCCACCCTCGCACGGGCCCAGCTGGAACTCCTGTGCGCATGTTTCGGCGCCCCAGCGGCTGCAACCATGCACAGCAACCCGGGCGCCGCAATCCGCTTCCTCCTCAAAAACTTCCGCGGCGCCGATCATCCGGCCCGCCCCCGGTTCGAGCTCATCACGAAGCTCGGCAGCGCCGCCAACAGGGAAGCAATCATGCCTTGGCTCCGCGGCGAGCTGCGGCTCACCCCCAATCCGGGCCTGCACTTCATCGTTCAGCTCCAAAGCAAAGGAGAAGACATAACGGACCGCGAAAGCATCGGGGCACTCCTCGACCTCATCCCCCCCGGAGGGACGGCGCCAACCAGCATCCCCGAACGCCTTCAGGTCGCCGCAGCATGCGCCGTGTCTTGGGCCCTGTCCGAGGCCCACAACGTACCCG
>CAIYVZ010000073.1 GCA_903929755.1 uncultured Acidobacteriia bacterium
TACGGCTCGGCATCCCGGCTTCGTGTCACCGCCCTACAACAAGACGTGGCCGACGTTTGCAACCTGGCCGTCGTCGGCCATCCTGATCCGTTTCACCAGCGGCTATGCATCCGGTTCGCCGTTCTGGAGCGATGCAGGCGCACGGGTGAAGAACGGGATGAAGCTGCTGATCAACAACTGGTATCACAATCGTCTGCCCTTCGAGAAGGGAATGGCCGCGACCGCCGAGTATCCCTACGCGGTTACGGCGTGCCTTTCCTACGGATCGCTGGTTCGGGCACGCTGAATGATTTGGCCAACTCTAAACGCTGGCGAGCTTCGCCACCGCGTCACAGTGCTTGCGGAGACCGTGATCGCAAGCGCGGCCGGGACCGATACGGCGCTATCGCCGGTGATCTCCGCGTGGGCAAAGATCGAGCCTATGAAGGGTACAGACGTCATTCGCAGCGGGCAGGACATCACCCAGTTGCCGGTCATCGTTTCGATGTATTACGACGCCCGTGTCCAGTCGAAGATGCAACTCCAGGCGCTCAACGGGCGCTATGCCATTCAGGCAGTTCGCAACGTGCTGGAGTTGAACGCCGTGATGGAGCTTACGTGCCTGGCAATCGCCGGAGCGGAATAGCGGAGCCATGGAACTGACAGCCGAAATCGTCGGGCTGAAAGGCGTCGAGGATGCCCTTTCGCAGGCTGGACCGAAACTCGCGAAGCGAGCGCTGCGCAAAGCGCTTGTCGCTGGTGCTGATTTGTTTGAGGCGGCGGCAAAGAAGAACGCACCCGTTCTCGCCAAGGCGAGTCCAAACCGACGACCCGGCGAATTGCGGGACGCGATCGATATGACCGTGAAGCTCTCGGGCAAACAGGAGTCCGGAGTTGCCCGTGTCGGAATCCGCCGCGGCAAGGAAAAGGGTAGTCAGTCGCCTGCGGTCTGGGGATCGTTTGTGGAGTTCGGTTCGATTCACGGCGCGGCTCAGCCATTCATGCGCCCCGCGTTCGAACAGGGGAAGACACGCGCGCAGGAAGTATTCGCGGACGAGATCAGGAAGGGCGTGGAGACTCTCGGCAAATGATCGAGCAGGGCTTCGTGCAGCTTGTGCAGGGCGCATCTGCGGTCAACACCATTGCAGCGACAGGCGGCTTTCTCGCCGAGCTTCCCAAGGATCAGGTGCTGCCGAGTTGGAGCTTTACGACGGTCGCCGATTCGGCGGACTACGTTCTTGCCGGGCCGGTGGATCTCGGCTCCTGGAACGTGCAGATCGATTGCTACGCCAATACACGCGAGCAGGCTGTCCTGCTGGCGGCGGCAATCGATGCCGTTTTGAACGGTTACGCCGGTACCCTGGCAGATCCCGACCACACCGTCGTACAGGGGATATTCCGAATCAACAAACGAGATTTCTTCGACGACGCGCGCCGGACGTACCGCCGGATGCTGGAGTACGAAGTCTGGTCTAACGGCTAGCCTCGGCCCGGCAGTTTTTCTCTCACCTCAACGTTCATCCCAAATCAAAGGAGTAACATCGCATGGCTGCATCGAAAGCGAAACTCGGCTACGGGTCCAAGTTCTACATTGGCGACGCCGCGAGCCCGACAGGTTATACAGTTCTCTCCGAAATCGCGACCATCAACTTCGCCGACTACACCGTCGGCGAGATCGATGTCACGCACCTTCTTTCCCCCAATACGACCGAAGAATCCATTCCCGGCATGCTGAAGCCCGGCACCATCGAACTGACCGGAAACTACACGGGCGATGCGTCGCAGCAGAATATCGACGTGCTGGCGGTCGCGTTGACGGTGTTCCCGTGGAAGATAACTGCACCGGCGTCCGGCGCAACGGTGCTCACCATCACCGGGTTCGGCTACATCGTGAAAAAGGAAACCGGGCCGTTCGAACCCAACAAGAAGAGCGACTTCAAGGTCGGAGTTCGTGTGAGCGGTGCCATCTCGTACACGGTTGCGTAATCTCATGCCCAAAAAAACCATCGCTGACAAACTGATCCGTAAGGTCGAGCTTAAGCTCGATGGCAAGACCTGGCCTCTCGCGGTCACGCACAACGTGCTGATCGAGTGCGAAGAACTCACCGGGCTGAATCTGATCGCGGGAGAGGTTAACCTTCTGCGCCCCTCCGCCAAACTCGTCCGCGCGCTGCTCTATGTTGTCCTGCGGCGAGCGGGCGCGAAGTACACGCTCGAACAGGTAGGCGACCTGATCCATCCCGAGAATATCGTGATGGTTCAGGAAGGATTGCTCACGGCATGGGCCGCGTCGATGCCCGCGCCCGATGACGCGGAACGCCCTACGCCAGCGGTGCCGTAGGAGCACCGCTGACATGGCTGGAGGCCTGGTCGATAGCCCGCTACGACCTGCGCCTCACCGATGACGAATGGCTCGATATGACGCCGCGACAGCTTCATGCGCTGCGGCTTCGGCAGATCGAGCAGCTTCAGCATTCGGAACTGATGACCGGGATCATCGCGTCCGTCACGGCGAACTTCAGCATGATGAAACCCGAACCGCCCTTCAGTGCGGAATCGTTCATGATCCACAAGCTGCCGGGCTCAGCGGAAGATCAGGAACCCGAAGACGAATTGGATGGAGATAAGCTTCTAAGGATTCTTGGCGGGCTTCCGGCGGGAGCCGCCATTCGCGTTTGACGGGGTCGGCACACTTGGAGAATGGCTGGTCAGCTTGAGGTGCAGCGAAGATTCCATTCAATTCGATCCCGCCGGGCCGATTGTCGGGGAAACACCACCTTGGCCGTCAAGCGTCAGCGGTTCTTTTACGGTTGGTTTGGTCACAGTGGGTTTGGTCAAGATGCTCCCGCCTCTTCGGTGGAAGTAGTTGATGAAGGACACAGCCATTTCATTGCAGAGCAAAGCATCTTCCCGGGTAATATCAGCAAACTTCGGCGCGCCGTGGCCGACATTCTCTGTACGATTACGGTAGATATAAAAGTGCTCCAGCGACTCCACGATGTGGCTGGGGCACAACGACTGCTTCTTGAGGGCCTTTACTGCGTCTCCGAGTGTTGCCGCCTTTAGTCCCTTTGCCTGCAGCCAGCCACGCAAGTAGGCTTCGACGGCTGTGACAGAAAGCGCGACGGAAGACGCGACGTCGATGTTCATAGGGTCTATCAATGCCGTCTTCGCCGCACTGATAGCTTCAACGACTGGCTCGAATGGGATACCGGATGACAAAATCCTTTCGTTATCGGCGATCAAAGCGCTGTATTTGACAACTACCTTTACGCTGCCAGCGAACGCTTTTTCGGCTTCATAACCCACGCTGTGATACTCAAACAGCGTATTTACCTCTTTACGGGACAACGGACCGTCATTGATCAAGAACTCCACGATGGACAGGACTTCGTGCCATTTCGATTTCAGCAACAAATCCACAAAGAGGTCTGGTGTGTAGCATTCCATGATGTCGTCTTGACCATAGAGGCGATAGTAGTCACTGCTAACGGCGATCGATGCACCTCGGTATAGGCAGTATTCGCGAATTGTCGCGGTGTCTTCCTCGCTACAGTGTTCTCGTAGAAGTTTAAAGAGATCGTAACGTAATGCTGGCGGGACATACTCGTACTGAAGGTCGCTCTCGAAGTGATCGAGATGATGCCTTCGGGTGAAATTTTCAAACATCGTTACGCACTCCCACTCCTTCTTCCTGGGCGGTCTCTGGGCTTGTCGCCCACCACCGACGTCCTCAGTTTAATCGAACTCTCGATCTACACCAGCAATGAGCGTCACCGTCGGCACACTCACTATCGACCTGAAGGCGAATACGGCGTCCTTCTCCGGAAGCATGGACAGGATGAGCCAGCTCTCCGCGAAGACGGCGAGCGATATCAAACGTTCGCTTGAAAAGATCGCCGCCGCCGGGCTTGCCATGGGCGCGGCAATCGCAACCGGCACCATTGCGCTCATCACCCATTCCCTCGATTCCGCCGACGCGCTTTATAAGCTTGCCCAATCCGCCGGCACCACGACGGAGACCCTGTCGGTCCTGAACTATGCGGCCGGGCTGAGCAATGTGTCGAGCGAGACATTGGGCAAAGGGCTGGAGAAACTCAGCAAAAGCGCTTTCTCGGCTCAGAACGGCAACCAGGCGCTGACCAACGTCTTCACCCGGCTGAAGGTATCCGCCGTCGATGCAACCGGGCACCTGAAGGACTCGGGAGTACTCTTCGGCGAGATAGCCACAAGATTCGCGGGCATGGCCGATGGCGCCGGAAAGACAGCGCTTGCCATGACTCTTTTCGGCAAGGCCGGAGCCGGGCTGATCCCGTTGCTGAATCAGTATGGCGCAGAACAAGAGAAGGTGAATGACGAGGCGCATCGGTTCGGCCTCGTGCTCAGTTCGTCAACCGCGAAGGTGGCCGCCGATGCTCATGACAATCTGGAACGTCTCAAGCTGGTGTTTCAGGGACTTGGTTATTCGCTTCTGGGCGCGACGCTCCCGGCGATCTCGAATCTCGTTGACCGGCTGATCGACGTCGCCAAGAACGCGAACATCCCGCAACTCGCGGCATCGTTCGGCTCCGCAGTTACGACCGCGGTCAACGCCACCGCGGACGCACTCAAGTTCGCCGCGACGCATGCGCACGCGCTGAAGGTAGCTCTTGAGGCAATTGCCGCCCTGCAACTGGCGAAGATCGCGATCCCACTCCTGGCTGATCTCGCCAACGGAGGTTTCGAAAAAGCAGCCGCCGGGGTCGGCAAGTTTCTGATTGGCTTCGCGGGCCTCGGGCGGGTCATTCCCGCGCTCACCCAGTTTGCCGGTTGGCTTGCAACTTCCGTGTGGTTCATTGGGCAGCTTGCGGCGGAAGAAGGCATCGCGGCTGCTGCCGGGTACGTTCTTAGCGGCGCAGTAGCGGCCCTCGGTGGGCCTATTGGAATCGCCATCGCGGCTATCGCAGGCATTGCCATCTTGCTTTACAAGTTTCGCGACGCCACCTTCTCTCTCAAGGGCTCGACCTACGAGTTGCGCGATGTCTGGAACGCCGCGTGGATTCTCATGGGCAAAGGACTGACGTGGATCGGGGCGCAGTTCGGCACGCTGATCGGCTACATGCGGAAGCTGTGGACCGGCTTTTCGTCCTGGTTCTCCTCGTTCACAATTGTCGCGACGTTCAAGAAGTACTTCAACGAGGCGCTCGACTGGGCCAGAGGAGTTCTGGGAAAGCTGACGCCCGATTGGGTCGTATCGGCACTGGACGAAGCGAAGCGCCAGCGGCTGTCCGAGTCCAAACCCGGTGATGCACCGAAGTCGCCCGCGGTCCCGAAACTTCCCGCAGCCGAGACCGAAGGAATCGCGAAGAAGAAAGATCAATTCGGTGAAGAAATCGCGAAGCTGGATCTCGCGATCCAGGCACAACAGGCCTACATCGCGGCGCTCGACGCCACTCCCGAAGCAATCGCCAGCGTGGCGAGCGCGGAAAAGGCTGCGGCAATCGTTCTCGAACTGAA
>CAIYVZ010000074.1 GCA_903929755.1 uncultured Acidobacteriia bacterium
CGCCAAGCCATCCGGCCCGATCACTTTCCCGCCACTCGTGGCGATCAACTCGTCAATTATCTCTTTTCTGATTGTCATGCCGTTCTCCTATGGTCTTACTCACCGGAGAACCGCGTTTACACAATCCTTTGTACACCCTCCATGGCGACGAACCCGACCGCAGCACCCATGATGCACTTTTCGGACCGGCACGCCGTGTGCTGCGCTGGCCTGCGGCAACATCCGGGTGTTTGCCCCGAACCGTTTTGCCACACCCGGAACACCGGCGTGCCTGGTCTGCATAGCTTCGAAAGCAGGGTCGCCGAACCTGCGGAATACGCTACTTCAGGTCCACCTTCTGGACCCTCATATTCCCCATCTCCCCCACAAAAAGTCGGTTCTCAACCCGGCAATCAATCGAGTTCACTGTCCCGAATTCTTTGGCGATCTTTCCGGCCCGGCCAAACTTCCCCAACACCGTCCCGTCAACCTTCATCTTGTAAATCTCGCCCGCGGCATCAATATCACTCAACGGATTCGAATTCGACACATAAAGCACCGGATTCGCCCCGCTCGTCAAACACATCGCCTGCGGATTCGCCACCGTAGTAATCGTGTTCTTCAGCTTCCCGTTGTTATCAAACACCAGGATGCGCTTGTTGCCGCCATCCCCCGCGTAAACATCGCCCTGCGCGTCCACCGCCAGACTCAGCACCGTTCCAAACTGGTCTGCTTCCTTGCCGCGCTTCCCCCACGACCGCACAAACTTCCCCTCTTTATCGAACTTCGCAATCCGCGCATTCCCCGCGCCATCAGCCACAAAAATATTGCCTGCCGCATCAAACGCCACATCCGTGGGCCTGTTAAACAAATCCGTCGGCTGTCCTGCGCCATCGCCTGCCGGTGTCCGCGCCGGTATCGGCTCCGCTTCCGCTTTCCGACCCAGAATCATCACCACGCGCCCCTGCGGATCCCATTTGATCACCGAGTTGCTCATCTCATCCACAGTCCAGATGTTGTCCTGCGCATCCACCCGTACCTGGCTCGCCTGCATGAACGCGTAAGTCTCTTTTCCAATCTCCCGCACATACTTGCCGGTCTTATCGAACTGGAACAGCCGTGACCCGCCGTGCGCAAACGGCCGCATCGTCCCAAGCGTCACCGTCGGATGCCCCGTCCTCGTATAAACGAACACGTCACCCTTCGAATTTGTCGCCACGCCGGCCACTTCGCCGAAATAAGTTCCCGCAGGCAGTTGCAGCGCGTTCACCGACGCATCGAACTTAATCTCCTGGCCCCACGCCGAACCCACCGCCAGCGCGCCCGACATCAAAACCACAGTAAGGATATTTTTCATCATCATTCTCCTGGTCGCCATATTCCTTACTTCGTCGCCCCGGCCGCAGCCACCGGCTTCAGCAGCAGTTTCTGTACGCGCCACGACTCAATTTCGCCCACAATCAGCTCATTCGGGTTCCGGCAATCCATCATGTGGACGACCTGGAATCCCGGCGCCATCTTGCCCGGCTTCCCGAACTTGCCCAGCACCGTTCCGTCCAGCTCAGCTTTGTAGATCTCGCCCGTAATATCCCACGTGCCCGGCATATTCCCGTTCGGGTTCGAATTCGAGAAAAAAACATATTGATGGGGCCCGCCCGACACACAAACCGTCCAGCCCACGCCGACATTCGTAAACTCGCGAATCGGCTTCAGGTTGTTGTCCAGCAGCTGATACCGGCTGTTCGTCCGGTCCGCCACCCAAACATTCCCGTTCCCGTCCACCTGCAGACCATGCGGCAAATTGAACTCGCCCAGCCCGGTCCCCGCCTTCTCGCTCCCGGCTTGCGCCAGGAATCGTCCATCTTTGTCATACTTCACCACACGGTTATTGCAGTACCCGTCTGAGATGAAGATGTTCCCCTGCGGATCCCAGCCCACATCCGTCGGCCGGCAGAATTCATACTTCTGCGCCGGCTTTGCGGGACCAGTCGGAGGCGCCGCCAGCACGCCCAGCACTGCCGGAGGCCGGTGCCCCAGCACCATCACCACTTTGCCGTCCGGACTGAACTTGGTCACCATATTCGACCCCTCGTCCACCGTCCAGATGTTGTCGTCTTTATCCACCCGCACCGAGTGAGCAAACTCAAACCCCGAGAACCTGCTCCCAATTTCCTTCAGGAACTTCCCCGCCGCATCGAACTCAAACATTCTGTTGTGGTCGCTGCGATGGAACACAAACGTGTGCCCCTTCGAGTTGGTAGCCACGGCCACCGCCTCGCCTATGTATTCGCCGGAAGGCAGCTTCAGGAAGTTCGGAACCGTGGTAAACGGAATCTCCGGCACCCCCGTAATCGTCGCCTTTTTTTGCGCCAAAACCGGCGCTCCGGCAACCAGGCCCAAGCCCACCAACCAAATCAAGCTGCGTCTCATAAAAGTCTCCTCAACAGAACCCCAACCCTGATATCTATATCACCTTCTGCGCCGCCGCTCCACTCCCCCATTGCGGTGGAACCAAGACAACCTCTTTTTACCGCCCAGCCTTCCGTTTACTGCCCAGCCTTCGCCCGACTGCGGAGTAACCAGAAATCCCCTGATTCCCCCGCCGTCCACCCCGGGCGGCCGGACGCGGAGCCTGATCCGGATCCCCTGCTACAATCCCCAACTTCCCCCGTCAAACGGGCAATGCGCAAACTCAACCGGGTGCGCTCTTTGGCAAACCGGACAATACTTCTTCACCTCCGGCAAAGGATGGACAGCCTTCGAACTCAGCCACTGTTCCCGTAATTCCAGCTGGGCACTTCTGCAGCTCATCCTCGGTCTTCAACGTCTTCCCGTCGAACTCCGGAAGTTTGTCGCCACGGTCCAACCCCGCCGCATACGCCGGAGAATCCCGCAATCGGCCGCGAACAACCTGTCCACATCTGCCGCATCCAGTCGTCCAGACTCTTCCCCGTAAATCGCGTGCGGAGCGGTCTCTCCTGCGCCCGCTTGGCCTGGACGTCATTCGGCAGTCGCAGTTGGAAAGCTACAGGCCGGCAAAGCTCAACAAGGCTACCCGCGAGGCAGGAAAACCTGCAACATTCAGACCATTTCCCTCAACGACCAGCTGGTTAACCAACCTCACTGCCCTCGGTGTCGATTGACCCGTATTCCGTGTGACGAGGACCCCTGACTCCCTCACCCTTGCCCTCGTGAGATCCTAGAAGATCACGGTTGTAACTCCCCCGCAAACACTCAAAATGGGCAAATATAAGGCCTTCAAAAAGAAAACAGACGCGCCCCCGCAGGTCAAACCCGGCGTCCCCTGTCTCATCATCGTCGTCGGCGGCATGATCTTCATCTTCGTCGTTCTCATCCTGGTGATGCGCAATGCGTAACGACGGTCGCCGTTCGGACCAGATCCGACCCCTCGAAATCATCCCCGGCTATCTCAAAACAGCCGAGGGCTCAGTCCTCATCAAGACTGGCAACACGCACGTCCTCTGTGCCGCCACCGTTGAGAACTCCGTTCCCCCCTTCCTTCGCAACTCCGGCAAAGGTTGGGTCACCGCTGAGTACTCCATGCTCCCGCGCGCCACTTCCACCCGTACGCCCCGCGAGGTTGTTAAGGGCAAGCAGGGCGGTCGGACCCACGAAATCCAGCGCCTCATCGGCCGTTCTCTCCGTGGTGTCGTGAACATGCAGGCCCTCGGCGAACGTTCCATCATCCTCGATTGCGACGTTCTGCAAGCCGACGGCGGCACCCGCTGCGCTTCCATCACCGGAGCCTACGTCGCCCTCGCCCTCGCCATCAAGCAGCTGATGAACTACAAGGTCTTGCACAAATCCCCCCTCCTCGGAGCCGTCGCCGCCGTCAGCGTTGGCATCCGCAAAGGTGAGGCCCTTCTCGATCTCAACTACGAAGAGGACTCTGTCGCCGAAGTCGATGCCAACATCGTCATGACCGGCGATGGCCGCTTCGTCGAGTTCCAGGCCACCGCCGAACAGCAGGCCTTCGACGACGCCCAAATGGACCAGATGCGCGCCCTCGCCCGCACCGGTATCGCCGAGATCTTAAAGGTTCAAACCGCCGTCCTCGGCTACTAACCCGTTCGCCAGAGTCTCTAACCAACCATGAAACTCTATTGCGCTACAGGAAACCCCGGCAAGCTCCGCGAATTCGGGCTTGCCGGGCATGTCCTCAACATCGACGTCGAGCCCCTCCCTGGCCTCAAAACCCTTGAGGCTCCCGAGGAAACCGGCAATACCTTCGAAGCCAACGCCATCCTCAAGGCCGAATACTACAGCCAGTTCGCCGACGGTCCGCTCTTCGCTGACGATTCCGGCCTCGCCGTGGATGCCCTGGGCGGAGCCCCCGGAGTCCTCTCCGCCCGATACGCCGAAACCGGCCTCTCCGGGCACGACGCCGATGAGGCCAATAACCAGCTCGTCCTCAAGAACCTCGCCCGGCTCGCCGATACAAACCCCGACCGCACCGCCCGCTTCGTCTGCGTCATCGCCCTTGCCGAAAAAGGCAAACTCATCCAGACCTTCCGCGGCGAAGTGGTAGGGGAACTCCTGCATGAAGCCAAAGGCCCCGGAGGCTTCGGCTACGACCCCCTCTTCTACTACCCCCCCTTCGGCTGCACCTTCGGAGAGGCCGCCAGCGAACGGAAATTCGACGTCAGCCACCGAGGCAACGCCCTCCGCCAAATGCTCCAATACCTGACCCGATAAACTGTTTTAAACCATGCGGGCCCAACTGGAACGTTACTTCGAGTTCGCCAAACTCCAAACCACCTGGCGGACCGAGATCCTCGCCGGCCTCACCACGTTCATGACGATGGCCTACATCGTCTTCGTCAACCCGTCAATCCTCCACGACGCCGGCATGCCTTTCCAGGCCGTCGTCGCCGCCACCTGTATAGCCGCCGCCGTCGGCAGTATCCTGATGGGCGCCATCGCCCGCTACCCCATCGCCCTCGCCCCCGGCATGGGCCTCAACGCCTACTTCACCTACACCGTGGTAAAAGGCATGGGCATCCCCTGGCAGGTCGCGCTCGGAGCCGTCTTCCTCTCCGGCCTGGCGTTTCTGGCCCTCACCGCTCTCGGCATCCGCCAACTCATCGTCAAGGCCATCCCCAAAGAACTCCACTCCGCTGTCGCTGCCGGTGTCGGCCTTTTCATCGCCTTTATCGGTCTCCGCAGTGCCGGAATCGTCACTGCCAACCCTGCCACCCTTGTCGGCTTGGGGGACTTCCACAACCCCAACACCCTCCTGGCTGTCTTCGGCCTCATGCTGATCTCCGCACTCCTCTGCGCCCGCGTCAACGCCGCCATCCTTATCGGAGTCGTCACCACCTGGCTTCTCGGTTCCGCCCTCGGCGTCTTCCACTTCGCGCCCCAACCCTACAGCTTCACCGCCATCACCGCTACCGCCGGAAAGCTCCAGATCGGCAATGCTGCCGCCATCGGCCTGGCAGAAATCGTCTTCGTCTTCCTCTTCGTCGATCTCTTCGATAACGTCGGCACCCTCCTCGCGGTAGGCAACAAAGCCGGTCTCTTTCGCAAAGCCGAGGAAGTTCCCCGTCTCAACCGGATCCTCTACTGCGACGCCATCGCCACCCTCACTGGAGCCGTCGCCGGAACCTCCACCGTCGTCAGCTACATCGAAAGTTCCGCCGGAGTCGCCGCCGGTGGCCGCTCTGGAGTCACCGCCATTGTCACGGGTCTCCTCTTCGCCGCAGCCCTCTTCGTCGCCCCGTTAGCGGGAGCCATCCCCGCCGCCGCCACCGCCCCGGCGCTCATCGCTGTCGGCTCCTTGATGATGACCACCGTCGTCGAAATTCCCTGGGCCGACCCCGAAGTCGCCATCCCGGCCTTTCTCACCCTCCTCGGCATCCCCCTGACGTTCTCCATCGCCAACGGCCTCGCCCTCGGCTTCACCGCCTGGACCCTCATCCGTATCCTCCGCGGCCGCTTCCGCGAAGTTCACTGGATGGTCTATATCCTTACCGCCCTCTTCATAGCCCGCTTTGCCTGGCTTCGCGCGGGTTAATCCCCAAAACTTTAATCCGCGACGTCAACGTCGCCGGATTCACCCCCAGCAACTCCGCCGCCCCGCCTTTACCGGAAATCCGATACCCGGCCTGCCGCAGAGCCGCCAGAACGTTGGCCTTTTCCTTCTCTCGCCAAACTGCCTCCGGAATCACCTGGCCCCCCGGAACAACCGCCGCTTGAATCGGAACCGTGAGCCCCTTGCCGCCCGGCAAATCCAAAACCAGCTTCCCCCTGTGCGACACAATAATCGCCCGCTCCACCACGTTCTGCAGCTCCCGCACATTCCCCGGCCAGTCATACCCTTGTGCTCTCTCCAGCTCCCGCCGAGGCACCGCCGGCTCCGCCACATGAAACCGCAAAGCCGCCTGGCGCACAAAATGCCCTACCAGTTCCGGAATATCCTCCCGCCGCTCCCGCAACGGCGGTACCTCAATCGGAAACACCCCCAGCCGGTAATACAAATCCAACCGAAACCGACCCTCCGCAATCTCTTTCTTCAGATCCCGATTCGTCGCAGCCACCACCCGCACATTTACCCGCCGCGTTGCCTCATCCCCCACCCTCTCAAACTCCCCCTCCTGCAACACCCGCAGCAGCTTCGACTGGAGCTCAAGCGGAATCTCCCCCACCTCGTCCAGAAACAGCGTCCCTCCATCCGCCAGCTGAAACCGCCCCAGCCGGTCCCGCACCGCTCCGGTAAATGAACCCCGCACATGCCCGAAAAACTCGCTCTCAAATAATTCCCGCGGAATCGACCCGCAATTCACCTTCACCAGCGCCTTATGCGCCCGCGGACTCCGGTTATGAATCGCCCGCGCAATCAGCTCCTTACCCGTCCCGCTTTCTCCCAAAACCAGAACGTTCGCCCCCGTAGCCGCCACCAGCTGTACCTGATGCAGCACCCTCTGCAACGCCGGACTCCGCCCCAGAATCTCCCCGAATGCCCCTGCCTCCTCCACCTCCTCCCGCAGATAATCCCGTTCCTGCTCCAACTCTCGCCGCAGACGCTCGTTCTCCTCAAACGCCCGGGCATTCGCAATCGCAATCGCCGCCGCTGTCGCCATCGTCCGCAGCCACGTAAAGCAGTCCCCGTCCGCCGGAGTCCGTCGGAACACTGCCAGAACCCCCAGAACTTCCCCACGGAACACCAGCGCATGCCCGGCAAAGCTCACCAGCCCTTCCGCCGCCACCCACTCCGGCCTGCGAACCCACCGCCGGTCCTCCGCCAGATTCTGGATCAGCAACGACTCTCCCGTCGCCGCGATATGCGAGATCTTCAGGTTGCTGGGTGCAATCGGTATCCGGTGGAAGCTGCCGTCACTCCGCCCCCAATCTTTGCCACCCGCGAGCGGTGCCCCCGCACTCGCCCGCAAGTGCAGGGCAGGGAGGACCGACCCATCCCCCGGCGAACACACCGGACAAGCCGAATCCGAGTCCCGCAACCACAACCGGGCCAGCGCGACCTCCGGTTGCCGTGCCACCGCTTCAATGATCGTCTTCAGCACGGCACCCAATGACCGCTGCTCGGCCAGCGCCAGGATGATTTCGGGTAGCGGTTCCAGGTCCACGCCTGATCTTATCGCGAAAATTCACGAAACTTTTGTGAGAATTCGTGAATCATGAACTCTCGTGATCTGCTGGCGTGGCGTCAAGTTAATCATTTTAAATACTTACGCACGCTTGTTGCTTTGGCCATCCGCATGCTTCTACCAAGCCGTCCCCAGCGACAGAAAAGAGAAAACCAAAATGCAACGCATCACCGCCATCAACCCCACCGAAGCCACAGGCAAGACGAAACAGCTCCTCGACGCAGTCCAGGCCAAGCTCGGCATGACTCCCAACCTGATGAAGACCCTCGCCGCCGCCCCCGCCGCCCTCGAAGCCTACCTGAACTTCGGCGCCGCCCTCACCACCGGCCATCTCGACGCCAAACTTCGCGAACAGATCGCCCTCACCGTCGCCCAGGCCAACTCCTGCGAGTATTGCCTCTCCGCCCACACCGCCATCGGCAAAATGGTCGGCCTGAAGCCGGAGGAAATCGCCGCCAGCCGGGAAGCCCGTTCCGCGGATGCCAAACGCGCCGCTGGCCTCCAGTTCGCCCAGGCCCTCGTCGTCCAGCGCGGTGAAGTCACCGATTCTGCCATTGCGCAAGTGAAGGAGGCTGGCTACTCCGAAGGCGACATCGCCGAAATCGTCGCCAACGTCGCCATCAATATTTTCACCAACTACTTCAACCACGTCGCCCGCACCGACGTCGATTTCCCCAAAGTCTCTGTGCTCCTGGAAACGGCGCTCGCAAGCAGATGACAACCCTCCCCAAGCCGCCGTTTAATCCCGAAACGGCGGCTCAGAAGGTGGCGCTCGGGGAGGCCGCCTGGAACTCAAGCGATCCCGAACGTATCTCCCATGTCGCCATCACTGAAGCTGAAAGGACACTCTGATGTACCTGAAAGAAATCTGGCGCTACCCCGTCAAATCCATGGCCGGGGAATCCCTCCAAAGCGCCCGCGTCACCAAACTCGGCCTCGACGGGGACCGCATCTCCCATGTCCGAAACCGCCAGGGACGCGTCATCACCGCCCGAACCCACCCGAGGCTCCTCGGTCTGAAAGGAACAGCTGCCATTGACCCGGCTGATTTGGAAAGCATCGCAGGCCCCGGAGCCCACCTCGTCCAGGACGTATCGGCTGACCGTTTCGACGTTCTGCCCCTCCTCGTCGCCACCGATGGTGCCATCGAAGCCTTCGGTCGCGACTCGCGCCGCCTCCGCCCCAACCTGATCATAGGCGGCGTCCCAGGCCTCTCAGAACGCGCGTGGCCCGGCCAGAAACTCCGCCTTGGCAATGTTCTGATTCATCTCGACAGCCTCCGTGCGCGCTGCGTCATGACGACGTACGATCCCGACACCCAACAACAGGACCTGACCGTGCTGAAAGACACAGTCCGGCGCTTTGACGGAGAACTCGCGCTCAACGCAGCGGTAGATTTTGAGGGAAGCCGGTCGGAGGGAATAATCAGCGTCGGCGAAACAGTAGAACTGCTCTGACCCGCTTAGAACCGGTAGAACTTATGCCGGCAAGCCCGGCACCGGAACGGAGCAATAAAGAACAATCGCAGGAAATTCTCAAACAGCCCCTGCCGCGTCGTGCGCCGGATTTTCCTCGACGTGCAAGAGGGACAAAATGCCACCCGTCCGCTGTGGTCGGTCTCGGTCACTTCCTGCGTCTCCGCCTTTACCACTGTCTTCTTAGGAGCTTCAACCTGGAACTGCGGATGCACGAACGAGGGCAGTTCCTCCCGCCGTGGAATCGGTTCCAGCTTGAAGCCCGGTACCGCTGCAGCCAGACTGTTCTCAATAGAATCCACAACTTGCGAGACTTTTTGGTTGGCAACTTTCGAAGAATCCCGCAAATACATCAGGGTTCTCGACTGTTCCGATGAAACCCGCTCCAGCATTTCAATCCGGGTTCCTAATTGATCGCTCAGCGCGTTCGTGCTCTCCGTAACCGCCCGGGCTCCGATTTCCCTGAACTCCGCCACCAGTTTGGCTTCGAGCTTTTGCATCTGCTCGCCAACGCGGCTCTGCACAATGGAGGGCAGGTCGGCAGAAAATTGTTCCGCACGCATACGCTCTTTCACCAACTCCACCTCCCTCTGCTTTTCCTGCAGCAGGTCGCGTAAAGGGTTCTGGCGTCGGGCAGGTAAGTTTCGCGGTGATCGCCGGATTAGTGCCAATAGTCCTCAGTAAAATTGTATCTTACCGAACATTATGTTCCCCGTCCTTCTCAAGAATCCACAATCAGGAAAACACAAGTAGCCCTTCTGTTACCACGAAAGAATACCAGATTATACCGGGGACTGCCAGTGCCAGAGTTCAGGCAGAAAAAGTAATTCCAGGAAGATTCCTCGCGATTGGAGGGAAAGGATGGGGCGGCTGGCGGGGTTCGAACCCGCGGCATCCAGAACCACAATCTGGCGCTCTACCGCCTGAGCTACAGCCGCATCCGACGACAAAATCATTGTAGCATTCGCCCCATTCCGCGTACTACCTTCCTCTGCGATTTCCCCCGTTGTCACTGTGCGAGCCGCCCCGGTTCCCGCTGCCGCCGCTGCTGCTGCTGCCGCCCCCGCCAGCGTTCCCGCCCCGATTCCCCCCTCCCCAATTCCCCCCTCCGCCACTCGGTGCCTGTCGGGGCTGCGCTGCCGGTTGCGCGGCAGGCGCCGACTGCCGGTATTGCGGCGCAGCCTGACGATACTGGGGCACCGGTTGCGGATTCGCCTGTTGCCGCTGCGGAGCCGGAGCCCCAAAGCCACCTCCAAACGTTCGACCGCCGTCCGTATTCCGTCTCTCACGAACCACCGGCTGATTGGCTCCAATCGACCCCGAACCGCCGCCGAACCTCTGGCCCCCACCCTGTCCCTGTACAGGAGCCATCGAACCGCCGCCACTTTGGCCCGGATTCCCAAATTGCCGCCAGCCAGGCGACACCTCGCCACCCTGCCGAACCGCCGGTGCCTGAGTCTGCCCCGAACCCCGGAAATTGCCATCCTGCCGCACGCCGCCACTCAAATTCCCGCGCGCCGCCGCCTGCTGTTGCGCAAACGGAGTTCGTGCTGTAGCCGTCGCGCCGCTGCCACCCGCTCTGTTGTCGCCAAAGAAACTTCGGTTTCCGGGGGCCGACCGTGCCGTCCCCGCTATACTTCTGTCGCTGAATCGCAGATGATCGCTCGTCGGAGCCATCCCGGCCCCCCGCACCAGCGAAGCCTGCTGCAGCCGAGTCCCGTCCACCGCCACCCGATTCCGGTAATTGCCTCTCTGGAAATCACCCGCCGACACCGCCGTCGCACCGTTCCCCAATCGCGAATTCCGGTAAACGTTCGTGATGTTGATGTTGTTCACCACCACATTCCGCCCGCCCCCGAAGCCACCCCGCCCGTACCACGGCCGATATCTCTCATAGGGAGCCAGAGGCACCCAACCCACATTCCCAAACCCAAACCCGATCCCGAGCCCGCCACCCCCAAAGCCAAAGAATCCCACCATCGCCGGACGCCAGAAATACCGGTCCCCGCGATGCCCAGGGAACCAGCTCCATCCAAACCCCGTCCGGTAATACCAGCTCCCGTAGTGAAACGGAGCCCAGCCCCAGGGCTGATAGTCCACCCACGTCCAGCCGTAGTAGTCTTGCCAAACCCAACGCCCATCGCGATAAGGAGCCCATGTCGCCGGCACGCTCGGTACCCAAACATCGCCATACGCCGGGTCATTCGTCCACCGGCCATAGGGATCCAGATCTTCCGCGCCGTAAATATCCGAACTCACGTACTTCGGCGATGTCGCCCGAAGCAAATACGCATCCCTCTGGTCACTCCACGTATCCCACCGGTCCTGGCCTGCCGCCGACGTAATCTGATACTCCGATTCACCCTGCGTGGGTCTCACAATCATCAGAGCCCCCTCATGCAGCCTCTCGCCGCCCCGCGCCGTCTGCACCTCCACTTCGCCATGCCGCACCGTCACCCGAGTCGTCGAATCCGCCGCCACTTCCACCCGAACCGCCGCCAGACCCACCGGCTTCACCGCCACCAGAGGCGTCGAGATCTCTGCGGGCACCCCGGTTTCACGCAGCACCCGCCACGTCACCAAACCCTTGCTCAGCTGAATCCTGTGCAGCCCCCCCCCTATCTGGACCACACGGATCTCCGTGTCGCCCGCAAGCCTGGCGTAGTGTGCGTGGTCAAATTGCACCTCCCCCGCCGCCTGGCGTGACACCGCAATCCAATCCGCTTCCATCAGCGGAGCATTCAGTGCCCCCGCCACCCACTCCGCGCTGTCCCCGCGCTTCACCAGCACATCCCCGCTCGCCACGCTCAGCCGAGCCACCGGCCTGCCCGGTTCATCCGGTTCCGCCCCGTTATCGAAACCCGCAATGTCTGTGGGTGGCGGCGGTGGCGGCGCAGTCTGCTGCGCCATCAGAACCGCCGACGCTGCCAGGATCAGGATCGTCATCTTTTTCATGGTGGTGTACCTGTGCTCTCTACTGCACTTCCACGCCCAAACAGAAGTGCTTGAAAATACGCAGCTTAGCGCCACCAACCTGACTCCTTGCCTGGTTGAAAACCACCACCCTGCTCCATCTGCATCACCCCGTGGTCCATGCTGGTGTTAGGTCCGTCTCAAAGGCTCGCTCAAATGAAACTTCTCTTCGGCCTCGCCCTCATCATGTCCGCCACTCTCTCCGCCCAGCTCCAGGAACCAGTTCGCTACACCGTCCGCTTCGCGGACGCGAAGAACAACTACCTCTCCGTAGACGCTGACCTCCCCGTCTCCGGGCCCTCCACGGAAGTCTTCATGCCCGTCTGGACCCCCGGCTCCTACCTTGTCCGCGAGTTCGCCCGTAACGTCGATACCATCACCGTCACCTCCGATTCCGGTAAGCCTCTCCCCTTCACCACCTCCCGCAAGAACCGCTGGCTCATCGAAACCCCTGGCACGAAACGCCTCCACTTCACCTATCGTGTCTACTGCCACGAAATGTCCGTCCGCACCAACTGGGTCGAGAGCGGTTTCGCCCTCCTCAACGGTGCCCCCACCTTCGTCACTCTCGTCGGAGGCCTGAAGCTCCCCCACCACGTCACCCTCGAACTCCCCGCCACCTGGAAGACCTCCGCCACCGGCCTCGCCGAGGCGCCTGGCGGCAATCCCCACCACTACCTCGCCCCCGACTACGATACCCTCGTCGATTCCCCCATCCTCGCCGGCAATCCCGCCGTCCACCGTTTTGAAGTCGATGGCATTCCCCACTTCCTCGTCAATCAGGGCGAAGACGGTGTTTGGGACGGCCCACGCTCCGTTGCCGACACTGAAAAAATCGTCCGCCACTACCGCGACATGTGGGGAGGCCTGCCCTACAAGAAGTACGTCTTCCTGAATATCCTCACCGGGGGTGGCGGAGGCCTCGAACACAAAAACTCGGTCTGTATCATGTCCAGCCGCTGGAACACCCGCAGTACCGCTGCCTATACCGGCTGGCTCGGCCTCGTCTCTCACGAGTACTTCCACGCCTGGAACGTCAAGCGCCTCCGCCCCGTAGAGCTCGGCCCCTTCGATTACGAAAACGAAAACCACACCAAATCTCTCTGGGTTGCCGAAGGCTTCACTGACTACTACGCCTCTCTCTCCACCCTCCGAGCCGGTCTCTCCACCCGTGCCGACTATCTCGGGGGCGCTGCCGCCGTAGGCCGTGGCGGACGGGGCGGGGCAGCTGCAGCCAGCGTTTCCGGAGCCCTCTCCCGCCTCATCAACGACGTCCAAACTGCCCCCGGCCGCAAACTCCAGTCCGCCGAACAGGCCTCCCTCGACGCCTGGATCCGCTACTACCGCCCCAACGAAAATTCAGGCAACACCGGCGTCAGCTACTACAGCAAGGGGGCCGTGGTGGCTTTCCTGCTCGACGCCAAAGTTCGCCAAGCCACCAGCGGCCGGAAATCTCTCGACGATGTCATGCGTCTCGCCTACTCCCGCTACTCCGAGGACAAAGGCTACACGCCCGAGCAATTCAAGGCCACCGCCGAAGAAGTCGCCGGAACCTCGCTCCGTGAATTCTTCCACCGCGCCGTCGAATCCACGCAGGATCTCGATTACACCGAAGCGCTCGACTGGTACGGTCTCCGCTTCCGCCCCCGTCCCGCTACGCCCGTTACCACAACCCTGGGCGCTGAAACGAAGAACGACGCCGGTCGCCTCCTCATCACCCGCGTCCCCTCCGAAGGCCCCGCCCACAGCGCCGGCCTGAATGTGGATGACGAAATCCTCGCTATCGGGGACTTCCGCGTCCGCGCCGACCAGCTCGCCGCCAACCTCGCGTACTACAAGTCCGGCGACAAGCTCTCCCTCCTCATCGCCCGCCGCGATAAACTCGAGCGGCTCGAAGTTACTCTCGGTGCCGACCAACCCACCGAGTGGCAAATCGAAGTCCGCCCGGACGCGACCACCGAACAAAAGCAGCATCTCGAAGCCTGGCTTGAGCCGAAGAAATAATCTACTTCTGCTCAGCCCGAAATCTGTTCCGACGTGAGGGCTTTTACCCAACCCGCCCAGATAGTTCTATCGCACCCTTGTAATAATCTCCCACGCTGCCGGTCTACCCTAGTGAATGCAACTGGCGACTGGAGCACACGCGATACACCCCACGCCCAATCTCGTCCCGTTTTCCGCAGGCTCTTCGGGCCCGGGGGCCTTGGAGCGCCTCTTCGATGCGCACCATCGCCTGGTTTATGCGGCGGCGTGGCGGGTGACGGGGAATGCGGCCGATGCGGAGGATGTCCTGCAGACCGTATTTCTGCGGCTGGCTGGACGAGATCTCGCGGCTGATCTTATTGAAAATCCCGAGGGTTATCTTCGGCGGGCGGCGGTGAATGCCGCGATTAACCTGCTGGAACTAAAGTCCCGCAAGAACGTCTCGCTGGAAAAAGCGGCGGAACCTGCGGCTCCTGGCAACCATGCCGAGCGGAGTGATCTGCGGGAGGTTCTTCGGATGGCGATGGCGAAACTGGGCGGGCGCACTGCCGAGATGTTCGCGCTTCGGTTCCTCGAAGGGCATTCGAATCCGGAGATCGCCGAAATGTTCGGCGTCTCCACCCTGGTCGTTTCGGTCACGTTGTTTCGTGCCCGCAAACAGTTGCAAACCGAAATCCGTCAACTTGGAGGTCTGAAATGAAGTTTGACAACCTTCTAAACCAAATTCGAAATAACGAACCCAACGCCGCTGAAATGGAACAGGCCGCTGCCCGCGTTCGCGCGCGCCTGTTTCCCAAAGTGGATGCCGCGGAACCCGGGGGCGCGATCCGCGATTGCGCTGGTTTTGTCTCGCTGATGCCGTCATACCTGGCGGGCACGATTGTTCCTTCGCGTAAGATGCTGTTGGAAGTCCATACGCGGGAGTGCCTTGGCTGCAGGAAGGCCCTGGCCCAAGCCCGTGACGGGGCGCGTCAAGTAATTGAATTTAAGCCACGCAAATCGGCTGCGCCGCGTTACACAGGGTGGGCGATTGCGGCGTCGGTGATGTTTATGGCGGGCGGGGCGGCGTGGGTTGGTTACCGGCAGTTTCCGTCCCTGGCGGGCGGCGCGCGTGCGACGGTTGATGTGGTGGATGGCACGCTCTACAAGGTGAACGGCAGCTCGCTTCTGCCCCTTTCGCCCGGGGCGGAACTGGGTGAGAACGATGTGGTCCGGACGGCGCGGAATTCCACTGCGGTGCTGCGGCTGAATGACGGTTCCAAAGTTGAATTGAACCAGAGGGCGCAGGTTTCCGTTACCAGAAGCTTGAAGGGCTCGACACTTCACCTGGCGCTCGGCAGTATTATCGTGGAAGCCGCGAAGCAGCGCAGGGGTGCGCTCAGCGTGGCAACGGCGGACTGCAACGTTGAGGTGAAGGGCACGGTCTTCGCGGTAGACGCGGGGACGAAGGGCTCTCGCGTGGCGGTGGTGGAAGGCACGGTTTGGGTCGATCGCGGGCAGAAGCATGAGGTTCTGCACCGGGGCGACATGACGTCTGCCACTTCGGACATGGGGCCGGTCAGGATCCAGCAGGCGTTTGAATGGAGCCGGAACTCCGCGCAGTATGCAAAGCTGCTGTCTGAGTTCAGCGAACTGAATCGGCAGCTTGCGGCGATTCCCCCGGCCGGGCTGCGCTACACGTCGAAGCTGCTGGATCTGTTGCCGCCGGATGTAGTGGCGGTGGCGGCGATCCCCAATATCGGGGGCACCATTTCCCAGGCCAGCGGGATTTTCCATGAGCGGTTGAAGTCCAGCGAGACGCTGGCGGCGTGGTGGAATTCGATTGCTGCGGCGAAGCGTGTGGAACTGGAGAACACGCTGCTGCAACTGGCTGCGGCGAGCGCGTACCTGGGGGATGAAATTGTGATTGCGCTCCCGACCGGGGATAAGAATGCCTCGCCCATCGTTTTGGCTCAGCTGGTAAAGCCGGGGCTGGATGCCTTCCTGAAATCGCAAACGAAGGCGGGCGCGGGTGTGGATGCTCACATGCTTTTCGACAATGGCCTTTTTGTGGCGGCGGCCGATCCCGCGGCGTTAACCCGCATCAGCGGCGGATTCAAGACTTCGCCCCTTTACCAGAGACTGAATGCGTCCTATCAGAGCGGCGCGTCGTGGCTGATGGGTGCGGACGTAGGGCAAGTCGCAGGCGCAAACAGGCCGAAGCTGGGTGGGCTGGCGGATGCGCGGTTCGTTGTGGCGGAGAGTCGCACGGTGGCGGGGAATACGGAGAACCGGGCTTCGGTCAGCTTTGCGCATGACCGGCAGGGTGTGGCGGCATGGCTCTCGGCGCCGGGTCCGATGGGGTCTCTGGACTACATTTCTCCGGATGCTGGTTTCGCGGCTTCCATGCTGCTGAAGAATCCGGCCGTGATTGTGGATGACATTATGGGGCTCCTGAATGGCGCTGGTAAGGCGAGTGCGGACAGTACCGACCTCATGGTGAAACAGGAAGTGGCGAGCGCCTTTGGGGGCGAGGTGACGGTGGCTCTGGATGGTCCGCTGCTGCCGTTCCCCAGCTGGAAGCTGGTGGCTGAGGTTTACTATCCCGAACGCCTGCAGAGCGCGATTTCAAAGACGGTTACCGCGGTGAATGCGAAGGGCGTCAACGAGCGAACAGGGGCTCTGAAGCTGACCCAGAGCGAGGTGGACGGACGCACGTTCTACCGGCTGCAGTTTGAAAAAGTTCCGTTTGAAGCGGCCTGGACGTTCGCTGACGGCTACTGGATCGCAGCGGCGAATCAGGAACTGCTGGTGCGTTCGCTGCAGAACAAGCAGACGGGCTATGGGCTCGCAAAGTCGGCCGCATTCCGGGCGCAGGTTCCGCATGATGCTTCTACGAACTTCTCGGGGCTGGTCTACCACAATCTGGGACCGACGCTGGCTCCGATTCTGGGATTGTTGGGGGCTGAACAAACATCTCAGCCGGGGTCTGTCAAGCAGGACACTACGCCGCATGTGATCGGGTTCTGGGCGTATCCGGACCGGATCGACGTGGCAACCAGGGGGAACATCTTTGACATGAATATCGAATCGCTGCTGGGGATGTCGGGCGCTGGTCCGCTGAAGATGTTGGGGCAGGTGGCGGGTGGTTTGGTTCCGATGGGAAAGCGCAGTCCGAAATGACGGCGCCGGTAATTGAACTCGACAACCTGAAGGTGAAGATCGGCAAGCGGGAGATCCTGCGGGGGCTGAATCTGGAACTGCGAGGTCGGACGGTTGGTCTGCTGGGGCCGAACGGGGCGGGGAAGAGCACGCTGATCAATACCCTGCTGGGCTTTTGGAAGCCTTCGGAGGGGACGGCGAGGGTTCTGGGGTACGACGTTCGGACGGATGCCCGACAAATCCGCGCCATTATCGGCTATATGCCGGAGAATGACAGTTTTATCGCGAATATGCCGGCGATTTCGTTTGTCCGGATGGCGGCGGAGCTTTCCGGGTTGCCGCCCGACGCGGCGCTGGAACGGGCTCACGAAGCATTGTTCTACGTCGGTCTGGGGGAAGCGCGGTACCGCGTACTGGGCGCTTACTCACTGGGCATGCGGCAGATGGCGAAGTTGGCACAGGCGATTGTCCATGGTCCGAAGCTGGTGATTCTCGACGAACCGACCAACGGTCTGGACCCGCAGGCTCGCCTCCGGATGATCAAGCTGATCCAGGAAATGCGGGCGCTGGGGACGATGCATCTGGTGATCTGCTCGCACCTTTTGCGGGATATCGAAGAGACCTGCGAAGAGGCCGTGATCTTGAAGGCCGGCCAGGTGGTGCATTACTCGAATCTGGAGGAAGAGCGTTCGTCGAACCGCCGGTTTGTGGAACTGGAGACCGAGGGTGACGATGGCACGTTTGCGGACGCGATTGAATTGCTGGGCTGCGCGTGTGCGGTGACGGGGCCGGGCAAGATTAAGACGGTTCTTCCTGAGGGTATTGAGGTTCGCGACATCTACCGTTTAGCGGCTGACCGCGATGTCCAGTTGCGGCGTTTGAACTTCCGGCGCGACAGCCTGGAAGATATCTTCCTGAAAGCCATGGAGAAATAGAGCGATGGAAAAGTAAATGGCCGTCTACAAGCGCACTTATCGTGGTTACAGCGGACCGGTGACGAGTCCCCTGTGGCGTTTTACAGTGCTGCAGCGCTACGCATTTAAGGCTGTGTTCAAATCGCGACTGCTGCTGATCGGGTACGTGGGATGCTTCTTCGCCCCTTTGTTGCTGTTGTGTCTGCTGTATCTGAACCAGAACGCATCGGTGCTGGTGCTGATCAACCAGAAGGTTGGTTTTTTGAAGGTGGATGGGCAGTTGTTCATGAATTTTCTGGCGGTGCAGGGCGGGCTGGCAGGGATTTTGACGGCTTTTGTAGGCCCGTTCCTGGTGGCTCCGGATCTGACGAACGGCGGGCTGTTTGTCTACCTGGCGCGGCCATTTTCCCGGGCTGAGTACATTTTGGGCAAGGGGATGGTGCTGGGGAGCCTGATTGCATCAATTACGTTGCTTCCGGCGCTGCTAATATTTGGTGTCCAGGGTTCGCTGGTGGGCTGGACTTGGGTTGCGGATAACCTCTTTCTTGGTGGTGGCATCCTGCTCAGTTGCCTCACGCTGATGGCGGTCTTCATGCTGATGGGGCTGGCGATGTCAGCTTTCGTGCGCTGGAAGATTGTTGCCGGGGCTCTGATTTTGGCAGTGTTCGCGGCGGGCAAGGGCTTTGGGGCCGTGATCAACAATGTGATGCGAACGGAGAATGGATATTTCCTGGACCTGCAGCATCTGCTTTCCACCGTTGCCGGCGCGCTGTTGCGGCATCCTGCTGACAACGAACCGATTTCGGCGTGGGCGGCGGCTGTGGCGCTGGCAGTCTTCTGCGGCATTCTGCTGCTGATGCTCAACCGCAAGCTTCGCGTCTGCGAGGTGGCCGGATGAGCCCGGACATTCTGCTGGAGAACGTGAGCAAGTTTTACGGGGAGGTCCTGGGCGTAAACAAGGTTCACCTGACGATTCCGCCGGGGATCACCAGTCTGGTGGGGCCGAATGGCTCCGGCAAGACGACCCTTATGAACCTGATTGCCGGCCTTTTACAACCGACGCGAGGACGGGTGCTGGTCTGCGGGCTCTCGCCGGAAGACCCGGAGCGGTTCTTCCGCGTAACTGGGTATGCGACTCAATATGACGGGTTTCCACGCGGTTTGACCGGGTGGGAATTCGTGCATTGCTACCTGCGATTGTTCGGTTTTAGCCCTGCGGAGACAGAGCGCCTGGCCTGGGAAGCGATTGAGCGCGTCGGGTTGAAGGAAGCGGCGGAGCGGAAGATTGCGGGCTACAGCAAGGGTATGCGGCAGCGCATCAAACTGGCGCAGGCGATCGCGCATCGGCCAACGGTATTGATCCTGGATGAGCCGCTGAACGGCCTGGATCCGCTGGCTCGGGCGGAGACAATTGCATTGTTTCGGGAACTGGGAAGGGAAGGCTCGCACGTTCTGATTTCCAGCCACATTCTGCATGAAGTAGACCTGATCTCCGATCAGGTGATCATGATGAGCCAGGGCTATGTGGTGGCGGAGGGCCAGATCCGGGGGGTGCGCGACGAGATCCACGAGCAGCCCATGCAGGTTCTGATTCGGTGTGATAAGCCGGAGCATCTGGCGTCGCAGTTGTTCCATCATGAACAGGTTGTGGAGGCTCGCGTTCATGCGGACAGGGCTGGCTTGGTGGTACGGACGCGGTCGGCGGATAGTTTCTATAAGCTGCTGAACCAGATCGCGCTGAACGGCGTGACCATTGAATCGGTGGCCCCGGCTGACGACGACGCCCAGTCTGTTTACGAGTACCTGATCGGCACGGAGGAATCGACGAAATGAACCTTTGGAAACTTCAGATTCTGGCGATCATCCGGATTGACCTGGCGCGCACGTTCTTCTCGAAGCGAGGGCTGTGGATCTATCTGTTGGCGCTCAGTCCCGCGCTGCCCATGTTTGGGCATTGGCTGTTTACAGACCGGCGGGATCAGTTGGGTGACGATGTTCAGGTGTTTGCCGGCATTTTTCAGTTTTTCTATCTGCGGATCGCGATCTTCTTTGGGTGTGTGGGCATCTTCATGAACCTGATTCGTGGAGAGATGCTGGATAAGAGTCTGCACTACTACCTGCTGGGGCCGGTTCGTCGCGAAGTTCTGATCGCGGGTAAGTTCATCTCCGGGATGCTGGCGGCGATCACGATTTTCTGTGGCTCGGTGCTGGTGCAGTGGGTGGGGATGTTCGTGCATCACCCTTCGGACCTTCTGTGGGCCTTCATGTTTAACGGGCCGGGAATGTCGCACCTGCTGTCGTATATTTTGGCGGCGGCGCTGGCCTGCATCGGGTACGGGAGTGTGTTTCTGTGGGCGGGGGTGCGGTACAGGAACCCGTTGATTCCGGCTGCCGGTATTTTGGTTTGGGAGTCGGCGAACGGCGTGCTCCCGGCTTTTCTGAAGAAGGTCTCGGTTATCTACTGGCTCAAGTCAGTCTGTCCGATTTCGATCCCGGCGCCGAAAAATGCCGGCGGTGGCCTCTGGAATCTGCTGATCTTCGATATTGATCCGGCACCCGCGGCGATGGCTATTGTGAATGTGCTGCTGCTGGCGGCGTTCGTGATGATTTGGGCGGGGATTCGGGCGCGAAAACTGGAAATCGGTTACGGCACCGACTAGATGTTAGCGGCCGAGCTTACTTTGGACGCGTTTTAGGGCGGTTTGGCACTGGCCGGAGCCGGGTGCAGCCTGGCAGGCGGCGCGAAACTGGTCGAGGGCTTCCGGCAGCTTTTGGGTCTCTTCAAGTGCCGTGCCCAGCTCGTAGCGGGTGACGTAATCGTCCGGGGCTGCGGCTACAACGGTTCGCAGTTCCGTGATGGCTTGCGGGAATTGACGTAACTCAACCAGGGCGACGCCGAGATCACGGCGGGCGAGCAAGTTGCCCGGGTCCGCTATCAGGATCTTGCGGAAGATGGCGATGGCGGCCTGCGTTCGACGCGCGGCCATCAGGCTGAGGGCTTCGTCGTATTGAATCAGGATGGGGAGGCGGTCTTTCGGGTCTGCCAGCGCGGTCGCGGTTTTGGGCTTTGGTCCGGGGCCGATGTAGCCGAGGGATTTCAGCGCCTCCTGGCGATTGGTGGCAGGCGCTGCTGTTGGCGCTGAGGGCAGTTTGGAGAGTTGCTCCTTCATGCGGGTGGCGTCGGCCTTGCGAGTGGCCGCGAGATTGCGTTTCTCCTGCGGGTCCGCTGCCAGGTCATAGAGTTCCTCCCTCGGTGCCTCAATGTACTTGAGCTGGCCGAGACGCAGCGCGCGAAGCGGGGCCCAGCCGAAGCTGTCGTGTGCGTACACGCTGGCAGTGACTACCGGGCGAGGGGCGGCGTCGAGGATGCTGCGGCCGTGGAAAGCCACCTGTTTGGCAGCTTTCAGGTAGTCGACGATGGTAGGTGCCACGTCCACCAGGCTGACGGGTTCCGAGACTCTGCGCGGGTGCGTCACGTCGGATTTTGGCCAGTGCACGATGAGGGGGACGTGGACGGTGCTCTCGTACAGAAAGTAGCCATGGTCGGATTCGCCGTGGTCACCGAGACCTTCCCCGTGGTCGGCGACCAGGATGATGAGCGCGTTGTCCCAGAGTCCGGATCGTTCCATTGTTTGCCGAAAGCTACCCAGGAGGGCATCCACGGCGGTTAACTGGGCGTCGTAAGATGGCTGCGCCCACGGTTTGTGCATGTCGAATAAATGGACAAAGGCGAAGACGGGTTGTCCTGTTTGCGCGGTGAGCCATTGATTGGCGGCGCGCAGCACCAGGGGGCCGGGGCGGCGGTCTCTTTGGGCCTTGCCGGCAGCCAGAGCTTCTCCCGAGAGTCGGGAAAAAGCTCCAAAATCGAAGGGACTGTCGTATGTGTCGAAACCCGTGTCCAGACCCAGTTGCTTTTCCAGAAAGATGCTGCCCACGAAGGCTCCGGTCCGGTAGCCTCGGGCGTGAAAAAACGAAGCCAGCGTGAAGATCCCTTTCGGGACGGTACCGGCGTTGGATTCGACCCCGTTCTCAAACGGGTAAGTCGAGGTCAGGAGCGCGGTGTGGGCCGGGAGGGTGAGCGGGACCGGGGTGGCGGCATTCTCGTAGACGGTGCCCTCGCTGGCCCACCGATCCAGATTGGGGGTTTTGGCTGCTTTGTATCCGTAGGCCCCGAGGCGGTCGGCACGGAGGGTGTCGAGCGAGATCAGGATGACGGGTGTTTGCTGGGCACAGAGCGAGGCGGCAAAAGCGACGACAACGATGCTCCTCATTTGCCGAATGCCGAGAGTGGCGGGATGAAGCAGCCGACCGGGTTGGATGCTGGTCTG
This sequence comes from uncultured Acidobacteriia bacterium, assembly GCA_903929755.1. Taxonomy (GTDB): domain Bacteria; phylum Acidobacteriota; class Terriglobia; order Bryobacterales; family Bryobacteraceae; genus BOG-234. Next base: position 22,422 of record CAIYVZ010000074.1, read on the forward strand.
GCGACGGGGCTTCCCGAGAAGACGGCGTCCAGGGCGTCACGAAGGTCGTGTTCAGTCACGATGCGGCGTTTCTTTCCCAGCGCGACGTAGAAGTTGTCGATGCGACCACTGTAGGCGACTGCATGGTTGTCGCGGATCACGAAGACCTGCGGGGTGACGGTGGCTCCGGTCGAGTCTACCAGGGCGTGGGTCCGGTCCACCAGCTTCGGATAGTTCCCGTGAGCGTATTCTTCGGCGTGTTTGGCGGCGGCAGCGTCGGTGAGCGTCGGATCGACGTAAACGAGCGAGCAGCGAAGGCCTTTCTCGGCGTATTGTTCACAGATGCGGCGAATCTCCTGCGCGTAGTAGTTGGAGATGGGGCAATCGTGGGACACGAAGAATACAGCCGAGACCTCACCTCTGGCTGGACTCAGGGGGGCGCGCTCGGCTCCGGTTGTGTCAGGGACCCGGAGATTTGGGTTCGTTATTGCTGCCAGCGCGAGGAACAGAAGAGCTTTCATACCTTACTGGGCCAGCAGGGCGCGGATTTTCAGAGCGAATTTTGGGTCTTTCATCACTCGCACGGTCGCAGAGGTGGTGGTGCGCTTGCGAATGTCGGATTGCAGTACGGGTAAGTCGTCGGCGGAGCGGGGAACGGCGATTAACGTGACGCTTCCCATCTCATCCTTCGACTGTTCCCCCCACTCCACATGCTGGGGCGGGCTGGAGGGATTGCGCGGATTGTTTGCGGAATTATCCCAGTGAACTTCGGCATCGAGGCGGGTTCCTTTGGGCAGGGCGACAAAATCTTTGAAGAAGTAGCGGTCTTGCCAGGCGAAGTCCCAGTCGCTGATGGCGAGGAGAGTTTTGACCTCGCCGGAGGGGAGGGTGGCCGTCATTTTCAGGAGCTTGCCCAGATAGTGGGCATGGGCGGAGACGCCAACTGCGTCAATGGGGGCCGGGAGCACGTACGAATCCTTCACGACGTAGTCTTTATCGCCCGGCTGGATGTCCAGACCTTCGAAAAGCGAGTAGACGGGCGGGAGTTGGATGGAGATCATCTGGCGCTCGGGGGCCTTTTTCGCGAAGTAGAGGCCGATCTGCGCTTTCTCTTCGAGGGGTTTACCGGTGGGGTGAAAGTGGTACTGCATCACCAGATCCGCGCCTTTCGGGACCTTGAGGGCGAGGCCTTCGGGATAGAAATGGGGTTGTGCGCCTACGGCCCAGCCTCCGAGCGCGACGGTGGCGCCGCCGGCACGCATGCCGCCGAAACCAGGTTCGGCACCGTCGGTCTTTTCGTGCGCCTTGCCGTTGGGGTCTGCGAAATAAAGAACATGGTGAACGGCGGCTCGGGCGGTGGGGCGCATTTCAATGGCTGTGATCCACTTATCGTCGCTCAGGCCGAGGGGTAAGGCAATATTGCGGTAAATGTCGGCACCTTCCGCCGGAACGTGATACGCGGCGGGCATTTCGACGATGAGGTCCGGTTCGCCAAGCCGCCAGCCGGAGGCGAAGGTGGGCGTGCTGGTGCGGTCTTTCACCGCCCCCTCGGGCATGCCCTGTTTTACCCAGGTTTGGATGAGCGAAATCTGCGCGTCGGTGAGGCGTCGCTGGTCGCGGTATTCATACGAGGCGGCGTCGGCTTTCCAGGGCGGCATGAAACGCGAGGCGACGGCGCCGCTGATGGTGGGGCCATGTTTGGCTGCATCGGAATAAGAGAGCAGGGAGAACGGCGCTGCTTCACCGGGGCGATGGCAGGCGGAGCAGTTGTTATAAACGATGGGCGCTATATCTTTATTGAATGTGACGGATTGCGCAGGGAGTGCCAGACACGCGACAAACAACAGGACCAGTGAACGCATAAATTCAGTGTATCGGGGTTTGGTGTCGCCTGGTTTAGAAAGCCTGGGGCTAAAACACGAAAGCAAGGCCACCGCGAACGCTGCGGGGCGTGTTTACGAGGAGCAGGGGACGACCGTCCGTCATCGTCAGCCCCAGATAGCCCTGTGCCAGCATGTTGCGCAGTTCGGCGGTGGCTTCCACTCTCCAGGGAATGCCGGGCGGGGAGGGAATTGGCTGACGGAGCATGATGTTCATGCCAGGCCCGGAACGGATGGACTGAGTCGCGAACTGGGGCAGGGGCAGGGCGGACTGATAGTTGGTCCACTGGTAGCTGGCGACAAACTTCGTCCCCGATTGTTTGATGGTTCCGGCAGCGCGCAGCGTAACGGCGGGGCGGTTGCCGGCCTGCATCACTTTGCGGAGGTCCTCGGCGGAATTCAGCGTGGTCCGGGTGGGGATCATTACCCCGTTCGAACCGAAGCTGGCGCTCACTTTGAAGTCCTGATTCAGATCCTGCGTGACGGTGCCCAGATAGCCCATGGTGTCAAACCGACCGGCGTTGAACAGGGCACTCCGAGAGTACATATCAGGCAAGAGATCGCCCTGGAAGAGGTTGGCGTCAGGATTCGCGATGGTCAGGGTGGTGTTGGAGACGCTCTCACGGTAGGCGGAAAAGCGGTATTCGCGGGAGCCGAAGCGTTCGGTGACACCAACTTCGTAGTCATCGCCGCGCTGAATGCGGGCACGGCCGTTGTCGAATGAGACGCGGGGCATAGCGGCGAGTGCAGTCAGGTCTCGGCTCAGGTCGGCGTTCTTTTCAGAATTCGAGAGGCTTGTTCCCAGCTCAGGGCGCGCGTTTCCGGAAGTCCAGGTGACGTCCACGGAACCATGGGGGATTTGGTGGGTCAGGCGGGCGTAAGGGCTCAGATAGTGGAGTTTATCGACGAAGGACACCATGTCGAAGCCGAAGCCGTATTCCACGGTCATTGCGTCCGTGACCTGTGTCTTGTCTCCCAGGCTGACCGAAATCGTGCGGAGCATGGGGGACGAATCCGAATACGAGGCACCGAAACGGGGACCGAGTGCCATCTGGCGCATGGTGAAGGAGAGTGCCGGGCTGGCTCCGAGAACATCCCTGGAGTAGGTGGTACGGATTGCGGCGGCCGGAGTTCCGGCAGTTGCGCCATAGCCGACGTTGCCGCTAACCTTGACATGGTTTTCGCCGTAGACAGAAGTAGCGAAGGCAAACTGCGTTCCGAGATCGGCTTCACCCGTCTCGGACAAGGTGTGCATCCCGTCGGAAGCGGAGATTTTTACCAGGGCGCGGGAACTACTGAAAATGGCGGAGCGAGCGGTGTCGGTGGCCAGTGCCGACTTTCTGGGGCCGTTGAGCTCGGGCAGAAGGCGCAAAATTGGCCGAAGCGAGGAATCGGTGCGAAGCGTCCATTTCCAACTGTCATTCATCAGGCCGTTGGGCGCTGGAATGGTGGTGATGAGCTGGATGGAACTGAAGACTTTCGAGAGATTAATCTCCAGCAGACTGCGCATACCGGGTTTCACCTGAACCCGGTCCTTCATAGCAGGCACAAACGTGGCGAAACTTACCTGGACGGCGTAAACATCGGGCAGCAGATCGTCGAAAGAGAAGCTGCCGCTGAAATCCGTGGCGACACGCTGCAGAAGACGATCCTGTCGGTTGAAGAGAGTAACGAGCGCCCCGGGCTGCGGCTTTCCCGCCGGGTCCATTACCAAACCGCTGAGTTCTCCCGCGAAACGGACGGGGATTCCGGCCTGGAGTGAGGACACCCCGAGCATGGCCACGGCAGTAAATGCCGTCGCGGGCGCGATCCAGAACCTGGGTGACATCATTCGTCGGGCGCCTGCCATACTCTCCTCTCCCTAATTCTGAAGATCCGACATCCTAAAAACAGGATCGATTTAGTTTACCGTAAAATTGGTCTGCTGCTGCAACGTTTGATTTGCCTTCCGGTCAGTCGCCTTCACACGGAGTGTATAGGTACCGGGCAAAAGGTTTTTCAGCGGCAGCAACTTCTCAATCGTCACCTGATTCGCGGATGCATTCGGAATAGTAGACACTTCTTCACTGAACTCCAGAACTTTTTCCGTAGCGCCAACCTTGGAAATCTCATACCCGATCGCACCGTTTGGCTTCTGGGTCTTTTCATCCGGCAGGAAGTTGTAGACCTGCAGATAGATTCCCATCTTTTCGTCGCGGGAGAACTTGTCGCCGAGGCGGGGGCGAACCTTGGTGTCGCCAATCGCAAACATGCCGCCACCGATGCTCTTGGTGGGCAGTTTCTCGATAGTATCGGCGAGGATCAGGCTGCTGGAAGCAAGCTTCTCTTCGTCGAAATGGGGGACATCGAGCGCGATTTCGTAGTTGTTGAGGTTGCCGCCGATCACGTCTTTCGCCACCACATTCAGGCGGTAGCGGCCCGGCGCGAGCGGCACGGACTGCTGATAAATGGACCGCTGGCTGGTGACACGCGACAGCATTTCCGGGGCGATGTTGATTTCGAGCGCCTTTTCAAAGTTCGTCACCGGGCGGCGCGTCATGGTGGTGATGCGGCCCAGCATATTAATGACGGACTTCTGGAGACCTTCCTTGGACTGGAACTGCAGATCCTTATTCTCAAACTGGACGGTGATGTTGGCCAGAACCGAGGTCTCGGTCACGCGGACATAATCGATCCGGACCAGCATGGGCAGGATGTTGAAGGTGATGCGGGTGTTGACAACCGCTTCCAGATCCTTGAACTTGATGGGCGGTGCCTTCTGCAGTTTTGCGAACTGTTCGAGGCGGGTGAACTGGTTCATGCTGGCCGGGGTGCCGCCGAGCGGGGTGCCGAGGTGGGTACCGTCAGTGCGCTGGAAGCGGGCTGTCTTAGTAGACAGGCCCATCTGTTCGGAGAGCGTGAGGCCGGCGTTCGGAACGTAGAGGAGAGCGTCCTTTTCAGACGGATCCATGGTCATGCGGTATTCGCCGGTCATGGTGGGATCGACGAATTCGATCATGACGTCGTTGCCGATGCCTTCGATATAGCGATAGCGCCAGTCTTCGAACGGGTAAGTGGAGGTTTCGCCGCCGCCTTCCGCAGCCGGACGCTGGTAGCTGCCGCCAGAGGGGTGGGATTCAATTTCGTCAGCCGGGCCAAAGGTAATGTAGATGCGACCGCGGTCGGCTTTCCAGCCAGGAATACCGGAGGCATAATGCTCGTTCGCGTAGGCGATGCGGCGGTAGTGCTCTTCCTTGTATTCGTTTTCGACGGTGTCCGGGGTAGGATCGCGGCGCAGCCAGAAGCTTTCCACGAACTGCTCGCGCTCTTCGTCGGTCTGGAACTGCTTGAACGCTTTGCGCTCTTCATCGGTGATGATGTAGGCGACGTCTTCGTTCTGCCACTTCTTCCAGGGAGTTTCCAGTTCCTTCTTGAGGCGGGCTTCCTTCTGTTTCCGCTGCTTTTCCGTCATCGGCTTGGCGACGGTCTCACGCTTGGTGTCAGTTGGTGCGGGCTTTTTCTTCGAATCCTGGGCGATGGACGGAACCACCGCGAGCAGCAGCGTCAAGCCGCAGGTCGAGACCCAAAGAGCCTTTCGGTCTCTGGAAAGCAAGGGTCGGGACCCGGGAACTGCTGGTTGCCGGCTGGCACTCATCGATATGTGTCCTTTGGGAAGAATTGCACCCTTCAGTGTATCGCAGACGTATCAAATAGGAAATTGGTTTCACGCTGAGGGTGTGCGACATGAAAGTAGATGGATCAGCGGTGCTCTTTTTTGTGGCTATATTCCTAACGTACTGATACGTTAGGAATGGAGGTGCCATTTGCCAGAGTCTCTTGTTGCGCTCGAACAGCAGCGCAGTGCC
>CAIYVZ010000075.1 GCA_903929755.1 uncultured Acidobacteriia bacterium
GAGATCGAGCAACTCCGGGCTACCTCGTGCTGGCTCATTCCCCGCGAATGCAGCCTCAGCACCTCTTTCAACTTGCGCATGGTCAGCCTCTTCTGTGGCAACTGGGTTCCTCCAGTTCTCACTGGACCCATTCGCCACAGCTAATCTGCGCCACCGTTCCGATCTGAAGCCGAGCACCATTCCGATACTACATTCGTAAAGTGATCGGCATCAGATCGGAATGCTGATCGGCTTCATCTCGGAATCGTGATCGACATCACTTCGGAATGCTGATCGACATGCCTCGGAATCCCCACCGTCTCCGCGAATGCGACGTCCAGCCTGTCGAGAAGTATCCAGACCGACCTGCCGGCTTTCGCCAGAATGGTATTGGCTTCTTCGAAGAGTTCATCTACTGAAACGACGCCCGCGAGTCGCTGCTGATTGGACGGCTGATCAAACATGATTCGGCCTGTGATGCCGGAAGGAAGTCCTGAGATTGGATCGAGATTAACACCTCCCTCGACTCCACTAAAGCGCATCACATACTCCCGCACAGTTCGAAGCAAGCTCTTTAGTCCCCCCGATTCCTCAAGGAGACCAGCGTCACGGAGGCGATCGAGGAACCCGGAGGCGGCGCTGTGACCAGATCCCGAAACACGGGCGTCCCTCGCGGGTTCTCGGCTGTCCTCAGCGTTGTTCCCGACGACGCGAAGAAAGACGCTCTCTCCAAAAGAAGGAAATAAAGGGCGCTTTTTCCTGAACCCTTAGCACCGTAAACAATGTCAACGTCGCCAGAGAACATTCTTCTCCACTGATCGGTCTCAACGAAGTACTTAGCCAAAAAATCCCGCTCATCCTCGGCAATGCGGTGGCCAAAATTCAACGTGCGGAGAATCGCGCGGCAGTCCAGTGAATCAAGTGGCATAAAGTGTTATCCGTATAGTATCGCCAGCCGTTTGCTACGCCTACGTCGCTGCCGCGAGGTTTACATCACCCGCATTGGCCGGCTCATGAGATTAGAGCGTTTTGGCGGATTCACTCTCAGCCGATATTCCGAAAGAGGAACTTTCATGTTTGCGGCCCGCTATCCTGCGGACCTTCATGCCGAGGAAAACGGCAAAGGCTTTTGGATGAGCTTTCCTGATCTGGGGGAGGCTCTGACGGGTGGGGCGTCGGTAAGGGACGCGCTGGAACAGGCGGCGGACGGTCTTGCGGAAGCCATTGCCGGGCGGATTGCCCGTGGGGATGAGATTCCGAAGCCTTCGCGGTTGCGGAAGAGGCAGCATGCGGTCGGGGTGCCGCTTTATCTGGCTCCTAAGTTTGCCTTGTATCTGGCCATGAGGGAGAGCGGGATGACGCAGACCCGGCTGGGTTAGATGCTGGGGTTAGTGAGAGTGTCGTGCGGCGGAAGCTGAATCCGAAGCATGATACGAAGCCGGGGAAGATTCAGGCGGCTTTGGCAGCTCTGGGTAAGAGAGTGGTGGTCGTTTTTGACGATGCGGCGTGAGGGGTGGCCAGGACGCGCGGCGCCGCTTTACGGGCGAAGAACCGGGGTGGGCATGCGCTTAAAGACACGACTGGCTAAGTGAAGCCTTCCGACAGGTCATGAGTTTTCTGGAGCTCGGAGACCACGGCCTCGGGGATGTGGAAGTTGGTTCGACGGAGCAGGCTGATCGCATCGCTGAAATTGATCAGACCACGGCTTGCCGCGAGGTCGAGGACGCCCAGGGTGCCGGTAACGCGGAGACCGAGGCCGCGGGCGACAGCAACACCTCTGCGATCATCCATCAAGACCAGATCGGCCCCGAACCCAACGGCCAGCGCGATTGCAGCGGTTTCGCCGGCGTCAAGGCCCTCGGTCGCAAACAGAGCGGTTGTCGCGGAAGATACTGGCTGAATTTCGAGCCAGAAGGGTGGGGCGAGGGTCCAGCGCCGAACCTCAGGGGGAGCGTCGGGATGGGTCAGTTCGGCGTAGACCGAAGACGGCACCGTAACCTCGCCGAATAACACGGGAAGGATGTCCAGCTTGCCGATCAGGATCAGATAATTGATCGGACCCGTATCTGCGATGACCAATCGCAAGAGGTTAGTAGCCCAGTTGTTTCAGTGCGTCGCGATCCTGCTCGAAGTCGGCCATCGTGTAATCCTCGCCAATTCCGTGCGACTTCAGGAAACCGTCCAGTTGGTAGCGAGTGGCGAAGCCAAGCAAGCGCCGCAGTTCGGCCTTGCTGATTCGTCCGCTTCGGAATTCTTCGACAGCCAGGCTTTCGAGGGCACGGCGCGAGAGATCGGCACCGGAGGTCTCCATGCGGAGGGCCAGGTCGTCCGGGATGTGGACCGTGAGTTCCATGCTCTTTCACCGTAGCGTATGGGTGAGGTGTTGGCAAGCGAATACGTGCGAGTGCCGCATGCTCGCTCATGGCGACAAGACGCTACCGGATTTTGGCGAGGCGGAGGGCTTCCGATTTGTGGCGCTCGTCGCGGGTTCGGGTGTAGAGCTCGGCGTAGGCCTGGGCGAGTTCGCGGTCGCTCTGGTCGGCATTACTGAAGGGCTTGAGACGCCAGACGGCTGAGGCGGCAGGGGCGGGACGGGCGGCGGGACGGCGGGGGATGCTGTGGTCGGTAAAGGCTCCGTGGCCGGCGTCGGTCGCCTGGGATTTGGGCATGTGGCAGGCGATGCAATTGTCACCTCGACCGCAGGTTTGAGGTTCGTGGCAGGTTTGGCATTTGCTTCGATACCAGGTTTCGGGGTCGTCAGGGGTCGAGTGGGTGTCGTGGCAGGTGCCGCACCAGAGCTTGTTACCGCTTGCCAGTTTGCAGCGGCTGGCGTTTAGCTTCTCGATGTGGCTGGTGGTTCGGAGGGCGGGGCCGTTGGGGTCGTCCATGACGAAGTAGGCGACGTAGTCTGCGAGGCGGGCTCCGGCGCGGTATTCGCCGAAGATGTGACCAGGACGGGGGATGCGGGCCTCGCCCATGAGGTGGCACTGGCGGCAGACGTCGTCGCGGCGTTCGGGGTCGAGTTTTGAGGGGACGACCATGGGGGTTCGGCTGGCGCTTCCGGCAGTAGCGATGTGTTCGGAGCCGGGACCGTGGCAACGTTCGCAGGCGACTCCGTTTTGGCGGAACGGGGGAGCTACGTACTTGTTGAGAGTTCCGTAGACGGGGGTGACCTGGCTCGAGTGGCACATGAGGCAACTGGGTTCGATGGGACGATCCCAGGCCATGGTGGCGTCGTTCTGGTAGCCCGGGGAGGCATCCCAGCGGTTGGTGCGGCGGTACCAGGTGATGGGGGCCTGAAAGAGGAAGCCGGCTTTGGAGATGAGGTAGGTGAGGCCTTCGGCACCGGAACCGACGACGTAGTCGAAGTGCTGAGATTCGGTAGTGTTGCCGCGGCGCATTTGGACCTGGCCGGAGGTGGTGATGGTGTAGGTGGTGTTGGAGGGTGCGTGGCGGAAGGTGCCGGGGGGGACTTTGCCATCCACGGGGCGGGTGCTGCGGGCCATGGGGGTTTGCTCGTACTTGCGGACCACGTCGGGATGGCAAGGGGCGCAGGCAGCATTGCCGACAAAGGTGGCGGTGGCGAGGAGGAGGAGCATGGTTAGCGCGCCACGTTAGCGCACAACTCCGGCGGGGATGGCTTCGAAGGCTCGGCGGTGTTCGTCAGCTTTGGCGGTATTGCCGAGGCGGCCAAAGGCTCGGCTGAGGAGGAAGTGGAGCTGGCGGTCGGTGGTGCCTTCGCTGGGGAGAGGGAGAGCCTGAGTGGCTTCGGCGATGGCGGCGGGAAAGTTGCCGGCTTCGAAACGGAGGCGGGCCTGTTCGTAGTGGGCCTCGCGGGAGCGGGGATTGAGGGTGAGCGCCCTCGATACCTGTTGCTGGGCGTCGGGGAGGCGACCTTCGGCGAAGAGCATGCGGGCGTAAGCGATGTGGGTTTCGGGGTTGGGGCGTTTGGCTTTGGCTTCGAGTTGCAGGGTCACTTCAAAAGCGGCAGCAGCTTCGGCGGGGCGGGCGAGGCCATCGAGAGTGAGGGCAAGAAAAAGGGCGGTGCGAGGATCCTGGGGGGCCAGTTCGCGCGCTTTACGGAGGGTGGTTTCGGCCTGAACGAAGTCATTATCCACGTAGTGGAAAAAGCCGAGGAGGAAACGTGCCTGGGGGGAGGCGGGGGCTTTCAGCACGGCCTGGGTGAAAGAGGTTCGGGCGGCGTCGAAATCGTTGCGGGCCATGGCCTGGCGACCCTGGCGGGTGAGGGTTTCGGCGGAGTCAACCGGGGGGGGCTGGAAGAGCAGAAGGGCGACGACCAGGGGGATCATTGCGGCGGGACCACCTTGTAGTAGCTGCGGGCGGCGGGTTGGGTGAGGCGTGTTTTCCGACCTCCGGGCCACTGGACTTCAACCCAGGTTGCCTGGGTGGCGGGGCCGAGGCCAAGGATGACGCGGGGGTCGTGGGCGGAGAGGTAACTGCCGCCGGCGTGGAGGAGTTTGGTGCGGACTTTGTCGCCGATGGCCCAGCGAACAATTGCGCCGACGGGGGCGGGGCCAGGATCGAGACCGAGCCAGTTCCCTGCCCCCTGACCGGTGTGATGGAGGATTAGCGGGGCTTCTCCGGTGTTGGCAATGACGATATCGGGGTAGCCATCGTTATCGAGGTCTCCGACAGCGAGGCCGCGGGCGGGCCAGTTTTGAGTGAAGGCGGGACCGGCTTCGGGGCCGAGGAGGGTGAACTTTGCGCCTTCGTTGCGGAAGAGCAGGAGGGGTTCACGGAAGGTGAGGGTGGTGGAGAGCTTACCGATCTGGTCGTCGGGGTGGGAGTTGGCGAGGACAAGATCGTCGTCACCGTCGAGATCGAAATCGAAGAAACGGGCGCCCCACCCGGAGTACATCTGGGTGGCGGTGCCGAGGCCGGTGGGGCCAGCGTCGTCGGTGAAGTGGAGGGCTCCGAGATTGCGGTAGAGGGAGAAGCGTTCGCGGTTGAAATTAGCCACGAAGAGGTCGATGAGGCCGTCTCCGTTGAAGTCGGTGGCGTCGACCCCCATGCCGGAGCGAGGGTTGCCATCGGCGGAGTAGGCGACTCCGGCATCGAGGCCGACTTCGTCGAACTTGCCGTGGCCGCGATTGATGAAGAGGAAGTTGGGGACGGAATCGTTGGCGACGAAGAGATCGAGAAGGCCATCCTTATTGACGTCGGTGGAGACGGCTCCGAAAACTTTGCCGGGGTGGGCGGCGATGCCCGACGAGACGCTGACATCAGAGAAAGTACCGTCGCCCTGGTTGCGGTAGAGCTTTGAGGGGTGGGGTTTGAAGGACAGGGGGTGGCAGTAGTGGTAGCGGTCGCCGTAGCGACAGGCCGGTTCGGTGGCAGGATCGTAGTCGACGAAGTGGCCGAGGAAAAGGTCGGGATGCCCGTCGTTGTCGAAATCGAAAAAGACGGCGGCGGTCCACAGCCCGGGGAGTTCGAGGCCGGCTTCGCGAGTAACGTCGGTGAAGGTGCCGTTGCGGTTGTTGCGGTAGAGGGTGTTGCGGCCGTAAGAGGTGATGAAGAGGTCGGGGGCGCCGTCGGAGTTGTAGTCGCAGGTGGTGACGCCGAGGCCAAAGTCGCGGCCGGGGACTCCGGCGGCGGCGGTGACGTTGGTGAAGTGGAGATTACCGTCGTTGCGGTAGAGGGCACCGGGGCCTGCGGAGTTGACGAAGTAGATGTCCATGAGGCCGTCGCCGTTGTAGTCAAAGATGGCTACGCCGGGGGCGATGGATTCGGGGAGACGGCGACGTTCGGTGAGGCCGCTTTGGTGGGAGAAGGTGATGCCGGTGCGCGAGGGGGGGAGAGTTTCGTAGATGGCTGGGGCGGCAGCGGGGAGCGGCGAGGCCAAAACGAAAAAAGGGGAACAAGCACAAAGCAGGTGCGCGAGGCACCTGCTGTTGTAGTTGTTCCCCTGAAGTCGCACGTTTCCAGTCTAGAACTGGAAGCGAGCCACGACCTGGCCGCTGCGAGGCGGCAGGAAGGTGCTGGCGGTATTGACGCGTCCGAAACCTGAAACGACGGCACCAGCGGCGTTGACGCTCTGGGTGGCCTGGGCGTTGCCGGAATCCGGATTGTTCAGATAGGTACGATTGAACACGTTGAACATTTCCACACGGACGGAGAAAGCGAGCTTCTCTTTGATGGGGAAGGTGCGGCCGAGGCTGAACTGTTCGTCGGGACGGCGGGAGGTGCGGTAGTCGCCGTAGTAAGCGGCGGCAGTGCCCCATTCGCCGGGAGCGGCGTCAGACCAGGCTGCGGGATTGAGGATGAATTCCTTGTTGGGATCGAAGCAGTGGCAGTTCGGATCCTTGAGGAACAGGGGCTGACAAGAGACGCGGTTGACGTTGGTGCCGCGGAACAGGAGTGAAGCCAGGCTGTTGTTGGAAGTAGGGGTGCGGATGACAAAACCGCTGGAGTAGCGGAGGATGCCACCGAAGGTCCAGCCGCCGGTAACGTTCTTCACGAAGTTGTTGGGCCCGAGCTTGGGAGTCTGGTAGTTGAAGCTGGTGACGAAGACGTGGGGCTGATCGCTGGAAGAGTAGGTCTTCTGGTTGCGACGGTTGTAGACGTCGTTGGTGGGGACGATGCCGCCGTTCTGGTCCTCAACAGTGGAGAGGGTCTTGGAGAACGTGTAGGCCGCGGTGAAATCGAGACCACGGGAGTAGCGCTTGGTGGCCTTAATCTGGAGCGAGTCGTACCAGCTGTTCCCGAGAGGTGCCCAGATTGAACTGAGGTTACCGAACTGGGGATACGGACGGAGCGACTGGGCGAGGGTAGCGGTGCCGGGGAACGCGGAGTAGGGTTTGGCAAAGCCGCGGGCGACAACAGCCGGGGACGAGATGGTGGAGGTGAGGAGCGCACGGTCGGCAGCACTCTTGATGTCGAGGCCGTAAGACTTGAGGCGATCTGAGGTGAGGCCGTTGAAATCATTGAGGCCGTCGGCCTTAAACCAGGCGCCGCGATTGCCGACATAAGAGGCTTCGACAACGAGATCCTTCGTAATTTCACGCTGGACGCCGAAGCTCCAGTTCCACATACGAGGGGGGCGACCGCCGTTGCGATCGACCAGGTTGGGGGGCGAATTGATCTGGCCTGCCTGGGGACGAATACCGGGGTCGTAAGAAGCGGACAGAAGGTCGGCTGTGTTGTAGACGAGGCCGTTACGGAGTTGCAGACCGGCTTCGCCGAAGTTGGGGTTGGAGAAGCCGAGGCTGTTGAAGCCCATGCCGAGAGATTGACCGCCGCCTATGTAACCGAAGGGCGTGACCTGTGCGTACGAGAGGGCGACACCAGCGCGGATGACGGTCTTGTTGTCCATCTTGTAGGCGACACCGAGGCGGGGCCCAAAGGCGAGCTTGTAGGTGTCGGTGAGGGAGCAATTGCAGCGTCCGGAGCCACTACCGGCGTAAAGAGTTGCGCCGAGACGGTTGTCAGCGGCGGGATTCTTCAGGCCGGGGGCGAACATGGAGGTGCGGTCATGCAGTTCTTTCGGCGCGAACTGGAGATCGTAGCGGACACCGTAGTCGAGGGTGATTTTGCGGGTGATCTTCCAGGTATCCTGGACGAAACCGGCCCATGCGGGGCGACGGTATTGCGGGTCCTGGGGGTTGGACACACTGGCGCTGTTGACCGAACCGAGGAGGAAGCTGGCATAGGGGAAGCCGACACCGCCACCGGAGAGGGAGACGCCCTGCAGAGCCGGGAGTGTGGTCTGTGTGGAGGCGAACGCAAAGGTACCGGCAACGTTACCGGTGGAGATATTGGTGAAGTTTTCAAACTTCCATTCGCCACCGAACTTGAAGGAGTGGTTGCCACGGATCCAGGTAAGGGAGGCGGTGGCATTGGGCTTGTCCTGCAGGTAGAGCCCACGGTTGGTGGGGCCGAAATCGAGACCCATGCCACCCTGCGCGCTGGAAAGCCCTGTGATGCGGGGGAAACCGGCGGCGAAACCACCCTTCAGGCCGAGCTGGCCGGCGGCATCAAAAGCCATGATGTTGGCGGGAGAGCTATCGGGGTTGTCGTAGCGCTGGTAGCCGACGCCCGCGTGGAAGAGGACGGTGGGGCTGAGGGTGAGGTCGTAGTTGATGCGCGTGGTGTAGGAGCGGATGATCTGGTCGCGGCGCGCGGAGATGGGGTCGGGGAGACCGTCCTGCCCGTTGTCCTTATCGGTACGCTGGCGTGACGTGTAGAAGGAGATCTTCGACATGTCGTTGATGTTGTGGTCGAGCTTGATGGACGGAATGTCCTGAATCTTGCGATAGGGCGAACGGCGTTCGAAGTTATTCACGAGCGCACTGTTTATCGAATTCGGGATGAGGGCCTGGATCTTCAGGGCCACCGGGTCCAGACGGCTGACCGGGATGACATTGCCGGGGAAAGCGTTGCGATAGATGCGGCCATCGGCGGCGTTGGTGAAGTTGGAGGCCGGGTCATAGACGGTGTTTTCGAGGATGGCGCGGCCGAGACCGTCGGTGCCAAGATTGCGGCCGGTGAGGGCCTGGGCGAAGTCGCCGTTGCGGTAAGCCGCGGTGGGGACGGTGCCGAGACCAAGGAAGTTGGTGGACTCATCGCGGAACATTTCAAAGTTGAGGAAGAAGAAAGTACGGTTGCGGCCGTTGTAGAGCTTCGGCAGAACGATGGGGCCGCCAATGGAACCGCCGAGATCGTGGCGGCGAAGCTGGGGACGGATGAGATGGCCAGTGCCGTCGTTGGTAAAGGGGCGACCGGCGTAGAACTTTTCGTGGGCGAAGTAGTCGTAGACCGCCCCATGCAACTGGTTGGTGCCGGAGCGTGCGGTGAAGTTAAAGAGGCCGCCTCCGGCCTGGCCGAATTCGGCGGAGTAGTTGGAGGTCTGGAGGGTGAATTCTTCGAGAGCTTCGACAGAGGGCTGCGATTCGTCCGAGACGCGCTGGTCGAGGCCGCTGGAGGAGTCCTGACCTTCAAAGACAATTTTGAAGGTACCGGAGGGCGCGCCGTTGACGCGGACGGTGTTCCAACCGGAAATGCTGGCGCCGGGAGCGAGCTGGAGGAAGCTGAGGGGGTTGCGGACTGCTCCGGCACCGATGGCGAAGTTGAGCGGGAGCTGGTTGAGTTGCTCGCGGCCGACGGTGGAGGAGACAGTGGCGTTTTCGGTTTTGAGGAGCGCGACATCACCGGTGACAGTGACGGAGTCAGTGGTGGCGCCGATCTGCATCTCCACATCGAGACGGGAGGATTGGCTCACCTGCACGCGGAATCCTTGCTGTTCGAACTTGCGGAAGCCAGTAACTTCGACCGAGAGATTGTAGAGACCGGCGGGGACGGAAGGGATGGTGAAGTTGCCGGTGTCGGTAGTTTGGGTCTTAAATATGCCGCCGGTGGCGGGATTGGTGGCGATGACAGCCGCATTGGGAATGACAGCGCCGCCGGGATCGGCGACGGTGCCGGTGATGGTGCCGCGATCGCTCTGGGCGAGGGCGGTAATTGCTACTAGAAACAGCAGGATTCTCTGGGTCAAACTGAACATTTATTCCCCTTGAAATAGACGCTTACGTCTGTGGTCGTTCCGGTTTATCACGACAGAACGATGAGGGAAATTCGATTTCCCGACGGAAATTCAGGAGTGGCACGAAAGAGAGCTACAGGTGTTAGAATCGACCCTGCACGTCCTAAGGAGAAGAGCTTTGATTGGTGAACTGCTGGCCGAGTTGATCGGCACCTTTGTATTGATGATGTTCGGAACCGGGGTTGTGGCCATGGTGA
Organism: uncultured Acidobacteriia bacterium; assembly: GCA_903929755.1. Classification (GTDB taxonomy): domain Bacteria; phylum Acidobacteriota; class Terriglobia; order Bryobacterales; family Bryobacteraceae; genus BOG-234. The sequence goes on from CAIYVZ010000075.1 coordinate 9,736, forward strand.
CGCTGTTTGGCACGGGCCCGACGGGCGAGGTGGTGAAGGGCGGGTATACGAATATCACGCTGGCGTGGGGTTTGGCGGTCACGATGGGCATTTATATTGCCGGGAAGATCTCGGGAGCGCATTTGAACCCGGCGGTGACGGTAGCGCTGGCGGTGTATCGCGACTTCCCCTGGCGGAAAGTGATTCCTTACACGGTGGCGCAGGTGGCGGGGGCGTTTTTGGCGGCGGCGCTGGTGTATTGGAATTATCTGCCGGCGTTTCAGGCGTATGATCCGGGGCTGGTGAAGTCGGCGGGGGTATTTACGACGTTCCCGGCGTTTCCGGGGGTGCCGTTTGCGGGGTTGCTGGACCAGACGATTGGGACGGCGCTGCTGCTGATGATGATTTTGGCGATTACGGATGAGCGAAATCAGCCGCCGGGGGCGAATTTAGGGGCGCTGATGGTGGGTTTGGTGGTGGTGGTGATTGGGATGAGCTTTGGGGGGATGCATGGGTATGCGATCAACCCGGCTCGGGATTTCGGGCCTCGGCTGTTCACGGTGGTGGCTGGATTTAAGAATAATGGTTTGACGGATGGCGATAAGGTGTTTTGGATTCCTATTGTGGGACCGATTTTGGGCGGGATTTTGGGAGCGGCGGCTTATGATTTTGGGATTCGGCGGTTTTTGCCGAAGTAGGGGGGCGTCCGAACCTGGAAATACCTGAACAGTCCCTGAATCGAATTGCCGAGGTTAGCGGCCGACCATGCGCGACCATGAAAAGATTAGTCCACTCTGCTTCGTCCACCACGTGGTTCACGACTACGCAAATCTTGTTTCCTCCGGCCTGCTAATAACGGACCCGGCCTCAAACCATCGACTGCTTGAGTTGGCGCCCGTAAATACTCACGTTTCACACGCTTTCTATCTGAATTGCAGAAAAATGTATGAGTTTTTCACGGAGGAGCCCCATGACTTATACATCCGGGCAGGGGCGTTTACCTCGATCCATGATGCATTCCGCTTTTGTCACTGGACACGCAGAGTGCAAACCCACATGCAAGGGTACCTACTCCACGTTGGCCGCGACCGCATTCATAGTAAAGGGAAGATCATACCGTGGACAGGGGCAAACAATAAGCAATACCTTGACGATTTCCAAGGAGCATGGGAGAAGCTGATGCGAGATCTGAAGCCCGAATATCGTGAATCATTCAAGCAAGAGATTGCGAGCCGCATCGCCTCTGAATTTAGGCACTGTGGGACCTTGGGCCGCGAGTTCATTCTTCCGATGCTGTGATCGGAACAGTTTGACAGCAGCCGCTGGTTTCACAGCCACGTACAGAAGGGATGCAGGAGAACTCGACGAGCACCAATTAAGGTCGCAAGCTTTCCCGGTCGGCCAACGCCTTACCCACGGAGAGCGGCTGACCGGGGTTGTTATCGGCCATGTGCAAACAGTTGGGGATTCGGAAAGAGGACCTTTGATGTTTACCGCCAGCTATCCTGCAGAACTTCATGCCGAGGAAAACGGCAAGGGATTTTGGGTGAGCTTTCCCGATCTGGGGGGGGCGCTCACGGGTGGGGCGTCGGTGGCGGACGCGCTGGAACAGGCGGCGGACTGCCTGGCGGAAGCGATTGCGGGGCGGATTGCTCGGGGGGATGAGATTCCGAAGCCTTCGCGGTTGCGGAAGGGGCAGCATGCGGTCGGGGTGCCGCTTTATCTGGCTCCGAAGTTCGCCTTATATCTTTTGCCTGCTTATTTGGGCGATGCGGGAGAGCGGGATGACGCAGACCCGGCTGGCGCAGATGTTGGGGGTCAGTGAGACGGTGGTGCGGAGGATGCTGAATCCGAAGCATGATACGAAGCCGGGGAAGATGCAGGCGGCGCGGGCGGCGGCTCGGACGGTGGCGGCATCAGGGCCGTGGGCGATCAACTGCGAGCCATTCAGGGCGACCCACTGACCGGCATAGGGAGCGGCTTGGGCGGCGAGCCACAACAATTCTTCGTTGCGAGGGTTGTGCCCTCTGGCGGCGGGTTCGGCTGGCTGTTGTGCCGGATGATCGTCCAGAATCAGCTGACGCGGCATGTCTCTTGCCTTGTACGTGTTGGGGCAGAGATCGAGGGGTGGAGGGGTGGGAACACGGGGGGGCAAAAAGAAACGGCGCTCGTTTGACCGAGCGCCGCATTTAAATAGGGAGAACGTTTGGGCTGGTTAGGCGCTGAAGGAGCTGCCGCAACCGCAGGTGGACTTCACATTTGGATTGTTGAACTTGAAGCCGGAGCCTTCGAGGGATTCGACATAATCGACTTCGACGCCATCGAGGTAGAGCAGGCTGGCCTGATCGACGAAAAGGCGGAGACCATCGTATTGGAAGGTCTTGTCGAGCATACTGGGGGCGGTTTCAAAGGCCATTGAGTAGCTGAAACCCGAGCATCCGCCACCAACCACGGAAATACGGAGACCGGAAGGCTTGGGTTCCTGGGTGTCGATGATTTCCTTAACTTTCGAAATGGCTGTTTCTGTGAGCTGTACCATAGTGATTCGCTTTCTCCCCTGTGCTGATTTAACGTCAGTATAACAGACGCGGGAGAGGAGGCTTTGGATTCAGGACAGTATCAAAATAGTGTTGGGATAGAGGTGAGGGGAGTTTGGCGACAGACCTGCTACTAAGTTTCACAGAAGATTTTTTCCAAATGTCATATTTTTCTGAAACCGTCGGGAAAGAAGCTGCGTCGAAGCGTTCAGTATGGGAATCCTCACAGCGACTCTTCCGGCAGCGACGTTAACGGCCACCAGAACCCGAGTGGATTACGAGAGCACACCCGAGGCACTACTTGTCCGCCGTGCGCAGGCTGGCGACGAAACTGCGTTCCAGGAGATTGTGGAGAAGTACCAGTCGAAGGTATTCTCGATTGTCCATGGGATTGTGCGGCACCGCAACGATGTGGAGGACATATCGCAGCAGGTGTTTGCGAAGGTTTACTTCTCGCTGCGTAATTTTGACTTTCGGAGTTCGCTGATCACATGGATCTACAAGATCACGGTGAACGAGTGCTTCGATTACCTGCGCAAGAAGAAGGTCCGCAAGCTGGTGTACGAGAGTGACATGAGCGAGGACGAAGCGCGGCGGGTGGAGAACAGTGCACCGGCGGTGGACCGGGCTCCGGCGGCGGATACGACGCTGGCGCGGCGGGATTACATTGTGAAACTGCTGGAACGGGTATCGGGTGAAGAGAAGGAACTGCTGATGCTCAAAGAGGTTGAAGGGCACTCGGTAGAGGAGCTCTCTGGCATTCTGGGCATGAACGAGAATACAATAAAAGTGAAGTTGTTCCGCGCCCGCCAGAAACTGGTGAAAGCTGCACAAAGGCTGGGACGAGCACCTGTTACGGTCTAAAGCAAATATGCACGACGCAGTACAAAAGGAACTGGAACGGCATTTGGCCGGCAAGGCCTCCCCGGCCTTCTACAGGCATTTGGACGAGTGTGTTTCGTGCCGGACCGAGGTGGCTGAGATGGATGAACTTTCGCAGATACTGAAAGAACTGTCACCGTCGCTGGGCGAAGCGCCGGAACCGAGCGCAGGCTTCTATGCGAAGATTGCGGCGACGATATGCGAGCAGCAGCCGAAATCGACCTGGGCGAGGTTGTTTTCGCCGGGGCAGGTGTTCTTCCAGAGGGTGGCTTTTGCATCGTTGTTGCTGCTGGTGGGACTTGGAGGGTTGCTGGTTCGCCAGGAAGCCGAACAAGACGGGGCTGACGCGACGGCGATTATTGCACAATACGACACCACCACGGCGCACGCCGGGGCAGCGGAACCGGATCGTTTGCTGGTTACGCTGGCGGCATATCACTAGTAAGCGCTGCTGACGAATTCCCGGATAAAGCCATGTTGACTGCCACACTCCCCCGGCCTGCGGAAAAGACTGCGATCGTTACGCTGATTCTGGTGTTCCTGTGCGGCGGTGTACTGGGGGCCATTTTGATGACCGCCGTTCACCCGGGGATGCATAAAGCGGGGCAGCCCATACCGGTGGGGCTGTCGGTTTCCATCTCCGAATGGAAGAGCGAACTGGACCTCTCCGACGAACAGGTGAGACAACTGACGTCAATTCTGGCTGATTTCGGTCGCTATTACGAAAATTTGCTGGCGGATGGCAACACCAGGATCGTGCAGGTACTGACGCCGGCGCAGAGAATCCGCTACCAGGAACTGCTGGTAAAACACCGCACAAAGGGGCAGTGAGCGGGGCGGGAGGGCGCTGCAGTACGGGCGTGACCGGGCACCTCGACATCTTGTCAGCGATTTGAGATAATCCTCACGGTATCCAAATGTTTCGACCCCTTATCCTGATATCCGCTATCTTTGCGCTGACAGCGTGCAATGCGACGCATGTGCGCCAGACCAAGATTTACCAAAGTGGTGAGAAAGCGGAGCACAATAAGCTGACTTACAGCGTTGTGGATGCGCAGATTCTGCCGCGGCTGGGAGAAGATCCCAATGCGCGTATCCCGACGAGCCGGTTCTTCGTTGTGCAGATCTCGGTTTCGAGCGCGAACAATCAGCCTTCGCCCATTCCGGCGCTGGCGCTGGTGGACGATGTGGGTAAGGTGTACCAGGAACTGGCGGATGGAACGGGCGTAGGGCGGTGGCTGGGAGTGGTTCGGAGTGTGGATCCGGCGCAGACGGAAGCGGGACAGATTCTGTTCGATGCTCCGGCGGCGCACTACAAGCTCAGGTTGTCGGATGAGACGGACGAGGATGACGTTTACATCGACATTCCGCTGAACTTCATGCATGAGCAGATGAACAACTCAACGGTGGCGACGCCTAATACGATGGACGCGGCACCGAAGAAACCGTGAAGAAACTGATATCGAGCGCGGTTCTGGTGGCGTGGCTGCTGGCGTCAACGGCCGCAGGGCAGGCGACGAAAGTGGCAAAGGCAACGTTTCGGGTGGGCGAGCCGATTGTGTCCCAGTTTGAGGACGGGGCTGCGCTGGTGGCTACGCAGAGGGTAGTTCCGGGGGAGACGGTATTCTTTCGTTTCTCGGCAGGGGATTACAAGACGGGCGACGGTGGCAAGATTGTGCTGACGGGCCACGCGGAAGTGTTTGATTCGCGCGGGACGCCGATTGTCCCGAAGGATGAAGTTGGCGTGGCGACTTCCCTGCGGGACGAGGACAAAGAATACCGGCCGCGGTTCCATTTCCAGTTTCAGATCCCTTCGCTGGCACCTCCGGGCGCGTACAAGATCAAGTACCGCGCGACTGACGACCAAACGAAAGCGGCAGCTTCCGGCGAGACGACGTTTCAGGTAGACGGCAAGGATATTCCTGCGTCGGCGCAGCTGGTGGTGCGGAACTTTGCGTTCTACCGGACGGCGGATGACGAGACTCCGGCGCGGAGTGTGGCGTACCGGGCGGGCGACATGGTGTGGGTGAAGTTCGATATCACGGGCTACAAACATGGCGAGCAGCATGCGATGGATGTGGCTTATGACGTGACGGTATCGGGGCCGGACGGCAAGCAGTTGTTTCACCAGGAGAATGCGGCGGTGGAGCGGAATCAGGCGTTTTATCCGCAGCCATGGGTCCCGTGGTCATTTAGTATTACGCTGCAGCCGAATATGCGCGCCGGGGAATATACGATCACGATTACGGCGCACGACGGCGTAGGGAAGCAGACGGCGAGTAGTAAGGGCGTTTTCAGCGTTCAGTAAGCGCCGGGGTTCGCTCCGTCATCTTTGTCGTGCCGCTTCCTGACGGTCGCGGTTCGTTCGCGCGATTAGCCGCAGAGGAAGTGGGCGGTGTGCGAGGTGCCCTGCGCGATCTTTTCGGGCGGACCGGCAGAGACCAGCTGGCCTCCGCCGTCGCCCCCTTCGGGCCCCATGTCCAGAATCCAGTCCGCGGCCTGAATGACGTCCAGGTTGTGTTCGATGACCACGAGGGAGCCCCCGTTTTCGATGAGGCGTTCGAAGGCGGTGAGGAGCTTGGTGATGTCGTCGAAGTGCAGGCCTGTGGTGGGTTCGTCGCAGATGAAGAGCGTGCCTTCATTGCTGGCCTGCGCGAGATGGGCGGCGAGTTTGACGCGCTGGGCTTCGCCACCGGAGAGCGTGGTGGCGGACTGGCCGAGGCGGAGGTAGCCGAGGCCGACTTCGTCGAGGAGTTTCAGGCGGGTGACGAGGCGGGGCGTCTCACAGAAGATGCCAATGGCCTCTTTGACGGTAAGGTGGAGGACCTGGTGGATGTTGAGGTCCTTGTAGCGAATGTCGAGGATGGCGGTCTTGTAGCGGGCTCCGTTGCACTCTTCGCAGATCAGTTCCACGTCGGCCAGGAACTGCATTTCGACGGTAACGGTGCCATCGCCCTGACAGGTTTCGCAGCGTCCGCCGGGGACGTTGAAGGAGAAGTGGCCGGCGGTGTAGCCGCGGCGCTCGGCTTCTTTGGTGGCGGCAAAGAGGCCGCGAACGATATCGAAGGCCTTGATGTAGGTGATGGGGTTGGAGCGGGGGGTGCGACCGATGGGGGTCTGGTCGATCATGACGACATCTTTGATGCCTTCGGTGCCTTCGAGACGGGTGCAGGTCATGCGAGGGGCTTCGGCGGTGGCATCATCATCCGCCTCTGTGGCGGCTTTGCCGCGGGCGGCCACTGCTACCTTGGCCTGTTGCTGGGCGAGCAGGGATTTGTAGAGAACGTCGTGGACGAGGGTGGATTTGCCGGAACCGGAGACGCCGGTGACGACGGTTAACATGCCGAGGGGGATTTGGGCGTCGAGACCCTTGAGGTTATGGAGGGTGGCTCCGAAGATTTTGAGGGTATTTTTCGGGTTCGGCTTGCGGCGTTTTTTGGGCTTCGCGACTTTAAGTTCGGCGCGCAGGTAGCGGCCAGTGAGGGAAGTGTTGGCAGGCGCGATGAGGGCGTCGTAATCGCCTTCGAAGACGATGTGGCCACCATGTTCGCCGGCTCCGGGGCCGAGATCGACGATGTGGTCGGCGGCGCGCATGACGTCGGGATCGTGTTCGACGACGATGATGGTGTTGCCGATGTCGCGGAGTTCGGCAAGGATAGTCAGGAGCCGGGCGGTATCGCGGGAGTGGAGGCCGATGGAGGGTTCGTCGAGGACGTAGCAGGCTCCGACGAGGCGGGACCCGAGGCAGGTGGCGAGCTGGATACGCTGCGCTTCCCCGCCCGAGAGCGTGGCGGCGAGACGTTCGAGCGTGAGGTATTCGAGGCCAACATCCTTGAGGAAGCGGAGGCGCTGCTCGATTTCGACGAGGATTTTGCCGGCGATGCCTTCCTCTTCGGGGGTGAGCTGGAGGGAGCCGAAGAAGATGTGGGCCTGCGCGATGTTCATGCGGACGGCCTCGGCGATGGTTTTGCCGCCGACCTGGATGTTGAGAGCTTCGGGGCGGAGGCGGGAACCTTCACAATCGGGGCAGCGCGCGTAGCCACGGTAGCGGCTGAGGAAGACGCGGACGTGCATCTTGTACTTCTTGGTTTCGAGGTAGCGGAAGAACTGGCGGACCCCGTCGAGCTTCTTTTCACCTTCCAGAACCAGCTTGCGCTCGGCGTCGGTCAGGTCGTAAAAGGGGACGTCAAAGCGAACGCGTCCGGCGGCTTTGCGGCGGAAATCGTCGAGCCATTCTTTGCCGATGGGCTTGGTCCAGGGATCGATGGCTCCACCGTCGAGAGTGAGGCCGGGGTTGGGAACGATGAGGTCCTGGGAATAGTCGATGGTGTTGCCGAAGCCCTGGCAGCGGGGGCAGGCTCCGGCGGGACTGTTGAAGCTGAAGAGGACGGGCTCGGGTTCGCGGAATTCGAGGACGTCGTACTTGCAGACGAACTTCTCGCTGAAGAGGATGCGTTCGGAGGTTTTCGCATCCTCGAAGATGACTTCGCCGGCTTCGCGGTAGCAGGCTTCGGCGCTGTCGACGATGCGCTGTCTTGCGTCTGCGGTGATGGCAAGACGGTCGGCGAGGACGTGAACGGGCTGGTGCCAGTCGATATCGAGGAGGGATTCGGGGTTGGCGAAGTCGAACTGCTTGCCGGCCTGCCAGAGACGATTGAAGCCTCGGGTGCGGAGTTCGTTGAGGCGCGCTTTGGGGACCGAGCCGTGTTCCAGCTTTCCCTCAGGCGACGCTCCGTGGGGCTTGACGGGGAACAGGACGTAGTAACGGGTTCCGATGGGCTGGGCGAGCATGGCCCCGGCGATGTGGTCGACGGTGTCTTTCAGGACCAGGCGGCTGCAGACGTTGCAGTAGGTGCGGCCGGCGCGCGCCCAGAGGAGGCGCATGAAGTCGTAGATTTCGGTGGAGGTGGCGACGGTGGAGCGGGGGTTGCGGGTTGTGTTCTTCTGGCGGATGGCGATGCCGGGGGAGATGCCTTCGATTTCATCGACGGCGGGCTTTTCCATGCGTTCGAGGAACTGGCGGGCGTAGGCGGAGAGGGATTCGACGTAGCGGCGCTGGCCTTCGGCGTAGATGGTGTCGAAGGCGAGAGAGCTTTTGCCGGAACCGGAGACTCCGGTGATGACGGTGAGCTTGTTGTGGGGGATGGAGAGGGTGAGGTTCTTGAGATTGTGGAGGCGGGCTCCACGGATCAGGATTTCAGACTGGTCGTGAACGACCTTGCTGGGAGGAGTTTGGGACAAGGGGGGTGGAAGTCCCCAGTTTAGCAATCGTCCCGATTGGTTAGGGCTGAGCTTTCAGGCACGAGCTTTCAGGCGGACTTGATTTCGGTCCAGAGGCGGTCGCGGTAACGCTGGGCGGCGGGGGGGAGGGGTGGGGGCCAGAAGCCACGGGCGTAGATCTCGTCGGGGGGGTAGAGGACGGGGTCTGTGGTGTTCTGGCCCACGCCAGCGGCTGTGGCGGTGGCGGCGACTTTGGCGTTGGCGGCGGCGACTTCGGGGCGGAGGAGGAAGTTCAGGAAGTGGTGGGCCAGGTCCTGACGGGGGCTTTCGCGGAGGATGGCGGCGCAGTCGCAGTAGAGGGGGAAGCCGTCGTTGGGCCAGGTAAATTTGAGGGCGGGGTTGCCGGCGATGGCTTGCGCGGTGGTGGTGGACCAGAGCTGGGCGGCGAGGACGTCGCCCGAGACCAGCTGGTCGCGGACGTCGGCGTTCAGGTAGGCGCGCAGCAGAGCCTTCTGGCTGATGGCTTCGGCTCGGGCGGCGCGGAGTTGGGTTTCGTTAGTGGAACTGAAGGGGAAGCCGAGTTTCAGGAGGCAGGCTCCGAGGACGTCTTCGGGGTCGTCGAGCATGGTGATGCGGCCGCGCAGCGAGGCCTGCCAGAGGGCGGCCCAGGTGGTGGGGGCGGCGACTTGCGCGGAGTTCCAGGCGATGCCGGTGCCGTTCCACATGTAGGGGATGGCCCAGCGGAGGGTTGGATCCCAGACGGGGGCCTGGAAGCGCGGGGCGAGGTTGGGGAGGGCGCTGAGACGGCGCTGGTCGAGAGGGGCAAGGAGGCCGTGAGCGGCCAGGGGCGAGAGGCGGCTGTGGGTGGGGAAGACGACGTCCCAGCCGGAGTTGCCGCTCATGATGCGCGCGAGCATTTCCTCATTGCTCTCGTAGGTTCCGTAGCGGAGGCGGACGCCGAATTCCTGCTGGAAGCGCTGGAGCATGGCGGGGTCGATGTAGGCGGACCAGTTGAAGACGTTGAGGCGGGGTCGGCGGTCTGTGGTGCAGGCCACGAGGGCGGGGGCTGTCAACAGGAATGCCCGGCGGTTCATGCTTTCTGCAGCCTTTGGGAGATAACGATCAGGCTACCGAAGATGACGACGATGAGGGCGGAGACGGCGTTGAGGACGGGGCTGACGCCGCGGTGCGCCATGGCGTAGTCAAAAGAGGCGAGCATGGCGAGGGCGGAGATGGCAGGGGCGAGGCACGGGAGGGTGACGGGACGAGGGTCGGTTGCGCAGGCCACGAGGGCGGGGGCTGTCAACAGGAATGCCCGGCGGTTCATGCTTTCTGCAGCCTTTGGGAGATAACGATCA
>CAIYVZ010000076.1 GCA_903929755.1 uncultured Acidobacteriia bacterium
CGCTAGACTCTCACCGGATTCCACAAGCCGTATCGCTTCCTGCTTGAACTCCAGCGTGTACTTCGCTCTCTTTGCCTTTTCCATCTTTCTCCCTTTGCTGATTCTCAGCTAAGGGATACGTTTTCCGCGGGCAAGGTCAGTACTGCGCCGGTTTGGCCATCCCATAACCGCAACGTGTGATCAGACGACCAAGAGAGAATACGACCATCTTTTAGTACTTCGACACCGTTAACAGTGGCGGTATGCGCATCCAGAAGCCCAACTTCGGCCCCCGTCCGGCCATCCCATATCCGCAAGCTACTGTCATGGGACCACGAGAGTATCCTCCCGTCGTCCAGAAATTTAGCGCCAGTAACGCCTTCAGTATGTCCCTCGAGCACCGCCAGTATCTCGCCGGTTTGGCCATCCCATAACCGCAAGGTGTGATCAGAAGACCAGGAGAGAATGCGGCCATCTTTGAGCACTTTGGCACCGTCCACCGTATCCGCATGCCCCACCAGCACCGCCAGCAGCGGATTAGGCGCATACTGCGCTGGACGATTGACCAAACGTATCCACGCCCAGTCGCAATAGCCATCCTTCACGTACTGTTCGGCCGCGAGCGTGACAGGGCTATCATCAGCGTGATCCATGGCAAGTTGGAAAAGCACTCGCCAATCCGGCAGCCAACGATGTCGAAAGCAGTGTTTCACGCCGCGCGCAAAGTTCCACCATGCGTCGAGGCTGCCGCTCAACGGGCTCCCCGGCAACAGCAACTCCCAATCGGCATACCATCCCTCAGCGGCCCGGCCAGTAAGCTCCAGACGCCGAAACCGCTTGAGCAGAAAGTCCAGGTCTGTGGTCAAATGCAGGGCCCCGTCGCGCTGCCCTACATCGACCAGATGACGAACGCCGTTTCGCAGCAGATAAACTTCCAACGCATCGCCCCAGGGCTTCAGCGCCTCCATGGCCAGTGATTTGCGCAGTTTCTTCACCGTTTGCTGGAAATCCGCATGGTTCAAAATGTGCAGCCTGAGGGAATGATGGAAGAGGGTGAACCCGGCTTCACCCTCCAGATTCTCCCTGCACTTCAACATCCCGGCCAGGATGACCAGCGCGCGCTCCACCAAGGCTCTGTCGGGCTCGTCGAGAAACTCACGCCGCAGTAGCAAAGCTTCCATCGCGTTTATCGACAATGGCTCGGCTGCGAGTGCCAACAGCACGACGATCGGCGTAACGATTGCCTGCAAATCGCCGACGATACCAGCACGGCGGATCAGTTCGTCGTGGTAGCCACTCAGTTTCCGGGGCAGCTGGCTGGGGTTGTCGGGGCCAATACTCCCATTCCAGAGATCTTCCTTCAAGTAGGTGATATACAGTGGAAGCCCTTCGCTGCACCGGGAAACCTCCTGAATAAAGGCGTTTTCCATGACGCCAGATGCAACACTATCCTGCTTGAAAAGGCGGCGTCTCAGGTCCTTACTCAAGCTGATCGCATTGACCAGCATCTGCCGAATGTCGTCCTCGCTCATAGCGGGAAGCCCGCGCGGAAACGGTTGCTCGGCATCCAGCGTGGAGAAGAACTCCGGTAGTCCTCGCTCTGAACGCCCGGCCCCCACCAGCCGCACCCCCGCCCTGCTCAGGGGCTGCAGGACTTCCACCAGAAACCGGGGATCAAGTTCCACCACTTCATCCAGGCCGTCCAGCACGAGCAGCACACGGACGCCGGACTGCAATGTTTTGACTAAAGCCTCGAGTTTCTGAACCGGAGAAACGTTGACCCCTCCAGATTGCTTCCCCTCGGAGCCCGCCTGCGGGGAATACGGAGAGGACTCAAGCGCCTGCGTGAGGATACTAACAAACAATGTGCGGTTGCACTCTTGATGGCCAGCGCGAAACCGGTAGGGGATAAAGCAGGTATCGGGGAGAGGATTATCGTACAAATCTTCCATTACCCCGGCCATCAGGCAGGACTTTCCAGACCCCGCGGCGCCACCGACCCAAAGGGCGCGCGGGCCCGGTTGCCGAACTGCGGCCAGCAGATCCTGAAACTCGCGCTCCCGTCCAACGCGGCGGCCCGCTTCCCGCCTGATGCCGGCTTCAACCCACTCAGTACTGCTGCCGCTTAGAAAGCGCCGCTGAAAATCGGCGAAGATGGCGGGGGACGAATCGACGAACGGGGGGTGGCGGTTCCCGACACGAAGATACTTCACCCGACCCCGGTCCTTATCCGCACTCATGAAAATCAACGGATCGGAACCTTCAGCATCTGCAATCGCCAGAGGTCCCAAGTGAAGGGCTTGCCCCGCAACGACCAACCACACGCTTGAGAAATGAGCTTGCTCCAGCAGCGGCCAGGAACTCATGGCCTGCTCGGCTTCGGATGTCCCGCGCATCAGGATCAGGCGGCCCTCTGCATCGCAGAGCAGCAGAGACGCCTCGGACAACCATTCGAGGTGTTTCTCTGCAAAAGCGAGGATGCGAGGGCGCCACTGCTCATAAGAGGGCTTCGATTGAACAGGCCGGTTAAAGCCGGAGTGGGCCATGCTATTGCGCAGGTCCTTAAAGCCGTCGACGCGCCAGAGCTTTCGCAGAGCTTCGACGGTTTCTTTCAACCGGCGAAGGTTGCTTTGTTCCGGCTGATGGTTGCTGACGGCAATCGCGATTTGAAGCCAATCGCCAAGGGAAGGGCGTTGCAGGCTCTTGTGGATCTCGGCCTGTAACTTTTCGGGAAGCGTGGGATGCTCGGCTAAACCGGCCATCACCAGCAGGCGCAAGGCGGCCTCCAGCAAATCGCACATGGCCCACAGGGCCTCAAAGGCGCCCTCCGGGTGCTGTAGTTCTCTGAGTCGCAGCGCCAGAATAGTTGGCAAAGTGCTTATCAGGGCGGATAGTTTATCGTCTTCCATAAAATACCTCTTCGTAAACCGGTCAAGTCAACGTGGACGCAGGTGGCGCGATGCCTCCAGCATTCCTTATCTCGGCAGCACTAATTCCTCACCTGGTTTCCGCTGGAAACAGATTGTCAATGCCGACTGAACCTGATCTAAGTTCGTACCGTCGTACTCCAGAATTCTCGGATGGAGGAGCTTCCCGCTGATCTGCTTCACGGGCATGACTACCAAACCATGCTTGCGATGCTGCAACCACGCCAGATTGTAGTCCATGAAGTCGTCGTACAAGAATTTCCCATAGACCTGGCTCTTGTCGAAGGTGATTGTCACTTCCACATCCTTGCCCAGATGCTCATACGCCCAATCCAGCTTTTCCTTCCACGGTGCATGTCAACACTTTTGAGACACCAGGAAGCATAGATTACTGAGTTTTAATCTCTGAGGGTACTTGTAGTGGTTTATTGATCCAGACCTCCTGAGGGGCTGGCAGCGGTTGTGGTGGTTTGCGAACGAAGC
>CAIYVZ010000077.1 GCA_903929755.1 uncultured Acidobacteriia bacterium
ATCCACTGGTACAACAACACCAGAATGCACTCCACCCTGAATTACCTCAGTCCGGCTCAGTTCGAAGAAAACTGGTACAGGGCCGAAGCAGCGGCAAGACTATAACGAATTAAGGGATACGGATTCTGAGGGCAAGGTCACTCTGCGCCCTGCTAGCGGATACAGGTGGTGCATCCCAGCATGCGGGGGGCTTCGGCGGGACCTGAGCGTGGCGCGGCTTCCCTTTGTCCCCAGCCCTGAGACCGCTACTTCCGGGCGGGGGACATCCCTACGTCCGCCATCCATTCCTTCAGGCGGACAGCCCACGTGGAATAGATGATGTTGGGGCGGGTGTCGGTCGGCTGGAGACCGAAGCCGTGGCCTCCGCTGTTATAGACGTGGAGTTCAGCCGGAACGCCCGCCTTCTTCAGGGCGAGGTAGAGGGACGGGATAGCCGTGGAAGGGCCTCGATCATTATCGGCAGCCAGCAGGAACGCGGGAGGGGTTTCCTTCGTCACCGTATAATTCTCCGCGCGGATTCCGGGATAAATGAGGATTTGAAAGTCCGGCTTTGAACTCTGCCGTTCGATGGGATCGGCGCTGTCCGCTTTCCCCGAGTCAAACCTGGTGGCCGCGAGAACCGCCAGTTCCCCGCCTGCCGAGAAACCCATGATGCCCACTTTGGCGGTATTCACGCCCCAGTCGGCGGCGCGGGCGCGCACCAACCGGATGGCCCGTTGCGCGTCGCCAAACGCGTCGGTCTCAATCTTGTAGGTTGACCCCTGTTCCCGGGCAAGACGGTACTTCAGAACGAACGCGGCTACGCCCTGGCTGGCCAGGTACTCCGCAACGTTGGTGCCTTCGGTATCGATGGAAAGAAACCGATGCCCGCCGCCGGGAGCCACAATCATGGCGGCCCCGGTGGCCTTGTCCTTTGCCGGCAAATAGACCAGCAGGGAAGGATTGTGGATGGACGAAACCTTCACCGAATCCCCCTGCTTAGCGGGTGTGGTGACTACTTCCGGCGTCCCCGCCGAGGCTTCCGAGCCCGGCGCTCCGTTGCTCCACAAAGGAACCACGGCCCCGTTCGACGCTCCGAAAGCGGATGAGGCAAAGAGCAGAATGAGCAACGATTTTGTGAGCATGAATCTCCTTTAGAGGCCTGTGAGATGTTCCAGCCGACCCGTGCTGTCGCCGATGCTTTCGGGATGCACGTCCATACGGTCGAGCAGGGTAAGCCACAGGTTGGTGGTGGGCGTACCTTTCGGGTACGTGAGGTAACGGCCCGGCCGGATGGCTCCGTTGCCGCGGCCCGCCACAATCATGGGCAGGTTCTCGTGGCTGTGCTGATTGCCGTCCGCGATGCCACTGCCGTAGACCACCATGGAGTGATCGAGCAGGGAGCCGTCGCCTTCGGCTGTCGTCTTGAGTTTATCCAGAAAATACGCAAACTGTTTGGCGTGAAACTGATTGATCTGAGTTATCTTCTCAATGTTCTCGGCATTATTCCGGTGGTGGGTGAGGGGATGATGGGGCTCGGGGATGCCGATTTCCTCATAGGTCCGCTGGCTGCCTTCGCGTCCGATCATGAAGGTCGCCACGCGGGTCAGATCGGCCTGGACCGCCAGAAACTGGATATCGAACATCAGTTTCAAATAGTCGGCGAAGAGCACCGGAACACCGGCTGGCTTTTCGAGAGAGGGCCTGAACTCCTTCCGGTCTTTTTCGGCGCCTTCAATTCGCTTTTCGATGTCGCGGACGGCGTAAAGGTACTCGTCGAGCTTACGCCTGTCGGCAGCACCGAGATCGACGGCCAGGCGTTTGGAATCTTCGTTGACGTAGTCGAGGATACTCTTGCGGGCCTGGAGACGGCGAGCCCGGACATCGGCTGGGGCTGATAGGTCGTCGGTTCCAAACAGCCGCTCGAAAACGGTTCGGGGATTCGTTTCGGGCGGCATGGGGGAGGACGGCGCACGCCATGAAACGCTGTTCTGGTATGCACAACTATAGCCGGAGTCGCAGGCGCCGACGGTCCGGGTATCGTCGCAGCCAAGCTCGATGGAACCGAAACGCGTCTCCGATTTCCAGCGCTCGGCTGCGATCTGATCGGCCGACACACCGGCCTGAATATCGGCCCCGGCGGTCTTTTTCGGATGAACGCCGGTGAGGTAACAGGCTCCGGCGCGGGCATGGTCGCCGCCGCCATCGCCGAGAGCGTAGCCGTTGTGGTGGTCGAGGCCGCCGAGGACGCAGAGATCGTCCTTAAAAGGCGTGAGGGGCTTCAGGATGCGTTTGAACTGAAAGTCGCGCTCGCCGCCGGTGGGGAACCACTCCTCCATTACGGCGCCGATGGGAATGTAGGTAAAGAGAAGACGGTTCGGAACCTTTGCCGCGGTGGCCGCGGTGGCAAGAGCCGGAGTCATCGAATCCAGCAGAGGAAGGCCCACGGCGAGCCCAAGGCCCCTCAGAAATGTACGGCGGTGAAGGTGTTTACCGGTGATCAGCATGGGTGGTATTCGGGGCTGCGCTCAGCGCGAGAACCCGGTCTCCTTTTCTATTCTGGAACGGCAGGCTCTTCACGATCTCCAGGACCATGGTGGAGAACCTAAAGTCCGTTTCGGCGAGGCGCCGCGCAACGGTATTTACGGTGGGACGGTCGTAAGTTTCCAGACCGCGTCCCAGCGCGTAGGTCAGCATTTTCTCGGTCATGGCGCGGGCGAATGCGTCTTTTTTCTGGCTCAACACAGCGATGAGCTCAGCCGGGCCGTTGAAAGTCTGGCCATCGGGCAGGACTCCCGAGGAGTCAATGGGAAACTTGCCGTCTTCGGTTCGCCACTGGCCAATGGCATCGAAGTTTTCAAGACCAAAGCCGAGAGGATCCATGCGCGAGTGGCAGGAAGCGCAGACCGCGTTGGTCCGGTGCTTCTCCATTTGTTGGCGCAACGACATGGACGTTCCCACGGTTGATTCATCGAGGGCCGGAACGTCAGGGGGCGGCGGGGGAACCGGAGCATTCAGCAGGTTCTCCAGAACCCATTTGCCGCGCAGCACAACAGAGGTTCGGGTGGAATACGAGGAGACGGTCAGCACGCTGCCGTGGGTTAGCACCCCGCCGCGCGGCGTTCCGGTCAGGTCCACCTTACGAAACTCAGGGCCGGAGACGCCCTGAAGACCGTAAAACTGGGCCAGGGCTTGGTTCAGAAAGGTGTATTTGCCATTGAGCAGATCGGTAACGGGGCGGTCTTCCTGAATCAGGTTTTCGAAGAAGAGTTCGGTTTCCCGCCGCATCGACATCCGGATGTAATCGTCGAACCGGCCGAAGCGGTTGATGTCGGGACGCGCCGATTCCAACCCGCGGAACTGAAGCCACTGGCCCCCGAAGTCTTCCACGAGCCTCTTCGATTTCGGATCGCGCAGCATGCGGCGGACCTGGGTCTCCAGAACTTCGGGCTTGCGGAGGGAATGGGAATCGGCGGCGCGCAGCAGGTCTTCGTCGGGGGTGCTGCTCCAGAGAAAGTACGACATCCGGGAGGCCAGGTCATAGTCACTGAGCGGGTGTTCCGCATCCGCGCCGGCCGGTTTCGGATCGCGCTCCACGCGAAACAGGAATTGCGGCGAGACCAGAATTGCTTCGAGGCCGGTACCGATGGCCTCCTCCATGGAACTTCCGCGTTTGCGGTCCTGCTCGGCGAGGGCCACAAGCCGGTTGAGTTCCTGGGCGGTGATCGGCCTGCGCCACGCCCGCCGCGCCATGGTGCCAAGGACCTTGCGGGGACAGGACGCGTTATGCTGACTCGGGTCGGTGTGGTCGCAGCTGAAGATCCGGCGGCGCGACTCGGAGGAGGCCCGGGTATCGGGGTCGAAGGGCCCGGTGATTTCCACAAAATTGACGCGGAAACTGATGTCGGTAATATCTGGAGCCTTAGCGGCGCGCGCACGCTGACGCGCCGTGAACGTCTTGCGGCGCTCTTCCAGGTCTTTCAGCTCCTCGGGCGTGGCGTTGGGTTTCGGCTGGAGAAAAGGCGCCGGGTCCTGCGCCGGTGGAGGCGGCTGTTTGGTCGGATTCAGCGCGCCGTAGCTGGCAGGAAGGCCCTCATAGAGGCGCAGGGCGGAAACGGCCACCCAGTGCTCGCCAGCTTCCACGTGCAGTTTGATGGTGCGATCTTCACCTTCGAGAGATGTTGCGGCCGCGGTTGCTTCGTAAAGCACCGTTCCGATTTGCTTCCCATCGATCCAAACCGCCACCTGAAACGAGTCGGAAGGGCGGGGCCGGTTGCCCTCCGGGTCGATCCGGAACACATAGTCGCCGGCGGCAGGGAAGCGGTGCGTGGTATGAAGCGCGCTGGGCAGCGCGAGTCCGGTTACGTCATAATTCGTCAGGGTAAAGGGCAGGGCTTTGGAAAACCTGCTGTTGTCACCGCCATCGGTGCCGACTCTGTAGGGAGGCTGGTGCCGGACCACGGTCGGCTTCACGGCACCGGGGCCGAACATGGACGTGTGGACCACTTTTTCGGCTGCGGAGAGATATTTTTCCATCAGGACCGGGGAGAGCGAGAGGGCATCACCGATCACGTCGAAGCCATACCCGGAATCGTCCTGCGGAAAATCGTCGGCGGGCCGGAAGTCAACGCCGAACAGGTCGCGAACGGTGTTGTTGTACTCGGAACGGTTGAGGCGGCGCGCCGTCACGCGCCCCGCTTCGGGTTTGACCGCCGTCTTCGTGCGGTCCAGTTCCATGCGGATCCAGTCGGTGGCTGCCTTCAAGTCAGCAGCTTCGGGCCGGGTCGCGCCACTGGGAGGCATTTCTCCGGCCACCAGACGCCGCTGGATGGTTTCCCACTTGTCCCGATTTTCCCCAACAGCGGGAGAAGAGGCGAGAGCCTGCAGGTTCAGGTCTCCGGACTTCATGGTGTCGTTGTGACAGGCAAAGCAGTTCTTCACGAGCAGTGGCTGCACGGACTTCTGATACATGGCGGCACTCTGCGGCAACGCCGAGGTAGCCAGGGCTATTCCGAAGAGAGCAGCCAGAGGAAGGGGCGAGATACGCGAGCGAGTCATGACAGATATAAGGTAGCGGATGGGCGACGACACGGGACCAGCACTTCAGCCGGTCCCGTGTCGTCGGAGCTCAGAACTGGAACCTCGCTACGAGCTGGCCGTTTCGGGGTGCGAATGCAAGACCCGTGGAGTTGATGTAGCCGAAGCCGGCGGTTGGCACGCCCGCCGAGTTACTCACCTGCGTCTGCAGAGCATTCGTGGAAGTGGGGGCATTCATTTCGGTGCGGTTGAAGGCGTTAAAGAATTCGGCCCGGAGCTGGAACGTCATACCTTCCCGAATCTGGAAGGTGCGGCCAAGGCTGAACTGTTCGGCCGGACGCCGCTGCTGGCGGAAATCGTTATAGTACGCAGCGGAAGTTCCCCAGGTCCCGGGCGCGGGATCGGTCCAGGCGGCGGGATTCAGGACGAAGTCCTTATTTGGATCGATGCAGTGGCAATCGAGGCCTTTCCGGAACAACGGCTGGCCCGGAACTCTGTTGGCAAATGATTGCCCGTTGGCACGGAACAGGACGCTGTTCAGATTATTCTGGGCAAGCGGAGACTGGATCGGCAGACCGCTGGAGTAGCGCAGAACGCCGCCGAAGCCCCAGCCCCGCGAAAACATCCGAATCAGCCTGTTCGAAGTGACGGCGGGTGTTTGATAGTTGAACGCGATGGCCAGGATCATCGGCTGCGACGACGAGGAGATGTACTTGTTCTGGGCCCGGTTGAAAATATCGTTGTTCGCATCGAGACCAAGAGAGGCCTCATGTTGCCAGCTGAAAGAACCGCTGGCGTCGAAACCGTGGGAGAAGCGCTTGGTAACCTTGGCCTGCAGCGCGTCGTACCAGCTGTTGCCGAGAGCGGTCCACAACGAAGTGATGTTGCCGAACTGCGGATAAGGCCGAAGTGACTGAGCCACCGTCAAACCGGAGGGATAGCCCGTATAGGGAGCCGTAATCCCCCTCGCGACGGCCGCGGCGGAATTCCATGGAGACGTGAGAAGGGTCCGGTCCGCAGCGCTGGTGATATCGAAGCCTTTGGCTTTCAACGTGTCGGCCGTGAGGCCGTTCCAGTCCTGCATACGATCACCCTGGAGCCAGGCCCCGCGGTTTCCGACATAAGCAACTTCCATGGCCAGATCCCTGAAGATCTCACGCTGAACCGCAATGTTCCACTGCATGACACGGGAAGGCCGGCCGGATGAGGGATCGATATAGTAAGGCGGCGAATTTATCTGTCCGGCAGAGGGACGGATGCCCGCCGAAAAGGAAGCGGCGCTCAGATCGGCGGGATTGTATTGCAGGCCCTTCTGGAGAACTGCGCCCGGCTGGCCGAAGGAGTTCGTGAAGGTCAAAGTGTTGTAGCCGACGCCCACAATCGCCGTGTTGGTGATGTAGCGCGCGTCCGACGTTCGGCCGTAAACCACACCGAAGCCGCCCCGCACCACGGTCTTCGAATTCACCTGGTAGGCGATTCCGAGCCTGGGGCCGAAAGCCAGAGGGTAGGTCTTACCGAAACTACAGTTGCAGTGCGAACCGGGGCCATCGCCCTCATAGAGGACGCCGCCGAGCCTTCCGCCAGCGGAAGGATTCACAACCGAAGGTCCAAAGATGCTGGTGCGGTTATGCAATTCGCGCCATGCGGTTTCGTAATCCCACCGCACGCCGTAATCGAGAGTGAGCCGCCGCGTGACTTTCCAGGTATCCTGCAGGTACAAGCCGAGCGCGGTCTTGTGGATCTGCGGATCCTGCTTGTTCGAGGTGCTGGCGTCATTGGCCATACCCAGCAGGAAACTGGCGTAGGGGAACCCGATGCTGCCGCCGCCGACGTTGGTGGACTGCAGGTAAGGCAGCGCCGTCTGGCCGGCCCCGAAGTTGTAGACGCCCTGGGAACCGCGGGTGTTAATGTCCTCCCAAATATCCTTCCTCCACTCCGCACCGGCTTTGTAGGTGTGATTGCCGCGGATGAGCGTACCGCTCAGGACGGCCGTTGGCTTGTCGTTGTAGTAGTTATTGGCGTTAACGGGCCCGATGGTGGAGGTAACTCCGCCCTGATTGGCGGAAAGTCCGGTGAGGCGGGGGAAACCAGCGGGCGTGACGCCGGCGCCGACGAGGCCCAGCAGTTTCGGAGCATCGTAGCTGAGGACGCTGTCCGGGGAGGAATCGATGTGATCATAGCGGACTTCGCCGATGCCGAAGTGGACGAGGAAGGTCGGGGTAACCGTCTGATCGTAGCTGAAGCGGAAGGTGGGGGTGCGGTCAACGAAATTGCGCCCCGGAGACAGAGGATAGGGCAGGCCGTCGGCGCCGCTTTTGGGGACATTCTGCCAGAAAGCGGCCAAATATACAGAGATCTTGATGTTGTCACTCAGTGCGTGATCCAGTTTGAGACTTGGAATATAAGTTTGGCGCTCCAGGGCGTCGCCGACGGTCAGGTTGTTGGTCAGGCCGGCATTGGTTGGCGTCGGGAAGAGGGCCTGAATTTTGGCCGCTACGGGATCGATCCTGCTGGCGGGAATGATGTTGCCGGTGAACTGATCGCGGATAACCTGGCCGTTGGAGGTTCGCTCGGTGGCGGGGTCGAAGACGGCACCTTCAGGAATTTGTCGACCGGAGGGGTCAGTCAGGATTCGGCCCGTGAGCACTTTGCTGAAATCGCCGCCCCGGTAGGCGGAGGTGGCCACGGTGGTGAAGCCGGAGCCAGCGGAGGTGGTCCGATACTCCTCTATGTTCCAGAAGAAGAATGTTCTGTTATGACCGTCGTAGAGTTTCGGGATGCTGAGCGGGCCACCGATGGTGAACCCGAAATCGTTGTTTCGCGAGCGGGGGCGCAGCAGGGTGCCGTTCTTTCCTGTGTTGGTGTAGGGGCGTCCGGCATTGAGAGCTTCATTGGTGAAGTACTCGTAGCCGCTGCCGTGATACTTATTGGTGCCGGATCTCGATGTGATGTTAATCAGACCACCTGCCACCTGCCCGAATTCGGCGGCGAAGTTACTGCTTTGCAGCGTCACCTCCTGCAGGGCGTCGGCGGAAGGCTGGAGCTCACTGAGGTGCGTCGGATCACTGCCGCTGGTTGTGATGTCCTGGCCGTCCATGAGCGTCTTGTAAGTGTTGTTGATACCGCCATTAACGCGAATGGTAAAGCTACCCGGGTTTGGCGAGTAAACTCCGGGGGCCAACAGCACGCCGGAGACGGGATTCCGAACACCACCGGCCGAAGAAGTCAGAGGCAGGGCGTTGATTTGATCGCCATTAATGGTCTGGCTTTGCTCGGCGCTCTCTGTCTTTAGGAGCGGCGCGTCCGCCATAACCGTGACCGAATCTGAGGTGGAACCGACTTTCATCACCACATCAATGCGGGCGGTCTGGGCGACCTGAACGCCGATACCTGTCTGCACGTAGCGATTGAAGCCGGGGCTTTCCACCGTAAGGTCGTAGTTTCCCGACGGCAGCGAGGGCAGGGTGAAATTGCCTGTACTGGTAGTGACGCTTTCATAGGATGCGGCGGTATCGGTGTGTTTGACCGTTACTTTGGCTCCCTGGATAACTGCGTTACCTGGATCTGAAACGGTTCCGGTAATGGTTCCACGGTCACTTTGACCGAACAAAGACAGACTCGACAGGAGACAGAAGACAACAAGACTAATGCGCATACGACCCTCACGACCGGAAATTTGGACCCCGATGCTGCTGAAGGAGTCTATAACGCCGCACTCCCGGATGCAAGCCCTGCCGACACACAGTTAGAATTTGGAGCCGCAGAAAGCGGCGGCTGGAGCCTTACGGCGCTTACTGTCAGAAACATGAGTGTCAGACGAAAGTGACGCCGACCTCGGCTCCCTGCTTGCGGATGTAGTTCGCACCTTCCTGGAATTCGTCGTCGTCGGCGAAGTGTTCCAGCATGAGGGGGGCTTCGCGGGGGATCTGTGACAGGTTGCGGAGGTAGGACTTGTAGTCCACGATGCCGCGACCGGGGACGACTTCGATAAAGGTCAGGCTTCGGCCTCCGGGGATGATCAGATCTTTGGCGTGGCAGGACATGACCCAGGGGCCTAGCTTCCGGAAGAGCTCGTCGATATATTTGCCACTGTTGTAGTACTTATCGGGGGAGCTGAGGACGTTGCAGACGTCCATGTGGACGCCGAACTCCTTACGGTCGACGGCCTTGATGAGTTCGAGGTAGGAATCGGGGCCGTCGGGGAGGTTGGCGAACATCATTTCGATGGTGAATTTGCTGCGTTTTGGCTTGGCGGCGTCAATGATCTTGCGGCAGTTCTCCACGGTGGCGTCGAAGTATTCTTTGGTGACGTTGCGGGGGTCGGCACTACTTTTGAGGTTGAAAGAACCTGCCGTATCGACGCAGCAGCGGGCATCAACTTCATCGGCGATGCGCATGCGGTCGATGGCGTAGTCGAGGTTCTTTTTGCGGGTGGCGGGGTCGGGGTGGAGGATGTTGACCCAGGCACCGACTTCGGCGATGACGACATTTTGGGCGGCGTAGGCTTTGCGGGTGGCGGCGATGAGGTTGGCGTCGGGGGTGGTGAAGGGTGGGAACTGGGCGGCGGTGTAGTGGAGGCGGCGGTGCTCGCGGGCGAGGACTTCGGGGTCGTCGTTTTTCAGGAAGATGGGCGCGCCGATGCGGATGGAGCGTTTGCTTTGCGCGAAGGTGGCGGTGGCTCCCGCAATTGCTGCGGTAGCTGTCAAGGAAAATTTCCGGCGGGTCATGTTGGGCAAAGCTTATCAGGTTTTTCGGGAGATAATGGAACCCGCATGCGTACTTTTGTCCCGATTGTGGTCTTCCCCGCCCTGCTTGCCTTTGTGGCGAGCGCCCAGCAGGCTCCTCCGAAAGAATGGATTGATCCGGATACAGGCCACAGGGTTGTGCGGCTGACAGACGAACCGGGGAGCGCGAGTCTGTATTTCAACCAGAATTCTTATACGCCGGACGGAAAGAGCATGATTTTCACGACTCCGAAGGGGATTTCGGTGCTGGATCTGGCGACAAGGCAGACGAAGGAAGTGGTGGCGGGGCGGGTTCGGGTGATTGTGACGGGGCACAAGACGCGGAGCGTTTTCTACATCCAGGACAATGCGGTTTATGCGGCGGATCTGGATACTTTGGTGACTCGGCGGATTGCTGAGCTGCCGGCGAAGGGGTCGATTTCGACGGTGAATGCGGATGAGACGCTGCTGGCGGGGACTTACGAGGAGGGGCCGGGGGTGCGTCCAGCGGCGCAGAACAGGAATGCGGACCAGCAGATTCATCCTTTGGATCAGCCTTTGAATAAGGGGGAGATGATGGAGCAGCGGCTGGCGGCACGGATCCCGCTGGCACTGTTTACGGTGGATACGCGAACCGGGGAGACGAAGGTGATCCACCGGGCGACGGACTGGCTGAATCATTTGGAATTTTCGCCCACCGACCCTGGCCTGCTGATGCTTTGCCATGAAGGGCCGTGGCACAAGATCGACCGGATCTGGACGATTCGCACGGACGGGACGGAATTGACCAAGATCCACTCGCGGACGATGGAGATGGAGATCTGGGGGCATGAGTTTTGGAGCCACGACGGGGCGACGATCTGGTTTGACCTGCAAACGCCACGCGGGGAGGATTTCTGGCTGGCCGGGTTCAATGTGAAGACGAAGGAACGAACCCAATATCATCTGGAGCGGAATGAATGGTCGATTCACTTCAATGTGACGCAGGACGGGACGCTGTTTTGTGGGGATGGCGGCGATCCGGGGCAGGTGGCGAAGGCTCCGGACGGGCAGTGGCTGTACCTGTTCCGGCCGGAGATGCGGAAGAACGAAGGGCTGACGGACGCGACATTTGTGAAGACGGGCGTGTTGCGGGCGGAGAAGCTGGTGAATATGGGGAAGCATAACTATCGGCTGGAGCCGAATGTCAGCTTTACCCCGGACCAGAAGTGGGTGGTTTTCCGGTCGAACATGTTCGGGGACACGTATACTTTCGCGGTGGAAGTGGCGAAAGCCGCGGCGCGCAACTGATATTGTCCGCGTTTGATATGATGGGCCGATTTGTCCACTCAGAACGCAAGTGCAATTGACGTTGGGGCGCTCCTCGACTTAAACGAATGGAGTGCGAGACAGAGGGCAATTTTGGCCCTTACGGCGCTTGCGATCACGTTTGATGGCTTCGATAACCAGTTGGTGGGGTTTGCGCTGCCGTCGCTTATAAAAGCGTGGGGGGTGACGCGGGCGGCGTTCGGCCCTGTTTTGGCGATGGGACTGGTGGGCATGTCGGTGGGGACGATCTTTGGCGGGCACGTCGGAGACCGGTTGGGACGACGGGTGGCTCTGACGGCGAGCATTATTTTATTCGGCGTGGCGACGGGGCTGACCTTTTTTGCGACGAATCTGACGATGTTTGCGGTGCTGCGGATTCTGGCAGGAGCCGGGATTGGGGCAGCGCTGCCGAACGCGAGCGCGCTGAGCGCGGAGTTTACACCGATCCGGCGGCGGGCGATGGCGGTTTCGCTGACGATTGTTTGCGTCCCGCTGGGGGGAATGCTGGCGGGGTTGGTGGCGGCCAGGGTGTTGCCGGTGGCGGGGTGGCAGACTTTGTTCGCGATTGGCGGAATTGCACCCCTGCTGTTCGCGGGCGTTTTGTGGGTTTTGCTGCCGGAGTCACCTCGCTTCCTGAGCAGGCATAAAGAGCGCTGGAATGAGTTGAGGACGCTGCTGGGGAAGATGTACAAGGAACCGGTGGGGGACGGGGATTTCGTGGATCCCACAGAACAGCAAGCCGAGACTGTTTCGCGAGTGCAGGCGCTGTTTGGCCCGGCGATTTGGCGGGATACGCTGAGTCTTTCCGCGGCGTACTTTTTCTCGCTGCTGGCGGTTTACCTGGTTTTCAACTGGTTCCCGAGTTTGTTGACGTCGGAAGGTTTGGGGCTGGCGGCGGCAAGTAATGGCCTGGCGGCGTATAACTTTGGGGGCGTGGTGGGGGTGGTGTTGTCGGCCATTCTAATCGGGCGGGTGGGGTCGCGGAGACCGCTGCTGGTGATTTCCCTTTGTGGTGCGGCGAGTGCGATCGCGATGAATTTTGTCCCGATCTCGAGCCATGGCGACCAGAGCTGGTTACTGGGGGTGACGGCGGCACATGGCTTCTTTGTGAACGCGCTGCAGACGTCTTTATTTGCGGTGGCCGCGCATGTTTATCCGACGAAAGTGCGGGCGATGGGGGTGGCGTTTTCCTTGGGTTTGGGGCGGTTGGGGGCTATTCTGAGCGCGTTTGTGGGGGCTGCGGTGGTGCAGGCCGGGCGACTGGTCTACCTGGAGGCTATCGCGGGGGCGCTGGTGGTTGCGTTCGTGGCGCTGGCGACGCTGCGGAACCATATCCCGGGCGGCTTGAACCAAGTTAGATTAAACAAGGTTCGAAGAGCCTAGCCAGGATGTACACGGCCAGTTCGGCTTTTATCAGGCGACGGGAGTGGCTTAGGCGTTGATTGTCCCTGTGGAGTGCGGGACGCAGTCCCTGGGCGGAGCGGTGCATAACGAGGCGAAGGGGCGGATTCCGATAATGATTTTTGCGGGGGCGTCGCCAGTACGAGAAGAAAGCAGGGCGGCGGTTTTGGACGTCTGGGTGGCCAAACTATGAGATATTGCGTTGGAAAGTCGGCAGATATTGCGGAAGGGGGCCGGGTGGTGAAGGACCTGGCCTCGACGACCGTAGGCGTGTTCCGGGTGGAGGGGAAGCTCTATGCGTATGAAAATACGTGTCCGCACCAGGGTGGGCCGGTCTGCCAGGGGTTGTTGATTCCGCGGGTAGAGGAAAAGCTGAATGCCTCGCAGGGGGCTGAGGGTTTCCGGTTCGATGAGAGCGACCCTCGGCTGGTGTGCCCGTGGCATGGGTTCGAATTCAGTGTCAAGACGGGGTGCCATCCGGGTAAGGCGGAGATTCGGCTAACGCAGTTTGAGGTGGAGGAAGAGGGAGAACTGGTTTATGTCCGAGTTTGAGTATCGCGAACCACAGATCACCATTCACTCGGACACAAGGGAGATTCTGGCGAATGCGCGACGCGACATTGACCGGTACAACCTGCGCGACTACTTCATTGTGGATGTGGATTCGCACCACGTGGAGCTGGATTCCTGGGCCGAAATTCTGGAGTACGTGCAGGACCCGGTGGTGCGGCAGGTGGGGAAGGCGATGGCGGCGAACTGGCCGAATGCGAGGAATCTGGCGCTGAGTAACCATCCTCCGGGGCTGACGATGCAGGATGTGGGAGGGCGGATTCCGCACCAGGCGCAGTTGGCGGAGAGGGTGGACGCGGTTGACGGGGAGCATCCGGGTTCCGAACATCGGGACCTGACGCTGGTGCGGCGGGCGATGGACTCGATGGGGATTGCGATGCAGATCGTATTCCCGCAGCCGATGCTGGAAGTTGGGCTGCACCCGAACCCGGATATTGAAAATCAGCTGATCTGGGCGTACAACCGGTGGTTCACGGAGCGCATTTTGGCGCAGGAACCCAGGGTTAAGTCCATGCTGGCGCTGCCGTTCAACAGTCCGGAGGGCTGCCTGAAGACGATTCGGGAGTTTGGGGAGAAGCCGGGCGTGGTGGGATTTCTGATCACCAGCCAGCGGCAGGCTCCGCTGTTCAAGAACGAGTACATGCCGGTTTACCGGGAGCTGGAGGAGCGCGGGCTGCCGTTTGGCTTCCATGCAGGGCCGGATTACTCGGTGGGCAAGCAGATGAACCGGTTTATCTCGGTGCATGCAATGTCGTTTGTGACGTGCAATATGGTGCATCTGACGAACTGGATTATCAATGGTCTGCCGGAGCGGTTTCCGAAACTGAAGACGGTCTGGATTGAAAGCGGGCTGGCGTGGCTGCCCTTTATGATGCAGAGGCTGGACCATGAGTACCTGATGCGGCAATCGGAAGCGCCACTGTTAAAACGCCTGCCGAGCGAGTATATGCAGGAGATGTTTTACACGTCGCAGCCGATGGAGGCGACAAATCTGAAGCTGCTGGAAGCGACAATGGACGCGATTCATGCTGAGACGCAGCTGATGTATGCGTCGGACTGGCCGCACTGGGATTTTGATGTGCCGGGGCGGATTGCGGGGCTGCCTTTTTTGAGCGAAACGGCGAAGCGGAATATTTTGGGGGAGACGGCGCGGAAGGTTTTCCGGCTGTAGGTCGGTCGCGGCACTCCACGTGCAGGAAAGAAAGCATGAAATCCGCGATAGCTGCTTCGTTGTTCTTCGTGGCCGCGGCAAACGCCGCGCAGCCACCGATGACCCGGGAGGGACCGGCACTTTACCGACTGTACTGCGCGTCGTGCCATGGGATGGAGGGTAAGGGCGATGGCCCGATCGCCAGCGCCCTGAAGACGGCGCCCCCCGACCTGACCCGCATATCGGCCCGCAATGACGGAAAGTTTCCGATGGAGCGGGTCGTCAAAATCATAAAGGGCGACGAAGGCGGGGCAACGGCTCACGGTGTCCGCGACATGCCGGTGTGGGGGCCGATTTTCTCTCACGTGGAGAACGATCAAGACGCCGGCCCGGTGCGGATTGACAACGTGGCGCGTTATCTGCGGAAGATTCAGAAGCGGTAATGGGCTAGAATACACGCCCACGACGCCTTCATTACGGAACAGGATTCCGCATGGAAAGCAGAAGTGCGATGGCCCAACACTTCAGGACTGAGTAAAAACGAACCCGCGAACATTTCTGACGAAGGAAATGAAAGCCTTTGGCAAGAAGCTGTGAGCGGTGGACCGCTTACAGCTTCTTGCCTGTAAGTGGCTAAACGATAGCGCAGGGGTTGGAGAGTTCGCCGATTTCGGGGACCGTAATTTTGACCACGTCGCCGGGGGCGAGGGCTTCTTTCTCGGTGACGATGATGCCGGTTCCGGTGCAGAGGACGGAGCCTGCGGGGACCGGGTTCGAGCGGATGAGGAATTCCACGATCTGCTCGATTTTGCGGTGCAGTTTGCCCGTTGAGGTGGTGCCCGAGAAGCGGACTTCCGTGCCACGAAGGATTTCGCAGGTAATCTGCAGGTTGTAGGGGTCAGTGATCTCATCGACCGTCACCATGACGGGGCCGAGCGAGCAGCAGGCAGTGTAGACCTTCGACTGGGGGAGGTAGAGCGCGTTTTCACGCTCGATGTCCCAGGCCGAAACGTCGTTAGCGAGCGTATAGCCGACGATTTTCCCCTTTTTACCGAGAACGACAGCGAGTTCCGGTTCCGGCGCGGTGAACTTCGAATCGGAACGGATGCCGATGTTCTGACCGGGTCCGACGCAGACGCGCGCAGTGCCCTTGAAGAAGATTTCGGGGCGTTCTTCACGGTAGACGTAGGCATACATGCCTTCGCGGGTGGTGTTGTCGAGCGCTACGGTCTCGCCGTCGCGGAAGGCGGCGGAGGTTTCATAGGTACAGCCCGAGGCCCAGACTTCCACGGGGTGGATGGGAATGATAGGGGCGGCGGCGATGGCCTGGCGGCTGGCCAGACGGGAAGCCAGCTCGGGGAGGGGAATGCCTTCAGCATCGGAGCGACCGATGAGGTCGCACATGGTGTGCGCGGGGATGGGACGAACGCCTGAGGCGTCGAAAATGGCGGCTATTACGGCGCCGTCCTGCCGGATCTGTCCAAGTCGCATGTTAGTGTAAGTGGCTTCGGTTTTCTGGGACTAGTACTTCATGTAGATGGTCTTGAAATCGCTGTAGAAATCGAGAGCAGCGGGGCCCTGTTCTTTGGGGCCGAAGCTCGAATCCTTGGTGCCACCGAAGGGAAGCTGATACTCCACACCGGCGGATGGCAGGTTGATGGTGAGCAGGCCGGCTTCGGCCTTGTAGATGTAGTCCATGGCACGAGAGAGATTCGTGGTCTGGATGGAGGATGAGAGGCCGAAGGGAATGTCGTTGGCGATGCGCATGGCGTCGTCAAAATCCTTCGCGCGGATGACGGCGAGCACCGGGCCAAAGATTTCTTCCTGGGCGATGCGGTGGTTCGGCTGGACGTCACCGAAGATGGTGGGTTCCACGAAGTAGCCCTTGTCGTAATCGCCGCCGGTGAGATGGTTGCCACCACAGAGGGGCGCGCCGGACTCTTCGGTGCCGATTTTGATGTACTTGAGAACGGTGTTGAGCTGGCCCTGATCGACGCAGGGTCCGATATCGATGCCGGCCTTCATGCCGTCGCCGATGGTGAGTTTTTTGGTGCGTTCAATGAGCGCGGCCATGAACTGATCGTAAATCCCCTCTTCCACGATGGCGCGGGAGGTGGCGGTGCATTTCTGGCCGGTGGAGAAGAACGCGGCGTTGACGACGTTTTCGACGGCGGACTTCAGGTCGGCATCGGCGAGAACGATGGTAGGATTTTTGCCGCCCATCTCGAGCTGGATGCGGATGCGGCGCTTGCTGGCCTGCTCGTGGAGGGAATTACCCACGTCATTGGAGCCGGTGAAGGAGATGGCCTTGACCTGGGGGGCGTTGACGAGTGCATTGCCGATTTCGCCGCCAGAGCCGGCGACGAAGTTGACGACACCCTTGGGGATGCCGGCTTCATGCAGGGCTTCCACGATGCGCCAGGCGCAGAGGGGGGAAACGGAGGCGGGCTTCACGATGATGGTGTTGCCGCAGATAAGTGCGGGGGCAATCTTCCAGGCCGGGATGGCGATGGGGAAGTTCCAGGGGGTGACGAGACCGATGACGCCGATGGGCTTGCGGATGGCGAAAACGTGGACGCGTTCGCGCTCGGAGGGCACCATGATGCCGTCGAGGCGGGAACCTTCGCCGCCGAAGTAGCGGAAGATGTTGATGGCGCGGCGAACTTCACCCTTGGCTTCGGGGAGGGTCTTGCCTTCTTCGCGGGTCATTTCCGCGCTGATCATGTCGAATTTCTTTTCGAGAATCTCAGCGGTCTTGTAGAGAATATTGCCGCGGGCGGGGGCTGGCATGCCGGCCCAGCCGGGCAGCGCGGCTTCAGCGGCCTTTGCGGCAGCTTCCACATCGGCGGCGGAGCCTTTGGCGAAATAGCCAACGATTTCGTCTGTGTTGGCGGGATTGCGATTTTCAAACGTTCTGGTAACGGCTACCCATTCGCCGTTGATGTAGTTCGCAAATGTGGGAATCGTGTTCTCGGGTGTGCTCATGAAGTTTTGGAGTTAAGCCTGTCTAAAATTGGACCTTGGGGGCGTTTCTGGCGCCGGGGTCGGTCTTAAAATATGCGTCTTCGCGCTGGAAGCCCGAAAGCGAGCCTACCAGACTGGCCGGGAACATGGCCAGTTGCGTGTTGTAGTTCTGCACCGCTTCGTTATAGCGACGGCGGGCCTGCAGGATGCGATTTTCGGTGCCTTCGAGGGAAAACTGCAACTGGCGGAAATTCTCGTTGGCCTTGAGGGTTGGATAGTTCTCGACGACTACCATGAGGCGGCTCAAAGCGCTGGAAATCTGGGAGTTGGCTTCGATCTTATCGGCGGGAGTGCGGGCACCAGCCATGGCGGCGCGGGCCTGCGCGAGGGTTTCGAAAACCTGGGTTTCTTCTTTGGCGTAACCCTTGACGGTTTCGACCAGGTTGGGAATCAGATCAGCACGGCGCTGGAGATCAGCATCGACCTGGCCCCACTCGGCCGCGATAGCCTCTTTGGAGACCGCGATTTGGTTCCGCGTGGACACGAACTGGCAACCTGCCAGGACGAGCGCTAAACCTGCGGCGATGGCAACAATTAAGCCTGTTTTCATAAGCTGGCCTCCTTCTGGACTTCTCTGACACTCAAGGCGCTGGCGCCGAGGCTGTCGATAACCGCGATCACCTTTTCAATTTCCAGCATATACACGGCGAGCAAGGCGACAGGGTCAATCGACTTCCCCGTTACCCGAGCATCCCGCAAATCCAGCAGTGTGAGGAAGGGGGCTGGGTCTATTCCGAGAACCCTGCCGGCGCATTCGACGACTTCACGCTTCTTCACCGGGGCCAGTCCGACGGGGGCCAGTTCGCCCTTCAGAATCAAGGCGTGCCGGACGAGGACGCAGAAGGTTGCCACGGAATCGACCAGCAAACGGCGCAACAGATCCGCATCCGAAAGTATACCGGAGGCCTTCTGGCGCAGACGGAGCAGTTTGGAGCGCAAGTCGTGTTCGACCTGGGCGCGATAGAAACCGGTAGAAATCTCCATGCCGACAGTAACGTCTTCGCCGAACAGGACGCGGTGGTGCTCGCGGATGTCGTGGAATTCGATGGGGAAGGAATCAGTGGAGTTTTGGATTTCTTCGGAAGTGAGGAGCAGCGGAGAAGGATTGCCGCGTTCGCGCCACCAGCGCATCAGGGGTTCAGATGCAGCCAGTTGCCGCGGAGTGATGAGGCGGAGGACGCAGAGGACGTTGAGGTCAGAGAAATTTGGGTTGTGATCCCCGGCGGCGGCAGAACCGTAGAGGAGGACCGAAATCAGGTCGGGACCGAAGGCCGAATTTAGCTTTTGGACCAGTTCAGTAAGCGACTTGTCGGAATGTGCCACGGCACTGCCCATTCTATCGCTTACCATTGGGCGCTTACCAATCAGAGGAAGAGCCTCCGCCTCCGGAGTCGCCCCCACCGAAGCCGCCGAAACCACCATCGGAGCCCCCCGAGTCGTACCCGCCGAAGCCACCGCCGCCGCCGTAAGATCCGCCACCACGACGCCCGGAACCGCTGAGCAACTCGCCGAGGAGGAGGCCTGCCCAGAAACCACCGCCCCCGCCTCCGCCTCTGTAACCACCACCGCCGCTACCGCGCCGGAGGAACATGATGAGCAGAAATATACCCAGAAATATAAGAGGCCAGGGGATACTGTCGCGGGTGGAACGTTCTACGCGCCGGCGGTAGGTGGGAGGCGGGATTTCCACGCCTTTAGCCTTCGCGATAGTGGAACCGAGGCGTTCAGCGGCGGTGAGCATGGCGACACCGTAGTCCCCTGCCCGGAGCGCGGGGCGCATGTCGTCGAGAAGGAGCCCGGCCATACTGTCGGGGACGGCTTCGCCTAATCCGCCGCCAACTTCGAGACGGGAGTGGCGTTCGGCGACGGCGAGAAGGACCAGGGCGCCGTCATCTTCCTTTTTGCGCCCGACGCCGAAGGACCTGAAGATGTCGTTGGCAACGTCTTCGATCGCCTGACCTTCGAGGGTGGGGACGGTGACGAAGGCCAGTTGCGCACCGGTGGCCTGTTCCACGCTGGCGGCGTAGGCTTCGATAGCAGCGCGGCTGCGGGGATCGATGACACCGGCGAAGTCACTGACGTAGCCCTGAGGCTTCAGCGATTTCCAGTCCGCCGCCAGGGCCGGAACCGTGGCGGCAGAAAGGAGAGCGCAGATAGCGAGAAACTTCATGAAGACTTAAAAGGGTGGCTCCATGGGCAACGCCAGCGGGGGTTCGCGCAGGAAATCGAGGCGGCTCATTTGGGCGACTGCGTCGCGGACGGCCTCTTCACTGGACGATTCCACGGTAATGACGAAGGGGAGATTGTCCTTGGTATCGCTGGGCAGCTGGAGGACTGCTTCGAGGCCAATGTGTTTGGAGGCCAGGATTCCGGCCAGTTCCGCGATGATGCCGGGGCGATCTTCCACCCGGAACCGGAGATAGTAGGGCCGATTCTGGAGATTAATGGAGACCGGCTGGTACTCGCCGAGGCGTTCGTGGGCGAACGGGGAGACGCGTTCCGGACTGCCGTTGCGAATTTCGCGGGCTACGCGCATCAGGTCACTGACGACGGCGACGCCGGTGGGATTGGGCCCGGCGCCACGACCGTAGTAGAACGTATCCTGGCCGAATTGGCCTTTTACCCAGACAGCGTTGTAAGCGCCGCGAACCCCGGCGAGAATGGCCGATTGCGGGATGAGAGCGGGTCGGACGGAGAGGAGCAGACCTCTGGGGGTCTGTTCCGCCGAGCAAACGAGGCGGATGGTGTGGCCGAGCTGGTGGGCGTAGTCGAAGTCCAGGCTGGTGATGCGGCGAATGCCTTCCACGTAGATGTCACTGGGGGTGATGCGTTCCCCGAAGGCGAGGGCGGAGAGGAGGGCCAGCTTGGAGCGTGCGTCGTAGCCATCCACGTCAGCCGAGGGATCGGCTTCGGCATAACCGAGAGCCTGGGCTTCGGCGAGAATTTTATCGAAAGACTCGCCGCGGCGCTCCATTTCGGTGAGGATGTAGTTGCTGGTGCCGTTCAGGATGCCGGCCAGAGCGACGACGCGGTCGCCGGAAATACCTTCGCGAAGAACGGCGTGGATGGGGATTCCGCCGGCGACGCTGGCTTCCATGGCCAGATTGATGCGGGCTTTGATGGCACGGTCCCAGATCTCGGCGCCTTCAAGCGCCATGAGTTCTTTATTGGCGGTGACGATGGATTTTCCGGCGGCAATGGCGGCCTCAATAATTTCACGCGCCACGGTGGTGCCACCGACGAGTTCGCAGATCACATCCACTTTGGGGTGCGAGACGACCTCGCGCCAGTCTGTGGTTCGCAGGGCGTCGCCTGGAACACCATCCGGTTCGTTGGTGGCCACGCTGCGGCTGCAGACTGCGGCGACGCGCAGGTTGAAGCCGAGCTTCAGGGAGATCTGCTCCGCGTTTTTGTTGAGAATGGTCAGGGCACCGGAGCCAACATTGCCGAGCCCGATGATGCCCACATAGACGTCTTTCATCTAACGTTATGATAGCGTTGTGAGCCGATTTTCAAGGCGTTCCGGTGTTTTCCGTGCCCTGGCAGTAATAACTCCAGCGATTCTGTGCCTGGAGCAGGGTGCCGCGCAGCCCCCGTCACAAGCAGAGGCACCGGACGCGGCGTTTCCGCGCCAGGTGCCTGCAGAGATACGCCTGCCGAACGGCAAACTGCAGCGCGACGAGATATTGAAAGCGGACTACGAGCAAAATGTGCGGGACTCAGCGGGCCTGACGCGCCTGGCTACGGAATTCCAGTTGGAACTGGAAAAGAGCGACCGGTTCGTGCTGTCGCTGGGCCTGTTAAAAAAGCTCGACGACATCGAGAAACTGACGAAACGCATCCGGGGCCGAATCAGGCATTAGGTCTGTGACCTCGTGGTTTCGTTGCTGCGCCGATAAGACCTGGCTGTCCTGCAAATTACAGTGTCCATTAGTAATGGACATGATATCTTTATGGACAGATGGCTATTGACCCGACAAACATTGAACCCCAGTTCGATCAGATTCGGGCTGTGCCCTTCGTGCGGAATCTCCGTCTCGTTCCTGCGAAGTCGGGCGATCGGAACGCCGGCGGCGTTCTGGAAATCACGACTCCGCGGGGCAAGCACCGCCTTCCCCTGATCGTGAAGAGATCCTACCTCGACCGCAGCATGGTGAATGCTGTGATCGGCCAGATTCACGCTGAAAGGAAGGCCGCAAGGAGCGGTGGCCATACAGTGACGAATGGCGCAACACTCTTGCTGGCTCCGTACCTGGCCACGCCGACGGCGAAGAGCTTCATTGACGCGGGCATTTCGTTCGCAGACGAGGTCGGCAACATCCACCTGACCCTGGGCGATGAATATAACTGGACTGTGATCGGCGAGCGCAAGCCGCCGAAACCACCGCAGTCAGAGCGCATGACCCCGGCGGCGGTTCAACTCTTGTTTCAATTTGCCACTCACCCGGAATCAGCGACCTGGACTGTCCGCGACCTTGCAGCGGCCGTTGGACTCAGCAAGAGCAAGGTCGCCGAACTTCGCCTCCAGTTTGCTCGCGAAGGAGTCTTGGCGGCGCAGGGAGCTGCGCGATCTCCCGACGCCACCCGCGAACTCAGAGACCGTCTTGTCTCAGGCTACAACCAGATTCTGCGGCCAAAGCTGGTGCTTGGACGGTTCCGGTACCCGGAGCCATCCTCGGAGCAGTTCGTGGCAAGACTGAAGCACGACGCGGCAGCGCAGAAGATACCCTATGCTCTTACCGGTGGTCCCGCCGCGGATGCGATGCAACACTTCTATCGCAGTTCCGAGATCCCCGTTTTTCTGAATGCAGAACACCACCGCACCCTGCGACTGCTTCCTGATCGGACTGGCCCGGTAGTGCTGCTCAAACCTATTGGTGACCTGGTCTACTGGCGTGAATTCGAAGGCAAAATGGTCGCTCCTCCGTGGCTGGTCTATGCGGAGTTGTTGAATGGCAGCGATCCCCGGGCGCGAGAGGCGGCGGAGGCCTTCCGCCTGGAATTCCTGAAATGAATGACGCACTCGCGCCTGACCAAATCGCAGATTTAGCGGGGATCATCCAAATCTGCGAAGAACTGGGAGCCGACCTGGTCGTGATCGGTGCCACATCTCTGTTGCTTCTGATGGGCGATCTGGGGCGATTTACGCGGGATGTCGATCTCACCGTTGCGCTCGACTTCGATGAGTTCGAACGTTTAACAGTGCGGCTGGCAGCCATCGGATGGACACCGGAGCCGAAGCTGGAGCACCGCTGGATCGCCCCGCGCCGGACGATCATAGACCTCTTGCCGGCCGGTGCTGAACTTCGTCGCAGCGGCTCCATCACATGGCCCGCGAGTCAGTTCAGGATGAGCCTGGCCGGTTTCGATCACGTGTTCACCCGTGCGGTGGAAGTTAATCTGCCCGGAGGAGTGACGATCCGCGTCGCGCCGCCGATCATCACCGCCCTTCTGAAGATTATTGCGTGGGTAGATGACCCGTACCGGCGCGCCAAGGATCTCCAGGATATTCGAATCGTTCTGGGCCGCTACGAACAGGA
Source organism: uncultured Acidobacteriia bacterium (assembly GCA_903929755.1). Taxonomy (GTDB): domain Bacteria; phylum Acidobacteriota; class Terriglobia; order Bryobacterales; family Bryobacteraceae; genus BOG-234. The sequence goes on from CAIYVZ010000077.1 coordinate 22,734, forward strand.
GAGTGATCGCCTGTTCTCCGACGCCGTCTTCGATGCGGAACTCCAGGATTTCGAATTCGCAAACGCATTTCTCTTCGGCCTTGATATGCGCTCGCTGGCGACCGGCCAAGACGCCCGATTCGTGGAGCAATTTCTCGGACGCCTTCTGGCGCAGGAGGAAGAGGGCCAGTTCGAGGGGGAATCAGAGTTTGGCATGAAGAGCTTTCGCGGCCAGCTCCATGCTTTCAGGAGAGGCTTTACCGGACTATGATGTTTTCGGAGCCTTCGTTTGCCCTTCCCGAACGATCACCGATAGCCCGCCCACAGCGGAGAGCCGCGTACTGCATATCCGTTCCGGTAAGCCTGCCACGACATGGCTACTACTTTTGTCGATATTCCCTGAACGCCCAATTGCGGGTTTTGAGCGACTGCGGCGGGCTATCTCCGACGGACTCCTGACTCCGGGCACGAGGCCCCGAAGGCGCAGCCCTTTCGTGACGGTTACATTCCCGCACAGCACGTGTGGCACAATAAAAGTCGAAATCCTCCATATGTCCACTCCTATCACGCCCCTTCACGAGGAAGATCCTCGCGAACAGGAAGAGCTCGAAGCCTCCGCAACAGAGAGCTCTTTTGGCGACATCCTCAACGAGTTCGAACAGAGCCACGCGCAAGAACTTCAGGCCAGTAAGTCGCAAGACCACAAGACCCACGACGGCAAGACGATTGCCGCGACCGTAGTCACGGTATCGGACGGTCGTGTTTTCTTCGATGTCGGGCAGAAGACCGAAGGCGTCCTGGACGCAACTCTGTTACGCGACGAACAAGGCATCATCGAAGTGAAGGCGGGCGATACGGTCCGCGTGCAGATGAACGGCCGGGATGAGGAAGGCTATATCAAGCTTTCGGTCATCCAGGTGGAGCGTCCGAAGGACTGGTCCGGTCTGCAGAAGGCTTTCGATGAAAAGCTGACGATCTCCGGCGTGGTGACGGGAGTAGTGAAGGGTGGCCTCTCGGTCGACGTCGGGATGCGCGCATTTATGCCCGCATCGCGCTCCGGTGCCCGCGATGTTCCTGAGATGGGAACGCTGGTGGGCCAGGAAATTGCCTGCCGCGTCATCAAGCTGGATACCGAAAAAGAAGACATTGTTGTTGACCGCCGCGCGGTGCTGGAAGAAGAGCGTGCCAAGGCCCGTGAGGGACGCTTCACGGCTCTGGAAGCCGGTGCCGTGGTGGAAGGTACTGTTCGCAGCCTGCTGGATTACGGCGCGTTCGTGGATATTGGTGGCATTGACGGCATGCTTCACGTGGCCGACATTTCCTGGGGCCGTGTAAATAAGCCCGCCGACGTGCTGACCGTTGGCCAGAAGCTGAACGTTCTGCTGCTGAAGGTGGACGTGGCGAAGAAGCGCGTTTCGCTTGGGCTGAAGCAGTTGCAGCCCGACCCGTGGTCCACCGCCGAAGAAAAGTACTCCGTGGGCCAGCGCGTGAGCGGGACGGTGGCACGCACCACCGATTTCGGCGCATTTGTGGAACTGGAACCGGGCCTGGACGGGCTGATCCACCTTTCGGAAATGTCCTGGTCGAAGAAGGTTCGCAAGCCCTCCGACATGGTGAAGCCGGGCGAGCTGGTGGAAGTGGTTGTGTTGGGTGTGAGCGTTGCGGACAAGCGCATTTCGCTGGGCCTGAAGCAGACCATGGGCGATCCGTGGGATGAAGTGGCGCAGCAGTACCCGGTGGGCTCGGTGGTAGAAGGTCCCATTACGCAACTGAAGCAATTCGGCGCGTTTGTGCAGGTAACTCCGGATGTGGAAGGCATGATTCACGTGGGCGATATTGTCCACGAGAAGCGCATCAACCACCCCAAGGATGAACTGCAGGTTGGCCAGGTGGTAAAGGCTCAGGTTCTGGAGTGTGACCGCGAGAAGCGGCGTCTGCGCCTCGGCATGAAGCAGTTGCTGCCAACCGCCATGGACGAATACATTGAAGCCCACAAGGAAGGCGATGTGGTAACTGGCCGCATTTCCGACGTGAAGGGGAACCGTGTAAACATTGACCTGGGCGACGGTGTGCATGCCCACTTCAGCATTGCGGAACAGGAAACGAAGAAGGAAGTCAACGCCACCCCGGTGGCCGATATTGCTTCCATCTCGAATCTTCTGGCGGCACGCTGGAAGGGTATGGGTTCGGGTGGTGGCGGAGCGGCTTCGGATGCTCCGGCACGCCGTGAAGTCCCGCGCACGGGTCAGGTGCGGACGTTTAAGATTACGAAGCTGGACGCGGAGAAGAAGCGTCTGGAAGTGGAACTGGCTGGTTAACAGCTTAGAACGACAGAGAAAAGGGCGGCCTGCGCATTACGCGTTGGCCGCCCTTTTTGTTTTTTTGAGGGGTTACCTGGTTAGTTCGCCAGGCGCTCGACGGCTTCGCGGAGTTCTTCCGGGGTGGCGGAACCATCGAGCGGAGGCCCGACTTTCACGCGTACCGTGGGGCGCCAGACTCTGTCCCAACTCTTGAGCAACGCGCCGCCCTTGCAACTGAGGGGGTGGCCCCACAGGCCCTCAATGTGAATGGGGAAGATGGGCGTGCCGGGCACGGCCATCCGCTCAAAGCCACGTTCGAACTTCTGTAAATCGCCGGTGCGGGTGATTTGGCCTTCCGGGAACATGGCGACTAACTGGCCGGCTTCGATTTCCGATTTGGCGAGGCGCAGGGCGCGAATTGTGGGTTTTGGCGAAGAAGCGTCGATGGGGATGGCCAGCAGCCAGTCGAAGATCTGTTTGGCGACCGGGATATCATAGATGGGCTTCCAGATGATGAAGCGAACGACGCGGGGCGTGCACATACCGACAAAGATGGAGTCGGCGTAGGAGATGTGATTCGCGGTGAGCAGACCGCCACCGGTGGGCGGGATATGCTGCTGACCTTCGATCTGCACGTCAAAAAAGATCCAGGCGAGGCTGCGCAGCACAAAGCGAATGGTGGCAAGAGGAATTTCCCGCGCGACGAGGACGGAACTGCCCGCCATGACGACGCCGGTACCGGCGATGATCCAGGCGGCTTTCAGGCCCAGCAGATCATGCAGCAGCCAGAGGAAGCCGGACGCCAGGATGACGCCGACCATGTTGGCGAAGTTGTTGGTGGCAAGGATGCGGCCGCGTTCCGTTGCCGGCGCCTTTTCCTGTAGCCAGGCATTGAGCGGGACTACGAACAGGCCACCTGTGAAGCCGACGAGCAAGAGCCAGACGAGTGCGCTGTTGTAGGTCCCGGAAAGGCCAAGACCGAACGTTGCGAGGCCCATCAGGAGGGCGCCTGCCGGGGCGAGACCGAGTTCCAGATGGTCTCCTGAGACGGTACCGGCGGCCAGGCTACCGGCACCAATACCCAGCGCGAGCGCGGTTACGAGGAAGCCGATCTGGTTATCAGTAGCGAGCAGGCCTTCTTTGCCCAGCAGCAGAATCGCCATTTGGAGCAGGGCCCCGATGAACCAGAACCAGGAGATGCCGATTACCGTAAGCGCCTGGATCCGATCTTTCGCCAATTCGCGGGTGCCTTCCACAATTTCGTGAAAGGGGTTCAGGTGAAACGGTTCGCGGGAGCCGGAAGCGGGGACTTTCTGGATGAAAAGACTGGCCAGGGTCCCGACGATGGCGATGCCGAGCAGCGTGCTGCCCATCAGCACCGGGGCGTCTTTCCAGGTTGAGTAGAGAAAAGTTCCGAAGCTGGTGCCGATGACAATGGCGATGAAGGTGGTGAGTTCCAGCAGGCCGTTGGCGCGTGAGATACCGCGTTCGGTGATGGTTTCGGGGAGGAAGCCGTACTTCGCAGGGCTGAAGAAGTTGGCCTGTGTGGCGAGCAGGAAGAGGACGACGAGCAGGAACTCGATCCTGCCGCTGACCAAGGCTCCGATACCGACCAGCATGGTAATGATTTCGAGGCTTTTGGTGACCTGCAGGACGCGGGATTTCGAATAACGGTCGGCCAGTTGCCCGGCGTAGCCCGCGAACAGGAGGAAGGGCAGGACAAAGACCGCGCCGGCGAGCGCAAGATAACTGCCGCCGCCAGCCTGACTGGCAGCGCGGACGGCGACCAGCGACACGATCATCTTGTAGAGATTGTCGTTGAACGCGCCGAGAAATTGCGTCCAGAGAAAGGCCTCAAAGCGGCCATTTGCCAAAAGCGAAAAATAGTTACCGCTGCGAAGGGAAACTTTGGGCACCGGGGAGAGAGGATCCTGGGACAAAACACCAGTATAAAGGCGCTAGTGCGGGGGCGCAGCCAGCCAGTCGCTAACGCTCTCCCCGATGGGGGCTCCGGGAGGTGCGTCCGGGGGGGCGATGACCTTCATCATCTCGGCGGGGCGCTCCAGGAAACGCCTGATATCGGCGGCCAGCAGCATGTGCTGCGCCTGCTCGGCTTCGCCGGTTACGGCTTCTGATTTCATGCGCGCAGCCAGCTTCGAGAGTTTTAGCGTGGCGATGGCGCGGACCTGTGCGTTTGGGGAGCCGGTGGCGAGCCACATGACGCGGTCCACCAGGACTCGCTCTTCCGAACGGCGGACTTCCGCTTCGTAGGGGTTCGAGACGGGAGCGTCGAAAGTGGCTTTCGTCAGGCGGTCGATGACTTCTTCGAGACCGGGCAGGGTGGGATCGACGGCGTGCTGGGCGACTACCCTGGCGGCGCGAGGGAGTTCGAGGACGAAGCCAATGGTGACGTCAGAAGCGACGGTGGCGGGGCTAAGGGGATCGAAGCCGTCGCCCGTGGTGCGGGGGAACAATTCACGGTGCCGCCCGTAGCCGGGGGGACGAGGCGGAATCGACTCCAGAATCTGCTTCGGCACGGTAAGTTCCGAGGGTTTCAGGGTGGCAGACAGGGCGTCGAGGGCCTTGCGCTGATTGGCGGCTGTTTCCCATTTCACGGGCGTGCGTTTGTCGCCGCGCAAGGCGTAGATGTAGTCGATGCCCCCGACCATGGACGCGGCCGATTCCACGGTGTAGCGGTGGTACATGTAGATGGGCACCAGGGGTTCTTCGATGGTCGCCATGGGGGCTCCATTGCGGATGGTGTGTTCGCCCAGGCGGTTCAGCGCGGCGCGGCGAAGCTTCATCAGGCGGTTCAGTTCGTCGGCCTGATTGACTCCGTTTGACCATTGATCGACACGGGGATTGGCGTCGAGGTCCTGATTGGTTTGATAGCGGAGGTCTTTCTCCCAGGCTTCATCGAGAATGCGCTGCAGGGCCGGGGTTTCATCGCCCTTTGGCAGCGCGCGATAGCCGTAGTTGATGGCGACTTTGTCCCAATCGCCGATCTTTGCGGGATAGGCGTGGGTGAGGTCGATGGTGCCGTCTTCGAGAAGTTTTTCCTGGGGGTGGGGATAGTCCATGACGGAGATCCAGCCCGCGGTGGAATCGTAGTAGTTGTGGCCGAGGCCGAGGGTGTGGCCTACTTCGTGCGCTGCCAGCTGGCGGATGCGGGCGAGGGCGGTTTCATAGAGGATGGCTGGCTTTTCATTGCCCAGCGTGTAGGGCGAGAGGAGGCCTTCAAAGATGAGGTAGTCCTGGCGGTCCCGGAGGGAGCCCAGGGTGACGGTGGCTTTGATGATTTCGCCGGTGCGGGGATCGGTTACGGTGGCGCCGGTGCTCCAGCCTCGAGTAGACCGGTGGACCCAGTTGATCATGTTGTAGCGGATGTCCATGGGGTCAGCGCCTTCGGGCAGAACCGCAACCTTGAAGGCATTGCGGAAGCCGGCGGCTTCGAAGGCCTGACTCCACCAGCCGGCTCCCGCGAGCAGTGCCTGGCGGACGTCTTCGGGGGCGCCGGGATCGACCCAGTATTCGATGGGCTTCACGGGGTCGCTGATGGCGGCGATGGGATCCTTCTTTTCGAGACGATGGCGGCGGATCAGATGCTTCACCAGGGGCTCTCCGATGGGCACGCTGTAATCGACGTATTCGAGGCCGGTGTAGCCTCCGCGCGGGTCGTCTTCACGCGTGATGAATTTGTCGTCGGGGAGTTCCACGAAGGAAAAGTGCTCGCGCAGGGTGACAGCGTCGGGCGAGGGCGTCACGGAAGCGACGGTACCGGCGAACAGACCACCGCGACCTCCACCTCCGCCCACGACACCGATCTGAGGCGGGCCCTGCGCGGGACCTCCGCCGCCACGACCGCCTCCACCGGCTTCATTGGTGAAAGTGAGCGTGACCTCAATCTCGCTGTTCTTTGGAAAGGCCTTTGTGCGGGCCATGTAGAAGGCGCTGCGGGTCCGGTCTACGCGGTAGGCGCCAGGACGCAGGGAATTCCCTGCCCCCAGGTTGTCGCGGAGGAAGAAATCGGTGGCGTCGACCAGGAGTTGGCCACTACTCTCGGCACCCACGCTAAAGCCCCAGAGAATCGACTTGGCGAAGGAGTCTTCGACGGACTTGCGTTCGGCTGGATTGGCGCTGGAAGACCGGAAACTGTTGTTGCCCTGCACCAGCATGACGCGGGGACCGACGCGCTCGAAATGGACAATTCGGCCGCCGCCTTCCTGACCGCGGTCGAGTCCGATGTCATTTGAACCGAGCCCGGAGGCGAGACCGCCGGCGTAGAGGAAATCCACGCTGACGCGCGGGATGGCGAGCCAGAGGCTGCCGGTGCGGTCATCCCAATATAGGGGGAAATAGCCGTCGAGTTTCTGCATTCCCGCAGTGCGGTCTTCCACTGTGGGAACGCGACCCGCCGCGGCTGGCGCAGCGGCGTTCGTCGAGTTCGGGCCGCGTCCGCCCTGTTGTGCATTTAGGGCGAGAACGCCAGTCAAGAGAATTGCGATTCGGGAAGATACTCGTAACATGCAATGCCGCCTTTCACAGGGAACCTTTCTGCGAATTGTAGCGCCTGGCTTCGGCAGCCGCGCGCGACAAATTCATTTGATATACGACATTCTTCCTAGTAACGTCTTCGTAGCTGCCTCCCAGACCGACCGACGCTGAACTGGAACTGCTTACTATCCGGTGGAGGCGGGGGGCTTCTAAATTGACAGGAATCGACGCAGCGGCAGCTGGCGGGCGACCTTCTGGAACGGGCTTTTCAGGGGTCGGCGGCGCGGCTGATGCAGGGCGCGCTATCGGCGCGGCACGCATCGATAGCTGACCTGGCCGAGATCCGGCGGATGCTGACGGAATACGAGAAGGGGAAAGTGTCCCAATGACCGCACTGCAAAGCTTCGTTGCAAGTTCATTCCCTGTGGCAAGGCCTTGGGATCGGACTGGTGCTCTCGGCCGCACTTGCCTCCCGCGCCCGTTACGCGGCGGCTTGCGCGAGCGTGCTGGCGGTTGTAGCGGCGTTCGCTGCGACGCTGGCCAGGCCTGACGCAGATGGAGATCGACGGAGCTGTTGCGGGGGCGCTTGCCCTGCCTGCACGACCTCTGGACACTGCGGGGACACGGCGTCTGCCATGTGTCGGCCATGTGGAGTTCGCGACTGACGGAACTGGGGACGATGGTCGGGATCACGGGCGCTGTGGCTCGCCGAGGTGATGCTCTTTTATCACCCGGCGGTCTGGTGGATCTCGTCCGTCATCCGTACGGAACGGGAAAACTGCTGCGACGAACTGGAGTCGCACCCGGTTGCCGCGGGTAAGCCCGCCTTCGACGCGTGGCGCTATAAGTACATCGCGGGTGTGGGAACGAACGTGATTGTGGAGTTCGTGGACACGACCGGGTCAGGCGACTACCGGATGTCGATGGACCCGAACCCTTCGAAAAAATAGTTATTGACAGGCCCCGGCCTAAACATGCATTCTGAATGCATATTATGTCTTCCGAGACCACACCTCTTTTTGAACAACTGGGCGGCCAGGCAGCCGTCGAAGCAGCAGTAGATAACTTCTACCGCAAAGTCCTTGTGGACGAACGTGTCGCACACTTCTTTGATGATGTGGACATGGAACGCCAGAGGGGCAAGCAGAAGGCCTTTCTGACGATGGCCTTTGGCGGCCCGCATAACTACACTGGCAAAGATATGCGGACCGGCCATGCGCGACTGGTGGCGATGGGCCTGAACGATTCCCACTTTGACGCCATTGTGGAACTGCTGGGTGCAACGCTGAAGGATATGGGCGTGGCCGATAACCTGATTGGCCAGGTGGCCGCGATTGCGGAATCGACGCGCGCGGACGTTCTGGGGCGCTAATGTCATCCGTTGCTTATGCAGGCCGTTCGCTGGAACTGTCCCTGGGGGAGAGCGTCCTCGACGGCCTGCTGCGCAGCGGGATTCCGGTGGCTCACGCGTGTAAGGCCGGGAGTTGCGGCTCCTGCATGCTGCGCGCGGTGGGCGGTTGTGTGCCCCCCCGGGCACAGGTCGGCCTGAAGGATTCCTGGAAGGCACAAGGCTATTTCCTCTCGTGCGTGTGCGTTCCCGAGGCTGATATGGAAGTGAGTGAAGCGGGGGCGGATACGCGGGTGACCGCGCGAATTATGGCTGTTGACCACCTGAGCCACGACGTGCTGCGGGTGCGGCTGCAGCCGGAGAGAAACTTCGATTATCGCGCCGGCCAATACCTGACGCTCATCCGCGACACAGGCCTGGCGCGCAGCTATTCCATTGCCAGCCTGCCGCATGAGAGCGAGTTGGAACTACATGTCCGACTTATTCCCGGAGGCCGTATGAGTACCTGGCTCTGTGAGCCCGCTAGTGTTGGAGCGCAGGTTCAGTTGCAGGGGCCAACGGGAGAATGTTTTTACGTGCCGGACCGCGAGGACCAACCGCTGCTGCTGGCGGGCACGGGGACGGGCCTGGCGCCTCTTTGGGGCATCATCCAGGATGCCCTTCGGCGGAACCACCGCGGGCCGATCCATTTGTTCCATGGCGCGCTTCGCATGGAGGGTTTATACCTCAGGGAAGCGCTGCGAGCCCTGGCTGCACGGTATGCCAATTTCACCTATACGGCGGCGGTGCTGGAAGGCACGGAGGAACCGGGTATTTTCATCGCGCCGATTGACGCCGTGATCGCCTCCAGCCACCCCAAACTGAACGGCTGGCGGGGGTTTATCTGCGGCGACCCAACCCTGGTGCGATCTTTAAAGAGGAAGCTGTTTTTGGCGGGCATTGCGATGGGAGATATTTACTCGGACGCGTTCCTGCCATCGGCTTAAATTCCCCGGGACCAGACCGATGCAACTCAGCCTTCACGCCGATTACGCCCTGCGCGTTCTTCTTTACGCAGGGTCACATCCGGCGGCAACCGTAACGACACGACAGATCAGCGAAGCCTATGGCATCTCGCGCAACCATCTGGTACGGGTGGTGCATACGCTGAGCGAACAAGGCTACGTAAAGGTGACGCCGGGGCGCTCCGGTGGTCTGAGTCTGGCGAAAGATCCCGGCCAAATCCGGCTCGGGCAGGTGGTCCGGTATGCGGAACCAAATCTTCGTCTGGTGGAATGCTTTGACCGGAAGACCAATACGTGTCCCATCATTGACGCTTGCGGCCTGAAAGCGCCGTTACGGAAGGCCCTGGACGCATTTCTGAATGAGCTGGATCAGTACACGCTTGGCGACTTGCTGAGCGGCGCGCGGGGCGAAGCGATGGCAAGCGCTCTGGTACAACTTAGTCACACCACGCCTGTACACTAACTTCATGCGCCGAACGCTGACGTTTTTCCTGCTGTTTGTTTTCGTATTGGGGGCTGCCGAACCCGCCTGGGTGGCGGCGGGCAAAGCCTGGTGGGCCCATATTGAGTATCTGGCAGATGACAAGCTGGAAGGTCGAAATGTCGGGTCAAAAGGTTATGACGTGGCGGCGAACTACGTGGTTAGTCAGTTTGAAAAGGCGGGGCTCGCGCCTGGCGTGGGCTCGTCATACTCGCAGCCGGTGGAATTCGCGAAACTGACGCTCAATGAACAGGCGTCTTCGCTGGCTCTGATTTACGATAAGTCGGCCACGCCGGTGAAGCTGGGGGATGAGGCTCTGCTCGGGTCGCCGCATGACACGACAGACACCGAAGCGCCGCTGGTTTTTGCGGGTTACGGTTTGGCTATTCCGGACGCTGGTTACAACGACCTGAAAGACCCGGCGCTCAAGGGCGCAATCGCGGTATACCTGATGGGCGGCCCGGCGCAGATTGATGGGAATTTGCGGTCACATTCTTCGTCGGCCGACGAGCGGGGGAAAGCGATGAAGGCTGCGGGTGCGATCGGCACTATTGCCATCCCGAACCCGAAGTCGATGGATATTCCGTGGGCCCGCCAGAGCGCCAACCGGCTGCAGGCCCGAATGGGTCTGGCGGATCCGGCCCTGGCGACACAAGCCGGACAGTTCTCGGCGACTTGGAATCCTTCGAAAACGGAGGCTTTGTTTGCAGGGTCCGGCCATACGATGGAAGAGATTTTCGCTGCCGCCAATGCCAACCAGCCTTTGCCGCACTTCGTTATGAAGACCAGCATTCGGGCACACGTAGTGACGTCGCGTGAGAAGGTGGACTCGCGTAATCTGGTGGCTGTGCGCCCGGGATCTGATGCGCGGCTGAAGAACGAGTTCGTGGTGATCTCGGCGCACCTGGATCATCTGGGCGTGGGGGCTCCGGTGAATGGCGACGCGATATTCAACGGGGCGATGGACGATGCGTCCGGGATTGCCTCGCTGATTGAGATCGCACGGGCGCTAAAGGCAGCCAAGGTAAAGACGAAGCGGTCCATTGTCTTCGCAGCAGTGACGGGTGAAGAGAAGGGCTTGCAGGGCTCGCGCTACTACAGTGAACGCCCCACCGTGAAGGGTAAGATTGTGGCCGATATCAACATGGACATGTTCCTGCCGCTGTTCCCGCTGAGGTATCTGGAAATTCAGGGTCTGAATGAGTCGACGCTGGGCGATGATATCCGCGCGGTTGCAGGCGCGGTGAAGGTTGAGATACAGGCCGATAAAGATCCCAACGCCAACCGTTTTATCCGCAGTGACCAGTACAGTTTTATCAAGAAGGGTGTACCAGCCCTGGCGTTTAAGTTCGGCTGGGTTCCAGGTTCCAACGAAGAGAAGATTTATAAGGCGTGGTATACGAATCGCTATCACGCTGTTTCGGACGACCTGAGTCAGCCTGTGGATAAAGAGGCCGCTGCACAGTTCAACGCGATTCTGGTGAGCTTGTTGCGGCGGGTGGCCGATGCGGAAAAAGCGCCTTCGTGGAAGGCGGACAGCTTCTTTCGCCGGTTCGCTCATTAGCGAGCGGGGCGGGCGGGCCGGACGACGATGGTGAAGTCCGGCAGGGCTGTGGTTTGCGGCGTGGCGCCCATGGCGTTACAGGCCTCGCTTAGCTCCAGAACATGGGCTCTGGTTAAGGCCAGGGCATGTTCATCGGGCTGATAAACGGTGCCGGTCGGGTAGTCCACATAGGGCGTCGCCGCCTGCTCGATATGCGTCCCCAGCACGTGCGCAATCTGGTGAGTCTTCACAAACGCGGCCAACTTTGCGGCACTGGCTGTGAAGGAGGGCATATCGGCAATCGGAACGTACAGACGCCCGGGATAGAGCGAGTCGCCGGTGAGCAGACTTCCCGTCTTGCGGTCGTACAGCGCGATGCTGGCGACGTTGTGGCCGGGGATCGTCAGAACATCAAGAACCCTGCCACCAAGATCGAGCTCCGGGCCAATTTCAGCGATTGCGGCGGGAGTTGCGGCGATGAACTTCACGTTCGGGAGTGCCTGGAATTGCTTGTCACCCGCCGTGTGATCGCCATGCCCATGGGAATGGATGACAATCAGAGGAACCGGGGCGCGTTTCTTCGTAACAGTTCAGGTAGGGCGGGAATTCTTGAGTAGGGACGTGGGCGGTTGTGCCAGGCGGTGTGAGCGGATGGCGCTGTTGAGGTAGTCGAGAGGGTGACGGTTCTGCATGCGGCAGGTTTGCGTGACGGTCAGCAGG
>CAIYVZ010000078.1 GCA_903929755.1 uncultured Acidobacteriia bacterium
ATCCACTCCGTGGCAAAAGACGGATACGCGGCCGCGATCTGTTTCACCAGATTCGACGGCTTCGCCTTAGTCTCAATCGACTTCAGGTCCATGAACCCGCCCCGCCGCTTTGCAAAGACCTCCGGCAAATTCCAGTCGATAGCGGGAGCTCCGACCGTTGTCGGCCAGTTCACCGAAGCCGTCTGCAACCCGGCTTTGTGCGCGGCACCCAGCAGCGTCGGAACCTGGATCTGGCTGTATTCCAGATACTTTTCGCCCGGTGGACGCCAGTTCGAGAGAATTCCGTGCTTCACCGGATCCACACCCGTGATCATCGTTATGTGCGAGGGCCAGGTGACAGTGGGCACCGAGCCAATCACCCCCTTCGATGCCTGTCCCTCGCGAACCAGTTTCCTGATGTTGGGCGTCTTCAGCCCCAGCTTGTCGGCTTCCGTCAGGTACCTGTTATCCAGGCCGTCAATTGACACTACAACCAGCGGCGAAACTACAACCAGCGGCGAGGCCCCAAACACCACGCTGCAAAAAGCCAAACCTGCCAGTAATCTCATCGAAGAATCTCCCGTGCCGCATTGTAGCCCGGCGCCCCCATCACGCCACCACCGGGATGTGCGCCCGACCCGCAAAGCCACAGCCCCTCAATCGGCGTCTTATATCTGGCCCAGCCAGCCACCGGCCGCAACACAAACATCTGGTCCAGCCCCATCTCTCCGTGAAAGATGTTCCCGCCCGAAATCCCAAACCGCCGCTCCAGATCCAGCGGACTCAACACTTGCCGCTCCAGCACGATATCCCGCATGTTCGGCGCGTACTCCGAGATCACTTCCAGAACCCGGTCACCGTACGGTTCCCGCAGGTCGTCCCAGCTTGCATCCCGCAGCGTGTACGGCGCATATTGCAGGAAAATTCCCATCACGTGCTTACCCTTCGGCGCCAGGGAATCGTCATACATGCTGGCGCAGGTCATCTCCAGCAAGGGATTCTGCGAGGGCCGCCCGTACTTGGCGTCATCCCAGGCCCTTTCCACGTAGTCGATGGACGGGCAGATGTGCATCGTCGCCCCGTGCTGCGGACCCGGCGTACCCGGCAGCGCCGTGAAATCCGGCAGACCATCCAGCGCCAGATTCATCTTCAGTGACGTCCCCTCCACCCGGAAATGCCGGATCGCCTGCACAAACTCCGGCTCCAGATCCCGCGAATCCGCCAGTTGCAGGAACGTTCGCTTCGGGTCCAGATTCGACGCCACCACCGGCGCATGGAATTCGTCCCCGTTCTCCATCACCACGCCCTGTACCTTGCCATCGCGCACCAGGAACTTCTGAACGGATGCGTTGGTCCGAATCTCCGCTCCCGCCGCACGCGCAGCCGACGCAATCGCTTCGGACACCGCGCCCATCCCGCCCCGCACAAACCCCCACAGGCCGCGCTTCCCATTCACCCCGCCCATGCAGTGGTGCATCAGGATGTAAGCCGTACCCTGCGAACGCGGTCCGCCATTCGCGCCAATAACGCCGTCTGTAGCCAGCGTGACTTTGATTTCCGGTGACTCGAACCACTCGTCCAGAAGGTCCGCCGCCGACTGCGTGAAGATCTTCACCAGCCCGGTGATCTCACGCGGCCCCAGCCCCCGGAACTTAGCCAGCAGCTTCAGATAGTCCACAAAGTCAGAAGGTTTCCGTGGCGGCAGCGCCGGAGGCGTCACCAGCAGTAAGCTCTCCACAATCCGCGCCAGGCCTTCCAGCCACGCCTCGTACTTCGGAAACTGCTCCGCGTCGCGCTTACTGAACTTGGCGATCTCGGCCAGCGTCTTGCGTTCGTCCTGCCAGAAAAACAGATGCCTTCCGTCGGGGTAAACAGAGAAGAACGCGGGGTCTTTGGGTAGCACCTGGTAGCCGTGCCGCTCCAGTTCCAGCTCGCGGACAATGCGTTCCTGCATCAGACTGACCAGGTACGCGCCCGTAGAGACCTTATATCCCGGCCACAACTCCTCGGTAACGGCGCAGCCACCCAGCATCTCGCGGCGCTCCAGCACCAGCACCCGCCGCCCCGCCTTCGCAAGATAGGCCGCACAGACCAGCCCGTTGTGTCCGCCGCCAACAAGAATCGCGTCGTAGCGCATGGAGTACCAGAATAGCCCTAATGGGAGTCAGCGCGTTTGCGCCGGAACACCACTACGCCCAGCGGGGGCAGCGTGATCGAGATACTCGCCGGACGTCCATGCCGGGCTTCCGCCGCAGCCTCTACGCCGCCAAGATTCCCTTTGCCGGAGCCGCCAAACTCCACCGCATCGGTATTCAGCAGTTCTTCGTAGTAGCCTGTTTCGGGAACCCCCACCACGTACTCGGTCCTCAGCACCGGTGTGAAATTGCAAACCATGATCACGAAGTTCTCCGGGTTATTCCCTCGGCGCAGGAAGGAAATGATGGAGCTTTCCACGTCGCGGAAGTCGATCCACTCGAACCCCGCCTGCGCGAAATCCACTTCATGCAGCGCCGGTTCGTCGCGATGCAGGCGGTTCAGTTCCTGCACTAGCCGCTGGACTCCGGCGTGGTCCGCAAACTCCTGAATATTCCACGGCACCGCGGAATCGTGATTCCACTCGTTCCAGTCCGCAATATCGCAGCCCATGAACAGCAGCTTCTTGCCCGGATGCGTGAACATATAACCCAGGAAAGCGCGGACATTGGCGAAACGCTGCCACTGGTCACCCGGCATCTTATTCAGCAGCGAACGCTTCCCGTAAACCACTTCATCGTGCGAAATCGGCAGCACAAAGTTCTCGGTGAAAGCGTAGAGCAAACTGAACGTGATGTGGTTGTGGAGATGTTTCCGGTAGACCGGGTCCGCCGCAAAATAGCGGAACATGTCGTGCATCCAGCCCATGTTCCATTTCATGGTGAAGCCCAGGCCACCCGCGTAGACCGGGCGAGTCACGCCAGGGAAGGACGTGGATTCTTCCGCAATCGTGAACGCGCCCGGCACCTGATGCGCCAGTTCATTGAAGCGCTTCAGGAACTCAATCGCTTCCAGGTTTTCACGTCCGCCGAAACGGTTGGGGATCCAGCCGCCGGGCTCGCGGGCGTAATCCAGATACAGCATTGACGCCACGGCATCCACCCGCAGACCGTCAATGTGATATTCACGGAGCCAGAAAATCGCCGAAGCAATCAGGAACTGCCGGACTTCATTCCGGCCAAAGTTGAAGATCAGCGTGCCCCACTCAGTGTGCTCGCCCTGCCGCGGATCGGCATGCTCGTAAAGCGCCGTGCCATCGAAGCGTGCCAGACCATGGGCATCGCGCGGGAAATGCGCCGGTACCCAGTCCACAATCACGCCAATCCCCGCCTGGTGGCAACAATCGACAAAATGGCGGAAGTCGTCCGGGCTGCCAAATCGCGAGGTCGGCGCAAAATAGCCAATAACCTGATAGCCCCACGACCCCGTGAAGGGATGCTCCACCACAGGCAGCAATTCGATATGCGTGTAGCCCATTCGCTTCACGTAATCGACCAGTTCCACAGCCAGTTCCCGATAGCTCAGCGGAGTGCCGTCGCTGTGCCGCTTCCAGGAACCGAAGTGCAGTTCGTAGATAGACATAGGGGCGGTCAGCGCATTGGTAGCAGCTCGCCGCTCCAGCCACTCCGTGTCGTGCCAGGTGTAGGTGTGCTCCTCGCGAATCACTGACGCCGAGCGCGGAGGCACCTCACTGCCAAACCCAAACGGATCGGCTTTTAGCTGCTGCCCGCCAACCTTCGAGCGAACCAGGTACTTATACGCTTGCCCCGCATGAGCGCCCGGCAGGAAAATCTCCCACACTCCCGCCGTACGCAGGCGCATCGGGTGACGTCGCGTGTCCCATTCATTGAAATCACCCACCACGGATACATAGGCGGCAGTGGGTGCCCACACGGCGAAACGGACCCCCGCAATGTCGCCCACCTGCGTGACGTGCGCGCCCAGCGTGTCCCACGTTTGTTGCAGATTACCCTCAGCGTGAAGATGAAGGTCAAACTCGCTGATAATCGGTCCAAAACGGTACGGATCTTCCACTGTGGCGGAGCCGCCCTGGAAATCCTCCAGCTGGAACTGATAACGCCCCGGTTCGTGCTGAAATGAAGCGACGAAAAAGCCTTCGGTATGCTGTCGCGTCATCGCGACAGGCGCAGCTCCGTCCCTTATCACGCTGGCCGTCCTGGCCTGCGGCAGAAACGCCCGGATTTCCCACGTTTTTGCCCCTTTGGCGTTGTCCGTTATGTGGGGGCCCAGGACGCTGAACGTGTCGCCATAGTATCCACCCGCAATCGCTTCTATCTCGGCGGCAGTCATTGCAACTCCATTATAGGTGTGATCGTTAGGTATAGGTGTGATCATTAGGAACTGATGGCACTGGCTGAACTGCACCTCCACCTGGAAGGCACCGTTGATCAGGAAACGGTCCGGTTACTCGACCCCTCCCTGACTCCCGAACAAGTGGCGAAGGTTTGGGATTTCCACGATTTCATGGGCTTCATCGACTGTTTCAAGTTCGTGGCCCAGCGCCTGAACAGCCCAGCCGACTACGCGCTCATCACCCGCCGTATGATCCGGAATCTTGCCGCCCAGGACGTGACCTATGCGGAAGTAACCATCGCCGCCGGCGTTGCGCTCTGGCGTGGCTTCGATTTTGAAGACATCTGGACCGCGATTCGCGAAGCGCAACAGGGTTCCCCCGTCGAAATCGTCTGGAACCTGGACGCGATCCGCCAGTTCGGCCCGGATCATGTGATGGAAGTAGCGCGTCTCGCCTCGAATTTCGTGGGCGACGGCGCCGTCTCGTTCGGTATCGGGGGCGACGAACTGCGCGGCCCCGCTCATCTGTTTGGCGACGCCTACGCCTGGGCGAAGGCCGCCGGACTCCGCCTCACCGCACACGCCGGAGAAACCGGTCCCGCCGACTCCGTCCGCCAGGCCCTCGACATCGGAGCGCAGCGCATCGGTCACGGCATCCGTGCCATTGACGACCCGGAGTTGATCCGCCGCCTGGTCGTCGAGCAGATTCCCCTCGAAGTCTGCATAACCAGCAACGTCTGCACCGGAGCCACCGCAGCCTTAGACACCCACCCGCTGCGCCAATTGTTCGACCAGGGCGTCATTATCACGCTAAACACCGATGATCCCGGCATCTTCAACTGCGACCTTCGAGGCGAGTATCAACTGGCCCGCGACCGCTTTGGCTTCAGCGAAGCCGAGCTACAACAAATCCGCCAAAACGCCTGGACCCACCGCTTTTAGAGTCCTGTAGCCTGGTCATCCCACCGCTTTTTAGACGGTCTGCTTGAGCCGACACGCGGGATTTGATCCGGCAGCTCTGCGCCTCGCGGAACGTAACGATCGTGAGCGTCGCGGTGTCTCCAGCTCACATCCACCTGCTGGTTGCGGCCCCACCTGCGCTGGCGCCAACGTAGCCGGCCCAGTACGTAAAGGGCCGCTCATCGCGGCTGTTGCAGGCTGAGTTCCAGCGCCTGAGAAAGCAGTACTGGGGTTAGCATCTGCAGGCACGAGGGTATTTCTGCGCGACGGTGGGAGCGGTGGCTTAGTCCAGTACCATACGCGGTGGCAGGTAGTACTTGATGGTTCTAGTACTTATAAATTTCCAATATTTCTATTTGTGATACATAAAATCAGATAAACAAGCTATATATGTTACATGCAACATAAGTAGCTTAAAGATAAGTCGGTTGTTCAGCAGTGTGTATCAACCGGTGCTGCTCAGAGCATCTCACAAATCCCCTCAACCGCGACCGTTTTAGCTGCCGGATTCTGGCAGCTGAAGTACTTCCTTGCCTTGTAGCCGGATACTATCGGGCCTTCCACAAAGCGGCAGCTGCATACAGGCCCGGACAGGAACAGTAATGATCAAACGAGTCCGTTACACCGTAATCATCAGGCGGGTGCTTGGCCTGATGAGTTTGGCCGCTGGCTTGGCGAGTGCGCAGAATCCGCTGATTTCAGGTATTGTCAATGCCGCTTCCGGCAAGGCCGCCTACTGGCTTCCCGCTGCCGCCCGCGGCGAAATCATTACCTTGTATGGAAGTAATTTTATCCCTCCCGCCTCGTCCTCGTTAGAAGCCAGGGTCTCCCCCTTGCCGACAGTACTCGGCGGGGTCTCAGTCCGGGTCAATAATATCCCGGCACCGTTGCTGTTTGTCTCCGCCTCGCAAATCAACGCCTTGATTCCCTATGAATTGGCGGACTCGCTCTCGTCAACCACCATCGTTGTGACAAACGGCTCCGCTGCCAGCGCACCTTTGCAATTAGACCTCCTCGCCCAGGATCCCGGTATCTTCGTTGTTCAGAAAAATGGCGCTCCCGTTTCAGCCGCAAACACCCTCGCAGCCGGAGATACGGTGACGATTTTAGCTACCGGACTCGGCGCCGTTACCCCCTTCATCCCCTCCGGAACTTCTGTGCCGTCCCGTACTCCGGTGTCAAGCGTCTTCCCCGTGGTGGTGACCATTGGGGGGCAACCCGCACAGCTCATTTCTGCTACTCTCCTGCCGAACTTCGTGGGTATTTCTCAGGTAACCGCCATCGCCTCCTCCGGCTTGCCTGGGGTAACCACCGACGTCCAATTGCAACCGGGATTTATCAGCGCGGTTGTCGGCCCGCAGGGGTTGCAGGGACTACTCGGGTTGACTGGGCCTGCCGGACCCAACGGCTCGACGGGCTCCAACGGTGCCAACGGCTCAACTGGAGCAACGGGTTCGACCGGAACCAACGGCTCAACTGGCTCGACGGGCTTCAACGGCGCGACTGGCGCAACGGGTGCCGAGGTAACCGGCGCAACGGGCTCCAACGGCGCGACTGGCGCAACGGGTGCCGGGGTAACAGGCGCAACGGGCTCCAACGGCGCGACTGGCGCAACCGGTTCGAACGGAACCGCAGGCGCGACCGGAACCAACGGCGCACGGGCATAAACAACATCTTGCCAGGCTCTTCTCAATCGGCCGGGAAAGGGTGACCAGGCACCGAACAAGCTGACTTTCTCCGCCGAAAGATCCCGAGCCAATCCACCCTCACCGGAAACCCAGGCCAGAGCGTTCGCATGAAGTCGTCCAAATTCATTGCAGAACGGCAACACCGTGGCGATCAAGCGTCCGGCCAGATCGTCGCCGATGCCCGCTTCGGTTCCATGCGCCGTGAGGTCCAGCCCCGAAGTCCTGACTCAGCCGTTTATCCTGCTCCACAGGATTACGTCAGTGACACGGTTACTGTGGTTTGGGGGGCGTGCCGATTACGGTCAGCACTATCGGCACAACGGTTCCAGCAGCGACGCCGACCTCTTTGGCTCCAGCGACCACCAAGCCTTGAGCCGATAGTCATCCAGTAGAGTCGCGTCCGCTACTCGCCGCATGGGTCCGTTAAAGAGGTGACTGCTGCATTTTCGCCCCACACCCCATCACGCGGAAAGCCTGGCCCAGAACTTCACATGCCGCCACGAATTCATCCGGCGTCGCCGTATTAAACGTGAACATGTCGTAGTGGCAGGGCACCACCAGTTTCGCCCCCGCCGAGTACGCCAGCCACGCCGCTTCACGGCCCCACAAATTGCCGGAAACCCGCCGCTCCGGACCACGTCCGTTGATTGGCAGCAGCGCCACATCCAGCTTAAATGGCCGTAACTTCGTGCTCAGGCCGTCGTAGAGAATCGTGTCGCCACTGTGATAGATGCTCCACGGTCCGAACTGCAATACGTAACCCAGATACTCCGAACTCACTTCCTCATGGGCCGAAAGAACCGCAGTAAACTTCACCCCGCAAAGTTCCACCGACTCCCCTTCCGATAACCCCACCGGCATCGCGGCAGGCACCCCCGCCCGGTCCGCCGCGAAAGCCCGGTTGGCTTCGGAAACCACAAAGTGGGGCAGGGCAGCGGACCTGGCCGCAAACAGGGGGCGCAGCGTCTCTCCGTCCAGATGGTCCGTATGGTTGTGGCTCGACGTCACAATATCGCAGAAATGCAGTTCCGCCGGATCCACCACCAGTTCCGTCATCCGGACATGCGGTTTATCCGTCTCGGCATACTTCTTCGTCAGCGAATCGGACAGGTACGGGTCCAGCAGGACATGCACGCCCTCCCACTGCAGCAGGAACCCGCTCTGCCCCAGCCACCAAAGCCGGAAGCCACCATCCTTCACGTTTGACGCATGAATGTCGGCCAACAGCGCCGCGTTGGATTGTACCGGCTGAATCACTTGAGGCCCAGTTCCTCGCGAACGCTGCGAACGCCCGCCACCATATTGGCCAGCTTCTGTTTTGCCGCCCAGCGCGCCGTCTGGCTCAAACCGCAATCCGGAGCAAAGCTCAGGCGCTCCGCCGGAGCATGTTTCAGGCACAGCCTTACCCGATCCGCAATGTCCGTTACCGTCTCAATGTAGTAACTCTTCACGTCCACAATGCCGACCGCCACATCAATGCCGGTATCCGCAATCTGCCGAATACACTCAATCTCGGAAAATTCGCGGCTCGCCATCTCCAGGTGAATCTCGTCCACATTCAGCTTCAGGAAAGCGGGAAAAAGTGGCGCGTATTGCCTCGGCCCCACCGCCCGCCCCTTATAGTTCCCAAAGCAGAGGTGCGTGGAAAGCCGACACTTTCCGGCCACCGAATGCACCGTTTCGTTAAAGATCTCCACGAACCGCTGCGGATTCTCCCGGTGCCCGTAGCAACTCATGGAAGGCTCATCGAGCGTAATTTCTTCGCATCCCGCCGCCACCAGGTCTTCCAGCTCTTTCCTCACCACCGGCAGCAGCGCGCGCGTCACCTTCCAGCGGTCACCATAGTCGCCGCCGGGCTCAATCCGGCCACTCAGCGTATACGGTCCTGGCACGCTGGCCTTTAGCACCGGACCCTTCGGCGCCAGTTCCCGCAGCCGCTCCAGCTCGGCAACCGCGCCCAGTCCATGCTCCGCCCGAATCTCCCCGGTGATCTTATATTTCCCCCGCTGGTCATGCGCGGGAGGTCCAAACCGGCGCGGCGAATAGGGCGTCGCATCAATCCCCGCCAGCCGGCCGTAGAACGACAGGTTGAAATCGTAGCGGGTCTGCTCCCCGTCGGTAATCACGTCCAGCCCCGCCGCCACCTGGTCATGCACCGCGGCCAGCACCGCATCGCGCCGCATCTCTTCCAGATCGGCATCGCCAAACTGGTCTGCATGGGCAATGGAAAACTCCAGCCACCCGGGAAACGGATAGCTGCCAACCACCGTCGTTCGCAGCGGGTCGCGCTCCATCAATACGTCACGGATATCCATTTATGCTCCCTCATCGATTGGTAACCCGCATCCAGAATGCAGTTCACAATGTAGCCGTCTTCATATGTCTCGCGCGGCTGTTTGCCGTCGCGGACGCACTCCACAAAGTGCCGCATCTCCGCCTGATACCCGTACGCAAACGCTTCTTCCGGCAAAGGTCGCGTCCACCCGAAATCAATGTCGGCCTTCTCAATTACATAGCCGCCGGATTTCATCGTAAAGCTCGCAATCGGCGTGTTCCGCGTCACGTCGGTAAAGATGGACCCTTCCGAGCCGTGAATCTCATTGCGCAGGTCCAGGCCACCTTTCGTCGTCCACGAAAGCTCGCAGTGCGCCACCCCACCCGACTCCATCTGCAGCAGCAGCAGCGCATTGTCCTCGCCCCGCGTCTTGTCCCTGTGCACCAGGTTCGCGCCCCACGCCATCACTTCCGTCACCCGGTCGCTCTTCCCGAAGAAGTAGCGCGCCGCTTCCACACAATGGCAGCCCAGATCGTTCAGGGCGCCGCCGCCAGTATTCTCAATGTCCCAGAAATGCGGGCTGTGCGGACCACTGTGTGACTCTCTCGACCGCACCCAAAGCACGCGCCCGACGCCCCCGTTGTCGATGGTCTCCTTCGCCTTCACCACGGCCGGCGCAAACACTTCCGTCTCCGCGTAGCCGTGCATCGCGCCCGAACTGCGCGCCGCTTCAAACATCTGCCGCGCTTCATCGCGGGTCCGCGACAGAGGCTTCGTGCACACCTGATTCCGGCCCGCAGCCGACAACGCCAGCGACACAGGCATGTGCTCTTCATTCGGCAGCGCGATGATGAACAGGTCGATATCGTCTCGCTGGATCACCGCCTGATGATTCGTGTACTCCGTAATCCCCCAGCGTTCCGCGAAGGCTCTGGCGCGGTCCAGAGACCGGGAGTAATTGATCACTACTTCGTGGTCCTTTACATTCGACAGACCCTGCATATAAAAGTCCGCCACGAAGCCGGAGCCAAGCATGCAAATTCGTACCGGTTTGCTCATATTACTGACCACCCTCCATCCACTGTAATGATCTGTCCGGTAACCGGACTACCACTCTCTCGCAATAGAAACACAGCCATACGCGCCACTTGTTCCGGCGCCAGCAGACCCTTCGTCAGCGGTTGCTTGCGGCTTATGTATTCCAGAACATCGGGATCGCTCTGCGCCCGCGCACTCATGGGGGTCCGTACCAGCCCTGGCGCCAGAACATTGATGCGAATCCCCGCCGCCGCGTAGTAAGCGGCGGCCGAAAGACTCATCGCCTCAATAGCACCCTTGCTGGCGGCGTAGGCGATCGTTCCAAACCGGGGCGCATCGGGATGCCGCGCCAGCACAGATCCGGTGTTCAGAATCGCCCCGCCTCGGCCCGCTGCAACCCACCCGCGCAGCACCTCGCGGCACACCAGAAACGTACCCTTGGCGTTCACGTCCATGGCCGCGTCCCAGCCCGCCGCAGTGCACTCATGCAGCGGTCCATCGCCAAAGCTTCTCGCGCTGATGCCGGCCACATTGAACACCGCGTCAATGTCTCCAAACCGATCCCGGCAGCGCTTCGCCGCTGACTCCACGCCCCCTTCATCCCGCACATCCGCCACCGCATACTCGGCTTCCGGCAATTCGGCGCAGAGCTCCCGGCATGTATTTTTGTCGTTGCCCAGCACGAACACCGGCCCGTCCTCCCACAGTCGGGCGGTGGCGGCTGCAATGCCGGTAGATCCGGTGATGAAGAGCGTTTGGGGCATCGCGGTTTACTCGAACAGGTGGCGCAGGCTCTTCCGGTAATCTTCGTAGAACAGCTCAAGCTGCGCTGCCGCCGACGTATTGCCCACGAATTGGTGGCTGGGCAGCAGTGTCGGCTTCATACCCCGTGCCAGCAGACCTTCCGCCGTCGCGCAACGCAACATGTTGATGATCATGGCGCCGGTAACGGTAGATACCGGCCCCGTCCGCCATTCCAGACCGTCCAGTTCCAGAATGCAATCACCGGGAGGACACTGGTTGTCGATGATGATATCGGCGCAGTCAATCAGCTTCTTGCCCGTGGAATGCGCCGCCTTCGCCACTTCGCAATGCGCCTTCGCCACAATGCCGATTACCGGAAGTCCCCGCTTCTGGGCCCCCATCGCCATCTCCACAATCACGGGCCGAATGCCACTGGTGGAAATCACAATAAACACATCATGCGGGCCAAATTTGTAGCTCTTCAGAATCTGTTCCGAATAGCCTTCATACCCTTCCAGATACAGCGGAGCCCGCAGGCCATTCGAGCCAATAATATTCGCGTGGTTCGACAGCGCCAGTTCCACCAGCGCTACAAAGCCCGGGAAACATCCCTGGCGTGGCGTCATCTCCTCGCACATCATCCGGGAGTGGCCATTGCCGAACAGGAACACCAGGCCCCCCTTCGAAATGCGGTCGGCGCAAAGGTCGGCGGCTTGTTGAATTACCTCCGTTTGCGTCCTCCCCAGCTCTCCCAGACGGCGCATGGCTTCTTCGTAATACGTAACCGCAGCTTTAATTTCAGACACGAATGATTCGAACTCCCTTCGCCTCGTAGGGCGCCAGCTTCCGGCCGGATATGCCGGAGTCGGTAATGATAATGTCAGTCTTTTCCAGAGGCCACACGCGGGTATGGCCCGCACGGCCAAACTTTGTATGGTCCGCCACCACAATGCGCTGCCGCGCCTGCGTCATCATGATCCGCGTTATGGCGGCCTCGTCGCGGTGGTCGTCCGTCAGGCCCTGTTCGGGGTCGATACCGGTGACCCCGATGATGGCCTTGTCCGGAATCGTATCCCGCATCGCGTCCGCCGCGGCCTGGCCCACCAGTGAGAACCAGCCGGTCCGCAAATCGCCGCCGGTCAGATATACCCGGGCCTGTGGCAACCGGTAAAGCTCCATGGCTATGTTGACCGCGTTCGTTATCACGCGGATGGGTAAGTCCGGCGGGATACTGCAGGCGGTGGCGGTAGTGGTTGTTCCCGGGCCAAACGCAACAACTTCGCCCGCACTCAGAAGCCCAGCTGCCGCAAACCCAATCCGGCGTTTCTCGGCCGACATCCGTGCCGCCTGCTCCTGATAGCTGGAATCCCGCAGGGCGTCATAAAGCACCGGCCCCGGAGTTTGTGCCCGGCCGCGAGTCCGAATCACCAGACCCTGCTCTTCCAGCACCGTCAGTGCGCGTCGTACGGTAACCTCTGAAGCGCCCGTCAGGTGTGCAAGCTCCGGCACCGCGATGTCTCCCGCGCGCCGGATTTCGGACAGTACCGCCTCAGCTCGATCGTTCATTGCCTGTACGAAGACAGGATTGCACACTTACTGGCTCTGGCGAAAGAAAAAGTGATCGTTTCCTGCTCTTATGATCACGTCGCGTGGTTAGTTCAGGCCCGCGCCCATCGCGCGCTCGCCTTTTTCCGGCTTCTCCACGCTCTTCGCAAATTCGTAGTGGCTCAGCGACTGCGAGTACTGATTCAGGCCCCGATACAATGCCTCGGCGATCTTCTGCCTGTATTCGGGCTTGCTCAGATTGGCTTCGTCTTTGCTGTTCGTCAGAAAACCGATTTCGGCCAGAATCGACGGCATCTGCGCCCCAATCAGCACCACGAACGGCGCCCGCTTCACGCCGCGGTTGTGGGCCGCCGGGTTACCCCGCACCGCCTGTGAGTACAGCGAAGTCTGTACGGTCTGCGCAAAGGTCTGGGATTCCGCAATCTTGTCGTTGAGCGTAATCTCTTTAATCAGATCACGAAGTTCGCCCACAGACTTTTCTGCCCCCGCGTTTTCGCGAGCCGCCACGTCCAGGGCGCTCGGGGAACTGCTCAGGTTCAGGAAAAAAGTCTCAATTCCACCCACTGCCGGGGCGGGCGAGGAGTTCGCGTGAATCGACAGGAACAGATCCGCTCTCTTCTGGTTGGCGATGGCTGTCCGCTCGGTCAGGGGAATGAAAGTGTCATCGGAGCGCGTCATCACAACTTCCACGCCCATCCGGGTCTGCGCCAGTTTCGCCAGCCGCGTCGCCACGTCCAGCACAACGTCCTTTTCGAGCGTCCCGTTTGGCCCGCTGGTTCCCTCGTCATGGCCGCCGTGGCCGGCATCAATCACGATTCTGTTTACTTTCAGCCCCAGGGCGCGCGTCAGCGAAGCCGCAGCATCGGTAGAGGCCTTCGCGGTGCCACCCGGGGGAGTCGTCTTCCGCGGCGTGAAGACCTTCGTACTTGCCGCGATTTGGGCCGGAGTCGGTGCTTGCGGCGTATACCGCTTCGTGGTCGTCGTCCGGGGGGCCGGTTCGGTGAACACCGTCACCAGCTTCAGGGGCACGATCGGGTCCAGCGTCGGAGGGTAGGCCGCCAGCAGGATCGTCCGCATGGGCGCTCGCGTAATCACCGGCGGTACGAACTCTTGCCGTTGTCTCCTGGCCGACGGACGGTTCTTCTTGCCGCGTACTTCGATCACCATGCGATCCGGTGCGCTCAGCTTCGTCACAGTCCAGGTCACAGGTCCGGTCAAATCGAAAACAATTCTGGTCTTGCCTGGCGCCGGTTCGGCAACCCGCACCTGTTGCACCAAAGAATCATGAACGGGTCGCGTGGTAAATCGTTTCCTGGCGATCCAGGGCCTGGAGGCCGGAATATCGAAAATCAGCCGGTCGGGTTTTATGGCAGAGTCCGTCCGGTACTCGAAGGGACCGCTCAGCTGGATCACCACGCGCGTTGTACCGGGGTGGGTCCACGTGCGCAAGCCTGTAACCTGAATTATGCCGGAATTTTCGGCGGCGAACGCGGGCAGGATGCAAAGAATCGCAGCTGCCATGGTCCGCTTCATAATCATTCCGTTCGGTAGTAGACCTTTCCGTCTGCTCCAACCGACGCCCGAATTGCCACGTGGGCTTCGGTCTCCCTGGCCACAACAGCCGCAGGAACTTCCGGTTGCACTTTCTTGCGGGTTCTGGCCACCTTCAGGTTACTGGCCACCCGGTGAACATAGTTCTGCGTTTCAGCGTAAGGGGGGATGCCCTGGTAGCGATCCACCGCGTTTTCCCCCGCGTTATACGCAGCAATCGCCTTCGGATAGTTGTCTGAGTAATAATCCAGCAGGAACCGCAGGTACTTCACGCCGCCTTCCACGTTCTCGCGAACATCAAAGGGGTTATTCACGCCAAAGCGCCGCGCCGTCGCGGGGATCAGCTGCATCATCCCCATGGCGCCTTTGGGACTCACCGCGCGGGCATTGTAGTTGCTCTCCGCACGAATCACCGAGTGCACCAGGGACTCTTCCACGCCGTGTTGCACCGCAATACTGTCAATCAGCGAGATCAGTTCGCTGTTCGCCATGTCCGGCTCGGCAGCCTGCACGCGCATCAGCCGCACCAGTCGCCCGGAGTTGTCCGCACGGACAACAGTCATCACTTTCGGTGGCGCAGACGAGAGTCCGGCCGCTGCAAGAAGCGCGGGCATACCTATCGTCAGTATAAAACACGTTCTCAAGCGAATGTTTCCAAATCTCGGTACAGAGCTGCAGTTCAATGTTAGCATCCAGTTTGCCGGATCAAATTATGGGTAAAACACGGAGATAATGTAATGAAACCTGATCGTGCCGCGTGGGTTCTCGTTGGCGGACGCAGTAGTCGAATGGGCACCGACAAGGCCTTTCTCGACGCAGGTAAAGGTCCCCTGGCGGCCCAGGTTGCCGCAGTTGCTGCCGAAGTATGTGGCAAGGTAACCCTGGTCGGCGATCCTGAACGGTACGCCTCGCTCGGTTTCCCGGTAGTGCCCGATAACCAGGCCGGGCTCGGCCCGTTGGGGGGCATCGAAGCCGCCCTGAAAGCTTCCCCCTCTGCATGGAATCTCATCGTTGCCTGTGACATGCCCGCGCTTGACGCCGCCCTGCTGGAATCACTCTTCACCGCCGTCACCGGCTTCGATTGCGCCGTGCCGCAACATCCCGATGGCCGTCTGGAACCCCTTTGCGCCGTGTACAACAAAGCCTGCCACCCCGCAATAGCCGCGGCACTGGCGGCGGGGATCCGCAAGGTTACCGATGGGCTCAGGTCCGGCCTCAAGGTAAACTACGTCCTGACGGACCGCGAAGCCGCCTTTGCCAACTGGAATACGCCGCAGGACATCCGGAACCACACTCATGGCTGAAGAGTTTCCCCACTACATCGAGTTCCGTCACGTTTATAAGACGTTCGACAAGCCCGTTTTAGTCGATTCCAATTTTTACGTCGATTCCGGCCAGACCGTCGCCATCATCGGGCGCTCCGGCGTTGGCAAATCCGTCAGCCTGGCCCACATCATGGGCTTCCTCAAGCCGGACAAAGGCCGCGTCATCGTCGCCCACGAAGACATCACAGATTTCAGCGAAGCCGAACTCAACCGCGTCCGCCGCAAAGTAACCATGGTTTTTCAGAACGGAGCCCTCTTCGATTCGCTCACGGTGGCTGAAAATATCCTGTTTTCCCTGGAACTCCGTGAAGACTACAACGCCAAAAATCGCGATGATGTGGTCGATGGGCTCCTCCATCTGGTCGGCATATCGGACGCCCGCGATGCTTATCCGGCCGATCTCGCTACCGGCTACCGCCGCGCCGTCGCCATCGCCCGCGCTCTGGCCGCCGAACCCCAGTGCATCCTCTACGATGAGCCCACCACCATGGTCGACCCCATCATGAGCGACCACCTGACCCTCCTCATGCTCCGCCTGAAGAAGCAGCTGAATCTCACTTCCGTCGTCGTCACCCACGATCTGGACTTGCTGCATCGCGTCGCCGACGCCGTCATCTTCCTGAACAAAGGCAACATCGCTTACTTCGGCCCGCCCGCTGGTTTGTACCAGTCCGACAACCCCGATATCAACGAGTTCCTGGAACTTGATAAGGTAATTCGGGGAGCTCCCGGGGCTCACAGTCCATTCCGCTCCGGTTTGGGCGGCCTCGCCAAAGACATATGACAACAACGATTTTAAGAATTTCAACGGTAGCTCTCGTGCTCGCCGGATTCGCCGCAGCGCAGGACCACAAGCTCGGCTACGACACAACCCCTTACTATCCAGGCTCAAAGTGGCGTGTCCACGATTCCAGCCGTCCTCGTCCCGGCGCCGTTACCCCCTCCACCTGTAACGCGTCGTCCTCGAAAACACCTTCGGATGCCGAGGTTCTGTTCGATGGCCATGATCTCTCTAAATGGGTCAGCCTCAAGAACGGCGTCGCCGGCGAACCTGGCTGGAAGCTGGTGGAGGGAAAGCCGGGCGACGGAATCATGGAAGTCATCCCCGGCAAGGGCGATATCTATACCAAAGCATCTTTCGGCGATATGCAGCTCCACGTGGAATGGGCCTCGCCTTCGGAAGTGAAGGGCGACAGCCAAAACCGCGGCAACAGCGGTATCAAGATCTCAGGCCTGTACGAGATCCAGGTTCTGGATTCGTTTGACAATCTGACCTATGCCGATGGCCAGGCCGGCGCCATTTACGGCCAGTACCCACCCCTGGTGAATGCCTCCTGCAAGCCCGGCGAATGGCAGGCTTACGACATTATTTTTGAGGCCCCGAAGTTTCAGGGCACCACGGTTGTCAAGCCCGCTTACGCCACCGTAATCCACAACGGCATCGTGGTCCAGAACCACGAACAGATTCTCGGCACCACAAAAAATGCCAACGTTGGCGTCTACGAACCCCACCCCGATAAGCCGATCATGCTGCAAAACCACAACACCCCGGTGCGTTATCGCCTCGTCTGGGTTCGCCGTCTTCAGGCGCGTCCGGAATAACGGTTAAAGCACGTCCGCAAAGCCCCGCTTCAGGTGGCGGAAGAACAAGCCGCCAATCACAAAAGTTGCCATCGCAAACGCCGCCGTTGCACCAATCAGAGTTCCGATTTCGTGCAGCGGCGGCATTTCTTTGCCCAGCAGCATCAACCGGTACGCCTGCACTACGTACGCGAGGGGGTTCACCGCCAGGATGAAGTGAACGCTTGGCGGAAACCTGTCCTCGCCGATGAAGATGGGCGTCAACCAAAGCCAGAATGTCAGCCCCACCGTCACCACCTGCGCGGTATCCCGAAGGTAGACCTGCAATGCCGCCGCTACCCAGCCAATCCCGATCG
Organism: uncultured Acidobacteriia bacterium; assembly: GCA_903929755.1. Classification (GTDB taxonomy): domain Bacteria; phylum Acidobacteriota; class Terriglobia; order Bryobacterales; family Bryobacteraceae; genus BOG-234. The sequence goes on from CAIYVZ010000078.1 coordinate 17,411, forward strand.
CAAACATCCCCAGCAGCAGCGTAAATACCGGCAGGAAGATCAGCATCGGACTGATGTGTCCCAGCATGAAGCCGATAATGCCCACCAGCACCACCACCGTCAGGGTATGGCTGAGCAGCGACGACAGAAAGATCGACACCGGCACAATCTCCGACGGGAAGATCGTCTTCGTCACCAGGTTCGCCTGTTCCACAATTGAGCCCGAACTCCGCATCACAGTCTCGCTGAACAGCAGCCACGGCAACATCCCCGTGAATAAGAAAAGTGTGTAATTTTCAGTCAGTGCCCCCGTGCCCGGAGGCGTCTTCAGGCACACACTGAATATGAATGTATAGCTGGCTAGTAGTACCAGAGGGTGGATCAGACTCCACATCCACCCCGCCGCCGACCCCACGTATCTCTGTTGAAAATCACGCTTAACCAATTGAAAGATCAGGGTCCTCCGCTTAACGAAGTGCCCCATGAAGTGTCGCCCTGGAATTGTTTGCAGCAAGCCGGGATGGTAGCAATCAAATGGGTTGACTTGCAACGTTGGGAAATGTTAATCTCTCATTTTCCAGATTCTGCAAAACTGCAGTTTCGCTATTCGGGAGAGAAAGCCGCCCACGGGATCCGCCTCCGACAAAGGAACCCAGCCGGTTTGACAGCCTGAAGAAGGTGGCCCATCGCGGTTCACCCGTTACACTTGTAGGGAAGGACGAGATTGAAGCAAGACTATTTCATCGTCGTACTCGCTCATTCGTTGCACGGGCGTCTACAGCGTATCCACATCCCGCAAAAGTTCCTCTACTCTGTGCTCGGCGCAGTTTTGGCGCTGCTGATCGTGGTTTTTGGCGCGGCGGGCAGTTACGCCCGCATGGTGATGAAGGTCTCGAACTACAATACCCTGCAAAAAGAAGCAGATGCGCTTCGCACCCGGTACGACAATCTGCAGAAAAAGGTCCGTCAAACCGATGAGCAGATGGCCAGTCTTCAGTTGCTGGCTGACGAAGTCACCACAGCCTACGGTGTGCGCAAACAACTCGCCGGTTCGCCCGATCTCATCGCCGAAGCCCCTCTGGTTCCCACCCTTGGTGAATCTCTTGCCGAATACAACTACCTCCGCACTACCAACCTGGTCAGCCGCCGCAGTAATATTTTCTCCCGCCTCAATGTGAACGTTCTCCCCTCTTCCTGGCCGGTCATGGGTCGCCTCGGCGATGGTTTCGGCCACCGCAGTGATCCGTTCTCGGGTGAAGGTGCCATGCACACAGGCGTTGATATTGCCACGGCCTACGGGACTCCAGTCAAAGCGACCGGCGATGGCATTGTTCGCCACGCCAGTTGGTATGTGGGCTACGGACGCTGTGTAATTGTGGATCACGGGAACGGCTACCAAACTCTCTACGGTCACCTTTCGAAAATAGATGTCATGGAAGGCCAGGAGATTCGCCAGGGTGAAACCGTAGGCCTCGTAGGCAGTTCGGGCCGCTCCACCGGATCGCACCTTCACTACGAAGTCCGCATGCATTCCACCCCCGTGAACCCCTACCGCTTCCTGCAGCGCTCTGCCGCGATCAAGCCCGCAACGCAGCCCGAACTCCCCTTCTAAGTCATTCATCCTTCAACGTTTTCTTCAAGTCTCTGCCGCTGTGCCTTCTCTCGGGATACAATTTCCTCCATGAAACAAGTTTGGTTACGTGTGGCCGCCGTGCTTGCGGCAGCGCTTCTTCTCACGGCCGCGTATAAACGCGCCGAACAGGCCTCGGTGATGACCGATGCCGCCAATACCTTCCTCAATTCTCTGTGGAACGATCAGAAGGCGATAGCAACCTATCCCTTTGAAGACGACCAGCGCTTCGACTGGCACTTTATCCCGAAACTCCGCAAAGGCCTCTCCTTCGGCGCCATGCGTCCCGATCAGCGTCTCCTCGCCATGGCCCTCATCTCCACCGGCCTCAGCCAGCAGGGCTTCATCAAGGCGACCACTATCATGAGCCTCGATCAGGTGCTCCTCAGCCAGGAAGCCGCCGCTGCGCCCGTCACCAATCGCCGCGATCCCGAAAACTACTACATCACCATCTTCGGCAAGCCCGACGCCAAAGCCGTTTGGGGTTTCCGCCTCGAAGGTCACCACGTTGCTCACAACTTCACCGTCGTCAACGGCCGCATCTCCGATTCCCCCAGCTTCTTTGGTTCCAACCCCGCCGAAGTGAAGATCGGCCCCCGCAAAGGCCTCCGCGTCCTCGCCGCTGAAGACGACTATGGCTACGAAATGATGGAGTCTCTGGACGCCGCGCAGCAGACCACTGCCATCGTGGACAAAACCGCCCTCAAGGACATCATCACCGCCGCTTCCCGCAAGGCTTCCCTCGACGGCCAGCCCAACGGCATCTCCGCCGCTAAACTGAATGCCGACCAGTTCGATCGCCTCATGTCAATCGTCGAAGTCTTCGCCGGCAACGTTGCCTCCCCCATGGCCGAGAATCGCCTCGCCCTTGCGAAGAAACAGCCCAAGGATAAGGTCTTCTTCGCCTGGACCGGCGATGTGAAGCGCGGTGCCCCCCACTACTACCGCATTCAGACCCCTGCTTTCCTCATCGAAATGGATATGACGCAGGACAACGCCAACCACGTCCACGCCGTCTGGCGCGATTACAACAACGACTTTGGGCTTGACCTCCTCAAGCAACACTACGAAGCCAGCCACAAGTAATAATAAAAGTCATCACGCCTCTTATTTTTTCCCGGCGAGACTTTCTGGCACTGGCCGTTGCTGGTCGTTTAGCTTCACCCGAGTGGGTGAAGTACGCCGATCCTGCAACCGAGTTGGACGTCACCCGTCTCACCGATCCAAAATTCGCCAGCGGTATCGCTCCGGCCCACCTGCGTAAATTCGGGCGCCGGAGCGATTTCCTCATCTACTGGAGTGAGCGATCCGGCACTCGCCAGATCTGGCACCTCGATCTGAAAAGCGGCGAGTCGCGCCAGCTCACCGATGTGGCCGATCTGGATGTCTCCACCATATCGCTCTCGCCCGACGAGCGGACCGTGACTTTCTTTCATGGCTCGAACCAGAGTGGCTCAGCACTGAATGGTGCAACCCTCAGTGAGGTCAACGGTGCCACCCTGGCCATCCACGACCTCTACAAGCTTCCCGAAGGCACCACCCGGGCCGGTTACACCCAGTCCGCCGACGGCTCCATCTACTTCGCCCGGAAGTCGGAGCCAGGTAAATCCCAGATCATGCGGGCCACCCGCCTCAAGACGGCTCCGTTTCTTCAGGTGGAAGGCGATGTTGACGCCCTTTTAGTCCGCCCCCGCCGCGCCCAGCTGCTTTATCGCGCCAACAGCGCATTCTGGCTGCTCAACACCGATGGCACCAGCGTCAAAAAACAACTCCGCCTCGAACCCGGCACTACGGGCGAGATTCTATGGGCCCCCTCCGGCCGAACGTTGGTCTACCTCCACCTTCCCGAAGACCCGAAACAGCTCATCACCCTCCGCGAACAGACCCCGGACGAGGGTACAGATAAACTCCTCGCCCGCACCAGTCAGTTCGAAGCCTTCGGCCCCAATACCGACGCTTCCGTCTTTACCGGCGCCAGCCGCGGCAAGGCTTCCTCGTACGTTCTCCTGCTGCTCCGCGTAACGCGCCGTGAATTGACCCTCTGTGAGCACCGTGCCTCGGATCCGGCCATGGTTGCGCCCACCTTCTCCCCCGACAGCAAGACCATCGTCTTCATCAGCGACCGCCACGGCAAGCCCGCCGTGTATCGCATCCCCGTGGATAAATTTGTGGAAGAAACCGGCGAGAGCTCTACCGAAAAGACCCCCGGCCTCATGAATAAAGAGCCCTAGGAGCGTGTCGGGATGAAAAAATCCGCTACGTAGAATCAACAACTTACGGACAATCGGCGGTGAGTTTTGGCTTGTAAGTTGTTGATTCTACGTTCGTCCAAATCTATTTCCGACAGGCTCCTAGAACGCACGAAAGGGCCAGACCTTTCGGCCTGGCCCTTTCGCGCCTTCGAATCGTTACCGGCTCTGGTACTTCGGCGTCGACAGGTAGCCCGAAATCTGGTCCTTACCCACCGAGTTAATCACCACTTCGTACAGCGACTTCGCCACATAGAACTGCAGCGGTTCATTCACAGTCTTATCTTTCTTTTCCACTGACTTGTCGTCCGCCAGCACAATCACCGTGAAACGGTTCTTCTTCTGGTCCGACTTGTCCAGACGCAGACTGATATCGCCCACCTTCTGCATGTTCTTCTGCTTCTTCACCGAGAACTCAATGATGTTGCGTTCTCCGCGGCGGCGCAGGTCTTCAATTTCCTTGCTGTTCGTCGCCACATAGCCGCTCGTGATGCCCAGATCGCCTGAAACCTTCTTCAGCTCGCTCTTTGTCTTGTCCAGTTCCGACTTCGTGCCCGCCAGATCCGTCTTCACGCCGTTTACATCACTGTTCACGTCAGCAATGCGCGCATTCGCCGTATCGGCTTTCTGCTTTACGTCACCCAGCGCGGTGTTGGTTTGCGCCACAGCCTGCTTGGTCTGCTGATTCTCAGCCGACAGCTTCTTCGCCTGTTCCTCGGTGTAGCTCAGCGCTTCCTTCTTCGCCTGGCTCGCCGCTTGGTTCGCCTGCTGACTCAGCTGCTTCTTGCTGGTGTCCAGGTCGTCCTTCAGCTCTTCCAGGTGCTTCTTCTGCGCGGCCGTCATCACCGTGCTGTTTTCTTTGATCGTGTCGATCTCGTTCTGCACCACCTCGTTGCGGTGCGCTTCTTCCTTGCGGATGTCATTCACCTGATAAAGGAGGAAAGCGTTGAACGCCAGCGAGGCGGCAATGGCTCCGCCGGCAAGAGCAGTTTTCATGCTCGAGCCCTGCGGCGGCGGCGGTGGGTAGGGATACTGTGGTGAACTCATCTGTGAACCTCGATCTAATTAGTATAGACAGACGTGCCGAAAAATGAGTTTCGTTGAGTTTGCTTAAAGTTCGTACATGTCTCCCGATTCCGGGATTACCACGTCCAGACCATAGCGCTCCTCGATCTGCGCCTTCAGCGCCTGAGACCTCTCCGGCTCCCCGTGAACCAGGAATACTTTCTTCAGCGTCCCCACCATTGGCTCCATCCAGGTCAGTAGTTCGCCCGAATCCGCATGGCCCGAAAGCTCGTCCAGGCACTCCACCCGAGCCCGGACCTCGGTCGGAATTCCATAAATCTTCACCGTCTTGAACCCGTCCCGCAGTTTCCGCCCCAGCGTGTTCTCCGCCTGATACCCCGCCAGCAGGATCGTGTTCTTCGGGTCGCCCGCATTGTGCCGCAAATGGTGCAGCACCCGCCCCGCCTCGCACATTCCCGATGGCGAAATGATAATCATCGGCCCCTGCAGGTCGTTCAATGCTTTCGACTCTTCGGCTTCCTTTATGTAGATCAGCCGATTAAAGCCGAACGGGTCCTCGCCCTCGGTCAGGTACCGCCGCGTTTCCTCGTCGTAGCATTCCGGATGCGCTCGGAAGGCTTCCGTTACGTTCACCGCCAGCGGACTGTCCACAAACATCGGTACCGCCGGAATCCGCTTTTCATCAATCAACCGGTGCAGCAGCAGCACAATCTGCTGCGTCCTGCCCACCGCAAATGCCGGAATAATCAGCCGTCCACCGCGCCCGATCGTCTCTTTCACCACATGTTCCAGCCGGAAGATAGCCTCTCCCTGCGGCGCGTGCGTCTGCCCCCCGTAGGTGCTTTCCATAATCAGGTAGTCCGCTTCCGGCATCCGCTCCGGATCCCGAATAATTGGCAAACCAGGCCGCCCCACATCGCCAGAGAACGCCAGCCGCAGCTTGTCCTTGGTGAATACGATTGACGACGATCCCAGAATGTGGCCCGCATCCCGCGACTCCATCGTGATCCCGCCGCCAATATCCCGCTGCTTGTGATACGGCACCGCATGAAACAGCGGCATCGTCTCCTCCGCGTCTTCCATGGAAAACAGCGGCTCCACCGGTTCGTCCTTCTCGTGATGCCGGTTTACGAAGCGCGCGTCGCTTTGGAGGATGTGCGCCGTATCCCGCAGCATCGATTCGCAAAGATCAATCGTCGCCGGCGTCGCGTAGATCGGCCCGTGGAATCCGTCTCTTACCAGCAGCGGCAGTCGGCCGCTGTGGTCGATATGCGCGTGTGAAAGCACCACCGAGTTGATGGTCCGGGCAGGGAAGGGAAGCGTCCGGTTCTTTCGTTCCGCTTCCTTCCGGTGCCCCTGATACATCCCGCAATCCAGCAATATTCGTTCGCCGTTCGACTGGAGTTCATGACACGACCCCGTAACCGTCCCCGCCGCCCCATGAAACGTTAGCTTGATTCCCACGAAAATCTCCCAGTGTCAGTGTACGCTGAGAGGCTGATGGCTCCGGTTCTCGATCTGCGCAACCTCGTCAAACACTATCCAGGAAAAGACTGTCCCGGACACCGCGCCGTCGATGGCATCTCCATCACCCTCCAGCGCGGTCGGTTCTACTCCCTCCTCGGACCCTCCGGCTGCGGCAAAACCACCACCCTGCGCATGATCGGCGGCTTCGAGCCGCCCACCTCCGGCGAAATCTGGCTCAACGGTGCCATGGTGAACCCTCTGCCGCCCCACCAGCGTGACGTCAGCACCGTCTTCCAGAGCTATGCCTTGTTCCCCCACCTCACCGCGCTGGAGAACGTAGCCTTCGGGCTGCGCGAACGCCGGGCCCCCGACGCCCTCGCCCGGGCGCAAGAAGCGCTCGAACGGGTGCAGCTCACCACCAAAGCCGCCAGCAAACCCGCCCAACTTTCCGGCGGTGAACGCCAGCGCGTGGCTTTAGCCCGGTCCCTCGTGCTGCAACCCCAGTTGCTGCTCCTCGATGAACCCCTTGCCGCGCTCGACCCCAACCTGCGCCGCCAGATGCGCGCCGAACTGAAAGCCCTCCAGCGCGGCACCGGCATCACGTTTCTGTTCATCACCCATGACAGGGAAGAGGCACTCTCGCTCTCGGACCACGTCGCCGTCATGAACGCTGGACGTCTGGAGCAAATCGCCACCCCGCAGCAGGCCTACCAGCAACCCGCCACCCGCTTCGTCGCCGGCTTCCTCGGCCCCGTGAACTGGTTCGGCCCCGCCGGCGTCCGCCCTGAAAGAACCCGAATCCACACCGTCCGTCCCGGCGATTCAGCCCGAGCCGCCACCGTCGAATCCCTCCTCTTCTTCGGCAACGGCCAGCACATCCACGCCCTCTTGCCCGATTCATCCCGAATCACCGTCGAAGTGTCAGCCGCTGAAGCCCGCTTCACCGAAGGCCAGTCCATCTGGGTCGATTGGGACCCCGCCCACGAGATGCACCTGCCCGCCTAAACAAAGGGATTGAGAACAGTCAGTCCGTCCACCACTTGGCCATGCGCCAAATCCTCGGTGTAGACCGTGTCGCAGCCAAGCGCCAGCGCAGCGGAAACAATAGTGCTGTCCCAGAATGAGAACCCGCACGTCTTGCGAATTTCCAACGCGCGCGTGAGCACCGGCAGCGTCATATCCTGAATGCGGAATCTCGTCCACGCTTTGATCAGCCCCACCGCTAACTCGTGCGGAATCGCATCTGTTCTGCTGGCGCGGGTCGCCTGTGCGTAGAATTCCTGGAGTACCTGAATCGACACAGCGCCGGAGTCATCGTCGAGCAGGGTAATCGCCCGCTCCCGCTTCAAGACCTCCGCCGGACTCCGGCTAATGGAATACAGCAGGATGTTCGTGTCCAGAAAATGGGCCATCAGTGGGACCGTCTATGCAGGTCTTCGCGAGAAATCCTGTCACTTGCGCTGAAGGAAGTGATCTGGTTCCGGATTTCGATTTCCTGTCGTTTCAGCCGCTCCGATTCACTCTCCACCGAGGCCATTTGATCCAAATACGCCTTCACCAACGCGGAGACCGACGTATCTCGCTGGGCCGCCGCCACTCGCGCCCGCCGATACGTCTCATCATCCACAGATACTGTGATATTGCGCATAGCGTCACAGTAACACAGCAAAAGGACCCCCAACTCCCCTGTCTGAAGCCGACGATGTTAAGCCGACGATGTTAAGTTAGTGTTGCGTTCCCAATACCGGGGACCCCACCCACAAGATGCACCTGCCATGACGATGCGAACCATGACACTGCGAACCATGACGCTCCGAACCATGTCGCTGCGAAGCCTGAGCCTCCTGCCCGCCCGCCTCACCGCAACCCTCCTTCTCGCCGCCCCCCTCTGCATCGTCCTCGCCTACTGCTTCCTCACCCGCGGCGACTACGGAGGCGTCGAACTCCCCTGGACCCTCGAAAGCCTCGCCCGCCTCCCCGATCCCCTCTACCTCGCCATCCTCTGGCGCTCCCTCTGGCTCTCCACCGCCGCCACCCTGATCTGCATCGTTCTGGGCTTCCCCCTCGCGCTTTTCATCGCCCGCTCCGGCAACCTCCGCAACCTTTGGCTCCAGCTCGTCCTCCTGCCCTTCTGGACCAGCTTCCTCGTCCGCACCTACGCCTGGATCTTCATCCTCCGCGACACCGGCCTCGTCAACACCCTGCTCACCAGTCTCCACCTCATCCGCCACCCCCTGCCCCTTCTCTATAACGACGGAGCCGTCCTCGCGGGCCTCGTCTACAACTACCTCCCGTTCTTCGTCCTGCCCCTCTACGCCACCCTGGAGCGTCTCGACGCCGCCCTTCCCGAAGCCGCCGCCGACCTCGGTGCCAGCCCCTGGCGAACCCTCTGCAGAGTCACCCTCCCCCTCTCACGGCCCGGCATCGTCGCCGGTTCCGTCCTCGTCTTCGTCCCCTGCCTCGGAGCCTACCTCGTCCCCGACCTCCTCGGCGGAGGCAAAACCGTCATGCTCGGCAACCTCGTCCAGAACCAGTTCACCACCGCCCGCGACTGGCCCTTCGGTTCCGCCGTCTCCATGCTCGTACTCCTGCTGAGCGCCCTTCTCCTCGCGGCCTTCCTCCGCCATCGCACCGCCCGGGAGTTGTTGTGAAGGCCCTGCTGTGAAGGAGTTGCTGTGAAACAGCGAACCCTCGGCCTCTGGGCTGCCCTCGCGCTCGTCTTCCTCCACGCGCCCCTTGTCGTGTTGATCATCTTCAGTTTCAACCAAAGCCGTTTCACCGTCTGGCAAGGCTTCTCGCTCGTCTGGTACCGCGCCGCCCTCGCCGACCCCCAACTCGCCGAAGGCCTCTGGAACAGCCTCATCATCGCCGCCGTCGCCGCCTCTCTCGCCACCATCATCGGCACCCTCGCCGCCTACGGGATGTGGCGCAGGCCCGCACCCCTCCTCGCCGGAACCCTCTACCTCTCACTCCTCACCCCCGAAATCGTCACCGGAGTCTCGCTCCTCGCCCTCTTCCAGTGGAGTTTCCGCTTCCTGAACCTCCGCCTCGGCCTCCACACCGTCATCGCCGCCCACGTCGCCTTCTCCATCGCCTACGTCATGATCGTCGTCTCCGCCCGCCTCCGCCAATACGACCGCTCCCTCGAAGAAGCCGCCATGGACCTCGGCGCCACCGAATGGCGAGCCTTTCGGCGCATAACCCTCCCCTACCTCGCCCCCGCCATCTCCGCCGCCGCCCTGCTCGCTCTGGTCGCCTCCTTTGACGACTACGTCATCACCAGCCTCGTCTCTGGCATCGATTCCGAAACCCTGCCCATGGTCATCTACGCCATGGCGCACCGCGGCGTCAGCCCCGTCCTCAACGCCGTCTCCGCCTTCATCGTCGTTATCTTCGGTAGCCTGATCGTTATCTCCCAAAGGCTGCAGAAAGCATGAACCGCCGGGCATTCCTGTTGACAGCCCCCGCCCTCGTGGCCTGCGCACCGACCCTCGTCCCGTCACCCTCCCGTGCCTCGCCCCTGCCATCTCCGCCCTCGCCATGCTCGCC
>CAIYVZ010000079.1 GCA_903929755.1 uncultured Acidobacteriia bacterium
ATCCACTGGTACAACAACACCAGAATGCACTCCACCCTGAATTACCTCAGTCCGGCTCAGTTCGAAGAAAACTGGTACAGGGCCGAAGCAGCGGCAAGACTATAACGAATTAAGGGATACGGATTCTGAGGGCAAGGTCACCAGGCGGAAGGGGTGGAACTGGAGCGGAAGCCGATGGGCGAAGGGACGCAGGCGAAGGCTCCGGTGATTGTGGAGGTGGATAAGGAGAACGGGAAGCAGGATCTGGAGGCGCTGGACATTGCGATTCCGGTGCTGACTCCGCGGGTTTACCGGGAGTACAAGAACCTGAGCAGCCTGGACGCGGGGGCGCAGGGATATCAGAGCGTCGTCTACCGGGAGTTTACGGAAGAACAGCAGCGGGAGATTGTGTTTAAGGACGTGACGACGGGGAGTATTACGCACACGACGATTTTGGATACGGCGGGGGTGGCGGATTATCGGAGCGCGATTGGATATTTCACGCAGACGGTGATGAAGGACTTGCGGCTGATTAGCGGGTACGACGTTCTGTATGGGAAGGTGAAGGCGTTTGTTCAGGATGAACTGTTCGGGCGGACGGTGGATTTGGAGAGTCCGAATACACTGCGGAATTTGTCGGAGCTTGTGGCGACCAGGACGCTGGTTGAGACGTTCAAGAAGGCGATCAATGCGTTGACGGTGCAAGACCGGGGTGATGCTGCGATTCGGGATTCGATTAAGCTGCGGCAGACGCGGCCGTTTGTGGCGAAGGAGCAGGGGTACCTGATTCCGAAGAAAAGCGTGTTTAACAAGATCATCGGCGACAGTAATTTTGAGCTGTTGTTTGCGCGATTTTTGGAAGATTGCGGCGATGTTCAGGCGTACGCGAAGAACTATCTGGCGGTGGGCTTCAAGCTGGACTACGTGAACGGCACGGGCGACATTTCGAACTACTACCCGGACTTTTTGGTGCGGCTTTCGTCCGGGAGAGTGTTGGTAGTGGAGACGAAGGGGATGGACGATTTGGACGCCGAGTTTAAGATGGGGCGGTTGCGGCAGTGGTGCGAGGATCTGAATCGGGTGCAGGCGGAGGTTGAATATGGGTTTGTGTATGTGGATGAGGCGGGGTTTGAGAGGTACAAACCTTCATCGTTTCGGCAGTTGATTGAGGGGTTTCGGCAGTATCAGGTTGGGGCGTGAGTAGCTGGAGAACAGTCAGCTATGAGCGAAGAGTTGAAGATTCCCACCTTTCAGTCGGAGGCCGAAGACGCTCAGTGGTGGTTTGACCACAAGGACGAGACGGCCGAGTGGATGATTGACGCGATTTCAGCCGGACGGACTACGCATCTGGCCGCAATTCTGGGGAAAAGGAGAGAACCAGGCTCGTCGCGGTTTGAGGTACCAAACGTATCTCAAAATGGTGCTACATGAGGCGCTGGCGCGCGAGGACCAGGAAGTTGCACCGTCAGCCATTGACTTGACGGGAACGCCGAATACCGTTATGCGCGCTTGCGGCGGGATGCTGCAAACGCGGTAATGGCTCCGAGCGCCGTGAGGTACAGGGTGGCGGGTTCCGGGGTACCGGCTGGCAGGGATTCCGGGGTGAGCGGAGATGCCTCGACGGTTACCAGATCCACGAAAAAGTCTCCTCCACCAGCGCCGGTGTAAATGGCGAGTTCGCCGGTGCTGATGGGAATGCCGAGCTGGACGTATTCCCACTGACCATGCGTTGAGCTCGGGGCCCGGCCCCCACCGGGGCCATCCACCATCCACAGGTTGGCTAGTCCGCTGTTCACGAAGAACCACGCACCCGCATAGAGGGAACCCGAACTGAAGATCTGGTAAATGCCATTTGCTTCACCGGTGCTGGAGATGTGCAGCATTTGGGCACCGGCGTCGGGTAGCGGGAGGGTGGAGGGCAGGACTTCGAGGGATGTAAGGACGGGAGCGTTGTTCCACGCACCCCAGGAGGTGACGGGCGCACTGAAGTTCCCTAACGCAGACGAACTGGTGCTGCCGGAGCCGGATTCAAAGCCCGGGTTGGCGATGACGTTGGCTGCGAGGGGCAAGGCCATGAAGAGGGGGAGCAGGGAACAAAGTGAGAGTGTTTTCATTGCGTTCTTATCGATCTTGTTGCCGGAATGCCTGTTGCCGGAATGGACGACCCAATCGTTAGGGTACTCTTGCAGGGCACTTGATTGCAAAAGAGTAGTTACCAGTACTGCCAGGCCCCCAGAACAAGCACGGCGGCGGCGAGGCCTGCGTTGGTGACTGCGTGGGCCAGGATGGCGTCGCCTAATTGACCCCTTCGAAGGAAGACGGCGGCGTAGACCAGGCCGGCGAGAGTGCCGGCGAGCCAGCGGTCGCCGTGGAGGGCACCGAAGATGGCGGAGGAGATGAGGAGGGCGGACCAGGAGAAGGCGGTGGGGGGGAGGGTGTCGAATTCTCTGGTCTGGAGCCGACGCAGGAGGAAGCCGCGGAAGGCTAGTTCTTCGGCTATTGGCACGGTGATGACGGCGGCGAGGGTGCGCAGGGTGAGCCAGAGGAAACGGGCCGGGGTGGAGGCGGTGGCGAGGGCGTGTGGCATGGGGACGGGGGTGCCTGTCTTCAGGAGTTGGTCGAGGCCGAGCCAGAGGAGAAGGACGAGGAGTCCGGCGAGGGGCCCGTACCAACTGATAGAAGTACCCGGAGTGCGGAAGTTCCAGCCAATTTGGCGATATTCGCGGCGGAAGATGAAGAATATAAGGCACGGGGCCGCGAGACGCAGAGCGTAGAGCCATTCGAAGTCTCCGGATAAAGCGTGGGAACCCATTCCGGCGGCGAGGATGGAGAGGAGGGGCAGGAGGTAGACGGCTGTTGCCGGCCTTTCGGCGGTTGCTGAATGGCCAGAGGCGGGTTGGCAGGTGGTGAACCAGGGGAGTCGACGCGCCAGGACACAGAGGCCGAGGGAGACGAGGTTGAAGGCGAGCCAGCCAGCCTGTGAATGGAAGCCGCCGAGGGCGATGGTGGGGGCTCCGGCGTGGCCGATGAGGATTAAAGCGGCCAGCCGGACGGCGTTGAGCAGATAAAGGATGACGGCCCCGATTGGCAATAACAGAAGAGCTTGCGGGAAGCGGCACTCCTTGCGGAAGAGGATGAGCCACAGGGAGCCGAAGAGGAGGAGGAGCGAAATTCCTTCGAGGCCGGAACACTGGGGCGCAATGATGACGGAGAAGCGGCTGGTGCCGAGCTCCAGGGTTTTGAGATTGCCTACGGAGACCGGAACGAGGGGCGCGAGAAGGGCGCGAACCAGGAGGAAGGTAGTGCGGGAGGCCGGTTCCCAGAGTGAGCGCACGGCCTGGGTGGTCCAGATGAGGAGACCGGCGCCAACGGCGGAATATAGCCAGATGATGCCGGGGATGGCGGCGAGCCGAAGCCAGGCGCGACCAGGAAGGACGGCCAGAGCTGCGGTGATGAGGGCGAGGGCGGAGAGACTGAGCGCGGTGAGGGTGAACAGATCGGCTGTGGCGGGGTTACCCCCGGCGAGATAGAGTTGCTGGCCGGACCAACCGGCGCCAGCGATAGCGAGCAAGTGGAGGATGCCGGGCCGGAGGGCCAGCGGCTGAAGGGGGAGGGACCTGGAGAAGGCGGTGACCTGGGGGGCGCGGTCGAGATAAGTGAAAGTTGCCAGGATGGCGGCGAAACAGACCAGGAAGCGAACGGTGAAGGCACCCCAGAGGCTGAGGGCGTGTGTGAGGACGCCGGGGCTGGTGCTGATGGCGGCTCCATCGAAGGCGACAGAGGCGACCAGCAACTCGATGGCGAGAAACGACGCCAGCAGGGCTATTCGCGGGATCAGACCTGTCATGAGGGGGTATTGGTGGCGGGGCGGTTTCGTTCAGTTTGAGGGATATAGAGAAATCGGGCAACGCGCGCACGGAAAATGTTAGCCGAGCGGCGTTGCCCGATTGCAGTTACGGAAATGACTGGCGAACTAGCGGCGACGCCGGGAACGCAAGACGAGAATGGCTCCGGAGAGCATGGCGAGTGCGGCCGCGCCGGAGCCCGGGTCGATTTCCGGGGCACTAGGAGCGTGTCGGGATGAAAAAATCCGCTACGTAGAATCAACAACTTACGGACAATCGGCGGTGAGTTTTGGCTTGTAAGTTGTTGATTCTACGTTCGTCCAAATCTATTTCCGACAGGCTCCTAGCAACGGCGAAGGCGGGGATTGCAACGGCTGTGGCAATCAGGAAGAAGGCAAGGGTGTTTCTCATAGTGGTTCTCTCCTTATGGTGGTCCAGTATTTGTACTACTGATTTTGCTTAAGGTATCAGATAAAATCAGGGGAAACAAGGCTTGGGGTACCGTTGGTACCGTTGGTACCGTTGGGGCCTTTGCGGCCTGCGAGTGAACGGAGGTAGCGGTTCAGGGGTTCTTCGAGGCCCGCGAAGACGATGCAGGACAGGGCGATTACGAAAGCGACGTAGTAGTTGCGGACCAGGGTTCCGGGCCAGCTGACGGCCCACCAAAGGATGGGGATGTGGAGGATGTACATGCTGTAGCTTGCCTTGCCGAGGTAGACGAGGGGGCGGGTTGCGAGGAAGCGGGCGAGCCAGCCGCCACCGAGAGCGAAGCCGAGCAGGAGGAGGGCGTTCATGGGGCGGAGGAGGATGGTGAGGGGCAGGGAATCGGGCAGGTATTGCGCGTAGCCGATGAGGAGCGCGGAACCGAGGATGCCGGTTGCGTAGAGCCATTTCCCGGAGGGCCAGCGGCCGGCTTTTAAGGCGTGCTGGGCGGTGATGAGTTCGAGGGCCCTGGCGATGGCGATTCCCATGAGGAAGTCGGCCAGATGGATGACGGGTTTCAGCTGGTCGGAGATGCCGGCGGCCCACATGAGTTTTGTGAGGGCGCAGGCCAGGGCGGCGGTGGCGAGGGTGGTTATCCAGCCCAGCTTCTTCCAGCGCAGAACGAAGACAGGGAAGACGAGGTAGAAGAACATCTCACAGGAGAGCGACCAGGCGGGGGTGTTCCAGCCGGCGGTGTAGTGGCCGACCCACCAGGCCTGGAGGAGGGTGAGATGCATGGCGACGAGCCAGGCTTTGGGCTGGTCCTGCGCTTTCACAATGAAGGGGGCGACGATGAGGAGGCTGAGGAGATAGACGGGGTAGACGCGGGCGAAGCGGCCCACTGCATACTTCCACAAGGTTTGGCGGGTCCAGGAAATGGCTGAGTAGGTTCGGGCGAGGACGAGGCCGGAGAGCATGAAAAATGTGGGGACGGCGAGATAGCCGCCGCGCATGACGGCCTGGAGGGGGCCGGGCAGGAATTGGGCGGCGGGCTCGTAGACGTGGCCTTTGCCGACGAGGTGGTTGACGATGACCCAGAGCGCGAGGACGAAGCGGAGTCCGGTGAGGGCGGGCAGATGCGCCGGGCGGGCAGGGGGCAGGGGACGGATGTTTGTGGGGATTGGTTGGGGGACTGCCTCCAAAACGGCTGGGACCATCCTTTTATGATCCGACATGAGGTTTTTGCGGAGGCGGTGCAGGTGCACAGTGACCCAGGTTTTGTGATGTACACTTGTGGCTAAATGCGTATCTCTGTGTTCCTCAGCTGCCCGAAGCCTCATCTGAAACACCAGGTTGAATTTATTGAACGCATTCGGGCTCATCTCAGTGAGCGAGGGTTCAGTCCCCGTACTTTGGGGGTGACCGACTATGACATGGATGCGCCGTTGAAGGCCATTCGACTCTTGTCTCATGCAAGATGAGCCTGAAGGGGGGTACGGATTCTCACGCAAGGTGAGCCTGAGGAGAAGGGGTTGGATGCTGGGGATTGATCATCAGCATGAACGACACGGAAGTAAGCAGCCTGAGTCAGATCGA
>CAIYVZ010000080.1 GCA_903929755.1 uncultured Acidobacteriia bacterium
ACAGAATGGCACTGCGCTGCTGTTCGAGCGCAACAAGAGACTCTGGCAAATGGCACCTCCATTCCTAACGTATCAGTACGTTAGGAATATAGCCACAAAAAAGAGCACCGCTGATCCATCTACTTTCATGTCGCACACCCACAAGTCTCGCGCGACTTCAAACGAAATCCCGTGTTTGGCCAGATTGCGGCGGGCCTTTTCCGGGTCCCACTCGAATAAGATACCCCTCGCTGCTTTGAGCGTAGCTACTCCTCTGTAGCTACGTCAAGCATCAATTTACCGACGGGGTGAAGCACAGATCGCCGTCTATCACTGGCTTGTACGTCAGGCGTTGACCTGGAGCCGGGTCTCACGGAACGCCATCAGGGAGAAAACGACCTCAACGTGATGGTCGGCGACATCTCTCCCGCATCGCCGCAGAGCTGAACAAACTGGGCTGTCGAAAACTTCGCGCAGGGCTCTGGCCCCAACCGAAGTCTTCAACGTGGTACCCCGGATCATTGACGCCGGACCGAAGCTGTTCGACCGCGCCCAGGGCCGCGCACTCTTAATAATCGAAGGGACATGGGAGCCACCTCGCCAGGCCTGTGGCACCGGACACAATGCTCGAAGAAAATCGGCGCCACGTCGCGCGAAAAAGTCACGGTATTAGCAGCAAGAAAAAAGAGCGCGGGCAGGATCATCACTTACGGTATAGCATGTATTCCATATGTCCGAGTCCACACGCCGAGCCTTTTTAGGCACCGCCATCGCCGCCTCCGCCTTAGCGCAGGCGCAGCAAACCATTTCTCCCGTCCCCACCACGCGTGACTGGACCGGTCAGGTCCCCGTCCAGTACCCCGACCCCGACGTCGTCGCCCTCACGCCGGCGTTTCGGAAATACATGATCGGCAACACCGTCATCCGCAAGCACCACACCGGAACGTTGTGGGCGGAAGGCCCCGCCTGGAACGGTGTCGGACGCTACCTGGTGTGGAGCGACATCCCCAACAACGTCCAGATGCGCTGGATCGAAGAGGACTCGCGCGTCACCACTTTCCGCAGCCCCTCCGGCTACAGCAACGGCAATACTTTCGACTTCGAAGGCCGTCAGCTTTCCTGCGAGCATGGCGGACGGCGCGTGGTCCGCTACGAATCCAACGGCACGGTAACGGTGATCGCCGATAAATTCGAAGGCAAGCGCTTCAATTCGCCGAATGACATCGTGGTCCACCCCGATGGCTCCATCTGGTTCACTGACCCGCCTTACGGCATCCTCGGCAACTATGAAGGCTTCAAATCCCCCAGTGAAATGCCGGAAGCGGTGTACCGCGTGGATAAAGCCGGCAAAATCACCAAAGTTGCCGATGGCATGTCCGGCCCGAACGGCATCTGCTTCTCGCCCGACTACAAGAAACTCTACGTGGCCGACACCGGCGCGGGCCGCGAAATGCGCGTTTGGGACATCGACGGTGCCTCGCTGCGCAACGGGAAGTCGTTCGTCAAACTGAAGGTCCCGGGTTCGGGAGCGACCTCCGGCGCGGACGGCATGCGCTGCGATACCGACGGCAACCTCTGGTGCGGAGCCAGCCCCGGCGTGCTGGTGGTAAACCCGGCCGGAGAGCAGATCGGCATGATCCGCCTGCCGGAAAACTGCGCCAACGTCTGCTTCGGCGGCACGCGGCGCAACCGGCTGTTTATGACCGCCAGCCAGAGTCTCTACTCGGTCTACGTGAACGCCACCGCCGCGCACATCGCTTAGGCGCTACTTCTTCGGAAGCGCGAAGGCGATGTAGCCTTGCGGGCCGTCATTTCTGTTGGCCGCTCCGGCGGGCGCGTCCGGTGCAATCGGACGCCCGCCACCCGGGGCCGACGACACCACCAGGAACTGACGGCCATTCGCTTCATACGCCACCGGAATACCGCGTGACCCACCCGAAAACGGGCTGCTCCACAGTTCTTTGCCGTTGTCCTCATCGTAGGCGCGAAGCCTGCCGTCGCCCCCCATCAGGAAGACCAGACCCGAAGCCGTCGGCATAATTCCGGTCCGCAACTGCTTTGCGCCCGTCCCCGTCACATTTTTCAGCATCATTTCGGGATCGTCACCCACCGGAATCTGCCACTTAATGGTGCCTTTATTCAGGTCGTACGCCGTCAGCGTGGACCATGGGGGCTTCACCGCATTCACTGAAACACCCCAGCCGCTGAAGTAGCGGTCCGCCGGCACTTCCAGACCCTCCGGATACGGCGGGCCCTGCATGCTGCCGTAGTTGATCAGGCCCTCGCGTGACTTCTCAAACGCGGCCACCGCAGCAGAAAGCCCCGGAGCGCCGCCGGACGCCACCACCGGCCCTGAGGGCGTCACGGGCCCGGTCATGCCGCGTCCTAACCCGGCATTCGCAGAGGGGCCACCGGGATTCACCAGATACTCCGACAGCTGGTTCAATTGCTCCGCCGTCAGGCTGGTGAACGCAGGCATCATCCCCTTGCCGTTGGTGACGGTGTCACGAATCGTTTTCAGCGCCTGCCGCATGGCAATGTTCACCAGCGGCGGCACGGAGCCATTCCCGGCGCGATCCTCCCCATGGCAGCCCGAGCAATTTGCCCGATAGACCGCCTGCCCAAGCGTCGCTGCAGGCGCCAATGACCCCGGTCGTCCATTTCTCCCCCACCCATACAGCGGCCCCGTGCCGCCATTAATCGGCGTGTCTTTATCCAGCTTCAGCAAAGACGGAGCATCCATCCCGAGCACATAGACAATGCCCTTCCCCGGAACCGCTGCCGTGGTACCCCAGTTCGACCCGCCGTTGTTCCCCGGCATGGAAACCGTGCCGCGAATCGCAGGCGGTGTATAAAGCCCTTCGTTCCGCGAACTTAGCACCTGATCCTTAATGAAAGCTTTCTCTTCACCCGAAAGGTATGGATTAATATCGTCCACCCCGAACTTCTGCCGCGCAAACGGCGGAGGCGCGGTCGGGTACGGCTGCGTCGGCCAGGCTTTCTCGCCCGGCGCATCGCTCTTCGGAACGGGACGCTCCTCAATCGGCCACACCGGCACCCCGGTCACGCGGTCAAACACATACAGAAAACCCGTCTTCCCCGCCAGCGCCACCGCATCAATCGACTTGCCGTCTTTCCGGATCGTGATCAACTGCGGAGCCGAGACGTTGTCATAGTCCCAAAGATCGTGGTGCACGGTCTGGTAATGCCAGATCCGCTTACCCGTCCGCGCATCCAGAGCCAGCAGGCAGTTCGCAAACAGATTCGCCCCCGGACGATCCGCCCCGTAAAAATCGTAGGTAAAAGACCCCGTTGGCAAATACACAATCCCGCGCTTCTCATCCAGCGTCAGTTCGCCCCAGGTATTCCCTGCGCCGATGAACTTCCGCGCATTCTTCGGATTCGTATCGGCCCCAAACTCCCCTTCAGCCGGCACCGTGTGGAACTGCCACGCCAGCTTGCCCGTGAGGATATTGAAAGCACGAATGTCGCCCGGAGGCGTCAGAAACGATTCGCCCGGAGTGGACCCCAGAATCACCACATCCTCATAGACTTTGCCCGGCGTATTCGACATGATGCGCGCCATGGTCCGCGGATCCCGTTCCAAACCCGGCCGCAGATCCACCACGCCGTTATCCCCGAACGAAGCAATCGACTTGCCCGTATTGGCGTCAATCTCCTGCAGGAAGCTGTTGATGGTGAAGATCAGGCGGCGATCCTTATGGTCCTTGCTCTCCCAGTAGTTGAGCCCCCGGGCGGTAATCCCCGCCAGATTGGCGTGGATCCAGATCTCCTTGCCAGTGGTCGCGTCCAGCGCCGCCAGCGCATTCGCCTGCGTCAAAACATAAGCCACATTCCCGACGACGATCGGGTTGAAGCCCGCCGCGCCCGGCTTGTAATTCCAGGCGATTTCCAGCTTCCCGACGTTCTGCTTGTTGATCTGACTCAGCGGGACATAGTGCGACCCATCCGGCCCCCCACCGTAATCAAGCCACGACTTACCGCCCTGCGCCGAAGCAAGCTGAACAGCGAGAACCGCAGACAACAGCATCGCGGCCGTTCTGGTTATTTTCATGGAGTACATCCTCGCCAACAGCGTATACCAAAACCCGCTGTTGCAAAACTCCCGTCACGCCTCACGCGCGCACGGAAAGTATCAGTAGTAGTCCGCGCAGGACATGTAATAACCGCATTCCCTGCAATACAATTTGCACTTCTGCTCGCTCAAACGGAGCGAGCAAACCGGGCAATACAGCATCGGCTCATCCTCCCCTGCAGGAGTGCTGATTGGCGTAGTTTGTAAAGGTGGTTGCGGCTCGTCCATGAAACTACGATTATTGTACGTATCAGTAGCCACCTATGAATAAGCGACTCGCGGTCCTCAGTGCAGTGGCAGTATCGGCAATCGTCCCTCTGGGCTTCCTGCCAACCCTGAAAGCACAGCAGCGGCAACCAGCGCCGGAACGCCTGGTGCGTTACTCTGCCCGTGGCACGAAATATGCGGTCGCGGCTGGCACCGACTTTGCCACCAACGCGGGCTCAAAAATGATGGAACAGGGCGGCAACGCCGTCGATGCGGGCGTAGCGGGCATCTTCGCCGCGGCGACCACCGAATATTCCCACGTGGGCTGGGGCGGCGAAGCCCCCATCCTTATCCGCACCAAAGACGGTAAAGTCCACGCGCTCGCCGGCGTTGGCCCCATGCCAAAACTCGCCTCCGCCGAGTTTTTTCGAAATCGCCCCCTGCAAATTGGCGAAGTTCTCGAACCGCCAGAGAAGACGGGCCTGAAGAACTTCGTCCCGGTGGCTGGACTGATGTGCGCCCTCGTTCCCGGCCTTCCTGAAGCGTCGCTGGTAGCTCTCCGCGAATTCGGCACCAAAAGTTTCCATGAGGTCATCGCCCCGGCGCTTGAGCTGGCCGATGGCACGCCCATCGACGAAATGCGCTGGGGCTCCATCACCGGTAGCCGGGAATTCTTCACCCTCTGGCCCACCTCCATGGCTCACTTCATGCCCGGTGGCCGTATCCCTTCGCCTGGCGAAGTCTTCCACCAGCCAAACCTGGCCAAAACCCTTCGCGGTATGGCCGAAGCGGAAAAGAAAGCCCTCGCCGCGGGTGCCAGCCGAGCCGCCGCCATTGACGCTGTCCGCGACTACTTCTATCGCGGCGAAATCGCGAAGCGTATCGGCGATTTCAGCAAAGCCAACGGCGGCCTCCTCCGCTATGAGGACATGGCCGCCTTCAAAATCGAGCCTGAAGACGCTGTTTCCACAACTTTTCAGGGCCTGAAGGTCTACAAACCCGGCTTCTGGAGCCAGGGTCCCGCCATGATTGAAGCCCTGAACCTCCTCAGTGGTTTCGACCTCCTGTCCATGAAGTACAACTCGGCAGACTACATCCACACCCTGGACGAAGCTCTGAAACTCGCGTACGCCGACCGGGACACATTCTACGGCGACCCCAAATTTAACGACATTCCCCAGGCCACGCTCCTCTCCATGGAATACGCCGACTCGCGCCGCAGTCTGATCACGAAATCCGCCTCGCTCGACTTTCGCCCTGGCAAGCCCGACCAGAAACAGGGTACGCACCCCTCCCTCTCCGCCATCACCCGCACGAAAATTGACGACATGCTCATGGCGCACGACACCACCTGCGTCGATGTCATCGATAAGGATGGCGTCATGTTCTCAGCCACGCCCTCCGGAGCCTGGCTCCCCTCCGTCATCGCCGGCGACACAGGAATTCCGCTTACCCAGCGCGCTCAAAGTTTCCTCCTCGTCCCGGGCCACCCCAACGAACTCGCCGGAGGCAAGCGTCCCCGCATCACTCTGAGCCCCACCCTGGTAACCCGTGGCGACGGCTCCCCGTACGCCGTCCTTTCCACTCCCGGCGGCGACAATCAGGAGCAATCTCTCATTCAGGTCTTCCTCAACGCCGCACTCTTCCGCATGGATTCCGAGCGCGCCATTGAAGGCCCCCGCTTCCAGACACGCCACCTGGTTTCCAGCTTCGATAACCACGCCATGAACGCAGGCGACCTCCTTCTTGACGAACGCACCGCGCCCGCCGTTATGGACGAACTGGCTCGCCGCGGTCACGTCATCGAAACCCGCTCCCGCTGGAACAGCGGCGCCGCTCCGGTCATGATCAAAGTAACGCCCGCCGGCGTTATTGAAGCTGGCGCTGACCCCTGGGGTTATCGGTCTATGCGTGCCTGGTAAATCATGCGTGCCTGGTAAACTACTTCGGTAGCCTGCATTGGATACTCTTTTCGATCTCCACGAACCCCTCGCCCCTGAACGCGGGATCCTGAAGGATCGTCTCCGTGCCCTCGCCGCCCGTCAGATCTTCATAGGAGGCAGTTCCTGGAAGTACGAAGGCTGGCTCGGCCAAATCTACACGCCTTCCCGGTACCAGACACGCGGCCGTCTCTCGAAAAAGCTTTTCGAAGAGACCTGCCTCGCCGAATATGCCGAGGTCTTCCCCGCAGTCTGCGGTGACTTCTCTTTTTATCAGTTCCCCACCGAAGCCTTCTGGGCGAAGCTCTTCCGCCAGGTCCCCCCTGGCTTTCGCTGGGGGTTTAAAGTT
The DNA here is from genome assembly GCA_903929755.1 of uncultured Acidobacteriia bacterium. Taxonomy (GTDB): domain Bacteria; phylum Acidobacteriota; class Terriglobia; order Bryobacterales; family Bryobacteraceae; genus BOG-234. The sequence continues at coordinate 6,572 of CAIYVZ010000080.1, forward strand.
CCGGAGCAGATTACCGTACCGGCATGGCCCGTCCATCCCCGCTACGGAGCCGTCGCCGGCCTGGACAACCCGTCCTTCCTCGACGTCGGCCTTCTCGTTAACGGCCTGCTCCGCGCCCTGGCGCCTTACCATCAGCAAACGGGAGTTCTGATCTTCGAATTTGGGACCATGTCCCGCCGGACTTTCCTGGGAGCAATCGAATTTGTGGCGAAGCTGGACGAATTTTTGTCCGAATTACCCGCCGGTTTCCGCTACGCCGTCGAAATCCGCAATCCAGATTTCCTCGGCCCCCGTTACTTCGATTGCCTCCGTGCCCACAATGTCCCCCACGTCTTCAATGCCTGGACCCGCATGCCCGGCCTCCAGGAACAACTGGCTATGCCGGGCTCGTTGACCTCCGACATGATCGTCGCCCGAGGCCTGCTACGCGAAGGCCGGCCCTACGAGGACGCCGTCAAACTCTTCTCGCCCTATACCAAAGTTCGGGACAAAAACCCCAAGGTCCGCCTGGGTCTCCGTGAACTTCTCGACGTGGCGCGGGTAGACGGCCTTCCGGCCTTTATCTTCGTGAATAACCGCCTGGAAGGAAATTCTCCCGCGACGATGGTGGCCATTACTGAATAAACAGAATTCCCGGCGGCAGGGGTTCTGAAAGAGCACCCAGCGACTCAACTGCCCCCCCCTGTCCACGTTCATCCAGTACCCGCTGCAAGGCCTGAGTCCGAGGTTCCGGTCGCCCCAACAGGAAACCCTGTACTTCATCGCACCCCGTAGAAGCCAGGGCGTGCAACTGCTCCGCTGTCTCCACACCCTCAACCACCACCCGAAGGTTCATCCCGTGCGCCATCGCCACAATCGAACGGATCAGTGACGTTCCCGTGGCGCTACTCGCCATCGACTGAACAAACGCCCGGTCAATCTTCAGTCCGTCAATTGGCATACGATCCAGATACCCCAGCGACGAATACCCCGTTCCGAAATCATCAATCGCAATCCGAATTCCCATCGCCCGAAGCTCGTGCATTTTTCGCACATTCTCATCCATGTTGCGCAGCAACAGGCTCTCGGTTAGTTCCAGTTCCAGCAATGACGGGGGCAGCCCCGCCTGTGCCAGAGTTCTGCACACTATATCGGCGAAGTCGGTCCTTGCGAACTGGACCGCCGACACGTTCACCGCCACCGGCGTCGCTTGCCCGGCCACTGCATTGCATGCCACTGCAAACTCACACGCCATCTGCAGTACCCGGTTCCCGATCGCCACAATCATCCCCGACTCCTCCGCGATGGGAATGAACACAGAGGGCGGCACGACCCCGCGCACCGGATGAAACCATCGGCAAAGGGCCTCAAAGCCAACCACTCTCTCCGCCTTCATATCGTACTGGGGCTGAAACCATGCCACAATCTGGTTGCGTTCCAGAGAATGCCGCAGATCTGTTTCCAGACCCAGGCGCTCCCTCCGCGAATCGTCCATCGCCGAATTGAACACCCTGTAGCCGTTCTTGCCCGAAAGTTTCGCCTCATACATCGCGGTATCGGCGCACCGAATCAGCACACCAGCCTCTGTCCCGTCCCGGGGACACAAACTTACGCCTATGCTGGCCGTTACAAATACTTCCTGGTCGCCAACGCGAAAAGGCTCCGAGAGAAAAGCCAAAAGCTTCTCCGCCGTATCGCAAGCCTCTGTCACACGGGAAGTGCCGTCCGTGATCACAGTAAACTCATCTCCGCCCACTCTGGCCAGCAAATCTCCCGGATCAAGACACGCCTTCATCCGCTTCGCCACCTCTTGCAGTAATCGGTCGCCGGCGTTGTGGCCACAAGTGTCATTGATCAGCTTGAACCCGTCCAGATCGATGTACAGCAGCGCGACGATTCTTTTACCTGGTCGCCACTCGCCCACTGCCTCTGCCACACTGAGTTCGAAACTTGCCCGGTTCGGCAACCCGGTGAGCGAATCATGGAAGGCCCGGTGCCGCAATTCCTCGCCCAACTGCTTTCGCGCGGAAACATCTTCACACAAAGCAATCGCATTCAGAGGGCGCCCCTCAAGCCGCAAAGCCGACAGACTGATCCGCAACCACACCGGGGCTCCGTCGGCACGCAGATACCGACGTTCCACCATAAACGAGTCGGCTCGCCCCGCCGCCAGGTCCGTAACCGACGCCCTCATGTTCTCCGTATGCTCCGGAGCCGCAAAAGCCCACACCAGGCAGCCTTTCAGATCGCTGGCACCGTACCCTAATATCTGACACAGAGCATGATTCACCGAACAAATTCGGCCATCCGCGTCCAGCAACATCATGCCTGTCGCGGAGTCCAAAAATACCCGCCGGAAGCGCGCTTCACTCTCAGCCAGCGCTTCACTCGCGGTTCTCGCATTCGCGAGCGCCCTCGTGACAAAGGCATAGAGCGCTACCAACAGGAGAAAGGCAGCGGCAAGACCCAGGCCGAAAATGCGCAGGCTGCGGGAAATCTCGGCCTTCTGCGCCTGTATCCGCAGGTCGAGCCTCCCCACTATCTCATCAATCAGATCGGTTGGGACGCGATCCTCACCCCGCAGCAACTTGTCAACTTCGCGAAGATTCCGGTATTCGCCCCGCTCGAAAAGGACCAGCCCTTCACGGTAGTGCCGCCCCAGGCTGCGATGGAGCAGAACGAACCGATCCATCAGATCCCGGTTGTTCGGCCCCATCTCTTCACGCAGCCGAGTCGCAAGAGCCCCGGTATTTGCTTCCAGCGCAAAGAAGCTCGCCAGATACTGCTCCCGGTCAATCCGATCCTCCCCCCGAAGCAGGACATTTTTCCACTCCTGAACCTGTTTCTTCAGCGAGATCTGGATCTCACGGCTCGTTTCCTTCTCCGCTGCCTCGCGCGTGAACAGCTCATCGTACGCGCTCACAATCACAATCACCCGATGCAGCAGAAAACCCATCGCCAGCAAGCCCAGCACCCAAGCGGAGGCAAGCAGCAGCCCCAGTCGCGCCCTCGGCTTTGGTAACTCGCGCCCCCAGTCGATAACCGTGGCATTCCCGTCGCTGGCTTTCAGCGTATTTTCCCCCACAGTGGTCTTATCGGGTGCAAAACCGTTCCACATGAGGGTAGTGGCCTCAAAATAACCGGAGAGAGTTTCCAAACCGCTCGCCACCAGCGTGTAACCACGGGTCGGCACCCCGCCGATAGCCATAAAGATACCGCCCGACCGCTGGCTTTCACCTCAGCCGTGCAGAACCGCCATGCGCCAGCATGCGGTTGGACAGTGCGGTGGTGTCGCGTCTTCAACAGTATGTCCATGTGCCGCACCCTCCCAATGAGGCCGCCCTTCGCCCCGAGTTGTTCACTGCGCTCTACCGTATCCCGACCGTGAGGGGGGCCAGCTCAGTGACCAGCGTCTTCGAGGGAGCTGCCCACCAAAGCTCAGTTTCATCCCATGATGACACAGTAGAGATAAATCGCTGCATTTATCTTCCGTTTATCCATGTTTTCGTACCCTCGAAAGTTGGTAATGGACAAACTGGAACTGCCGCCCCGAATCAACGCCCTTGCACTGCTTTGTTGCCTTGCCGGTGCTAATGCCCTCCTGCAAGGTCAGGCCGTGGAAACCCTCAGCCTGCCGCAGGCCCTGGAACAGGCCGTAACCCATAACCCCCTGCTCGAAGCCGCCGCCAGCAAAACCGTCGGCGCCGAAGGCCTTCGCACACAGGCGGGGCTCAAGCCCAACCTCCGCCTTACCGTAACCAGCGAAAACCTCCGGGCCTGGGAATTCTCCACCCCCTTCCGCGTCGCTCACGGCACGGACTCCTGGATCTACGGTACCCAAACCGTCGAGCGCGGAGCCAAACGCCAGAGCCGCATCGCCCTGGCCACCGCCGGGGTTGAACGAACCCAGGCCGAGCAGGAACTCTTTACCGCCCAGCTTCGCGCCCGCGTCGCCACCGCCTACTGGACGGCCTCCGCCGCCGTCCGCGTCTCCGAACTCTACCGCCAGGATCTCGCCGCGTTCGAGCAGATCGTCGACTACAATCGCCAGCGTGTAAAGGAGGGAGCCGCCGCCGGAGCCGACCTCCTCCGCGTCGAAATTGAACGTGACCGCCTCGCCGCCACCGGAAAACGCGCCGACCAGGAAGCTGAAGCCGCCCTCATCAACCTCCTCAAAGAGATGGGCCGCAGCGACTATCCCACCCTCCGCCTGACTGACGCCCTCGACACCCTCCCCACCCCAGAAATCATCTCCCCCGACCAGGTCCTCAACTCACGCCCCGAACTTCACGTCGCCCAAACCCTCCAGCACCAGCAGGAAAGAAACGCCGATCTCCAAAAGGCCAACGCTCTCGCCGATCCCGAATATGGCTTCGGTTACAAACGCACCATCGGCCTCGACGGCCTCTACCTCAGCCTCTCCATCCCCATCCCGGTCCGCAACCGCAACCAGGGCAACATCGCAGCCGCCGAAGCCGATATCGTCACCGCCCGCCATCTCTTCCGTGCCGCCCGCCTCCAGATCCTGGCGGAACTCGAAACCGCCCAGCGCGACTACAAAGCCCGAAAAGCCGCGCTTGAGACCACCCTTGTACCTCTGCGGGCCCGCGCCCACGAAGCCGAACGTATCGCCCTCGGTGCGTATCGCGAAGGTGGTGTCGAACTGCTGCGCTTTCTCGACGCCGAACGCACCAGCATCGAAACCGATGTCCTCTATTACCGTTCTCTCTCAGAACTACAGCTCAGCGTCGTCAATCTGAAACTTGCACAAGGACAGCAACTGTGAAACCCCTGCCAAAAACTCTCGCCCTCCTCCTCGGTCTCACGCTCCTCGTCGCCCTCGCCGGTTGCAAGAACGGTCCGCAAACCATCTCCGCCGCGGCCCTGCCCACAACCGAAGGCCCCGCCCAGAAACCAGGCAAGCTGACCCAAATATCGCTCTCTGAAGCCGCCCAAACAAATGCCGGCATCCAGGTGGAAACGGGCTCGTCAACCGGACTGGGCCAGACCCTCGAAGCCAACGGCATGGTCACCGCCAATGGCGACCGAACCTGGCACGTCGGTGCCTTCGTCCCGGGCCGCATCGCCGAAGTTTTCGTCAACCTCGGCGATCACGTCAACGCCGGAGATGTCCTCGCGCGCCTCCACACCCACGAAATACACGACACCCGTGCCATGTATTTCCAGGCCCGTGAGGCCCTTCGCCAGGCCGAGGCTCGCATGGCCTTCGCCGAACGCGCACGTGACCGGGCCCGCCGCCTGCTTGTCCTTCAGGCCATCTCCCAGGAACAGACCGATCAGGCCGAAACCGAATGGAAGAGCACCGTCGCGGCCACCGAATCGGCGAAGGCCGGGGTAACCAGGGAGCGGACGCACCTCGAAGAAGTCCTCGAAATCCCCTTCGACGCCGCCGGCAACCCGGAGGACGTCGAGACCATCAAGATAAAGTCACCCGTCACAGGCGTCGTCATTGAGCGCAAAGCAACCGCCGGCTCCGTCGTGAATTCCGGTGATCCCCTCCTCACCGTTTCCGACACTACTTCCGTCTGGGTCATCGTCAACGTCAACGAAAGTGATCTCGCCGCCGTCCGGCCCGGCCTCAGCGCCGCCGTCCGGGTCAAAGCCTGGCCTGACCGCGAATTCTCCGGCCGTATCCAGCGTCTCGGCGAGAGTCTCGACCCCACCACCCGAACCCTCCAGGTCCGCGTCCTTGTCCCCAATCCCGGTGGCCTCCTGAAACCTGAAATGTTCGCGTCCGTCACCCTCGCGCGCCCCGCCGCCCGCACCGCCATCACCGTCCCCAGAAGCGCCGTGCAGGATCTGAGGGGCAAACCCGTCGTCTTTCAGCAGCTCACCGCCACCGTCTTTCAGCCCGTCCCCGTCGTCCTCGGCACCAGCCTCGGAGATCGGGTCGAAATCACCCAGGGCCTCCAGGCCGCGGCCAGAATCGTCGTCGCCGGAAGCTTCGCCCTGAAAAGTGAAATGCTCAGGGGCTCGGGGGAATAGGGTGCTCAAACGCCTCGTCGAAGCCGCCCTGAATAACTGCTGGACCGTCGTGTTCCTCACCGGAATTTTCATTGCCGGGGGAACCTGGGTGGCCCTCAATATTCCCGTTGAGGCGTTCCCCGATCTCACTAACAACCAGGTCGTCATCACCACCGAATGCCCCGCCATGCCCCCCCAGGAAGTGGACCGCCTCGTCACCTTCCCCCTCGAAGGCGCCCTCATGGGCCTGCCCAAGACCCAGGCCGTCCGCTCTACCTCCAAGCTCGGCCTCTCCATGATCACCGTTGTCTTTGAAGACGGCGTCGATACCTACTTCGCCCGCCAAATCGTCAATGAACGCATCCAGCAGGCCCTCGGTCGCCTGCCCGCCGGCCTCCATCCCATGCTCGGCCCCGTCGCCACTGCCTTTGGCGAGGTCTATCAATACACCATCGAAGGCCCCCTGCCCCTCATGGAACGCAAGTCCCTCCAGGACTGGCAGGTCCGCTATGACCTCCGCACCGTCCTCGGCATCAGTGAAATCAACAGCTGGGGCGGTGAAACCCAGCAGTTCCAGGTCGAGGTGGATCCCAACGCCCTCCAGCGCTACGGCATAACCATGCACGATGTCATGGTCCGCATTCAGGAGAACAACTCGAACTTCGGCGGAGGCTTCATCAATGCCGGCTCCGAACAGGTCACCATGCTCGGCGCCGGCCGCGCCTCCGGAATTGCCGATCTCGGCCAGGTTGTCCTCCTCTCCGACGCCGGCACCCCCGTCTACATCCGCGATGTCGCCCGCATCACCGCAGCCCCCCTGCCCCGCCAGGGTGCCGTCCTGCGCGACGGAAAGGGCGAAACCGTCTCCGGCATGGTCATCCAGCAGAAGGGTGAAAACGCTCTCCGTGTCATCGCCCGCGTCAAGGCCGCCATCGCTGCCATGCACCTCCCCACAGGCACCAAAATCGTGCCTTTCTATGACCAGTCCGAAGTCATCGACGGCACCATCCACACCGTCCGCACGAACCTCCTCGAAGCGGGCGTCCTCGTTATGGCCGTTCTGTTTCTCTTCCTCGGCAACATGCGGGCCGCCATCATCGTTGTCCTGGTCATCCCGTTGTCAATGCTGTTTGGCTTTATTGGCATGGCGACTTTCGGTATCTCCGCCAACCTCATGAGTTTGGGGGCCGTCGATTTCGGCATGATCGTGGACGGAGCCGTGGTGATGATGGAAAACTCTGTGCGCCGGCTCTCGGAGGATGGCGGCGCGCACCCGCGAAGAACCATTGCAGAAGCATCCCACGAAGTTACGCGGCCAATCGTCTTCGGAGTTGCCATCATCATCGCGGTGTATCTTCCCATTTTCTTTCTGGAAGATCTGGAAGGCCGCATGTTTCGCCCCATGGCCGTCACCGTCTGCTCCGCCCTCCTCGGCTCCCTGCTGCTCTCCCTTACCGTTGTCCCGGCGCTCGGCAGTCTGGCTCTCCGACACCCCAAAGAGGCCCACCCACGCTGGTATGAGCTGCTCCTCAATACCTATCGCAAAACCCTCGAATACACGTTGCACCACAGGAAGCTCGCCCTCGCCATTTCCTGCTGCGTCGTGGTCGGCGGCTTAAGTTCCCTCCGCTACATTGGCACCGAATTCATGCCGAAGCTCGACGAAGGCTCGCTCCTCGTCACCACCAAAAAATTGCCCGGCATCTCCCTGCCGGAATCGGTCGGCATCAGCCGCAAAGTGGAACAGATCCTGATGAACTTCCCCGAAGTCACGGGCGTCACCACCAAACTAGGCCGTCCCGACCTGGCCACCGAGGCCATGGGCGTCTACGAATCGGACACCTACGTCGGCCTCAAGCCCAAAGAAGAATGGAAGACCGCCTCTTCCCGCGAAGGTCTCGTCTCCGCCATCGCCGCCAAACTCGAAACCATCCCCGGCGTCAGCTACAACTTCACCCAGCCCATGGCCATGCGCGTCGATGAAGTCGTCTCCGGCATCAAGGCCGATGTCGCCGTCAAGATTTTCGGCGAAGATCCCGCCGTCCTCGAACAGCTCGCCGCCAAAGCCTTTAAGGTCCTGCAGGCGACCCGCGGCGCGGCCGACGTCCAGTCGGAAATCATTTCCGGCGTCGGCGAACTTCATATTGATGTCGACCGCGCCGCCCTCGCCCGCTACGGACTCAACGTTTCCACCGTCCGCGAACTGGTCGATTCCGCCTCCGGTGGCCTCACCGTCTCTGAACTCGTTCAGAACGAACGCCGCTTCCCCATCACGCTCCGCCTCCCCGCCGTCTGGCGCAGCGATATCTCGCAAATTGCCGCACTTCCCCTCAAAGCCCCCTCCGGCGAGCTCATCCGCCTCAACCAGGTCGCCAACGTCCAAATGAGTCGCGGCCCCGAAATGGTCTCCCGCGAACACGCCCGCCGCCGCATCGTTATCCAGTCCAACGTCCGCGGCACCGACCTCGGCAGCTTTGTCGCCTCCGCCCAAAAAGAAATGGAGCGCAGTCTCCAAATCCCCGCCGGTTACTCGCTCAGCTGGGGTGGCCAATTTGAAAATCAGGCTCGCGCCACCCAGCGCCTCATGCTGGTTCTCCCCCTTTCGCTCGCCATCATCTTCGCGCTCCTCTTCATCACCTTCGGCTCTGTCGGCGAAAGCATCCTTATCCTGTGCGCCGTCCCCTTCGCCCTCGTCGGAGGCATCGCCGCGCTCTGGGTCACCGGCCTGAACCTCAATCTTTCGGCCTCCGTCGGCTTCATCGCACTCTTCGGTGTGGCCGTCCTCAACGGCATCGTCATGGTCAGTTACATCAACCAGCTCCGCGCCGGCGGGGCCCCCGTGGAACTCGCAATCCGTCGCGGCGCCGCCATGAGACTGCGCCCGGTCCTGATGACCGCGCTCGTCGCCAGCCTTGGCTTTGTACCCATGGCCTTTTCTCACTCCCAGGGGGCGGAGGTACAGCGCCCCCTCGCAACCGTCGTCATCGGTGGCCTCATCACAGCCACCATGCTGACCCTTTATCTAATCCCCGCGGCCTATCCCTGGTTCTGCCGGAAGCACATTCCTGGCTCCGAGGAAACGGACGCCATCGCAAAGGTGAACGCACATGTACACTCGCCTGACCACGCTCTTGAAACCACTTAGTTTCGCGCTCATCATGCTGACAGCCTCCCTGCTGCAGGCCAAGTCAGTTCCCGATGTTGACTTGCTCGACGCGAAAGGTGCCCGCGTCGCCCAGGCCAGTCTCCGCCAGAAAAAGGGAGAGTGTCACATCCAGCTTCGCTCCGGCAAACTGCGCGCCGGCCGTTACCGCGTTCGCCTCACCCATGCAAAATGCGCAGGCCCCGAATGCGCCCCCCAAATCGTCGCCGAAACCACCCCGTTTGAGGTTCTGGGCGACGGAACCCTCTCCGCCTGGGTCCACCTCCCCGGAGTGAAGAACTCCGGCGGTCTCGAAGTGCTCTTGCGAAAGGGCCGCCTCGTACTGGAAACCCTCCCCGCCGATAAAGAAGTCCCATCCGCCTGCGGTCGCGTCGAGCGCTGGTTTTCGGCCTTCCGCGACAGCCGCCGCGGCGACCCGTAGCGCCAAATGCCCTGCCATCCATGAAGACACCGCATGGTCCCTTTCTTTCGCCGCGCGCGGCACTTTTACCACCGGCTACTGGCGCTGCAACTCTCAAAAGAAAGATAATGGAACCGTTACAATGCGAATCCTGTTGGTGGAAGACGAGCCCGATGCTGCGGCGATTCTCGCAAAGGGTCTCCGCGAGAACACCTTTGCCGTCGATGTCGTCCACGACGGACACGCTGCCATGGAGCGCCTGTGCTGCAATACCTACGATCTCGTATTGCTCGACGTCCTGTTGCCCCGAATGTCCGGGTACAAGGTCTGCACGGCCATGCGAAAGCAGGGGATTACTTGCCCCGTGCTGATGCTCACCGCCCTCGACGCAGTCTCCAGCCGCATTGAAGGCCTCGACTCCGGTGCCGACGACTATCTCTGCAAACCCTTCGATCTCGGCGAACTCCTCGCCCGCATGCGAGCTCTCCTGCGGCGACGCCCGGCCCTGCTCGACCCTCTCCTCCAGCTCGACAACCTCGTCCTCGACACCAGCCGCCACCAGGCGCGCCGCGCCAACGAACTGATCGATCTCACCGCCCGCGAGTACGCCCTCCTCGAATACCTCATGATGAACCCTCGCAAAGTCATCGGGCGCGCTGAGATCTCCGAGCACGTCTGGGATGAAACTTACGACCCCTGTTCAAATCTCATCGAAGTCTACATCCAGCGGCTCCGGCGTAAAATCGATCAGCAACACAAAACCAAACTCATCCACACCCGCCGCGGCGAAGGCTATCTTCTGACGGATGAATTCGACTCAGGCTCACCCGATGACTAAGGCACCAGTGTTTACAACGATGATTAAATCCATCCGCTGGCGTCTCGCCCTGGCCAGCGTCAGCGTCTGGGCTGTAATTCTTGTTGCATCCGCTGCCGCCGTCTACTCCTGGGCCGAACACCAGCTCCGCGCCCAGCTGGACCGCGGCCTCATTTCCTGCCTCCAGGTCGTCGGCCAGTCGCTCACACATGAGGTGCAGGAACATGGCAGCCCGGCGGCCGGTGAAAAACAAATTGCCGACCTGCTCGTCACCCTGCACCAGCAATCGTTTCCCAGGCAGGCCGTCGCCGTCTTCCAGGACGCCCGGCTCGTCGCCAAAAAAAAGGGTGATTCCGACCTCACGCTCGATCCTGTCGCTCCCCCCGTCGCCCCCGGCGGGCTCCAGTTTGCAAGCCGCGTCATCGGCCGCACCCCCGCCAGAGTTGCAATCCGGCGCCTCCAGGAAGAAGGCATACGCTATACCGTTGTCGCTGCCGAACCGGAGGCCAATCTCGAACTCGCCCTCACCAGCCTCCGCAGCGCCCTGCTCCTCCTCGTTTCCCTCGCCATCCTCTTGTCCGTCGGAGTCGGTTACGCGCTCGCTCGCGGTGCGCTCCGTCCCGTCATCCACATGGCGGAGGCCGTGGACCGCATTCACGCCGGCAATCTTTCGCAACGGATCGAATCGCCTAATCCCGGCGATGAACTCGGCCACCTCGGAGCCGTCTTCAATCGCCTCCTCAGTCGTCTCGACCGCTCCTTTGAGCAGGAAAAGCAATTCATGGCCGACGCGTCGCACGAACTCCGCACGCCCCTGTCCGTCAGTCTGCTCGCCGCCCAGGTCGCCCTCGATCGCCCCCGTTCCGGCGAAGAGTACCGCGAAGCCCTCAGCACCATCAGGAACCAGCTGGAAAGACTCGCCCGCCTCGTCCGCAATCTCCTCACCCTCGCCCGGTCCGACGCCGGTGGCTTCCAGCTGCAGGGCTCGCTCTGCCGCCTGGATGAACTCGTTCTCGAAGCCGTTCATACCGGCAGCGTCCTCGCCCGCCCGAAGGAAATTCGCCTCCGGATCGGAGATCTCCCCGAAGCCCAGGTCTCCGCCGACCCCGAACTGCTCCGCCAGGTGATCGTCATCCTGCTCGACAACGCCGTTAAGTACTCCCCGTCCTGCACCACCGTCAACATCAGTCTCCGGGAAGTCGCCGGTTCCTGCGAACTCGACGTGCAGGACCAGGGCTGCGGCATCCCGCGAGCCGCTCAAACCCGCATTTTCGATCGGTTTTTCCGCGTTGAGCAGTCCCGCTCCCGTACCACAGGCGGCACGGTCGCAGGAGAAGGTGCCGGCCTCGGCCTCCCCATCGCGCAACTCATCGTCCGCGCCCATGAAGGCACCCTTACCCTGGTCGAATCCAGCACCGCCGGCAGCACCTTTCGCGTCCGTCTGCCCCTCGCAACACCCACTTTCCAACGCCCCAACGCCGAGCGCAGCAAACCCGTCCGGGTAAGCTAAAAGTTAGCGCGTTTGCACTCTGAACACGCTTGCAATTTCAATAATGAAACCCACACAATCCACCGGTAATCCGAACTTTTCCTCCGGCCCCTGCTCCAAGCGCCCGGGTTGGAGCCTCGACGCGCTGAAAGACGCCGCTATCGGCCGTTCCCACCGTGCCAAAGGTTCCAAGAAGAAACTGGCCGACGTCATCACGCTCAGCAAGAAGATCCTCGGCATGCCCGACAACTATCTCCTCGGCGTTGTCCCCGCCTCCGATACCGGAGCCCTCGAAATGGCCATGTGGTCCCTGCTCGGCGAACGCGGCGTTGACGTCCTCGCCTGGGAAAGCTTCGGCAGTGGCTGGGGCGCAGACTGCAAAAACCAGCTCAAACTCAAAGATCTCCGCGTCCTGAAGGGCGGCTATGGCGAACTCCCTGACCTCGCGCAGGCCGATTTCTCCCGCGACGTCGTCTTCACCTGGAACGGCACCACCTCCGGCGTCTGCGTCCCCAACGGCGACTGGATCCCCGCCGGCCGTCAGGGCCTCACCATCTGTGACGCCACCTCCGCTGCCTTCGCCATGAATCTCGACTGGGACAAGCTCGACGTCGTCACCTGGTCCTGGCAGAAAGTCCTCGGCGGCGAGGGCGCACACGGCATGATCGCGCTCAGCCCCCGCGCCGTCGAACGCCTCCAAACCTACACGCCCGACCGGCCCCTCCCCAAGATTTTCCAGCTGACCAAGGGCGGCAAACTCATCGAAGGCATCTTCGCCGGAGAAACCATCAACACCCCCTCCATGCTCTGCGTGGAAGACGCGCTCGATGGCCTCAAGTGGGCGGAATCCGTCGGTGGCTTGCAGGGCCTCATCGCCCGTTCCCAGGCGAACCTCGCGGTTCTCGAAGCGTGGGTCGCCACCTCCAGCTGGGCCGCCTTCCTCGCCTCCGACAAGGCCACGCGCTCCAGCACCTCCATCTGCCTGAAGATCGTGGACCCGGCCTACACCGCCCTCCCCGCCGAAGCGCAGGAAAAGCACGCCAAAACCCTCGTCTCCCTGCTCGATAAAGAAGGCGTCGCTTACGACATTGGCGCCTACCGCGACGCCCCCGTCGGCCTCCGCATCTGGGGCGGAGCAACAGTTGAAACCGCAGACCTGCAAGCCCTTCTCCCCTGGCTCGACTGGGCCTGGAACGAAGTAAAGCAGAGCTTTTAGTTAACTCCTGCCCGCGCCGTCAGTACCGCTGTGGAACCGGCGGCGCGGGTACATAATCACGATCGCTCGGCAGCACCACTGCAGCCACCAGGTAAACCACAAACCCCACCCCGGTGCAAATCGAAACCGCCAGCCACACCAGGCGCATCAACGAAACATCCATCCCGAAGTACCGCGCAAATCCCGCGCAAACCCCGCTGACCTTCTTGTGCCCCTTGTCCAGCATCAGCATCCCGCGTTCCGGCATCGGAGGAGCCTGCAACCGCCTCACCCCACCCGCCATCGGGTTCCCGCACTGCGAACAGTACTTGTCAGTCTCACGGAGTTGCTCACCACACTCGGTGCAATACATTGTCGTTAGTCTCCACCCCAAATAACGCAACCGCTGCGCCGAATGTTCCGTACCATTACGACGCCTCTTGTTCCCCCCCCGCGCGGAGTGCTTAACTGAAGCTTCCCGATATGTTTGCGCCCCTCGCCCTGCTGCTGCTTTTCTCCTCCACCACCGGTGCCACAAGCGTCCCCCCCGCACCCCAGCTACGCCCCCTCACGCTCTGCAGCGCAATCTCACAATCCCAGGTGGAACTCGCCGTCGGCCGGAAACTCGAAGCCGCCGCCCCCGAGTACTCCCGCGTCACTTCCACCTGCGACTACACCTCGAACGAAACCGCCGTCCGCATCGCCGTCCAGCACCTCATCGAACCCCTCGATCTCGCCACCGAAATCGCCACCCTTAAAGCCGCCTTCCCCGGCTCCGTCCTCGCCTCCGTTGAAGGCCTCGGCACCCGAGCCATCGTCCTCTCCATCCCCGACGCAGGCATCCAGCTCCACGTCTTACGTGGCGACCGCGAATACCTCCTCGTCTCCGTGATGGGCGCGGGCAACGCGCAACACACCTTCGAAGCGGCCGCGGAAATCGCCCGAGCTCTACTCCGCCGCTAACAACTCCACAATCAACAACGCCGCCCGCGGCAAGTGAAACGGGTCCTTCACCGGCAACGCAATCAACTCCGTGATCGGCTCGCCCTTCCGATCCAGCCGCTGCCGCCACTCCCCCACCCCAGGCATCGAAAACTTAGCGAACGACCACTCGTGTACCCGCCAGTACCACTCCATGCACCACGCCTCGCCCGTCAGCTTATGGCAAAGTAACAGCGCGTACAAAGCCTCCGTGTGAGGCCACCAAACTTTTTTATCGGAATTCTGCAAAAACGGCTCCCCGCCCGCCGCATCAAGCCCCAGAAAAATCCCGCCGTACTCCTTGTCCCACCCGGCCTCCAGATGCCACCGGACCACCTCCGCAGCCCGCGCAATGGTCCCCTGATCCCCGCGCCGCATCGCCCAGTGCAGAACAAACCACATCGACTCAATCGCATGCCCCGGATTCACAAAGGTGCCCTCAGCCCCCGGCAACTCCGCGTAATCCCGCCCCAAATACTCCAGCAGAACCCGCCGCTCCGGACGAACAAACTTGTCCATCACCAGCCGAGGATAAACATCCAGGCCGGTAACCTCCGTCAGGATCATCGGAATCCCATGCACCCGCCGCCCCGCAGGCAAAGCATAAGGAGCCGTCTCCGAAAAATCCGGCTGCTCCACGCGCCTGCAAACCCGTTCCAGAATCAACTCCCGCTCCCGCGCTAAACCCGCATCCGGAACGGCTTTACAATACTCCTCAATCGCATAAGCCACAAAGCAATCGGAGTAAATACTGGTAGCTCCTTCCAGAGCCACACCCTCGCGCGACATCCGGTAGACAAACCGCCCCCGCTCATCCCGCCCATGCGTCAAAAGGAAATCGAGGGTCTTCCGGGCGTGTTCAATAAACTCAGCCCGCCCCTCAAACCGCCGGTAAAGCGCCGCCAGAGTCCACGCCATCCGAGCCTGCGACCAGGTGTACTTCTCGGTGGAAAGCACGGTCCCGTCCTCCGCCATGCACGAAAAGACGCCCCCATACTCACGGTCCAGAGCCTTCATCCAAAACGGAATAATCCCGTCCGCCAGAAGCTCCCGCCAGGCCGAAAGGAGGCTTCTCCCACCCTTGACTTCAGTGTCCCGTATTGATAGCATGCCCTGCGTAATCGCCAACCGCCATTGCACACTATACCGTTTCGGGTCCACGGACGGGGCATTTTAGAGGAGAAATAATGCGTCTTGCCACGTTACTGGCAGCCCTTTCGCTGGGCTTGCTCACCACCAGCGCGTTTGCCCAGAGCGACCACGGAACCATAACAGGAACAGTCCTCGACCCAGCCAAAGCCGTTATTCCGAACGCGACCGTGGTGGTCTCAAACGCAGAAACCGGATCTGTGTATCAGGCAGCCGCAACCGCAACCGGCAACTTCACTGTTTCTTCACTTCCGGCGGGCAGTTACTCCGTCACGGTTGAATCCGCCGGTTTCCGAAAATACATCGGCCAGAACGTCCGGGTACAGGTAGCGCAGGTTACGCGGCTGGACGTCTTCATGGAGGTAGGCGCAGCCACCGAATCCATCACAGTGGAAGGCGAAGCTCCGCAGTTGAAGTCTGACAGTGTGGAAGCCAGTATCAATGTGACGGGCGACCGTATCAATGCCCTGCCCCTGAACTTCGGAGGCGGTGGCGGCAACATTGGCGCCATGCGGGCCCCGCTTACCTTCATGGTTCTGTCCCCCGGCGTTTCCGGCAGCGGAACCACAGGCCGCGTAAACGGACAAGCCCCCAATACGTACCGCGTCTTCGTGGACGGCCAGGACACCACCAACAATAACGACACAACTTCCACGTCCGGCCAGCCCTCCGTCGAGATGATTGAAGAGTTTTCCCTGCAGACCAGTAACTTCTCCGCCGAATTCGGCCAGGTTGCCGGCGGCATGTTTACCTTCGCCACCCGAAGCGGCACAAACTCATTCCACGGCAGCGTTTACGAGTACTTCAACAATGAAGACCTGGACGCCCGCAAACCGTTCGTCAACACCAAGCCAATCAGCCGCAAACACGACTTCGGCTTCTCGCTAAGCGGCCCCGTGCTGGTTCCCAAGCTCTACAACGGCCGCAACAGGACGTTCTTTTTCATCAACTGGGAAGAATTCCGCAATGATATTTCCTCAACCGGCTCCCTCAACACGGTACCCACCCTCGCCTACCGGGCGGGAGACTTCAGCGGCGCGCTGACGGGCCGTACCCTCACGGGCACCGATCCCCTGGGCCGGGCAATCAGGGAAAACGTGGTTTACGATCCCAAAACCAATAATGTGGTCAGCGGACGCGTGGTGCGCGATCCCTTCCCGGGAAACGTGATCCCCGCTTCCCGCATCGATCCGGTGGCCCTGAAAATTCAGGCTCTCATCCCACTTCCCGATTTCGGCGGGAGCATCAATAACTGGAACCAGGCACCGAAATACAACAAAATCTCAGCCACCCCGGCCATCAAGATCGACCACAACATTAACGGCTCGAACAAGGTTTCCTTTTACCTCAATAAGAACTGGAGCCACACCGTAGCGAACGGGCAGGACGGGCTTCCGGTGCCGCTCACCGCCTTCCGCGACCAGCGTACCTACACTTACACCACCCGGCTCAATTACGATTCCACTCTGAGCCCCACCCTGTTGCTGCATGCGGGTGCCGGCTTCGTGCGCTTTCTGAATCCGGACAGTTCGCCTGCCGGCGTTCTGGACTATGACGCCGCCGGCCAGCTCGGCTTCAAAGGCAGCGCCACCGGCGGCGGCTTCCCCCGCATTGCCGGCCTGACATCCTCGCAGGGCGGCATGTTCGGCATGGGCCCCACCAATGCCAACTATTACTGGTACGGAAAACTGACCGTGCCTTTGAGCGTGAACTGGGTTCACGGAAACCACAGTTTCAAGCTTGGAGCCGAGTACCGTCTGGAAAGTTACACCGACCGCAACACCCGCGGCTCCAGCGGCGTCCTCAATTTCACCGCCAATGAAACGGGCCTGCCCTCCACCCAGGGCCAGAACCTGGGCGGCGGCGGAATCGGCTTCCCCTACGCCAGCTTCCTGCTCGGCCTGGTTAACAACGGAACCGTTAACGCCCCGCAGGATCCCCAGTGGCGCAATTCGCGGTGGGGTCTGTACTTTCAGGACACCTGGAAAATTCGCCGCAATGTGACGCTCGATTACGGGATGCGCTGGGATCTTGAGGATCAGGGCCATGAAATCTGGAGCCGCAACAGCATGTTCGGTCCCTCCGTTCCCAATCCCTCGGCCGGCGGGCTCCTGGGGGGCATGGTCTATGAAGGCAATGGCCCCAACCGCTGCAATTGTAAGTTCATTCCACGCTACCCCTACGCCATCGGGCCCCGCCTCGGCGTCGCCTGGCAAATTGACAAGAAAACGGTCCTTCGGGCCGGATGGGGCGTCGTTTACGCCAATCTTGCCACGTATTCCTACTTCACCAATTCAGCCATCCTCGGCGTGGGAATCGATCAGCTCTCGTTCACCAACGCGAACTTCGGTGAGCCCGCAATTACCCTGAAAGACGGCCTGATCTACAACCCCGCAGACCTCCGCAAGGTCACACTCGACCCCGGTGGACGCCCCACGCCTGGCTCGGTTTCATCACCGAATTACTACCTGGATCCCAATGCCGGCCGGCCTGGCAGGATTCACCAGTGGAACCTCAGTCTGCAGCGCGAAGTAGCAAAGAACCTTGTGGTGGAGGCCGCTTACGTCGGGAACCGCGGGGCCTGGCTCACAGGTGCCACCGGGCTGGTCAACCTCAACGCACTCTCTGATGCGAAACTGGCGTCCGTCGGCCTCGACAGAACCAAACCTGCGGATATTCAGGTGCTGACTTCCACCATTGCATCCCCGCTCGCCGTCAGCCGCGGCTTCAAGCTGCCGTACGCCACCTTCCCCACCGGCCAGACTGTGGCGCAGAGCCTCCGCCCCTACCCCCAGTTCAGCAGTTCCCTCATTCCCATGTGGGCACCCCTGGGGAACAACTGGTACGATTCCCTCCAGGTTAAAGTCAACAAGCGCTACTCGCACGGCCTGGACTTCACGGCCGCGTATACATGGTCAAAGGAACTTGCCACCGGTCAGGCCGTCAACGACGCCTTCAACCGCCCCAACCAGAAATCCCTGGTTGCCACCTCGCAGCCGATGCTTCTCGTGGTCGGCTTCAACTACGAAACCCCGCGCTTCACCACGAACAAGCTGGTGCGGAACACGGTGGGCGGGTGGACTTTGGGCGGCGTAGTCCGTTATGGCAGCGGTCTGCCGATTGCCGTTCCCGCCTCCACCGCCAACATGAGCGCCCTGGTATTTCAGAACACCCGGATGAACCGGGTCTCCGGGCAACCCCTGCTCTTGAAGGATTTGAATTGCCATTGTATCGATCCAAACAAGGACTTCGTCCTGAATCCAGCCGCCTGGTCGGACGTGCCGCAGGGAACCTGGGGCTCGTCAGCGCCCTACTACAACGACTACCGGTTCGCCCGCCAACCGAGCGAACAGTTAAGTCTGGGCCGCATGTTCCGCGTCCGAGAGAAGTACCGTCTGCAGGTCCGCGCGGAGTTCTTCAACCTCTTCAACCGGATCGTAATGCCCAATCCCTCCGCGACCAACCCCCTGCAAACCCAGACCCGCAACAACGCCGGCGTGCCGACGGCTGGCTTTGGCCGGATCGATGCCACCACGGTCAGCGGCCAGCGTAACGGCCAGATTGTTGCCCGAATCGAGTTCTGACAGCTCGAGTTCGGACAGCTCGAGTTCGGATAATAAGGCTGCCCTGCTCCCCCTGGCCATGCCGTCTACCCGGTGATCTCCACCAACCATTACAATGGCACCAGAGTGTTTGGAACGTCTCTCGGGCACGCCGAGACATGGAACGATCCTGTATTCCGGGCCATGACAGTTCGGGCATTCAAATGGACGCTGAAAAAGGAATAACCAGAGATGAAGTTCGGAGCCAATACGTTTATCTGGTCGGCCGCATACGACCAGGCTGTTGAAGAAGTGCTGCCTCGCATAAAAGAGGCCGGCTTCGACGGCATTGAAGTGCCGTTATTCCGGCCTGCCGAGTTTCCGGGGGCAAAACTACAGAAAGCGTGTGCTGCGTACGGGCTGGAAGCCAACGTCTGCACCGTGCTGGTAGATGGCCTCACCCTGATCAGCGAAGACCCGGCGGTTCGCAGCAAAACCGTTACGCACCTGAAGGACCTGATCCGGACAGCGGCGGATGCGGGCGCGAAAATGATGGCCGGGCCCGTCTATTCACCAGTGGGTTATCTGCCTGGCCGTCGCCGGACAACGGACGAATGGAAATGGGCAATTGAAGGGCATCAGCAACTGGGCGACACCCTGGCCGCGTACAATTTCACGATGGCGATTGAGCCCTTAAACCGCTTTGAGACCTTCTTCCTGAATACCGCCGCCGACGCGTTCGCGCTCGCGGAACAGATTGCGCATCCGAACGTGGGTATCCTGTTCGACACGTTCCACGCCAATATTGAGGAAAAGGATATTGCAGCCGGAATTCGGACCGTGGGGAAGCATATCAAGCATTTCCACAGTTGTGAGAATGACCGCGGGATTCCGGGCAGCGGCCATGTGGAGTGGGCCAGTGTATTCGCAGCGCTCCGTGACCTGGGCTACGACAACTGGCTCACGATTGAGAGTTTTGGGTTCGCCCTGGGGGATCTAAGTGCTGCCGCCGCCATCTGGCGCGATATCGAAACCTCGCCGGACTTGATCGCCTTCGAGGGAATTAAATTCCTGAAGAAGAACGTGGCATAACCATCCGGTTTCCCGCCTGGGCCGCGAAAGCGATGAACGCGGGCTTTTAAGCGGGCCCGCGGTTCAGGCTCCGGGGCATTAGGCAGTAGCAGCGCGGGCTTTGGCGGGAGTTGCTTCCGGCTCGGACGCGCCCACTTTTGGCAACTGCACGGTTATGATGCCGTCTTCCAAAGTGGCCGTCGCATGCTCAATATCCACCGGCGACTCAAACTCATAGCGCCGAAACAGCTGCTTACTGCTTTCGGAGTACGTGCCGCCCTCCGTGCTCTGCTGCTCCAACTTGCCGCAGACGGTAACGGAACGGGGCTCCAGAGCCACATCGAGATCGGCGGCGGTGAAGCCTGGCGCCGAGACCTTCAATGTGCAGGCCCCGTCGGTCTCGGATAGTTCACTTTCCGGAATCCGAAACAATTCCCGCTCAGCGGCGAGCCAGTCGGTGGCCGACGAGGCAGCGTGTTCATTGGTCTCGAACAGCGCATAGGCGCGATCGCGTATACGGGCCAAGGCCGACCCGACCGCGTCGAAGACGCCTTCGTTACCTGGGTCATTCGGAGTAATGACTTTTACCATTTGCTTACTCATACGGATACTCCTCTTAAACGTCAATGATTAAGCGGCCTCACGGGCCGCACTCTCTGCCAGCCCCTGGCAGGTGATGCAAAGCCGCGCCCACGGAACGGCGTCGAGTCTGCGGGCACCAATCGACTCCTCACATTCGGAGCAAATGCCGTAGGTGCCAGCCTGAATTCCTTCCAGCGCCCGCTGGAGGTCGTGAATCAGCCTGGCGCGGGCCTCCAGTTGCTGAACGGCGAGGTCCCTGTTGAAACCCGCCACCTGGTGTTCCATGGAATCGCCTCCAGGCTCCAGATTCAAATTGTCCCGGACTGAGTCGCTGCCCCCGCTTACCTCCACAAACTTACGCCGCAATGCAGCCCAGCGCACCGACATCTCAGAATCCGACCGTACTTCACTTTTAATCATGATCCTCTTCCTCGTATTGCTGCAACTAATACTGCATAAAATACCGGGTAACATGTGCGCAAACGCTCGAAATACCCACGGTCCTGGCGATGAAAATGTCAAAGCCAGCGCACGGTTGGGGTTCCCGTTGTGCGCCGGACTTGTGGAGATCGGCAAATCCAGTGGAACCGCAGAGAGAAGGCCCTTTTTAGCGGCTGCCTCTCCGGTTCTTGTCCCCTGTTCCCGAAGAACACGTGGCCTAACCATCCGGCAGCGGCGAGTGGCACCCGTGCTCGCGAATGTGCTCCACCAGCATTTCCCAGGAGAGATCTTTGACCACTTGCGAGACCTTATCAGCAGAGAGAAGCGCATCTATTTTCAAGCTGGAGTACAGTACGATGAGGCGCATCTTTTCCTCGCACTCCTGCAGCAGACCGGGAACAAAAGCAAGGGGCGCGCACTCGCTGTTACACACTGGGCTGCACACTGGGTTACGCACTGGGCTGCACACTGGCGAGACCTGGCTGGAGTCGCTTCCCGTGCGGGTCGCCCCCACTTTTGGCATCCGCACAGTGAGGAAGCCGTTTTCCCAAGTGGCGGTGTCCCGTTCCGTATCCACCGGCGACTCAAACTCATAGCGACGAAACAGTGGCTCACTGCCTTCGGCGTAAGTCCCGTCCTTCGCATGCCGTTGCGCCACCTTCCCACAGACGGTAACGGAACAGGGCTCCACAGCCACCTCGGGAGCCTCAGCGATGGCCGGCGATGGGGCGTGCACATTTGCCTCGAACTGCGCATCGGCTCGGTCGCGAATGCGAGTCAGGTCTGACGCGCTTTCGCTAAGAACGTCCTCGTTGGCTGGGTCATTCGGCGGGGTGACGATTACGATTCGCTTGCACATAGCGATGCCTGTCCTATGGTCCGGTAACTTCTTTAGTCCTGCGTTGACTTCCCTGGCAGCTTTGGCGGCAAAGCTCCGGGCAGGTAAGGCAAAGGCGAGCCCACGGCACGGCGTCGAGCCTCAATCGCCTGCTCACAAGGGGAGTAACTCCCATAGGTGCCGACGTGATTGCCTCCCAGCGCCAACTGGAGCTCGCTAATCAGCTTGTTGCAGGCCTCCAGTTGCCGGAGGGCGAGATCGAGATTCAAACCTGTAGCCCAACATTCCATGGAATCGCCTCCCTGTTTCAGATTTAACTTGTCCCGGACCGCCGCGCTGCCGCCTCGCACTTCGTCAAACTTACACTGCAACGAAACCCGGCTCACCGACAGCTGTAAGTCCGCTTGTACTTCCCGTGTAGTCATCGTCCGCTTCCTCCGGTTGATCAAACTCCTGCAGCCTCAAATACGCCGTAACCTGTGCCCGAAGGTCCGCACTTCCCACGGGCTTGGTGATGAAACCATCGAAACCGGAGCCAAGCGCCCGTTCACGATCTCCCTCCATGGCCGACGCCGTCAGCGCGACAACAAGAATCGTGGCTGTCTCCGGATTGCGGCGGAGTTCCCGCACCAGCGCGAAACCATCCAGAACCGGCATGCAAAGATCGAGCAGAACAAGAAAGGGCCTTCGCTCTAAAATCACCTCGAGAGCTTCCAGCCCGTCGCCGACAGTTATAACTTCCACGTTCAGGCTGCCAAGAACAGCGCTGGCAAACTCACGCCCTGCAAGCTTGTCATCGACAACCAGAATGGTCCGGTTGGGGTTGTGCGTTGGTATCTTCACGTGAAGTATCTGGCCTGACTCTAATGCCTGCGTAACGCCTTCTCCCTAATCCGCTCATGGGATGCTTGTGAGACAAGAACCGGAGAGCCTGCCTCTAAAAAGGGCCCTCTCTCTCCGGTTCCCTTGGATTGCCGGAAGCCCGCCTCCGACGAGGCCTCCCTTCCCAGGGTACGCACAACCCCCATCGGCATTACCGATTCCAACAAGTCCTGCGCGCTCCGGGAACCCAAACCGTTTGCCCTCCGACTAATCCCGCGGGCGAGACGAAGCATCCGACTTCCGCCTGAGCACCGGCACCGCTGCCAGGCTCAAGCCGATCACCACCAAACCCCAGGTTTCCGGCTCCGGTGTGGAGTCCGCGGAAGCGATGATTCTGGTGTTGCTGCAAGCATAGGACTCGCCGCCGACAGTTATATCCGCGCAGGAAGCCGTCTGATAGTTCCCGTAGCCGATCTGAATTTGATTGCTGTTGACAGAGAAGCCCTGGTCGAAATTGTCGACGCCAAAGACTATCTGGCCTGATCGGTCATCCTGGCCTGATCGGCAATCGATAAACAACTCCGACCCCAAAAGTAGTGCCGCGTTGGCGGCGGAAGCCAGCAGCGCACCGAAAGCCAGCAGGGTGGCGGTGCGGATAACACTCTTGTTCATTGCCGTTTCTCCTCCGCTACATCGGGTGAGCGGGAAAACAAACCTATCCTCCGATTGGCTTGCCTTCCGCGCTCGCGATGACTAGATTTGCCGGGGTGAACGTGAGCACCCTACGGCGTTAGGTACAAGGTACCTCAGAAAGAAGTCGCGGAATAGCTGGTAAAAGTACTAGGGTCTTTGGAGTGCACCAAAATATTGGGGCAGCCGATACGGTTTAATACGCGGCCCGAGGGCGCTGAATTCTGACTAAATAATCCGGCAGGTTTTACGCTTTTGTTACAACTCTGTGACACTTCTCTAAACCAGGTGCTGTTCCACGGCGTAGCGTGTTAATTCCGCAGTGGTTTTCAGGCCGAGCTTGCGTTTCAGATTGTCACGGTGAAAGGCCACCGTCTTGGTGGAAATACTCATGATGTAAGCAATCTCTTTAGCCGCGCGGCCTTCGGCAATCAACTGCAGGCAGTGGCGCTCCCGGGCGGTCAACTCCACAGAGCCCTTGCCGTGAATAAGACTGGCGAAACGCTCGACATTTTCGCCAAACACGCTGGGCGTTACCCAGCTCCGGCCCTCCAACACTGCCTTCACGGCAAGCAGCAGTTCGGTACCGGCCGCGGACTTGACTACATAGCCCACCGCTCCGGCATCCAGTGCGGCCGCCAGGTAGGCAGGGCTCAAGTGCATGGTGACGAAGATCAGTTTCACCTCCGGCCAGGCCTTGCGGATTTGGTTGGCCGCATCAATTCCGTTCAGGATGGGCATACCGATATCAACAATCAGGACATCGGGCCTGAGGCGGAGCGCCGCTTCCACCAGAGCCTGCCCGTCCGTTACAGTTCCAGCAATGTTGTAGTGTGGCTCCACGGCGGCGCGAATACCCGCCAACGTGAGCGGGTGGTCGTCGGCAATCAGAATATTGGCAGGGTTCAAGCTGCCACCTCAGGGAGAACCGCGCGTTCGGGCGGAGGCGGGACCAGCGGGACTTCCAGACATAAACATGTACCGCCATCCGGGTTCGCCGTCACGGTGACGGTGCCCCCCGCCAGGTTGGCACGTTCCTGCAGGGAGATAAGCCCGAGGTGCCTGCCATTGGATACAGGGGGAGTGTAGCCCACGTCGTCCACCACAGACAGCCGGGCAACTCCCGCCTCCGCGGCGAGGGTGACCGTAGCGTGCTTCGCCCTGGCATGCTCCACCACATTCTGCAGGCCCTGTTGGGCCGTACGGTAAATACAGGTCCTCAGGTGGACGGGAATAGTGGCACCCTGCAGGGCCTCGGTGAAGCTAAACGAGGTTTCGCGGTACCTGGCCGAATAGTCGTGGCAGAGATCTTTCAGGCTCGGGACAAGGCCCAGATCGTCCAGGATAGAGGGGTGCATCTGGTAAGCGATCTTACGGGTTTCCTCGGCCACCCTGGCAATATGGACCTGCAAGGCTTTGAGCCGCTTTGGCATGTCACTGCCGGGGCCCGGTTTGGTGCGCATGGCGGTGATATCCATGGCGAGAGCCGCCAGTTGCTGGCAGATGTCATCGTGTAAATCCTGGGCGACTCTGCGCCGCTCGTCTTCCTGCGCGGTGAGGAGGCGGGAGGCAAGCGCCCGGATGGCGGAGTGGCTCACCTCCACGGCTAAGGCGAGTTGTTTGCGCTCCGTGATGTCCAGCATCACGCCGACGGCGCGTTCCCGGTTGCCGTTCGCGTCCCGCAGAACCTTGCCCCAGGCCGAAAGCCACCGGAGCGAGGGGCTGGCAACTGCCGTGGTGCGGAAGTCGAAGGCGAAGTTGCCACTGCCGTCGGACCGAAGATCCTTACTAAAGATGGAGCGAAGATTGGCCAGGTCATCCGGGTGAATTCTGGCGTCCTCCTCGGCCTCATTCACGTCGGCCTCCGGGGGCAGCCCCAACAAGCCTTTGGCAATGGCGGACCAGTTCCGTTTTCCGGTCGTGATGTCAAACTCGAAGGTCCCCATGCCTGTGTTTTCCAGAGCGAGCCGCACTTGAAGCTCGCTGTTATGGATAGCCTGCTCTGCATTCTTGCGCTCGGTTATTTTATGAAAAATAATGACCAGATAGGACGGTTCCGGACAATAAAGCGATAACGCGAGCCACTCCCGGGTATAAATGAGAAAGTAGTCCAGGGTTTCGGGAACGCCGGACGAGGCCACCCTGCAAAAGGCCGCCAGCAAGCCCGGATCGCTTTCCCGAACCCCCGGAATCCCTTGCGTCAGCGTCATTCCGGGGATGCCCTGCAACCCGACGAGCTCTTCGAAGCGTTTGTTGACAGAAATAAAAAGGCAATCGGGACCGACGCCAGCCTCCTCCACGATTCTGCAGTAAGCAACCCCTTCCTGCATGTTGTCAAACAGGCTGCGGTACTGAATTTCGCTTCGCTGCAGAGCCAACTCGGCATCTTTGCGCACGGTAATGTCAGTGATGAACGCCACCGCGTGCTGTTCGCCATCAATCTCCGTGCCGCTCAGACTAACCTCGAGCGGGAAGGTAGTCCCATCTTTGCGGCAGCCTGTCAGGGTAAGCCCCTGGCCCATGGGGCGGGTCTGAATATCCCTGAAATAAGCCCCGTGGCGCTCCACATGCGTCGGGCGGGAGCTTTCGGGAACCAGCATGTCCATCGGCTGGCCGAGGAGTTCCGCCGCGGAGTAGCCAAACAGGGTCTCCACCCTCTGATTGACAAAAGTGATGACGCCGTTCAGATCGCAGGCCAGAACGCCCTGGGGGCTGGCTTCCAGCAGCCCGTGTAAGGTGGCGGTGTGTTTTTCCGCTTCCGCCTGAAGCTGTTTCCGTTGCGAGATATCGAAGTGGGAAACAACGACTCCCCCGCCCCCGGCCAGAAGGTGGTTAACAGTCATCACGAACCACTGCTTGGCCGTGGGAGAATTGCAGGGGTACTCCAGCGAGAAGGTCTCGCGACTCCTCGCCATCACCGAGCGAATCCCCGCCAGGGCCGCCTTTGCTTCGGGAACACCCTGCTCCGCTGCGTGCGCACAGACCTCCAGGTAGTTTGTACCCTCTCCGCCAAACGGCAAATCGAAGGTGCCGTGGAGGCTGCCAAAACTTCTCCAGGCTTCGTTGGTGAACTGGATGTCGCCGTTTGCATTCAGCACGGCGATTTGCGATCGCATGGAATTCAGAATGGACTGGCTGCGAAGTTCGGACAGGAGAGCGCTTTCGCGGGAGACTTGCGCCTCCTCAGTGGCAACTTTGAGACTGTTGACGTCCGACAGAACCACCAGAACCCCGGCCAGTTCCTTTTCGCGGATCGTGTAAGGACGAATGTGCAGCGAGAACCACTTACCGCTGCGATCTCTTACATCGCGTTCGAAGGGCTGGCCTTCCTGCTTGACTCTGGCCACGATATCGCCCCAGTCCGGGACCTCGAGATTCGTGGCAAGCTGCGTAAAAGGCCGCCCAACATCGCCGGGAATCAGATTGAACACGGACGCGGCCACGGGCGTGAACCGGCGGACGCGGAGATCGGCGTCCAGCACGAGAATCGCGATATCGACGCCCACCAGAATGTTGCCCAGATCCTGGGTGAGGATGCTCAACTCGGCGTTTCTTTGGTGGAGTTCCTCGTTCAGGGTGATGAGCTCTTCGTTGGAGGACTGAAGTTCTTCTTTGGCTGTTTCGAGTTCCTCGTTGGTACTCTGCAGTTCTTCGTTGCCGGAGAGCACTTCCTCATTGGCGGCGCGCATCTCTTCCTGGGCTGCTTCGTGCTCGGCCACCAGCAAGCGTAACTGCTCGCGCGCGGAGACCAGTTCGCGCTCCACTCGCGCCGCTTTGTTCGTGAGTTGCCGGGCAGCCACGCCGGTAAGCGAGGCAGTGGCGGGCAGCAGTTGCGGGGCGATGGCGTTCTGGAACACCACCAGAAGGTCGAATTTACGGCCTGGCCGTTGGCGGAAAGGCCGAATCTCCAGGTTCACGGCTGCGGGTTTGCCGGAATCGTCGAACACCAGATCGTCCAGGCGGACGGGGAGACCCCGTTTCACAACTTTGGCGATGGCGTCGCGCAGAACCACCACAAACTCGGGGCGAACCATCTTGAGCAGATGAAAGCTGGGCTGGCCGGTGGCGGGGGCCAGGTAGGGGCTGGTATTGCCCTGAAAATGGACGATCCGCAGGTCGGGCCCCACCACCACGGCCGCGGGCGTGTAGTGTTCCAGAAGACAGGCCTCAGTGCCGGCGCGGTAATCGATCGCCGCGCTGGAGGTGAGGGTTTTGATGGCGGCGCTGCCCGGCAGGTGCGCCTGTTCCCCGAAAACGGGAAAACTTCGGGAGGCAGCGTTGATTGATTTCCTGCAGAAGATGTGGTGGGGCTCATCTTCCGGGCTGAAGTGGGGCGACAACTCGCTGATGGATTCGGTATTACCCAGGAAAAGGCAGCCCCCGGGGTTCAGGGCGTATTGAAACGCCGAGAGGGCCCGGGCCTGTAACTCCGGGCCCATATAGATGAGCACGTTGCGGCAGGTGATGAGGTCGAGTTTGGAGAAGGGGGCGTCTTTGGCGAGATCGTGGCGGGCGAAGACGCAAAGCTCCCGCACGGATTTCTGGATCTGATAGCCGTGCTCGGTCTTCACGAAATAGCGTTTCAGGCGCGCCGCGGAAACATGGGCCACAGCGGCGGCAGAGTAGATGCCCGCCCGCGCCTTATTCACCGAGGCCTGTTGAATATCGGTACCAAAGATCTGGATTTTAGTGGAGGCGGCCTGCTCGCGCAGCTCATCGAGCAGCAGGATGGCAAGGGTATACACCTCCTCGCCGGTGGAGCAGCCGACGACCCAGATGCGGACCGTGGCAGGCGCCCGGCGAACGCGCCACTTCGCCATCACTTTTTTCCGAAGGGCCAGGAAACAATCGGGATCGCGAAAGAAGCTGGTGACGGGGATGAAGATGTCCTCAGCAAGCGCGGTAACTTCTTCGGGGTTCTGGCGCAGCAGTTTCGCGTACTGCGCAAGCGAAGTGACTTTCAGCAAGGCCATGCGGCGGCCCACACGGCGGCGAATGGTGGCCTGTTTGTAAAGCGGGAACTCAATCCCGGTAGCAGTGCGCAGGATGAGGCAAATTTTGTGAAGGTCAGTGCCCTCCGTTTCCTCCTGAGCGGGGGCCGTCACGTACGGGTGCCGGGCGAGACGCCCCAACTCGGCCGCGATACGTTTGGGCGAGAGGACATAATCGACCGACGCACCGGCGTTGAGAGGCATGGCGGGCCACTCGGCAGTCTTCGGATCCTGGGTGAAGGCGAGACCGCCGGCGGCCCGGATAGCTCTGAGACCGAGGGTGCCATCGGAGCCTGTGCCGGAGAGGATGACGCCGATGGCGGCGCTGCCCTGCTCGGCGGCGAGGGCGGCCATGAAGTCGTCAATCGGATAGTGAAGTGCGGGGTGCCGGAGTGCGGAATGCTGGAGCCCGAGGTGCTGAAGTGCGGGATGCGGGACCGCTCCCCGAAGGACGCGGGGGGCGAGACGGAGGGCACCGTCGCGGATGGTCATTTGCTTGTTGGGCGGAATGACGTAGACGTGATTGGGTTCCACGGCAAGGCCGTCGGTCACTTCCACGACGGGCATGGTGGTGGTGCGCGAGAGCAGGGTGGCCAGCGCGCTCTCGTGGGTGGGCTGCAGGTGCTGGATGAGAACGATACCCAGACCGGCTTTAGGTGACAGCGCGGAGAGTAGCTCAGTGAACGCCGCCAGACCGCCGGCGGAGGCTCCGACCGCGACTACGGGAAACGGGAGGCGCGGGGTAAAGGGAACGGCCTCGGCCCCAGCAGGGACTACGTCCGCTGGCTTGCCTGGCCTGAGTTGCCGCGCGCGAGTTTTAGGAGCTGCGGATGCCTTTGCCATGGCGATTCCATTACATCACATCCCGCCAGTAGGGGCCGTTATCGAATTCACCCGATATGGCAGGGAGTCGAACGCGATAAACAGGGTGCCGTGCGGGCCGGGCTACGCGCGCAGGATAAGCTTCTTCCGCCACATCACCCACGCCACCCCAAACATGAGCGCGGTAAACGTGAGAGCCCACAGCAACGAGGCATTCGCGGGCGACCCCAGCGGCGCAAACACCGCCCGGTAGATCGGCTTGTGCAGCCCCGTATAACCCAGTACTTCTGACAAAGCCTCCGAAGCCATGTAAATCGCAATCGGATTCAACCCCATAATCACCAGCGGCTGCACCGGCTTCTTCATGCCCAGCACATCCACAACCCAGATGAAGCCAGAGAGCAGCACAAAATCCAGCCCCGCCATGAACAGCGCGAACGAACTCGTCCACAGCTTCTTGTTAATCGGCAGCCAAATATCGCAGATCTCACCGGCCACAAGCAACAGCACCCCGATGCTGAACATGCGGGTCAACCGCGTCGCCAGCGGCTTATCCCAAAGCAGCAGACGTCCGCACAAAGCCCCCATCAGCGCCGTCGCCACGGCGGGAATGGTGCTCACAAGCCCCTCCGGATCCCACGTCTTCGTCCCCCGGTAGTTATGCGCGCCCAGCACCACCCAGTCCACGAAATTTGCCAGATTGCTCTCCACTTCCAGGTGCCCCGCGCCAATGCCCGGTACCGGCACAAACGCCATCAGGGCCCAATAGACGGCCAGCAACCCCACACACCACACAATCTGCGCCCGCCACTTCGACGTCAGATTAATGGCCACCGCCGCCAGGTAACAGATCGCGATCCGCTGCAGCACCCCCAGAATGCGCTGCGTGGACAGATCAAACTTCGGAGCCGCGTACACCAGAAGCCCCAGCCCGAACAGAATGCAGGACCGCTTCACCGCTTGCCAGAACAGGTCCGCTTTTTTAAAGCCTTCCGCCAGGCGACGGTCCAGCGCCAGCGTCAGCGCCACGCCCGCGATCCACAAAAAGGAAGGGAACACCACGTCGGTGGGCGTCCACCCGTTCCACGCCGCATGTTCCAGCGGTGCGTACGAACTCTTCCCGTCGCCGGCGTTATTTACCAGCACCATCAGGGCCATGGTGGCCCCTCGAAAAGCATCCAGCGCAACGAATCTTTGCCGTTCGGCCATCACGCCATCCTACTACCCTCTACGGCTTATTCGTCGCCGGAGCTTTCTCCCCCGGACGCAGCAGCGTAGGCGGTTTCCGTTTCGAGCCATCCCCCACCCTGGGTTCCTCGGCCTTCGCGTTCTCCTTAGCCTGTTCCTGCAGAACCTTCGGCGCGGTGGCCGCCTGAATTCGGACTTTCTCGTCCTCCGCCTTTTCCAGCAGTGTTGTCTGCCTTCGTGTCAGATCCTGGTCCGCAGTCCCCATGCTGTCTTCGGTGATGGCAATCGCCTCTTTCAACGTGATCGCGTACATGTCCAGATCCGCGGGCTTACTGGCTTCCAGCTTCTTCAGCGTCCCCAAAAATCCGCGCTCCGAGCCGGAAACAGCGTCGGCACCCTGCGCAATATCCACCTTCCGCTTCAGCGCATCATCGGAAACCGTGTCAATCGCATCGATAATCTGCACATACTGGTCCAGAATGTCGCGGATCAGAATCGAGCGCCCCTTCTTGTCCTTCATTACTTGCTGATTCAGTTGGTCCATCCTCTGCTTCGCGAACTGCAAATACGTTCGCAGGCGCAGATTCGGATCCTGTGCCTCCCGAATCAGTTCAATCTCGCTCGGAGTCAAAAACTCTTTCTGCGCGAAGCCAGGCACCACCACTCCCATCAAGACAAACAACAAAGGGAAGAGTCTCATTTTTTCTTGCTCATAATGCCGTCAAACCACGCATCATGAATCTCCTGTACGCGGGTGCGCGGGCCTTCCAGTACACTACGCTCCTCGGAATCCATCCGCTTTTCCAAATCCCCCAGCCGCACCAAAATATCCTGGGTCTTCAGCTCCGCCGATTTATACGGCCCCGGGTTCCGGCTCGGCGTCTTGCCCGTGCGCTCCAGCGCCTCTTTGGCGATCTCCACCGCAGCCGTCATCGTTTGCAGATGGGCCGTCACCGCCGCCATGTCGCCTTTGGTGTAATCCGCCTCCGCCGCATGCTCGGAACTGACCGCGAATTCTATCGCCACCCTGGCTCGGTGCTCCAGATTGGCGTCGGCGCGAATCTGCTCCAGTGACGCCGGTGCCACCTGGGCCATCAAAAGGGTAAAAAGCAGAATCATCGTCACTTCTTTTTCAGCTCCAGTTCGATAATACGAATTCGCTGCCGCGCCTGGAACTCCTGATCGGGCAGCGCACCTTTATCCGAGTCCAGAAACGCCCGGTAGGCTTCCACGGCCTGCGGCTTCATCTTGAGCCGGTCCAGCGTAATTGCCCGCATAAAGTGGTGCCCTGGCAGTTCCTTTCCAAGAGCTCGGACATGGTCCAGCGCTACCAGACCCTCCGTATAATTCTGGCTCACCACCAGCACACTGGCCAGTTCATTCCACGCTTCCGCCGAATTCGGATCCAGTTTGGCCGCAGTCTGGAACTGCGCCGCAGCCGCCACCAGCTTGCGGTCATCGCGAAGCTGCCGCCCCAGCGCCATGCGCAGCGCAAAACTACCCGGTTCCGCCACCGCGGCAGCCTGCAATTGCTCCATCACCTTCTGCGGGTGTCCGCTCAGCCGGTAAGCATCCGCCAAAGCCAGCCGGTTCTGTGTTGTGGGGGCTTGCTTCACCACCTCTTCCAGACTCGCCACCGCCGCCTCGGCGTTCTTGTCGTCCAGTTGCAGTTGCCCCAGGCGTCGCCGCACCGCCGCATCGTCCGGGAATTGCTGGTAAATCGCCATGGCCTCACTGATACGTGCAGCCTTCTCCAAAGCCGCCGCCACCTGGAGGAGGCCCTCTTTATCCCCCGCCGCCTGATAAGTTTCAGCCGCCTCCGGCAACTTTCCCTGGGCCAGCCTGGCCCGCCCCAGACCGCCCTGCGCCGCAGTGTTCTTCGGCTCGGCCTTCAGCGTTTCCAGCCACTGTTGTTCCGCGCCCGCCGCATCCCCGCTGTCCATCAACGCCTGCGCAAGATACTGCCCGGCGCGGGCGTCCGCAGGCTTAGCCGCCAGCGCCTCGCGAAGCACCGGAACCGCCTCGCCCCCGCGCTTATTTCGCAGCAGCAGAATCCCCAGGTTCAGATCCGCCTCGAAAAGCCCAGGCTTCAACTCCAGCGTTTTATGGTATTCGGCGATGCCCTCGTCGTCCTTACCCTGCAGACTGAGAGCCAGCGCCAGATGAAAGTGAGCGGTGTAATCGTCGCCGTCCGCGGTCACCGCTTTCCGCAGCAAAGCCTCCGCCACGGCAGGTTGCTTGGCATCCAAAGCCTGCACCGCCTGGCCAACATAGTCGGGAGCCTGCAACAGCAGCGACACAACGGCGGCAAGGACCGGAAACACCATACTTCCAGTTTAATGCCGATGTGAGTTAGCGATGTTCTTCAAGATGCTTGAGTCGCGCATCCAGCACTTGTTCCACACGGAACAAATCGGCCCGCGTCAATTCCCGCTGTTCGTCGAATCTGCGGTTCATCTCGCTGCGTAACTCGTCAAATCTACGGTCACCCGACCTCTGCAGATCACTCAGACGGTGATTGTTTATGAGCAAACTGACCAGAACGGTCAGCGTAGGCAACCCGGCTGTGACAAGCGTGGTAACCAACTGGAGATCAGGGTGCATCGGTTCCCTTAGCCTAACACTTTCCTGATCAATGCCTGAAATGCCGGACGCCGGTGAACACCATGGCCACACCCAACGCATCGGCAGCAGCGATCACATCCGCATCCTTAACCGATCCACCAGGTTGAATAAACGCCGTCGCACCATGTTTCACCGCCTGCTCCAGACCATCCGGGAACGGGAAGAACGCATCGGAAGCCACCACACTGCCCGCCAGAGGTAAATGCGCCTTCATCGCCGCAATATTCACCGAATCCACCCGGCTCATCTGCCCCGCGCCCACCGCCACCGTCTGCCCCGGACGCGTATAAACAATCGCGTTCGACTTCACGTGCTTCACTACCTTCCAGCCGAACTCCAGAGCTATCCACTCTTCCGCCGTCGGTTCCCGTCGGGTCTTTACCACCACACTCGCCCGGTCAAATGTCGCCAAATCGGCCGACTGCGCCAGGAACCCGCCCGAGATGCTCTTCACCACCAAATCGCCCGACGAAGGTGTCGCCCGAACCAACCGCAGGTTCTTTTTCGCCTGCAAAATCGCCAGCGCGCCTGCCGAATACGATGGAGCCGCAATCGCTTCCACAAACAGCTTCGCCAATTCCGCAGCGGTCTCTTCGTCCACTTCCCGATTCAGCCCGATCACACCGCCAAACGCCGACACCGGATCACACTCCAGAGCCTTCCGGTAAGCCACTGCCAGCGATTCCGCCTCCGCGCAACCCGCCGGATTCGTGTGCTTAATAATCGCCGCCGCCGGGCCTGCAAACTCGCAAACCAGCTGCCAGCATGCGTCCAGATCCACCAGATTGTTGTATGAGAGCTCTTTGCCATGCAGTTGCTCGGCCCCGGCAATCCCACCGCCAGCCGAATACAGCGCGGCTTTCTGGTGCGGATTCTCGCCGTACCGCAGCGACGCAGTCCGCGGCACCCGGATATCCAGCACCGCCGGAGGCTCTGCTTGGCCAGCCGCCGCCGGCAAAGGCGCATCCGGAGCAATCTCCGCCAGCTTCCCGCTAATTGCCCGGTCGTACTCCGCCGTCGTCGAAAACGCCTGCTGCGCCAACCGCCACTTCGTCGCCCGCGAGAGCGAACCCGCCGCCCGCAACTCTTCCACCAGCGGCGCATAATCCGCCGCCGACGTCACAATCGCCACATCCTGCCAGTTCTTTGCCGCCGACCGGATCATCGTCGGCCCGCCAATATCAATGTTCTCGATCAGCTCCGCAAACGTCACGCCCGGCTTCGCCGCCGTCTTTTCGAACTGATAGAGATTCACCACCACCATCTCAATCGGCTCAATCTCGTGTTCCGCCAGGGCCGCCATGTGCGCCGCATTGCCGCGCACCGCCAGAATCGCGCCCGTAATCTTCGGGTGCATCGTCTTCACACGCCCGTCCAGCATCTCCGGGAACTTTGTCACTTCGCTCACATCGCGAACCGCCACACCCGCGTCCCGCAGCAATTTCGCCGTCCCGCCCGTCGAGATCAAACTCGCCCCCACTGAGACCAGCCCCTGCGCAAATTCCACGATTCCGGTCTTGTCGGTGACGCTTATTAGTACGTTCATATTGAACTTTCAGGGTATCAGGCGGACCCTCGGCGCAGCTTTGCGTCAGACCACGCCCAAGTCTTGCGCTAAATCACCCACTTACTGGGGGTGATTCCGCCTAACTCTTTTGGAATCAATAAAACGCACTTTGGCCACCCCGTTGCAGTTATGGGGACAAAGACAAACTTCGGCACTGTTGCTCCCCTCCAGTGGCCGGACAAGTGGAGATTCACCATTCGCTCGACGCAGGTGATCTCCCTAACCCGCCCCACCGGCGATGCGACGTTGTTTCCTTTGGCCGACCTGGACCCTCGGCCTCTTCGGAACTCAAATCGCATGGCGGGGCGGGCCCTCCTATTTCAGGCCGCTCCGCTTTTTCCTGCGCGCGCCTTCAGTACGATATCCTGACCATCACCCGTGCTTAGAACTTTTCTCTGCTTTTTCTGCCTCGCCGCGCTGCCCCTCGCCGCCCAACGTGTCACCACCGGCCCCCCTGAAATGGTCGCCCCCGCCGGAGCCCGCGAAGGCCTCTCCTGGAACGCCCAAACCCAGACTCTCTACATGGTCTCCGGGGCCAACGTGAACCAGTTCCACCCCGACCAGCCCGCCCCTAAGGTCGAGCCTTTCCGCTCCGATGCCCCCGGCGCCAACGGCTCTCTCGTCGATGCCGAAGGCCGTGTCATTGTCTGCGAAGCCGGAGCTCGCCGCGTCACCCGTACCGAGAAGGATGGCTCCCTCACCATCCTCGCCGCTGACTTCGAAGGCCACAAATTCAACTCCCCCAATGACCTCACGCTCGACGCTCAGGGCCGTATCTACTTCACTGACCCTCGCTACGGTGACCGCGCCAACATGGAAATTCGCGACGCCGAAGGCAAACCCGTCGAAGGCGTGTACCGCATCGACGCGCCAGGCAAGATCGTCCGCGTCCTCACCCACGAAGTGAGTCGCCCCAACGGCATCCTTCTCGCCCCGGGCGGCAAGCACATTTACGTGGCCGACAACAATAACAACGCTCCCGGCGGCGCCCGCAAGCTCTACCGCTTTAACCTGACCCCGGACGGAGGCATCTCCGGAACCAGCCGCCAGCTCGTCTTCGACTGGAACAACGCGCGCGGCCCCGACGGCCTGAAAATGGACCGCAAAGGCCGCCTCTTCGTAGCGGCAGGCCTCAATTCCCCCACCCGCTACGAAACCACTGACCAGTTCAAAGCCGGAATCTTCATCCTTGCCCCACCAGCCCGGAACGGCCAGTCGAAGCTCCTCGAATTTGTCCCGATTCCTAAGGACGAAGTCACCAACTGCGCCTTCGGTGACCGCGACCTGAAGACCCTCTATATCACCGCCGGAGATCAACTCTGGAAGGTCCGTACCGCCACCTCCGGCCGCACCAGCACCAGCCATTAATCGGAGTCCGGTATGCCCGACCCCATGGCAGATCCAGCTGCCGCCCAACATGCAAAAAGGCCGGGACTCCGAAGAGTCCCGGCCTTTTGCAAAACTTCTCTGTCTCTAACGGCTTATTTTACGTCGCCGAGAGCGATCTTCACGCGGCGGGTCAGGCGGCTCTTGTAACGAGCAGCGTTGCCAGCCTTCACATAGCCCTTGCGTGCGGCCTTATCGAGCAGCGAGAACGTCGCCGAGAGCGCCGTCTTCAAATCGCCCGGATTCTTTGCAGCCAGTGCCTTGCGCATCGCACGGATCTGATTCCGCAAGCGGGTTGCAGCCATGCGGTTAAATTGGGTGCGCCGTTCGGTCTGCCGGACACGCTTCAGCGCGGTAACATGATTCGCCATTTACTTCAGAATACCCCTATCTCGAAATATGAACTCTTAGAATAACACACCCACAAAACTTCCTGCTGCGAAACCGAACACATCTTACTTCCCGTCCTTGCTCTCGTGATACTCCATCTCAGTATTCACGGCCCAAAGATTTTCCTTGTCCGTGCGCCCCGCAATAATGTTGTCCACCGCCGTCATCGCCGTCAGCATCGAATGGTCCTGGTTATTGTACTTATGCATACCATTTCGGCCCACCAGGAACAAATTCTCAAACTGGTTCAGCCAGTCCCGCAGCTCATCAAACCGCTCGTATGCCCCAAAATACGCCGGATACGTCTTCGGAACCCGAATCACGCACGCATCCAAAACATCCGCCGCCTCAATCATCCCAATGTGCACCATCTCGCGCTTCGCCAGCGCAATCATGTCCGCATCAGATAGCTTCCAGATGGCGTCCGTTTCGTAACAGAAGTATTCCAGACCAATCCAAACCTTGCTCGGGTCTTCCAGCAGATACGGACTCCAGTTGTTGAAGATCTGCATCCGCCCCACTTGCACATCCGGCTCCTGCACGTAAATCCAGTTGTCCCGCAGCAGCTTCGAGCCAGTATCCGTGCTGTCCGCCACCTTCAACTTGTTCAGAAGTACGCCAACCGTGATGAAGTCGCGGTAAATCAGCCCCTCGGAAACCTCGCGCACATTGGCCGGGACCTCGCAGGCCATCGCCCGAATCAGTTCCTTCATCGGCATCGTCGAGAAGAAATAATCCGCCGGAATCCGCTCCGTCGCGCCCGTCGCCTCGTCCAGCGAGTCAATCGCCGTTATCCGCCAGCCGTGCGTGTAAACCTTCACCACGGTCTGCTCCTTGCGAACCACCGCGCCACGCTGCGCCACGTCCTCGGCCACATACTCCCACAACTGCCCAGGCCCGTACTTCGGATACATAAACTTCTCAATCAGCGAAGTCTCCGTACCCTTCTGTGACAGATCATGCGACGGCCCTGAACTCGCCAGCGCCTTCTTCACAAAGTGCAGCACCGCCTTCGTGATCGAAAGCCCCTTAATCCGCTGCGCGCCCCACTCCGCCGAGATCTCATCGCAAGGCACACCCCAAACCTTCTCCGTATACGATTTGAAGAACGTCAGGTACAGTTCCCGCCCAAACCGGTTAATCAGAAAATCCTGCAGCGACTCTTCCGGCGTAATCTGCTGAATCATCGCCGCAATGTAGCTAACACCGATCCGCACCGTCCGCACCGCTCCCAGCGCCTTCAGCGTGTCGCCCGTCAACTGAATCGGGTACTCAAAAAACTGGCGCAGAAAGTAAATGCGGCTCTTCCTGTTCCGCACCAGCATCACACGGTCTTCCCGCGTCGCGTCAATCGGCCCCGCGCCCGCCACCTCGCGCGTCTTCCCCTGGTAGGTGATCGAGTGCGTGTCGCCTTCCACCGGCATCACGCGCTTCCACCACTCCATCACCCGGTCCGACTTCGAGAAAAACCGGTGCCCGCCGATATCCATGCGGTAGCCCTTGTACCGCACCGTCCGCGAAATACCCCCAAAAGAATCGCTCTTCTCCAGCACAATCGGCTGGACCTGCGTCCTCTCCAGAAGCTCAAACGCCGCCGTTAAACCAGCCGGACCAGCGCCAATAATCAGGGCTTTTTGCCCTGTTTGTCGAATGTCCGACTGGCTCATGTTCTAGTGTCCCTGGGGGACGAAATCGGGGGGCAACGCCGCGCCGGCGCCGAAGAAATACTGCTCCATCTGCTGGATGATGAACTCCTGAGCCTCAGCCGTCCCCAGATTCAAACGGTATTCGTTCATGAGCATCTTCATGTGTTCCACCCACATCTTCCACGCGTCCTTCGACACGTTCTCATAGATGCGCTGGCCCAGCGGGTGCCCTTCAAACGGCACTTCCGTCAGACCTTCCAGCTCTTTTCCCAACTTGACGCATTGCACCATCCGGACTTGGTTGCTCATCCCTACAGTTTACCAGGACGCGGAATCTCCGCCACCCAAACCTGACTCGTCCCCGTGCAATCGCTTGTAAACGTAATCCGCTGTTCATCCTGTGAAAACGCCGGATGCGGATGCGTCCACTGTGGCCCATACACCGTATCCGTCGGCGTCTCCATCCAGCTCAGATTATTCTTCTGCGCCGCCACAAAGTCCTCTTTCAGCGCATACCGCGAAAGCTTCCACTGCGAGCCCTGATTCGAAGCCTTCGATTCACACACGCGCCTGCGCTCACCCGTCGCCACATCAATCAGCCAAATCCCCGTGTCCGGGTGATTCGTATCGCACAAAACCCGCGCGCCCTGCGCATCCGGCGTAATGTGCCACGCATTGAACTCCGCTATCGTCCGGATCTCCCGCGAAGTCCAGTCCATCCGGCAAAGCAACCGCGGCCAAACCGTAAACACAATGTCGCCCGTCTTCCCCAGGAACGTCTCATGCACCACAAACTCATCGTTCCCGTGCTCATACAGGCATTCCATCCCGGTTCCGTCCCGGCGAACCCGATGCATCCGCGGAGCCGGATCCCCCGCAAACTCAATCCACTCCGGTTCCAAAGGATGAAACTGCGGATGAATCACCGTCCGTGGATACGGAATCAGACGCCATTCCGACCCGTCCTGACGCCCGCAGACCATGCCGTTGCCGCCGTCCCGCAGCTTAATCGCCGCCACCAGCCACTCGCCCGAAGCATCGGGAGCCGCCTCCCCCAACTGCCCGTCAAACTGAGCAATCAGCCGGGCTTCCCCACTTTTCAAGCCCCCGCCCTTCAAATCAAGGACCCAAACGCCGCCGGCCCGAACAAAGAAGACCCGGTCCCCGCGAATCGCCGCCGAGTAAGGATGAATCCCCGCCCCTGCCGTTAGCTGACGAGTCTCCCCCGACTCAAACCCCACCGCAAACAGCTGAGGAGTCCCCGTCCGGTACGAAGTAAACAAAATCTCCCGCCCGTCCTCCGTGAACGAACTCTCCAGGAAATATGTCGGGTGATTGATCGATGGATCTTGAGTTATTTGCCGCGCGCCGGACACTTCCGCACCTCATCAAAGCCTTCCGCCTCAGACGGAGGAACAAACCGGGCCGCCATTAAATCCAAAACCCACTCCGGCACCACCCGCCCCCGCCCCGCATTCCGCGCCTTACAAACCTCCAGCGGGACATCGAACCAGAGCGCCTCCACCCGGGCCCCGTACTCCCGACCCAACTGAAGCCACCCGCGCCGGTCCCTTCGTACCAGATTCGTCGCATCCAGATACGTCACCGGACGCCGCAACTCCAGCCTCTGCCGCAGCAGATACGTGACCGTGGCAAACACTCGCCCGTTGATCGTTTGGTCCGTCTCATCATCGGCCAGCATCAACCGAACCGCATCGCTCGAAATCGCCTGCGCTCCGATCGACCGCAGATAACTGGACTTCCCCGCCCCCGGCAACCCCACCATCACCACAAGCCGGGGGACCGGCAAACTAGACACCGTAGTGGCCGGAAGCAATCAACCGGTCCGCAATACGCCGCCGCAACCCAATCGCATTCACCGGCTCAAACTTCGCAAACCGCCGCAGTACCGCCATGTTCGTCCGCAAGGCATCGCCCTCCGAACACCCAGCCAGCACCGTCCGCGCAAAACCCTCAATCCGTGTCATGCCATCCCGCAGATAGACCGCCGCCATATCCGCAGCAGCACCGGCAGTTCCCATCTTCTCAACACGGAGCAGCGCCGACTCCATCGCAAACGTCTCCATTAAAACGTCCGAAATCCCGGCCACCACTTCTTGCTCTTTATCCAGACCCGCGCCAAACTTCTCAAACGCGATCCCCAGTAACTGCAGGCCAATTTTCTTGGCATTCGAAACCAAACGCCGCTCTTCGGAAACCGTGTCCGCAGACAGTGAAGGTCCGGCCAGAACTTCTTCCATCAGGCCCTTCACGGCTTTTACCAGCCCCAACCGCCCCGCCATCGCCCGCTTGAGCATCATGCCTGTCGCCAGCAAACGGTTAATCTCGCTCGTGCCTTCAAAGATCCGGTTAATCCGCGAATCCCGATACGCCCGCTCCACCGCGTAGTCCTGGTGATACCCATTCCCGCCGTGGATCTGCACACCCTCATCCACCACGTAATCCAGCATTTCGGAGCCGTGGACCTTCACCATGGAGCACTCCGTGGCGAACTCCTCCACCGCCTTCATCATCCGCTTCGCCGCTTCCGGCTCTGCCCAACTAAACCCGTCCAGATAGCTGCTGATCAGGCCCTCTGTACGGTACGAAATGCACTCCGTCGCAAAGATCCGGATCGCCATCTCCGCAAGCTTGTGCTGAATCATCCCCAGCTTCGCGATCTCCGCGCCAAACGCCTTCCGCTGCTTCGCATAAGCAATCGACGTCCGCAGCACAAACTTCCCGCCACCCAGCGTCGAGGGTCCCAGCTTCAGCCGCCCCAGGTTCAGAATATTGAACGCGATAATGTGTCCGCGCCCAACCTCACCCAGCAGATTCTCCACCGGCACCTTTACGTTGTCCAGGTAAACAGCCGTCGTCGAGCTGCCCTTGATCCCCATCTTGTGCTCTTCTTTGCCGCTGGTGACGCCGCCAAAAGCGCGCTCCACAAGGAAAGCCGAGAACTGTTCGCCATTCACCTTCGCGAACACCGTAAACAAATCCGCCACTCCGCCGTTTGTGATCCACATCTTCGTGCCGTTCAGCACGTAATGCGTCCCGTCCGCCGATAAATCCGCCCGCGTCTTCGCCGCCAGCGCGTCCGACCCGCAATGCGGCTCCGTCAACGCATAGGCGCCAATCAATTCCGCCGTCGAAAGCCGCGGCAAATACTTCTGTTTCTGCGCTTCCGTCCCGAACAGCAGCAACGGCAGGGTCCCGATTCCTGAGTGGGCCCCAATCCAGCCGCCAAAGTTGCCATCCCGGCCAATCTCTTCCGAGACCACCATCGACGACGCCAGATCCAGCTCCATGCCGCCGTACTCTTCCGGCACCAGCACCGCCGTCAGGCCCAGTTCCGCGCCCTTCCGTACCAACGACACGGCCAGGTCGCGGTCCCCTGCCACAATGGCGTCCAGGTTCGGCACTACTTCTTTATCGAAGAATTCCTTCGCGGCGCGCTTGATCGCCAGATGCTCAGCTGTCAGATCCTCCGGCGTGAAAGCCTCCGCCGCCGAATGATCCTCAATCAGAAACGAACCGCCTGCCCTTTTAATCGAAGTCGACATAAACCTACATCCTCTCGAAAATTCCGGCCGCACCCTGACCACCGCCCACACACATGGTCACCATGCCGTAGCGATGCTGCTCACGCTGCATCTCCCGCAGGATCGTCGCCGTCAGCTTCGCCCCTGTGCAGCCCAGCGGATGCCCCAGCGCCAGCGCACCGCCATTCACGTTCACCCGCGAAGGATCCAGCCCGCCCACTTTCATCACCGAAAGGGCCTGCACCGCGAACGCTTCGTTCAGTTCCACCACACCAATATCTTCCAGCTTTATCCCGGCCAGCGCCAGCGCCTTCGGAATCGCCACTACCGGACCAATGCCCATCAGGTCCGGCGGCACGCCACCCACCGCAAAGCTCACAAACCGGGCCATCGGTTTCAACCCCAGTTCCCGCGCCTTCGTGTCCGACATCACTATCGCCACGGACCCGCCATCGCTCGTCTGCGACGAATTCCCCGCCGTCACCGTGCCACCAACCTGAAACACCGGCTTCAGCTTCGCCAGGGCTTCTGCGGACGTGTCCGCCCGCGGACCTTCATCCGCCGAGAATATTTGCTCGGTCCTGCCCGCAGGACCCAGGTTCTCAATCTTCACCGGGACAATCTCATCCACAAACTTGCCCGCCGCCTGCGCCTTCAAGGCCTTCTGGTGGCTCTCATACGAGAACAGGTCAGATTCCTCGCGAGTCACGCCCCACTTCTGCTGGACGCGTTCCGCCGTCAGGCCCATATTGATGTAGATCTCTGGATAGTGGTCCACAAACCACGGGTTCGGAGCAGGCTTGTTCCCCGCCATCGGGATCATGCTCATTGACTCCGCGCCGCCCGCCAGCACGATATGCGCCCCGCCCGCCCGGATCCGGTCCGCCGCCATCGCGATAGCCTGCAAACCCGAACTGCAGAAACGGTTGATGGTGACCCCAGTCGTGGTCACCGGAAGCCCGGCCCGCAGCACCGCGACGCGGGCCATATTGTTGCCCGACTCGCCTTCCGGAGCCGCGCACCCCAGAATCAGGTCCTCAATTTCATCAGGAGGAATCTGCGGATATTTCGCCAGCAGAGCCTGAATCACAAACGCGGCAAGATCATCCGGCCGCGTATTCCGCAAAGAACCCCGGCCCGACTTCCCAACCGGCGTCCGGAGACAATCGACGATGACTGCTTCTGGCATATTAGGCGCTCCAGATCTAATGTCGCATTCTCCCCTTCACGAATTCCTGTCGACGCTAAACTCCGCTATTCTGACAGGCAATCCGGACCCTGCGGCAGCGGCACGGCACACCCGTCAGCTTCCATGTTCTAATGCAGTCCAGCGCCATTCAAATCGGGCGGAGCCGTCTGGAACGGATTAATCACCTCAATATTTCCATATCGGCGACCTGCCTGAAAGTCCTCGCTCAGCAACCACCGGCACCCTTGCTCCTCAGCGGAAGCAAGTATCAGCGCATCCCAATGTGTCACCTGTGCGTGGTCAGTCCCTCGCCAGGCAAGATCAATCAGCTCCAGCGATATCCCGCCAGGCTTCCATTCGCCAAATACGCCGACTCGTTCTCTCGCTTCCGACACGGGAATTGCGAGCTTACGTACAGCATTTGCGTAAAACTCGTTGAGGACCTGCATGCTCAAACGCCCTTTGCCGGTTGACCACAGGTAGGATATCCACTCCAGCGCCCTCGCGCGCTTCACCGGCTCCCGGCCATCAACCGCGTAGAGAAGCAGGTTCGTGTCCGTGAAGTAGCTATCGCGGACGTTCATTAGCCTCTTCGCGGGTGAGTCGGTTGGCAGCATCTATGTCCAATGGCCCGAACGATTTCCACCGGCGATACGCAGCCCAATAGGCCTCATCCCGCCCCATCTTCTCTTCGATCATCTGTCCCACAAACCGCGAAACGGAGGTATTCTTCTCCGCAGCCTGCTTCCGCGCCCACAATGCAGCTTCGGGACTGAGGGTAATCGTCACATTCTTTAACACGAAATCAGCGTAACACGAACACACGAACACACGAACACACGAACACACGAACTAAAGCCCGTCCGCCCCCTCAACAATCTTCAACGTCCGCCCGCCAACAACCCCGCTCCACCGCTGCACCGCCCCCGAAGGCCACTTCACTTCCAACTTATCCACCTTCCCCACCTTCCCCAACCCGAAATACAGCGTCATCGAACTCTGCGAAAAATAGCTCCCCCCACTCGCCACTTCCTGCATCTGTTTGCGACCTTCCGCCTCAATCGTCACCCGAGCCCCCACCGCACTCCGGTTCGACTTCACCCCTGCCAGCGAAACCGCCACCCAATTCCCCCGCGGCCCCAAATTCTTCAGCAGCGCCGGAGGCTCATTCAAATTCACAATCACAATCTCCGGCCGTCCGTCCCCATCCAAATCCCCCACTGCCAGCCCCCGCGAAGGCCGCATTGGACCAAACCCCGTCCCCGCCGCCGCCGTCACATCCTCAAACTTCCCCTGGCCCTTATTCAAATACAGCAGTGTCTTCTGCTTATACGTCTCGCCCACCTGCGACCCCGCAATCTCCGGGTAGATATGTCCGTTCGCAATCACCAAATCCGGCAACCCATCGTCATCCACATCCGTGAACACAATGCCCCAGCCCAGCAACTGATTCCGCCACAACCCCGCAGTTTCCGAAATATCCTCGAAGAAACTCCCGTCTTCATTCCGATACAACGACGGTCGGTCCCCCGAAAAATTCGTCTTCGCAATCCCCAGAAAGCCCTTCCCCTCGAAATCCGCCACC
The DNA here is from genome assembly GCA_903929755.1 of uncultured Acidobacteriia bacterium. Classification (GTDB taxonomy): domain Bacteria; phylum Acidobacteriota; class Terriglobia; order Bryobacterales; family Bryobacteraceae; genus BOG-234. Next base: position 50,650 of record CAIYVZ010000080.1, read on the forward strand.
GCCACGCCCATCCCCGCCTGCAAATGTCCGTCCGAATTAAATGCCACGCCGGACCGCTCGCCGATCTCCTCAAACGTCCCGTCATGCTTGTTCCGATACAGCAAACTCGGTGTCTGGTCGCACGCCACATAGATGTCCGGCCAGCCGTCGTTATCGAAATCCGCCGCCACCACTCCCAGCCCATACCGCCCACCCGGCTTCAGAATCCCCGCGCTCTCCGAAACCTCCGTGAACGTCCCGTCACCATTGTTATGGAACAGGCTGTTATGCCCCTTCGGCAGCCCCACCGGCCCGCACGCCACACTCAAGCCGTTCCACTTGCACCCCTGCGGAGACCCCGGCGTCGGCGTATTCGCCAGATCCAGATCCACGTAGCTCGAGACGAATATGTCCACAAACCCGTCCCGGTCGTAATCCACAAACGCGCACCCGGCACCCCACTTGTCCGGCCCCGCGTTAAACCCCGCCCGCTCGCTTACGTCCTGAAAATGCCCCTTCCCGTCGTTGCGATACAGCGAGTTATGCCCGTAGTAAGTCACAAACAGATCCGGATGGCCGTCATTATCGAAATCCGCCGCGCACCCCGCCTGCGCCCACCCCGACTTCGTCAGCCCCGCCTGTTTCGCCACATCCGTAAAGTGGCCCTTCCCGTCATTGCGATACAGAAAGGACGGCGTCGAAGCCACCATCTTGCCCATCGTCGTCCCGTTGGCGATAAAGATGTCGTTCGCGCCATCGCCATCGAAATCGAAAATCGTCGCGCCTGTCCCCGTCTCCTCCAGGATGTAGTCTTTCTTTACCTTGCCGCCAAACGTCGTCGAAGCCACCAGCCCCGACCGCGCCGCAATGTCCACGAAGTTCACCCGCCCGCCCTGAGCCATCAGCAACAACGGCAGAGCCGCGCATAGCGCCCTCCGCATCAATGAATAACCTCGTGCATCGTCAGAATCTTCCGGAAGGCCACTGAATCTCCACCCTCTCAATCAGGCTGCATCGGTGGCGACCACCCAAACGAACCACCGCTCGAAACATATGCGGAACCGCTCCAACCATCGCTCCAGGAAGATCCGCGTCCCCGACCTATCGGAGGCTGCAAGACGAGTCCCGTGGCCTCTCGGCAATACACCGGCCCAAGCGCAGTTCGGCGCAGGACAATGTAACCGCGGACATAAGCAAACGGGACGCCCCGAAACCGAACACCGCACCACTGCGCACACCAGCGGCCATGCCCCCCAGCCACCCAAAGGCGCTCCGCCGCGCGCTAATTCCGCAGCGCTTTACCCGTCTTGAGCATGTGCTGGATACGAGCCTGTGTTTCCTTACGACCACACAGACTCAGAAACGCCTCCCGCTCCAAGTCCAGCAGATACTGCTCGGAAACCTGCTGGCTGCCGGTCAACCTGCCACCACTCAGCACATGCGCCAGCTTTTCCCCAACCACCGCGTCATAGTCCGAAATGTAGCCGCCCTGCCGCGCCATCCAGACGCCCATCTTCATCAGCGCGTAGCCCTCATTCCCGGAAACCGGAATATCAGTGCGTGGGGCCCCGGGAACGTAACCGGAAACCAGCGAAAGTGCCAGGGCCTTCGCGTCATCAATCAGCCGTTCCTTGTTCATAGAAATGCCATCGGCATCCCGCAGATACCCAAATTCCCGGGCCTCCTGCGCACTGCCCGAAACTTTCCCGAACCCGATCCGCTCGAATGCTTTCTTCACATCCCGCTCGCGGATGATCATTTCCTTGCACCCGCCACCCGCCGGAACCACCCCAACGCCAACCTCCACCAAACCCATATAGAGCTCAGCCGAAGCCTGAACGCGACTACAATGCAGTGGCGTCTCACACCCCCCGCCCAGCGCCATCCCAAACGGCGCCGCCACTACCGGCTTCGGAGCGTACTTCAATGCCATATTGAGCTGCTGGTACCGGTGAATCGCCAGGTTCAGTTCATCCCATTCGCCTTCCTGCGCCGCCAGCAGAACCATCATCAGGTTCGCGCCGACCGAAAAGTTGTCGCCCTGGTTGGCAATCACCATCGCCTGATAATTCGCCTCCAGTTCCGCCAGACCCGCCTGCACTATCCGCAGCGTGTCCTCGCCCAGCGAGTTCATTTTGCTGTGGAATTCAGCACAAATAACGCCGTCACCCAGATCGATCAGCGACGCGCCCGGGTTGGTCTTCACCACGCCCCGAGCCCGCTTAACTTCCGAAAGGACCGTTACCCCAGGACGCGCTTCCAGCTCCACGTACCCGGTGCCCGCCAAATCAAAATACTGCGTCTTCGGCTGCCCCGCACTGTCCGCCGCCCGATAAAACGACTGTGCTCCCGCCGACAGCATCCGCTGCACATTCTCGGGAAGCGCCCGCCCCTCCGCCTCAATCCTGCGGGCCGTCGTTTCAAACCCCAGTGCATCCCAAAGCTCAAACGGCCCCATCGTGTTGGCATAGCCCCAGCGCATGGCACGGTCAATTTCAACAATGCGATCGGAAATCTCAGGCACCATGTGCGCCGAGTAGATCATATGACTGCTCAGAACCTGCCACAGAAACCTGCCAGCCTTGTCATCCAGCGCCACCAGCGCCTTCAGCCGATCGGCCAGTGGCTCAATCTTCCGCACCATCTCCAGTGACGCGAACCGCGGCTTCTCCGCCAGGTGGTACTCAAAAGTCTTGCGGTCCAGCGCCCAGATCTCACGATCTTTACCCACACGCTTGTAGCAACCCTGGCCAGTCTTGTCCCCCAGCCAGCCCCGATCCATCATTTCGTTCAGAAACCCAGGCAGGACAAACATCTCGCAAAACGGATCGTTCGGGACCGCCGCCTTCAGGTTTCGCGTCACATGCGCCCACACGTCCAGACCCACAATATCCAGCAGACGGTAACTCGCACTCTTCGGCAGACCAATCAGTTCGCCCGTCAGCAGATCCACTTCTTCTATGCTCAGATCGTGCTCTTCGGTCAACTTCTGCACAATCGAGCCGAAAAAGGACCCAATACGATTCGCAATGAAGTTCGGAGTGTCCTTGCAAACCACAACACCTTTACCCAGCAGCCGATCACAGAAATCACCCAGCAAACTGAGCAGTTCCGGCTTCGTCGCGGGCCCCGGAATTACTTCAGCAAGATGCAGGTAGCGGGGAGGATTGAAGAAATGCGTCCCCAGAAACCGTTCGCGGAACTCCTCCGGGTAACCCTCCGCAATCTGCGCCAGCGGAATCCCACTTGTGTTCGTGGAGACAAGCGAACCCGGAGCCCGATGGGCAACGATACGGTCATAAAGAGCCCGCTTAATCCCCAGGTTCTCCGACACCGCTTCAATAATCCAGTCGCAGTCTTTGATCTTCGCGATATCCGCGTCAAATCCCCCGGTTGTGATCAGGCGGGCATTCCCCGGCACAAAAAAGGCCGGTGGCCGACCCTTCAGCGCAGCATCCAGCCCCTTCTTCGCCGTCGCTGCATCCAAATCCAGCAACAACGAGGGAACACCCGCGTTAGCGAGTTGTGCTGCAATGCGGGAACCCATGGTTCCAGCTCCAAGAACGGCGACGCGGCGTATCTGCTTCATCGAGTGAGTACCGATTGGAAGTTTAGCGCGTGACACGATACGCCACAATCCCCGCGTCGCTCACTTGCCCTGCCATGACCACGCCTGGCTATTGTCCAGACTGCGGAGTCCGGAGTGCCCGCGCCGACGCCAACCGCGCCGCCTTCGTCTCCTCCGCCAGTTTTTTGGCTACTTTATCAGCCACATCCGCCATACTCCCGCGAAATTTCGCCCCCTGGCTCTCCTGCGTAGTGGACCAAATTACATCCCCGTCCGTATCCACCAACCGGACCGACGCCACCGCTTCCCGCTTGCGTTCATCCGACTTGCTCGACTCATTCTCGGAAATGCCCGCCGTGCCGTACTGCCGCCCCGAACTCGAAGCGTTTCGCCCGGCCGTGCTCGAACCTGACCCCGCTCCCGTGTGAAACCCTATCGAATCCGAACTCGAATGGCTGTCCGAAAAGACTTTTTCGTCACCAGACCCTTTAAGAATTGCGTCCGCCCTCTCGCGATTCTCCGTAACTGTAAACAACCCCGTACTCTGAATCGCCGCCGTGATCATGTCCTGCATCTGATCCGACATTTGCCCGCCGCCAAGTTGATCCACGTAGATCCTCTTCACGCGGGCCAGCGCCTGCTCGTTGGTCTGCAACTCGATGCTCGCGCTGCTCACCAGCACCAGCACTGGACAAAGCCAAATCATCCCTTCCCTGCCTTTCTGGCGTCGTCGTCCTGAAACTCAATCCTTTTTCCGGATTTCGCTTCCAGTGACACCAGCAGGGGCCGAATACTGTCTTTGCCAACCTCAAGCACCATCGCCTGCTGCCGGAACTCCGCATCCACATACCCGATCGTCAGGTAATGAGTGCGTCGCTTTGCCGCCAAAAACACGGGGGAGATCAGCACCGCTTCCACGTACCGCCGGCTCACCCTCATGCCGTATTCCAGCGTTGTAATATCCTTCCAGGGAATCCGAACCGTCCGCCCCTTCGCATCGAACTCCAGCCCATCCTCATGCTGAAGCAAGATTCGGGCAGAAGTTCCTGCTGTTACTCCGGCCACGGTCCCACCCTTGTATCGGACCCGTTCGCCAGTATCTCCCGCAGCATTCAGCAACGAAAGAGAGATCATCGCCAAAACGACTCGTCTCATGCCACCTGAATAGCACGTTTTGAGCCCCCAGCACTATACCTCCAAATCTAAAGGAGGTATAGGGCCGGATCCGCCCTGTTACCCAGCACCGGCTACAGCTTAAACGAGAAGCTCATCTCCGTCACCACCTTACGGGCTTTTCCGTCCGTGACCACCGGCGTAAACTTCCACCTGCGCATCGCTTGCACCGCCGCATTCGCCAGCACAGCATTCCCCGTCAGGGGTTTCACATCTTCCACATTCCCTGACTCGCTGATGTGCGCCTCAACCTGCACTTCGCCCTCCAGATGAAGCTGCTTGGCCATCGGCGGGTATTCCGGCGCCGGTCTTTCCTTGGCAGCCTTCATAGCCTCCGCCTGGGTCAGGTGCACAGTCGCCTCCTGCGCCCGCAGGCTGCCTGCTGGGGACAGAGCCAGGATGGCCGAGGCCACCAAATGAAACATTTTCTTAAGTTCCATCGTCCTTTGCTCCTTCGAATGTGGCGTTAACGCCAGGCAAATTCTTCGCGCTGCGGCGGGGGCGCGTGATAATCGCTCGGGTGCCTCCGCTCCGACCCGCGCATCGGTCCCGCACCCGAGTTGTCGTCGTTCATGCCGAGCATCGCCCTCATCCGGTAAACCGCCGACTGGAGATGCTCAGCTTCCGCACTCATCTGCGCCCCGGCGCTGGCACCCTCTTCGGCACTCGCGGCCGTCTGGTGCGTCACCTGCTGGATCTGCAGAATTGCCTTGGAAATCTGCTCAATCGCCCGAGCCTGCTCTTCACTGCCGGAGTTCACTTCATACGCCAGTCTCTGGACCTGAATCGCACTTTCCGTAACCTGGCGCATTGCCCCCGCCACTTCATCCAGCCGCACCTTGCCGGTCTTCGAGTGCTGAATCGAATCTTCAATCAGCCCCGACGTATCTTTCGCCGCCTGCGAGCAACGCTGCGCCAGATTCCGGACTTCGTCCGCCACCACCGCAAACCCCATGCCCGCTTCACCCGCCCGAGCCGCCTCCACTGCCGCATTTAAGGACAGAATGTTCGTCTGAAACGCAATCTCATCAATCACCCGGATAATCTTCGAGATCCGCTCGCTCGACGAGGAAATGTCCCGCATCGAATCCAGCATCTGTTCCAGTTTCTGGTTCGCCTCCGTCAGCAAACGGTTCGCATCGTTCGTATGGCTGGCAGCTTGCCGCGAACTCGCCGCGTTCCGCTGCACCATCTGGTTCACCTGCTCTGCCGAAGCCGAGGTCTGCTCCAGCGAAACAGCCTGCTCGGAAGCCCCTTGCGCCAGCGATTGGCTAATGGACCCCATCTGTGTTGCCGCCCGGGCCACCTGCTGCGCACCATCCGATACCTGGGAGCCCATCCCGCCCAAGCCCTTGTTCATCTGCCGAACCACCACCACGATCGCGAACGAACAGAACAAGGTAAGCCCCCCAAACACAAAAGCCAGGACTCTGGTCGCCGACGCCGACGCCTGCACCTCCTGAGTTTCCGTCGTCATCCTGTCCCGCTGCGCCGTCAGATAGTCCCGCGCGTTCCGCTCCAGTTCCGCGTAGGCAGGCAGCAGCCGTTCACTTACCAGCTTCAGCGCGTCCGACATCTGCTGCTTCGTAATCAACTGCATCACCTGATCACTCAGTGGCCGCACCGCGGCAGCTTTTGCCTGCAGCTCCTGAGCCGTCCTCTTGTCCGAAGCCGACTCAATCAGCGGCAACAGGTCACTGAAGAGCCCGTCGATCCTGTGCTCAGCATCCGCCACCGCCCGCCGATTCTGATCGACACCAGCCGTATCCGTCAGGATCGAGTGCAGCAGCAAAGCCTGCTGATGCCCTGTGAGTTCCACCAGTGTCTCCACCACCTGGCTCGTACGGTCCGCCCGCACCGAGTTTCGGTGGACAACATCGTCCAGGCCCTTATTCAGAGAATTCATGGCCCGCTGTGACGAAAACGTCAATGCGGCAACCATCACCAACTGGGCAGCAAAACCGCCAATAAACTTTGTTCGAAGCGTCAAACCGTGCACCAGAATTCCTCTTTCCCTGCGTTGGAGCGTTGTCGCATCCCGTTGATCGGCCGCTCCTTTGCTGAACTTTAGAGATGCCCGAACTTTCCTCCCAAAATTGCGTCCGTTAAGATGAGACGGGAGACATCGCTTGCAGTTGAACGTTCTAAAAGACATCCGCAAGATTTACGCCGGCCTGAATCCGGAGGCCATTCGCCTCGAAGCCGCGCGCGATATTCAAGTCGGCCTCATGGCCTCGGACAGCGAAACCTACCGCCGCATGGAGACCTTCCTCGCGCCGGCAGGCAGCGATATCCAGGCCCTGCGCGCCGTTAGCAGCGCGGCCGGAACCAATCCCTCCGAAGCCTCCCAACGGTACGATTTCGTGCTCTGTGAGGAGGGCATCCCCGTGCCCCGTAACGGCTATGTCTTCGAATCGGATGAAACCGGCTCCCTCGCCCGCCTCATTCTCGACGAAAATCCCACCCTCGAACTCGCCCTCGCCAGAACCTTCCCCCTCTTCCGCGACGCCGCCGCCAGCCGCATCCTCTACCGCGTCGCCCGCGAGAACGCCCTCTTCGCCCTCGTCACCGCCCTCCCCAACGTCGTTCCCAGCCTCTTCGACATCCCCTGGGCCGTCGGAGAATTCGCCACCGACACCGCCTTCCTCACCATGAATCAGATCCGCATGGCGCTCCACCTCGCTGCAATACACGGCCGCCCCGTCGGTTTCGCCGAACAAAAGATCGAGCTCGGCACCATCGTCGCCGGAGCCTTCGGGTGGCGTGCGCTCGCCCGCGAACTCGTCGGCAAAATCCCCCTCGGAGGTGGCCTCATCCCCAAAGCCGCCGTCGCTTTCGCCGGCACTTATGTCGTGGGCCTGGGCCTCGATAAGTTCAACAGAACCGGCTCCGGCATGTCCAGGCGGGAAAATAAAGAAGCCTGGGCCACCGCCTTCGAACACGGCAAAAAGGTCGCCGGTGACCTCACCGCCGAGGTTCGCAGCTGAGTAAAACCGGCAACCGGATCCACCCGAACTTCGTCCCCTTCTACAGGATCACGCCCCGATGACGAAAAACATCACAGCCGCACTTCTCACCCTCACCTGCGCCACCCTAGGAGCCCGGGCCGACCGGCTAACCCTGAAGACCGGCAGCACCCTCGACGGAGCCTGGCTCGGCGGCTCCTCCCGCCAAATCCGCATGGAAATTAACGGCCAAATCCAGACCTTCGACGTCGCACAGGTCCAGTCCATTACCTTCACGGACTCCGCGCCCCAACCCCAGCCCGACCGGCCGCAAACCCAACTCGCCCCCCGCGTCTCCGGCGTCAACACCGCCCCTGGCCCCGGCAACGCCTCCGGTCCCGGCGTCACAAGTCCAGGCTTCACAATTCCAAGTGACACCCCCATACTGATCCGCATGGTCGACTCCGTAAACTCCGAAACCGCCCGCCGCGGCCAGACCTTCCAGGCCAGTCTCGACGAACCCATCTACGTCGATGGTCGCCAGGTAGTCCCCCGCGGTGCCGACGTCCTCACCAAGCTCGTCAACGATCAAAAAGCCGGTAAGCTCCAGGGCCAAACCTCCCTTACCCTCGCCCTCTCCCAAATCTCCATCAACGGCCGCTACGTAGACGTCACCAGTACCGACGTCCAGACCACCGCCGCCTCCCAAACCAACCGCACCGCCAAGGTTGTTGGAGGCACCGCCGCCCTCGGAGCCATCATCGGAGCCATCGCCGGCGGAGGCAAGGCGGCTGCTATCGGAGCAGGCTCCGGAGCCGCGCTCGGCGGTGCCACGCAGGTCTTCACGAACGGCCCCCAGGTTAAAATTCCTTCTGAGACCCGCCTGACGTTCCGACTTCAGGCTCCCGTACAGTTTTAATGACATCCACGCGCGCCAGGCACACAACAGTACCCCCACACGCCCTCTCGCGCCGTGCCGTTCTCGCGATGGCCACCGCCCACGCAGCCACCCTCGCCTTTGGAGCAACAAAAATGGAACTCGTGGAAGGCAACCCCAACAGCCCCGTTAAGGTCATGATTTATGAGGACTTACAGTGCGGAGACTGCCTCACCCTCCGCACCCTCCTCGACGAAAAAATTCTCCCCCGCTACGCCTCCCGCGTCGCTTTCGTCCATCGTGACTTCCCCCTCCCCAAACACGAATGGGCCCGTGCCGCCGCCCTCGCCGGCCGCTGGGTTTCGGAAAAGGATCGCGTCCTCGGCGTCCGGTTCCGCCGCGAAATCCTCTCCGAACACCTCCACCTCAGGACCGACACCATCGAAAACTGGGTACGCCAGTTCGCCATCCGCAATAAACTCGACACCGACGCCATCGCCTCCTCGTTCACCGACCCCCGCCTCATCGGCCTCCTCGAACAGGACCGCCAGGCCGGTATGGCCCGCGGCGTCACCAAAACCCCCACCATGTTCATCGCCAACCAGCCCTTCGTCGAAATCATCATTTACGAGGAAGTCGCCCGCGCGCTCGACGTCGAATTGGGCCACTAGGAGCCTGTCGGGATGAAAAAAGGCGACATGCATTCGGAATCATGTAAACCGGATCGGCGAAGCGGTTACCGGGCATTTTTCGACTGGCGGTGCGAGGAGACCGGCGGGACCGAGGCTGATGAGTACCTGATGGGCA
>CAIYVZ010000081.1 GCA_903929755.1 uncultured Acidobacteriia bacterium
CTGGCAACAACCAAAACGCAGGATGCAGGCGATTCGAACCACACACACTACTTCGAAGCAAAGGGCTGTGAAGACCAGCACCGGAATTAAACAGTCCAAAAAAGAACCGATCGTCGGTTGCGGCCCGTACATGCAGAACAATGTTCCCGCCTCGCCGTAATGCAGAACAGTGATTACTGCAGCCAACCAGTCATCGGTGATTAGATGCGCCCGGGCCCACGGATTCGGTGAGCGGACCCGGTAGCTCCTCGAGACTCCCAGTTCTCCTGCTGCCTCCGGATCTGCGGCCCAGCCGTTCGTCCCAGCCTGACTCCGGCTAGCCAATACAGTACCTGTAGAGGCCATCTCTCCAGTTTCCGAGTCACAAGCCCAACCGGCCCGACGGTCCAGAGTCCGCGGGTCGGACGTCGATCCATCAACCGAGAGCACACTCGTCAGGTGAAGTAGGTCGTTTCTTGATGCACCTGATCCTCCGGCTGCCGGGCCCGGCACCCGGTCATTCACCCCAGCAATATGCAGATCAGCCGGGACAGGGCCCACAGCATCCCCCTCACCCGTGTCCGAGTCCCTGGGCCCGCCGGCTACCCATTCCTGAGTCAGTTTAGTGTCTGCCCTTAAGTCTGTGGCCGAGTGCACATGACTCTGCACCGCTCTACAATCATCGCCAGGCACTGCTGAGGTTGCCAAGCCCGCTGGCCAGTCGTCAGCCTCTACCTTCGGCGCACAGGCCATGAGTGTGCCTGCCCCGCCCACTATCCCCACTGCCGAGTCACCAGCCCCTCCAGCCTGCCACGCCCGCTGAGCCAGAACAGCCTTTGAGTCAACTGCAGGGTACACGTACAATAGCCTGTCCCACTCCGCTTCCGAGACCACCACAAGTTTAGTATCCATGAAACGTGCAGTGTCTGGTACAAGGCATGTGGCGATTCCCACCACCAAGTCGCCTTTAGGCCCCGCCGCTCGGTCCTGACACGTCAGCTCCGATGGGCTGCATAGCGTTACCATGTCCAGCCACCGGTCGATGCTCCAACTCACGGAGTAACCTCCGTGACGGCAGGTTCCGTCCGAGTTGCCCCCATCCGAGTCGCTTCGATCCAAGTCTCCTCCGTCCAAGTCACCTCCTTCCGAGTCGCCTCCTTCCAAGTCACTTCCGGCCAAGTCGTCTCCATCGGAGTCGCCTCTGTCCGAGTAAACTCCTTTCGAGTAAATTCCGTCCGAGTTACCTCCGTTCGATTCGCCTCCGTCCGAGTCGCCTACTGCTGATTTACCTCCGAGAGAGCTTTCTCCGTGCGAGTCGCCTTCTTCCAAGCCGTCTCCCTCCAAGTCGTCTCTACCCGAGTCGCATGTATCAGAGTCATCTCCATTCGAGTTGTCTCCATCCAAGTCACCTCCGTCGAAGTTGCCTCTGTCCGAGTCGCCTCCCATTGAGTCGCACTCGTCCAAGTCTCCTCCTCCCCAGCAGCATCTGTCTGAGTCACTTCCGTCCGCTTCTCCTACGCCCGATTCATCGCCGATCGAGTAGCCTCCATCCGAGTGGCCTCCTACCGAGCATCCTCCATCCGGGTCGTCTCCATCCGGGTTGCCTCCTTCAGAGTCACTTCCGCTCGAGTCGCCTTCCGCGCAGCTGTCAGGCCCCCCATAGCCAGGGTACCCCAAGCGCGTCTCTAATAGAGGACCTTCATCGCCTAGCACCGCGTAGTCGACGCAATTGTCACTTCCCCCCGAACCTGCCCAAGCGGTGCACGCCGCAGCAATAGCGCTGACGCCGTTTCGCATTGGAATATCCCCACCACTGCTGTTTCGACCTCCTAGGCTGATCCAAAGCCTGCTCGTCACGAGGAGGGAGCTGCCAACTCCCAGCACAGTACCCTCAATCCCGCTGTACCGATCCCCCGAGCCAGGAAGCCATTCGGTAAGCAGACTGCACCCGCCCTGCACAATACCGCCCACGAAGCTATCAGGCTCCGGGTGCCCCGTGCGCGCCTCAGGCTCGATGAAAGGGCTGCCGTCCCTCTGCACAGTGCCTTCTCCGCCGATCATGATGTCACGTGACTCACGTCCCCCCATGCTGATCCAAGCCACTTGAGCACCGACAAGGGGGCTCCCACAACTCCGCCTCATACCGCCCCCATGCTGTCCCCCCAATCCGGACCAGTCCGATCGCACCCCCACGAATCCAGCCACGATGAATCTGACGCCACCCTGCACAGTACCGTCAGCATCACCGCCACGACCCACCAAGCAGAGCCCCACCATGCGCCCCTGTACGAGAGAACCGCTGCCACCCAGCACAGCCCCGCCACCAAGTCCCCCTGACCTGGGGTACATCACGCTCCCTACGGCTAGGGAGCTGCCGTCGACCGGAGTACCACCATCCTCAGAGCCGTGTGTCTCAGAGGTGAGGTACGCTATGCGCGTCGCAGTACATGGACTGCCGCTGCCCTGCACCGCACATTCCAAGTAGATGTTGAGTCCTACTGCGCAAGTCCGATTGACCTGTGTCTCGACGAGAGGGCTGCTTCTGTTTCGCACCGGACCACTCCCGCCACGGTCACGCCCCTCCAAGCTGAGCAGCCATTTGCGCGGCCCGACAAGGGAATATCTGCCATTCCGTATAAAACCATCGACGACACTGTCACGCTCCCCCGAGCATGGCCACACGTTGTCCTCCTCGTTGAGATAGCACCCCTGCACTGCACTGCATACGACACTGTACCATTCCCCCGCCGGTCGCGCCTTGACGAGAGGCCTGTCTCCTCCCCGCACCGTACCATCCACCCTGCTGGAACGCCCCCCCGAGCGGGGCAACACCATGCGTAACTCTCCAGGAAAGCTGCTGCCGCCGGCGCCCTGCACGACGCCGCTCACGCCACACTTTGCGAGGGCCCTTGTACCCCCCCCCGCAGTCCCGCACCTCGCCCGGAGGGTACTTGCGGCCTGTCCGTTCGTCCGCGCCGCTAACCAGCCCCCAATACCCTCGCAATGTTGCAAGGTCCTCATCTCAGCAGCCGTCGACACGAACCCCACCGCCAGCTTCTGTTCCCAGGCCGAGAGGTTCCTATCACGTCCTAAACTCGCCCAACCAGATATGTCCGGGGGTTTATCTGGGTGACGCCATTGTGTCACCCAATCGAATCCCCGATCAGAGCCCTGGTTGGGCCCGCACCGTCAGAATCCACCATCACCCGCCCCCCGGCGGGCACGGCGGTGGTCCGAGTCGCGCAAACAGTGGCGAATGATGAAAGCGTCCTTAGAGCCGACTTGTTCAGGATATATGACGATGATCCCGCTCTCCTCCAAACTGATCAGTGCGCCAAAGACCTCGTCCGCCTCATGACCAGCGATTGCATCCGCGATGCGGAGGTCCAGTACCCCATGGGGGTCGTCAGTATCCATCAGGTGCAAGTCCTCTAGTTCGGTGAGGGGGGTCGCCTGTCCTGTCTCATCACTCGTCCACACCAGGTCGTCACCTCGTTTGGTCTTGGCTGGCAACAAGGCAGGTCGCTCCAAGAATAGCTGCTCCAACTTCTCTGTCAGCGAGAGTCCCACAGACGGGCCTTCGATGGGACCAGGCACGCCGTCCACGATCGGTAAGTCGACAATCTCAATCGAGCCGTCCTTGGCCGCAAGAGAAAGGAACTTAGATACCGAGGCTCCCCTTCCCGACAGCAACGAACTCTGTAAGCCTTTAAGAAAATTCTTTTTGTCAGGCTCCAAGTCACCGACGAAGACAGTTTGTTTTCCCCACCACATTACTTTCCCTGCGCTCGTGCTCTCAAGGGATACAGCCAAGATGCCTCGGCCAAGTCCGCCAAAATGCGACAAGACTGCTTCCTCTGCGTCACCCGGGAGCGCTGAAAACAGTCCCGTATTTTTCCTGAATTTAAAATTGGGGCGGAACTGTACTCTCGTCACCGACTGCATAGGGGGGTTGGTTGACTGAGCAATAGCAATTGCGGCACGTTCACACGATCGGAGGTCGGCCTCTTTCTCGCTTTGCAGCTTCTCGACAGGGGTCCAGCGACGGTAGCTCACCAACCCGCCCAAGAGTGACAGGGGTAGTGCTTGTTCCGATCCAATCATGTGTTCCACGCACTCCGGCCCTTTGGTCCAGACAACCACTCGCGCCTCAGGCCACGGGTGTTGGACTCTCGCCGATTTGCCCCCCTGTTTGGTCTCAGTACGCGAAGTAATCAGTCTGACCCCCCTGATCTTGCCACACACAGCAGTGCCTTCGAACTGGGCCGCCAAGTCCTCTTGTATGGCCAGAGAAGCGCGCCGCTCGTCCATTCCCAATATCTGGAAGAGATGCAAGGTATGCTGGAGGTTCCGCTGCGGCATGATTTCAAATCCACGAAGAGCGTGGCTGACTGTATTATTGAGGGCAAAGTATAAGCCGCGGGGATAGGTGAAGGTCGGAGGGTTCCCGTTGCCCAGGATGAAGTCTTCCAGTTTTTTTGTCGGGCAGAGTTTAACCTTTGCTTGTGTCGACATGGCAACTGTTGAGGAGTCCGAGGTAGCCAGCGGTTCCAAGACAGAGATATACTTAGATAATTGATCCGAGAAGGTGTCGTAGATGTTCTTGAGAAATTTCAGAACGTCCGACTTATCGAATTGGACGGGGATCCCGCTGACCATGAATTCAGTCATCACCCCGCGTGAAGAGACTACCTCAAGGTCGCCGCGGATATTCTGAATCTTATCCTGCAGTGCCTCGAATTTCGTTAGTTTATCCTTCAATGTCACTTCGCTGCCAAATATAGCCAAGGCATCGCGACGCTGCGTATCCGTCAAGGCACGCAGGATACGTTCCCCGGCGTGGTCGGACCGGTCCTGTGCCTGACGTCCGCGCACATCCGGTCTTGCCCGCGCAGCTCCTCCTCCAACAGCATGGGACTCAGACGCGGCTGCACGCTGGGGATCGACTACTTCAGGAGCTGCATTTTGGCTTTTCTTAGCCCATGGTTTTACCGCAGTTTTCTGGTTAGAGGACATTGAAAGGGCAATTGCAATCCAAAGGACACGATTTATCAAGTCTAATGGAGATGATCCAGGAATACGGAGCAGTAACAGAACAATAAGTTCCTTGTGGGAATTCCAAACGACAATATTCTTATCGCTTTGTTGATATTCAGCCCGTCTTTTCCTCGACGGGCAGGATTCTACAGATAAAGAGAGTTTCTGGCAACAACCAAAACGCAGGATGCAGGCGATTCGAACCACACACACTACTTCGAAGCAAAGGGCTGTGAAGACCAGCACCGGAATTAAACAGTCCAAAAAAGAACCGATCGTCGGTTGCGGCCCGTACATGCAGA
>CAIYVZ010000082.1 GCA_903929755.1 uncultured Acidobacteriia bacterium
CCAGCTTGCCAGGTCTTGTTCCAAAGCGCCAGGTCTAAAGTGAAGATTCTTAAAGATTTCTTCGAGTACCCTTTCGACGTGCCGGAAACCTTCAAGTAGGGGGCTGAACTGTTACCAAATGTCTGCGGATTTCGGTCATACAGCGGGAACCAGCTGGACTGTACCTGCACCATCATCCGGTGTCCCGGCAGAAACACATGATTCGCCGTCGGCAGCGCAAACTTATACGCCAGCGCCTGCCCCGCCGCAATCGCCTTCGGCGTCTCCAGACTCTCTCGGTAACGTCCCCGGAAGATATCGGCTGAAACCATCAGCTGATAGCCACCCATCGCCGGTTCCGCCGCCACCTGGTCGGGATACACGTCAATCACCTTCACCACCCAATCGGAATCCGTGCCCGACGTCGACGCCACCAGGTTCGCCACCGGCTGCCCGCTGATCTTCACGGGCTCTTTCAAAACCTCGGAAACGAATACCAAAACATCGGTCCGTCCCGAAGCTTCCCGCTGGTCATCCACCAGCCACTTCGCCCACGTCAACTCCCCGTCGTAGCCAACCGGCTGACTGGGCCGCGCACGGAACGGGACAGGCTTGGCGGGATCGGAAATGTACTCGTCAAACGCAGCCTCACCGCGCGACGGACCGGCAAACCCTGCCTTGCCTCCAGCTCCCAGATAGAACGCCGTTGGCTTCACATTGCAGCCCGCTGCGCAACCCGCCGGCCACGACGGTAATTGCAGCCACTTGTTCGTGCCCGTTTCAAACGCCGTTACCCGAGCCACCCCGCTCCTCTCCGAATCCAGCGATGCCGCGTCGTCTTTCAGGTAATGATCCAGAAATGGCCGCAGCACATTCTGCCGGAAGTAAAGCCCCGTGTCCGCATGGAAATTCAGAGCTCCCAGCGTACTGCCGTCCCCAATCTCTTGCCCGTGATGCCACGGCCCCATCACCAGAAATACCTTGTCGGACGCCCCCTCTTTCCCTTTCAGCGCGTTCCACACCGCTATAGCGCCGTAGATATCTTCCTGGTCCCAAAGGCTGTGCACCAGCATTGTCGGCACCTTCACCGGCTGCGCGGCAAGCACCTTGTCCATCGCCTGCTCGCGCCAGAACGAGTCATACGCCGGATGCGCCAGAATCTTCCGCCAGAACCCAATCTGCTCCATCCCGTGCCGCTGCGCCAGTTCGCCCGCCGACCCCGCTTCCATGTACAAACTGTAGTCGTCCCGATGCCCGCTCCACCACTTCTCGTCGTTGCTCCGCGTCGCCTGCTGGTCGTAAATATAAGGCAGATTCTGCTGCCGGAAAGCCCCGTTGTGGAACCAGTCATCCCCCATCCAGCCATCCACCATCGGATTCATCGGCACCGATACCTTCAGCGCCGGATGCGGATTCACCAGCGCCATCAGCGGCAGAAAGCCGTCATACGAAATGCCCAGAATGCCGACTTTGCCGTTGCTCTCGGGAACGTTCTTCACCAGCCAGTCGATGGTGTCGTATGTGTCGGTCGCGTGGTCCACCGGTGTCGGATTCATCCCGCCACTTAGAGGCCGGTTCATCACATAATCGCCCTCGGATCCGTACTTACCCCGGATGTCCTGCACCACGCGGATATAACCGCCGTCCACGATCACGTCCACCGCATTGTCGTACCCCTGCAGAATCGGCCCCAGGTGCGGACTCTGCGCGTGCCCGGTAAGTTCCTTCGCGCTGTACGGAGTGCGCGTCAGCAACATCGGTGCCCGCTTCGCGCCCTTCGGAATCAGGATAATCGTGTGCAGTTTCACGCCATCCCGCATCGCGAGCATCTCGTCCCGTTTCACGTAATCGAAGCTGTTCGTGGAAGGCTGAAACTTCGCCGGAGTCTCACTCGGATAATTCGGATACGCGGGCGTCTGCGCCGTCAATAAGGTCGCAAACGAAACCATGCCAGCCAGCAAATGTGCGGATTTCATGTAGTCCAGTAAAGCACGCCGGCCCGTCAGGACTTCAGGACGTTGGCATACAACTCTGCCAGTTCAATCCGGATATTCATCCTGCCAATCTGCACCAAACCCTCCAGGCCTGAGGCCTCCCGAAGCAGCCAGCTGCCGTCCTCTTGTCTGGAGTAGTGCTCCACATGCGGTCGGTCTTGGTGTACAAGTAAATATTCCCGCAAGCTGGTCACGGTTCTGTACGCCTCGAACTTCTTCCCGCGATCATACGCCTCGGTCGAAGGCGACAGAACTTCAACAATCAACCTTGGGTTGAGCACCACATCCCGCTGGTCGTCTGCGTACTCCAAATTCCCGCAAATGACCGTGCAATCGGCGTACGTGTACACACCTGCCCGCTTTACATCTGATGCCGCCACCTTTAGGCGCAGATCGGAGTTGAACGTGCGACACCCTTCCGGCGCCTGACGGTCGAGTAAGCTGCCAATGCGATTGGCCAGCCCGAATTGATTTGAGCAACGAGTGATTCGGTGAACCGCCCGCCATCGCGAACATCTCGCCGTCGCGGAACTCGCTGCGCGTCTCAGCCTGCCGCTCCAGCTCCAGATAGCGTTCTTCGGTTAGAGGATCTATCGCGCTGCCCCTTCCCCTTTCGTCTTCAGTTTCCGCAACGCAAATGGCTGAGCAAACGCGGCAGGCAAAGTATGCGAAGTCACCGAAGCCGCCTTGCGATAAAACACCGTCGCGTTCCCCTCATCCCCCAGCTTCTCAAAACACTGCGCCATCAAACTCAACACCATCACGTCATTCTGCAGCGCCTGCTTCAGTTGCGCCAAAGCCCCCGCGGAATCCCCCCCATAGAACGCCACATATCCCGCCAGATAAGGAAAATACGACTCCTGCTCTGGAATGCGCCGCTTCTCGAGAATCGCCTTCGCGCGAGCCACCTGCCGCTGCGCCTCATCCCGCTTCCCCTGCCGCGCCGCAATCCGAGCCTTCGCGTGAGCCCACCGGAAATCCCACAGATCCAGTTTCGCTGCCTTCAGGTCCTCTTCCTCAATCGGCGTATTATGTCCCCGCTCATACCAGTCGCTGGCGCGGTTGAGATCGCCCGATTCCAGACAGATCCGCCCGATCTCATTGGCTGCTTCCCCGGCGTTCGCCCGATCCCCAATCGACAGGTAATAATCAAACGCCCGGCGCGAATACTTCTCGGCATTCTTGCCGTCGCTCACAAACGCGTAAGAGATCGTCATCGCCCTCTGCGCCAGAACATTGTCCGCAGGTGCTGCGGCCGCCCGAATCGCACCCTGAAAATACTTGTGCGCCTCCTCGTAGTTGCCCAGCAGATCGGACGCAGCCCCCGCCCCCAGATACCCTGCAAAGTATTTCGGAGACTTTCCGATGCTCTCGCGATAAGCCCCCAGCGCCGCCTCAAACTTCCCCGCGGCCATCAGTTCTTCGGGTGATGCCTCGGTTGCTGTCTGAGCCGTCGCCATCCCCGCCGCCAGCAACACCACCACGCTCTGTATCGTGTACGCCATGCCGGAAAACCCCGATAGTAACAGTTCCGGGAAGCACCTTGTGTTTCGCACCAGCCGCCACCATCCAATCAGCGATATGATGCACTTGATGAACCTTCGAACCGCTCTCATCTCTGCTCTGATCCCGGCCCTCTGCCTGCCCCTCCTGCTCTCCGCTGCCGAGCCCGACATGTCGATCAGCAACGGCCCCCTCCAGGCAAAAATCTACCTGCCTGACGCTAAGGACGGCTTCTACAAGGGCACGCGCTTCGATTGGTCCGGTGTCATCCACAGCCTTACCTTCAAGGGCCACGATTACTACGGCCCCTGGTTCCAGGAGCGCCGCGATTCAGTGAAGGACTTCATTTACGAGGGCGGCAAAGTCGTCACCGGCCCCGCAAGTTCCATCACCGGCCCCGCAGAGGAATACGCGCCTCTCGGCTTCGATGAAGCCGCCGCCGGTGGCGTCTTCGTCAAGCTGGGCATCGGAGCGCTCCGAAAACCCGACTCGGTCGCCTACGACCACTACAAGACCTACCAGTTCGTGGATGAGGGCAAGTGGACAGTCACTCATGGCCCCGACTGGGTCACCTTCCGGCACGATCTCACAGCCCCCAACGGCCTCGCCTATGTCTACACCAAGACCGTTCGCCTCATCCCCGGCCAGCCGAAGATGATCCTCGAACATTCCCTGCGTAACACCGGCAAAGTGGCCATCAAGACCTCCGGCTACAACCACAACTTCGTCACCATTGATGGCAAGCCGGCCGGCCCCGGCTACACCATCGCCGCAGCCTTCAACATTAAGACCCCCAAGCCCCTCGAAGGCATCCTCGCCACCATCAGCGGCAATCAGATCGCCTACCGGAAGAAACTCCAGGGCGAGGACCGCGTTACCACTCCTTTTCAGGGTTATGGAACCACCGCCGCCGACTATGATTTCCGCATCGAGAGCAAAGACGCCGGTGCCGGCATCCACTTTACCGGCGACAAGCCCCTCTCCCGCGCCATGATGTGGTCCATCCGCACCGTCGTCTCCGTAGAGCCTTTTATCGACCTCAACGTCGAACCCGGCAAAGAGATGACCTGGAACTATAACTATGAGTTCTACACGCTCAATAAATGACGCGTCGCACGCACCCTGAAACTCACATATACTGACAAAATCGTGAATCGCCCCGTAGCGCTCGCGCTCTGCCTCTCTGCCACGTTGCTTGCCCAGTCTGATGACCGGGCGAGGACCCTCCTTTCCGCAAACTGCGGCGGTTGCCATGGCACCTCCAAAATGTCCGGCCTCAGCCTGGAATCCCGCGAAGCCCTCCTTGCCGGAGGCTCCCGAGGCCCCGCCATTATCCCCGGCAAAGCCGCCGAAAGTCTGCTCTACAAGGCCGCTGCCCGTGAAGGCGAACTCAAAATGCCGCCCGGCAACAAGGCGCTCCCTGCCGCTGACCTCGCCATCATCCGAGACTGGATCAACTCGGGCGCGCCCTTCTCCTCACCGCAACAAACCGCCGCTGAACCCTCTTGGTGGTCCTTCCGTAAACCCGTCAAACCCGCCGCAAAATCCCTCGACGAGATTCTCGGTAACTCCAAACCATCCGCCGACCGCCGCACCCTCATCCGCCGCGCCACCTACGATCTCACCGGCCTCCCACCCACTCCCGAAGAGATCGAAGCCTTCCTCAACGACAAAGCCCCCAACGCCTGGCCCAAAGTCGTCGATCGTCTCCTCGCCTCGCCCCGCTACGGCGAACGCTGGGGCCGACTCTGGCTCGATGTCGCCCGCTATGCCGACACCGGAGGCTACGAAACCGACGTCCTCTTCCCCAACGCCTGGCGCTATCGCGACTACGTCATCCGCGCCTTCAACGCCGACAAACCCTACGACACCTTCATCAAGGAACAAGTCGCCGCCGACGAAATCTGGCCCGATAACCTCGACCTCAACGGCACCTACGAACTCCCCGACGCCAAGCGCCAAAGCCTCGAACGCCGCCTCGGCACCGGTCTCTACACGCTCGGTGCCATGCCCGTCGAATACACTTTCTTCGGCGACCAGTTCCGCGCCGAATGGCAGGCCGAAAACGCCGTCGTCACCGCCAACG
The DNA here is from genome assembly GCA_903929755.1 of uncultured Acidobacteriia bacterium. Classification (GTDB taxonomy): domain Bacteria; phylum Acidobacteriota; class Terriglobia; order Bryobacterales; family Bryobacteraceae; genus BOG-234. The sequence goes on from CAIYVZ010000082.1 coordinate 5,563, forward strand.
CTTTCCTCGGCCTCACCTTCCAGTGCGCCCGCTGCCACGACCATAAATTTGACCCCATCGCCCAAAAAGATTTCTACCGCCTCAGCGCCTTCTTCGCCGGCAGTGAGGACCGCGAAATCCCCATCGTCAGCCAGATGCGGATCTTCGAATACACCCGCTACCAGACCAAACAGGTCGCCGTCGACGAACTTCGCAAGAAGTACGCCGCCCTAAAACCGGGCGATAAAGACGGTCGCGAAACTCTCCTCCGCCAGATCGGCGAAGCTTACGTCAAAACGCCGCTTATGTACGACAAGGCCAATGTCCTCGTCCACACCGCGCCAGTTCCCGACACCTACATCCTGCCCCGCGGCGATTCCATGAAGAAGGGCGACAAAGTCACGCCTGGCATTCCCGCCGTCTTCGGCAAAGCCCCCGAACTGAACGAAGCCTCTGACGGCAATTTCATCCCCCGCCGCCGCAAAGCTCTCGCCGAATGGCTCGCCTCGCCAGACAACCCTCTCACCGCCCGTGTCATGGTCAACCGCGTTTGGCAGGGCCACTTCGGAGAAGGCATTGTAGGCTCCCCCAACGACTTCGGCCACCAGGGTGACAAGCCCACTAATCAGGACCTCCTCGACTTTCTCGCCACCGACTTCACCGCCAAAGGCTGGAGCCTGAAAACCCTCCACCGCACCATCATGACCTCCGCCGCCTACACGGGCGAAGTGAAGCCCCGCCGCCTCGACGCCGAGCAGATCCGCGACAGCATCCTCGCCGTCACTGGCGCTCTCAATACCAAAATGTTCGGCCCGCCCGTCGTCAGCCCCCTCGCCAAAGACGAGCGCGAAGCCATGCGCGACCTCAGCATGTGGCCCATCTCCAGCGACCCCGCCGACCATGACCGCCGCTCCGTCTACCTCTTCATCAAACGAGCCTTCCGCCTGCCCCTCCTCGACACCTTCGACGCCCCCGCCACCGACGAAAGTTGTCCCCGTCGTGAGACCTCAACCGTCGCCCCCCAGGCCCTCGCGCTCATGAACAGCGAATGGACCTCCGACCAGGCCGCCCGCTTCGCCAAACGCCTCTCCACTTCAAAGGACCTGATCGGCGACGCCTGGACCCTCGCTCTCGGTCGCCAACCCGACCCCGAGGAACGCACCAAAGCCCAGCAATATCTCACCCGCAACAGCCCCGAACGTCTCTGCCTTCTCATCCTCAACATGAGCGAGTTCCTCTATGTCAATTAACCTCTCGCGACGCCAGTTACTCCTCTCAGGTCTCGGCTTCCCGGCGCTCGCCGCTGCTGCGATTGATTCACAATCAGGCAGTGACAATCCGTTTGCGGCGAAAGCCCCACAGTTCCCCGCCACCGCCAAAAACGTCATCTTTCTCTTCATGCACGGAGGCCCGTCCCACCTCGAAACCTTCGATCCCAAGCCCATCCTCAACACCCTCCACGGCCAGCACGTCCCCGCCAGCTTTGGCTCGGTCCAGTTGCAGTTCTCCAAGTTCGAGCAATCCACCGTCCTCGGCGTCAAGCGTCAGTTCAAGAAATACGGCCAGTCCGGCACCGAAGTCTCCGATCTCTTCCCCAACGTCGCGCAGCACATCGACGATATCGCCGTCATCCGCTCCATGTATCACGACGGCTTCACCCACACCGCCGCGCTCAACTGGCTCAACAACGGCTGGGCCCGGCTCGGACGCCCCAGCCTCGGCTCCTGGCTCGTCTACGGTCTCGGCAGCGAATCCAGTAATCTTCCAGCCTTCGTTGTGATGCTGGATGGCGGCATCAAAAGCGGCCCGTCCGTTTACAGTTCCGGCTTCCTCCCCGCCATGTATCAGGGCACCCAGTTCCGCGAAGGCCCGCAGCCGATTCTCAACCTCACGCCTCCGCGCGGCATGAAGAGCAACGACCAGCGCGAGCTCCTCGACAACCTCCGCTGGTTCAACGAACGGCACCTCACGAAGCACCCCGCTGAATCTTCTCTCGAAGCCCGTTTGAACTCCTACGAACTCGCCTTCAAAATGCAGGTGGCCGCGCCCGAACTCGCCGACATCTCAAAGGAAACCGCCGCCACCCGCCAGATGTACGGTCTCGACCAGCCCGGTACCCAGTCCTTCGGAGGCAAATGCCTCATGGCTCGCCGTCTCGTCGAACGTGGGGTTCGCTTCGTGCAACTCTGGTCCGGCGGCACCAGCGGGGAAGGGGACTGGGACGGCCACAAGGAGTGCGACAAGAACCACGTCGATATGGCCGCCAAAACCGACAAGCCTATCGCCGGCCTACTGGCTGATCTGAAGTCCCGTGGTCTGCTCGACAGCACCCTCGTCGTCTGGGCCGGAGAGTTCGGACGAACCCCCGTCTGCGACGGCAACATGAATGGCGGTGGCGGCCCCGATGGCCGCGACCACAATCCCTACGGCTTCTCCATCTGGATGGCTGGCGGAGGTATCAAAGGCGGCAAGGTCATCGGCTCAACCGATGAAATTGGCCTCCGCGCCGTGAACGACCCCACCCATGTCCATGACCTCCACGCCTCCATGCTTCACCTCATGGGTATTGACCACAAGAAGTTGACCTACCCCTTCGAAGGCCGCGACTTCCGCCTCACCGACGTGGCAGGCAAAACCGACCTCGTCGCCAAGCTAAAAAGCGCATAACCCCGAGTCGCGCTTGCGCCGCTGCCCGACGGTGGCCTTCAATTGCCTGTTTTCATGCAAATCGGGTTTTCGGATACTACGGGGGCAAGTCTTTTTGTTTTCAGACCGAACCGTCTCTGGTGTTGGAACTTTAAAAACTGGCCAAGGCTTCTTCAAAGCCGGATTACAGGTGAAGCTCGGCCCCGCGATAACCACCTGCCACCCCAAGTGTGGAGTGCGGCCTCCCTACCGCAGTCATGAAGGCAGTGCAGAAAATGAAAAGAGCCTGCAGCGCGAGGCCGCAGGCTCTTTTCATTACTTTGACGGATGCGGCGTTAGGCGCGCTTGCGGCGGCGAACCACCATCACAAAACCGCCAAGCCCGAGGGCGAGGACACCGAAGTAGCTGGGTTCAGGCGTGGCTGCCGCGTCGACCACCACGGGCGCGTAACCAGTATAGTTCGCGGGGAAAGTGTCTGGATACCAGTGGACACCACCATTGTAGTTAATCCCGCCAACCACCCAGAGTGTATCGCCAGCATTCACTCCCAGGGAACTGACCGGAATCATCACCTCCCAGACGCGGTGACCCGTTGCGAACGAATCCATCGCCTCAAGGCTACCGGGAATTGCGCCCTGAAGAACGGTGTCGATCCGGAAAGCCGACTCCAACCCATTCATCGTCCCGGAGCTGCCATCATTTCCCCACCCTGCTGCGGTTGTCGACTGTTGGAACTCGACTCCGGTCCCGGTCGGGCCATAGCTATCATTCGCCTTCCAAACACCAAAACCCAGGAGGTCGCCCTGCGAGCCAGCCCCCATCCCCGCTGTCCAGCCAGTGATATCGAAAGCCCCATAGATGAAGTTCGTGTCCGCACTTAAGTAGGCCGTGCCTGCACCGTTACCGATCGTGTAGGTTGCTGCTCCAGCCCATTCGCCCGCCGAGATCGTCCCGTCGATCGCGAAGGTGTTTGCCATCGACGAGGCGGCCCCGATTATCGCGAGTGTCGTCGTCAGTAGTGCTCTTTTTATCATTTGATTGCTCTCCTAAACCGTTGCATTCAACATCTCCGTGCTGCATCAGGTGAAGCAGCACACGTTTATGTAAATGAAACGTAAGGTTAACGTTAACTGTATGTAATGTCAACGGTTGCGGTTTCGGCAAAGATGTACAATATGTAACAAGGTACTACTATTACTGGTACTTTAAGTTGGGAAATCGTTTCTGTTTTAGGCACCCCTTCAGCTCAGCCATATCTCTTCCGCTCTCCGATTCTGATTAGTCTGGGCAACCTCGCAGTGCCAGTGTCGCTTCGCTCCGACGCCTGATCGGTTTGCCTCCGGAATTATTGATCGCGTTCAGTGGAATCTTCACCTGCAAGCGAAACTAGTACCGAAACCCTCCATTCCAAGGTGCTTTGTCCGTCCCCGTTGCTGGCATGGAAGGCGTTACTACTGGCAGTAAAAGGTTCGCGGAACCCTTCAGTTTGGCCCGCAAAACCCGGCTGCCGGCTGCGCCCCGGCAACCGCGCGGGCAAATACCCTCACCTGCCCTTTCGAAGGCCGCGACTTCCGCTTCACTGACGTGGCAGGCAAAACCGCCCTGGTTGCGATGTGGAAGTACTGGTACCCCAAGGCGATTTCGCTCGCCCGCGCCCTGGTATAACCCTCGCCGATGCCGGAATCGAAGCTGTCGCCTCTCGTCGCATCGCCCCATCTGCCGCAGGTTGGATCTTTCGTCACACCCCGCGGCGAGCGAAAAACCGATCTCGTCGCCGCACTGAAAGCCTGACTCAAGCCCGGAACTCCGTCTCGTTTACTTCAAGGCGAGCGACAATGGGTGGATTGTTGTGGTCATCTGGACGATGAAAATCGGGTCAAAATGGCCGTTCCGTTCGGAATGTGTTCCAATGAAGCCGGTCTTTATAATCTGATGGGCGTTGGGACGAAACCCCACCGATCCCGACCACTCTTCGCCTCCGGAAAGAAAGTTTGAATGCAGCTTTCCGGCCCGGACGGCCACAAACCACCGGGGATGCAAAACCCGTTGGACTTCCACGTATCCGGCTGTTTGCGTAAACGTCGGAATAGCGCGATACGGCAGCACAAAACGCTGCCATTCACCCCGAATATTCCAGTGCCCGATCGCCCAGTCCCCGTCGATTCCCATGCCATTCGCGGGCAGGTCCCGCGGCTTCGCTTCCCCCGGCAAATAGTAGGGGAGATTCCGGGAAAGGTAGGGGCCGTGATAAGCCGAACCTCCAACCCGTAGTCCCTGCCGGATCGTGTAACCAGCTCCTCCCGCCCAGTTGGCGTATTGGTCGCTGGCGAACACGCTTCTGGGATTGACAGAAGACGACGTTGTGAACTGCAAACGCGCATCCACTCTTCCCACGGTGACATCTGCCTCGGCTCCCGTCATCCCGATTGTCGAAACCGGCTTGTAGTAGCCGTACGTCTGTGGCGCGTCCGTAAGCGGGTTGTCCGCATCGTCGTAACGAAGCAGGAAAGAGCCAAATGCCGACATTACCTGTCCCGCTCTCACCACCAGGGCACCGCGGTTCCAGACTCGCGTATAGCTAAGGTTCCCCTGGAGAATGCGAGCCCGTACTCCATTTCCGGTCGACGTGAAATCCGCCTGGTAATAGGGCCTCGACACTGCCTGCACGGCACCGGAAACGCTCCAGTGTTCGCTCAGCTTGATTGTCGGGTAGAGGACCGCTCTCACCCCCGCCGCCATTCCGGAGCCCTGCCGGGGGGCGTCGCTCAATTGTCCCGCAAATGCGGCCTGCCCGGTTATGGTCGCGCGGACATCAATGCCCCCGCCCCCTTCCTGGCCGAAGCTTCGAATCACCATGCCGAAAATAAGAAAGATGCTTCGCAGAAGCGCAGCGGCCCCAGGGGCGGCCTCAAACAGGAGTGGCGCACCGTCCAAAGCGCCGCCCCGGCGAGCCCGACCGCGGGCGCAGACCACAGCAGTTCTTATCCTGGCTAAGCTGTACGAGAGTCTGCGCGTCTGGTCACGCGTGTTCCTAAAAAGCTGTTTCATGCCACCTCCAGCAATTCGTATCTCGGCTCGCTCGAATTCTTCCAGTCCAGGCGGATACGGCAGAATGCGTCCACAATAGTCGGGTCGAACTGCGACCCGGAACTCGCGCGCAGAATTCGGATCGCTTCATCGTGAGCCATCCCCCGCCGGTATGGCCGATCACTGGTCATTGCATCGTAGGCGTCTGCCACGTGAACTATGCGGGCAGCCCGTGGCACATCTTCGCCGCGCAATCCCAGCGGATAGCCCGAACCATCCCAGTTTTCATGATGAAAGCGAACCATGTCCAGATAGGGCGCAAATCCATGAACACTACGCAAGATCCCGTAACCGAAATCCGGGTGCTGTTTAATAGCGTCAAATTCCTCCGGGGTTAGCTTTCCTGGCTTGCGGAGAACCGCGTCTGGCACGCCGATCTTGCCGATGTCGTGCAGCAGGGCGCCAATGCCGATCTCCGCCACTTGTTCGTTCCCCAAACCGAGTTCCTGCCCAATCGATCGGGAGAATGCGCTCACCCGTTCGCTGTGACCTGCCGTGTATTTGTCGCGGGTGTCCAGAGCAATTGCCATCGCCCCCACAAATTCCACGTAGGCGTTTCGAAGGCTCTCCCGGCCCTCTCGGACTGCGGCTCCGGCCCTGTTCAGACTTGCTGCCAGTTCCCTTACCTCGCGAACGCTGGAGAAATCTTCCCCGAATTCCGCCCACGGCTCTGCCTCTGTGCCGTTCCGCAGCCGGGCGGCTATCTTCACCACTGGCTCCGCGATATTCCTGGCCGCCAGTACGCTGAAAAGGGCCGTTGCCAGCAATGAACCCATACCAGCCCAAAGAAACGTCCGATTCAAAACCTCATGGAGCGGGCGGCTTGCCTCGTCCAGGTTCTGCAGACTGCGAAGTTCCATCCCCCCAGGCCCTGGTCCTTCTTTACCGAACCTTGCCTCGGCGCGAACCACGCCAGTACCTGCGCCCCCAAGCCGGTACGAGACGTATTCCCGTCCGCCGATCTGAATCTGGCACTCCTCCAGGCCAATACAGGGCTGAACCGCCTGAGAGGCATCCTTATGGGATATCCCGCGCAGGTTCGAGCCCACTACCGCACCATCGTGCAGCAGAATCGTATCCGTATGGAAGGCACTGAAGTCCAGCGGCTCGCCAACCATAACGAAACCGAGGTTTTCAACTCCCTGATTCACGGCCACTGCGGTGATCCGGTACACCGTCCCATCGAACAGGAATGGTTCCTTGGTGGTGGGATGAGGCAACTCACCCGAGAGGCTCCGTACGTTTGTCGGCGCGTTCCCGGCCGCGGCTTGCACGCCTCCTTCCCTGTTTTCAGGCCTGGCCACCACTCCCGCCAGGGGAGTCCCCGACTCGTCGGACACCATCAGCAGACCAAACCCCATCGACTCGCACAACTCAACCAACTGATCTTCGACCGTCTGTTTTGCCTCAACGCTGTTCGGATTGGAAACGATCAGCTGCAGTCCGGCCTTCAGTGCCGAGTTCTCCGCCGCCAATTGGAGAGAACGCTGATTCGCCCTCTCACCCGTCAGTCGCAGCCGATCTTCCGACACCTGATTCTCTCGCAACGTCGTCCGCAACTGCCCGCGTACCGTGCCCTCGATATGGTGCTGAATCGCAAGGAAGCTCCCTCCCAGCAGGAGTGCGAAATGCGCAAAAGAGAGCAAGAAGACCCGAGTCTGGAACCGTAGTGTCATCGCGCAGCCCGCATTCCAGGGGAAGCCCCGTGCTTTTCTTCGCTGGCCCCCTCTTCTGCAAAAGGAATCAGGATTTCGAGGTTCATGTCACGGCCCTCAACTACGTCAATCCTTCTCCGCACGGAGCCCGTTGCTTTGTGCCAGGCTACCAGCGTATAGCTTCCCGGAGGGACATCATGAAGCGCAAAGTGCCCGTCCCCGGCTGCCTTGGCATACCACTGGTTGGGTGCCACCACTACAGTGGCCACCATGTTGGGGTGCAGGTGGCAATTCACAAACACTACCCCCGGCTCGTTGAAAACGACCGTACGGCTGCTTCCTTTTGGATAGTTCCCGAGATCAAAAGCTTTGGCCTTCGACAGCGAAAAGACGTTGTGGAATATCTTGTCCCGGTTCGGGAACTGCACGCTTGACCCAACCGGAATTACTATCGTTTCCTGCACGAAACGACGGTTTTCCTGTTCGAGCACTGCTGTTACCGGAAGTACCGGCTCCTTTGCCCTGCCTTCCAGGTAGACCAGTACCCGGCTTCTTTCCAGCGAGAGCCGATCCCCTGGCTCATCCGGCTTCACCGCTACAACGGTGCCCCTCTGGTACAGAGGCAGGGTCTCGGTAACCCGCATCCTCGTAAGCTGTCTCTTCACTACGACGGTTCCTTCAATATTCGCCGCGCGGCAGCCTGCGCTGAACACGACGACCGCTGCAACGAAAGACAACACTCGGATTCCCCTCGCCTTGGCCATGTACAACTCCTGCCGCGTATATCGGGGGAATCGAACATATTCTTTAGCCCTGGGGGCCTGTCTTTGCAGAGATTTTTTAGGCCGGCTCTTATGCCCCGGAGTCGAATGCTCTCTCAGCGCGGCCGACGGGCTCGCAGCCCCAAAGCCCCGCTTCCACTCTGCTTGTCTGTGTCATCGCGCCCGGTCCTGCCGTGAAGTCTCGCCGCTCACTTCCATACGGGTACGCTGATGCCACGGCCCTTGGATTTCATTCAGCCACACCTACTTCTTCCCGCAGACCCCGCCCGGACACCGGTTATTCTCCTCGCAAACATACTCGAAGATCCCCATCTGCTCCCAATCCGGCTTTAACTTCATCTCAAACTCCTGACTCCACGGAGCCGTGAAAATCTTCGGGTCGTCAATCGTCAGCGCATACTTCAGGGTCGTCGCATCTTTACGCGAAATCCGCTCCACCGTCCGCATCGCATCGCTGTGCATCCGGTACTCTTTCGGATCCGTGTAGAAGTAATCGTCCAGCGACCATCTCTTGAAGTTGGTCGTCTCAATCACCAAAACCTCGCCTTCCCAGTGCCCCACCGGGTCGCCATAAAACATCGGCTCCAGACCCTCCCTGTGCGTGCGCCCGTCCAGCGGAATCAGCCTCGTCATCGCCTGAAACTCGTGCGCCATCACCAGGTAGTCTTTGTTCTGGATAAACCGCACCGCATTCGCCGACAACATCCCCGAAGGAAAGCCCGCCGGCAGACAGAAATCTCGGGGCTCGTCATGCCGCATATCGCCCGTGCGAGGCTCAATAAACAACTCGCCGCCCTGCTTCCGCGGAGCAAAGTTCTTTCGGTCAAAAATCGTCGCCGAGCCTTTTCCCTTAGCTGCATCCGGACTCTTCGGCCACTCATAAATCCCGCTGAAATCCGGCTTCTGGGCCCACGCCCCCAGCGCCAGCGCGAATAAACAAACGAACGCTCTCATTTCTTATCCTGCCCCTGATTGGGAACCTTGTCTTCAGACCCCGCCGTAAACACCATGCGCCCGTCCGGGAACGTCACCCGGCCCCCGGAGGCATTATTTGACCCGTCCCGCGCCCGGTATCCGTCCACCTGAATCGTCATCCCCGGCTGAATCACGCTCTTGGTAATCCCGCGCCGCATCAGTTGCCCGGGCGCGCCCCCAGAAAAGCCCCAGTTCGTCACCTTCCCGCTTGCATCCTTAATATCCGCGTAAAACCAGACGTGGGGATTCTGCCACTCCACCTTGGTCACCACGCCGGTCAGCCGGATCGGTTTTGACTCGTCAAACTCCGCAACAAACGAATGGTGGGCCGTCAGTGCGCCGACAAACCCCAGGTAAATCACAACCGATGCGCAAAGCTCTCGCAGTTTCATAGCGTTCTCCGCCAAATCATAACACCGTCGGCCCCCGTCATCCAGGCCCTTCAGCTACCCTAAAATCCAGAAGGTGATTTCACGCCGTGGACCGCCCATTCCTTACCTGTCTCGCCGCCGTCGCCCTCGCGGGCACCACCCAAATGCCAGCCGCTGACGCTACGCTCCCCCAACTCCAACAAATGACCGCGCGCTTCGCCCCTGTCGATCTCAAAGTCGATACCTCGAAGCTCTCCCCGCAGGACCGCCTTGCCCTGCGCCCCCTCATCGAGGCCGCCCGCATCATTGACACTATTTTTCTCCGTCAGGTATGGGCCAGTAATCCCGCCCTGCAGGACAGGCTCAAGCTCGACACCTCCCCCCTCGGACGCGCCCGCTACGACTACTTCTGGCTCAATAAAGGCCCCTGGTCCGACCTCGACCAGCACCAGGCTTTCCTCCCCGGCGTGCCCCCCCGCAAACCCCTCGGAGCCGGCTTCTACCCCGAGAACATGACGAAGGCCGACTTCGAAAAATGGGTCGCCACCCTCTCCCCTAAAGATAAGGATGCCGCCGAAGGCTTCTTCACCGTCATCGGCCGCGACGGAGCCGGGGGCCTCCGCTCCATCCCCTACTCCGACGCTTACAAAGAACAGCTGCAAGCCTGCGCCCGCCTCCTCCGCGATGCCGCGAAGCTCACCTCCAACGCCACCCTGAAGCACTTCCTCGAAACCCGAGCCAAAGCCTTCCTCACCAACGACTATTACGAGTCCGACGTAGCCTGGATGGATCTCGATGCCCCCCTCGACATCACCATCGGGCCCTACGAAACCTATAACGACGAGATCTTCGGCTATAAGGCCGGTTTTGAAGCCTACGTCAACATTCGCGACGACGCCGAGACCGCAAAACTCCGCTTCTTCGGCGATCACATGCAGGAGGTGGAGAATATCCTCCCGCTCGATCCTAAGTACCGCAATCCCAAAATCGGAGCCCTCGCCCCCATCCGCGTCGTCAACCAGATCATCGCCACCGGCGATGGCGACCATGGCGTCAAAACCGCCGCCTACAACCTCCCGAATGACGAACGCGTGGTCCGTGAAAAGGGCACCAAGCGCGTCATGCTCCGCAACGTTCAGGAAGCCAAGTTCAAAGCCAACCTGGTGCCCATCACGAAACTGGTCCTCGCGCCCGAAGCCGTCCAAAACCTGAGTTTCGAAGCCTTCTTCACCCACATCCTCGCGCACGAAATGAGCCACGGCATCGGCCCGCACACCGTCATGGTGAATGGCCACGCCTCCAGCCCCCGCCAGGAACTGAAGGAACTCTACAGCGCCATTGAAGAAGCCAAAGCCGACACGCTCGGCCTCTTCATGCTCCAGCACTTCTACAACAAGGGCTACCTGGAGCACGATGAAGTCCGCCTCTACAACACCTTCCTTGCGTCCTCTTTCCGCACCCTCCGCTTCGGCATTCACGAAGCGCACGGCAAAGGCATGGCCATCCAGTTCAACTACCTCGTGGGAAAAGGTGCCTTCGTCTATCGCAACGGAACCTGGTCTGTCGATCAATCCAAAATCCGCCAGGCCGTAGCCGATCTCGCTCATGACCTGCTCACCCTCGAAGCTACCGGCGACTATGCGGGCGCGAAGAAAATGCTCGACACCCTCGGCGTCATCAACCCCGACATCGCCGCCACCCTCGACAAAGTCAACGCCATTCCGGTCGATATTCTCCCCGCATTCGTTACCGCCAGACAGCTGGCACCCGCCGATCAATAACCAACGGCTATGCAGCGGATCCTCAATGATTCTCGGGTCGGGCGCTTCGCCGTAGCGGTCATGGCCGCGCCTCTGGCCCTGCTGTGTCACCTCGCGCTTGAGCCGTTGGCCGGCCCTGCTTCACTCTGGCTCTGCTTCATCGCGGGCGTCATCTTCGGAGCCTGGTACGGAGGCCTGAAGCCGGGTCTCATCACCACCTTCCTCCTCGTCGTCAGTTCCCTCTACTTCAACGTCGCCGCAGTCCCGAATGATCCCGACCGCAGTCCCGAGTACTGGGCCATCGCCATCTTTGCGCTCCTCTCGCTCGCCGTCTGCATCGCCATGCAGCGCCTCCGCATGGAGCGCTTCCAAACCATCCGCGCCAAATCTCAACTTGCCGAAGCTCTCGAATCCACCCAGGACATCGTTCTCTCCGTCGATCCGGAACTCCGCTGCGTCTACGCCAACGCCCGCGCCGGGCAACTCGCGAAAAAGCCCCCCGCACAGCTCCTCGGCCGCAGCCTCCGGACAATCTTCCCCGAGACTCCCGGCACTGTCATTTATCGCGAACTAAACCACGTCCTCCTCCACCACGCCCCGACTCGTTTTCAGGACCGCCTCGAAGCCGCCAAACGCTGGTTTGAATTCGAAGCGACTCCCGTTTCCTCCGGTATCAACCTCTTCATCCGCGATATCACGGATCGTAAGAAAGCCGAACTCGCCCAGATCGCCAAAGTCCGAGCCCGCGAAGCCCTCTACGGGCAACTCAATCTGGTGGTCCGGGAAGCTCCCGTCGGAGTCATTGTCGTCACGCTCGACCTGCGCGTCGAACTGGCCAACACGGCCGCGTGTGAAATCTTCGGCACCCTCATGGAACCCGGAGCCCACCTTCTCTCCCGTCAGGCGGGTACCATGCGAAAGACCGACGGGGCCGAACTCGCCCCCCATCACTGGCCTCTCCGAGGCACCGTCATTTCCGGTGAACCCATCATTAACCTCGAAGTCGATTACCAGCGTCCCGATGGTGCCCGCCTTACCCTGATCGTAAATTCCCTGGCCCTCACCACCGAGACCGGAGCCCGTAGCGGAGCCGTCGCCACCTACTCCAATATCACCGCGATCCGCGATCTGCAACGCGCTCTCCGCGCCAGCGATACGGTCGCTTAAGCCCCGTGTCGAAAATCCTCCAGGCCCCGCGCCTTGCTTTCTTCACCGCCGCTGTCATCGTCTTCAGTTACTACCACTGGCAGGTTCGCGCCGCCGGCAACGATATTGCCTGGGGCCACGACCTCGCCGGTTACTACAACTTCCTCGCCCAGGGCCTCACCCAGGGTCATCTCTACCTTCCGGTCGATCCCTCCCCCCAGCTCCTCGCTCAGCCCAATCCCTGGGATCCAAAAGTTGACGACAGTCTCAAACTCTTCGACGCCGTCCTGTTCAACCGCCGCTATTACCTCTATCACGGCATCGGACCAGCCCTCATGGCCTTTGCGCCCTGGCGCCTGCTCACCCGCCACGACCTCCCCGAAAATGCCGCCATTCTCGGCTTCGGTTTCACCGGCTGGCTCTTCGCCGCAGGAGCTTTCCTCGGCTGCCTCAGGCTCCAGCGCCGCACCCCGCACCCCGTCCTGGTCTTCGTGGCGCTCCTCATGCTCGCTGTCTGCCAGGGCGTGCCGTTCCTGCTGAACCGCGTCTGGGTCTACGAAGTCGCCATTGCCGCAGGCTACTTCTGTATCTCCGCGGCGCTCTGCTTTCTGGTCCGCTACCTGAATACCCAGGTCAACAGCTGGCTGCTGCCCGCCGGCTTCTTCTTCGGTATGGCCGTAGCCTGCAGACCCCACCTCGGCCTCGTCGGGGCGCTCGCGCTGCTGCTTCTCTTGAAGCACCGCCGGGCATTCTTACACGCAGCCTTGCCCTTCACCCTCGTCTGCGCCGCTGTTTGCTTCTACAACTACCAACGCTTCAACCAACCCCTGGAATTCGGAACCCGCTATCTCCTCAGTGGCGCCAACCAGGGGGAAGTTCATTGGCTGCTCTCCCATCTCGCCCGCGGCTTCCACTACCTGCTGCTGGCCCCTCCTGTCATCAGCCCCGTCTTTCCCTGGTTTCATGCCGCGCCGCGTCCCGCCACAGTACCTCTTTCGTACACGCTCGAACCCCTCATTGGCGCGCTCTGGCTTGCCCCCATTTTGGTCCTGCTTCCCTTCGCGTTGCGCAAGACTCCCGCCCGCCCCGTCCTGCTCATCCTTCTTTCCGGCGGCTTCGGCCTCCTGCTCTTCCTCGCCGGGACCGGCTGGAGTGTCCAGCGCTACCAGGTTGATTTCCTCCCCCTCCTCCTCCTCGCCGCCCTCGCTTCCGCGCCCCTTGTCATCCCGGCTTTGCTCGTCGTCCCCTGCCTCGCCGTCAGCCTCGCGCTCGGCATCACCGGCCCCTATGACGAAATGCTGCGCAACCGCCCGGCCCGTTACGTGAAAATCGCCCAGTGGTTTTCCCCTGTCGCAAACCTCCGGCCCCGGCTCAATCCGCCCATCAACGCCCTGTTCACCCGTCCGGCCACCCGCCCCGAAGGCACCACCGAAATTCTCCTCGCAGCCGGACCCACAGCAGCTCACTACGAGCTCCGTTTTATGCAAGCCCTCGGGAAACCCACCCTCGTCTCCGAATTCGGGCTTTTCGGAGCCTCAAAAGCAACGGCCGAACTGGCACCGACAACCAGTCCGCGCCACCTCGACGTCCGCTACAATCCAGCGGACATGACCCTTACGGTCACCGAGAATGGCGTTCCCGTTCTGCGCCACAAGTTCGGCCCGCTTGTTACTGCTCCCGCGGAAATTACTTCGGGTCCGGAGCAGACTTCGGATGCGCTTCTCCGCGATGGCAGGTAAAGCAAGTCACCTTCGCCGTGCCGCCAAACATCTTCGCGTTTACATCGTTCACCATTTCCAGCATCTTCCGCGCCACTACCTTTTCGTTCTTGTCATCGCTCGCGAAATCGCCCTGTACGTGGCAACCCATGCAGGTCAGGCCCGTCCCGGCCACAAACGCCCCCATCACCGTCCGGATCTCTTCGGCCCGAATGATTTTCAGATTCCTGGGGGCAGGTCTCACCGCCCCCCCACCCGCCGGAGCCGGAGGTTGCTGCGCGATCATCGAAAATGTGCAAACTGTTACGAGTAGGAGGAATGCTTTGCGCATAGCAAAAGTGTACCGAAAGCCGGTACCGCGCTAGACTTCTTCCAATGCGCAAAACCGTCGCCGTCACGTTCCTGTTACTCGCGGCCTCCGTTTGCGCCTTCACCCAAATACCCTTCGCGCAAACCCTCTTCAACCAGGTCCGGCAGAAGGTCCTCAACGACGTTACCCGAGCCCCCCGCTACACCTGCGTCCAGACCATCACCCGAGTCCAGTACCGCCCCCATTACCCCGGTGGCCGCCCCAACGCCTGCTCGGCGCTCATTCAGGCACGAAAGGAACTCGCCTCTCCCGGCACCATCATCTGGCGCGACCGTCTCCGCTTCGACGTTGCCATCAGCAACAAAGGTGAAATGTTCTCCTGGGCCGGAGCCACCGAATTCGAAAGCGGCGAGCTCTCTGACCTCGCCCTCAGCGGTTCCACCGGAAGCGGCGATTTCGCCTCCTTCCTATCCGCCGTCTTCGGCCCCGACGCCGAACAGTTCCACTACCTCGGTCCCCAGGACACGCCCTTCGGTCTCCTCTCCGCCTTCGACTTCAAAGTCCCCATCCACAAGAGCCACTACAGCTACAAGAGCGAAGGCCACCCCGCCCGCACCATCGGCTATGGCGGGACTTTCTACGCCCAGCCCGACTCCGGCGATCTCAAGCGCCTCGTTATCGATACCGAACAGTTCCCCCAGGGCGACAGCTTCTGCCATGTCGTCGATACCATGGACTACGGCCATCTCAAAGTCGGCTCCGGCGATTTCCTCCTGCCCACCGTCGCCCGCATGGACATTCTCTACTCGAACGGTGAGGAGTCGCAGAACGAAAAACGCTACTCCAACTGCCGCGAGTTCACCGGAACCTCCACTCTTCGTTTCGATGACAACGATGAGGTCCAGTCGTCCTCGGCCCAAACCAAACAGGACCTCCAGTCTCTTCCCCAGAAGACTCACATTAAGGTCCGCATCGACCCGCCCATCAGCAGCACAACTGCAGCCGCCGGCGATGCCGTCATCGGAATCGTCGAGAAGGAAGTCAGAAACAAAGGTCAGGTTCTGGTCCGAGCCACCGACCGTCTCCACGGCCGCATCCTCCGCTTCGAACAGTTCCAGCTCCCCGACCCTCACTGGCTCATCGCCATCCGCTTCGACGCCATCGAGCGCGACGGAGTGGAACAGCGCATGACCTTCGCGCCCGTCGACGACGGAGAACGGGGTCTGGTACCCCGCCGCGGCATCCGCCCCCTCACCCCCGCCCAGATAGCCGCGGATCGCCCCAAAGGCGGAGGCGTCTTCCTCTTCGCCACCCCCGCCCGAGTCACCCTCGACAAAAACTTCCACACCGAGTGGGAAACCCGGTAGAGCTGCCTGTCGTCTGTGTTTATAGCCTCGGCCACTTCGCCCAGCCCGCTTGACCCGCCTCGAAGGGCTCCGGTCGTCTCGCCAGAACGCTCCGCAGCTACCACCCCGAAATTCAGATTTTGGAACTGATCGCTTATCCGGGTACGACGGTTGAGTTTGTGGACAGATTTCTGCGCACGGCCGATATTGCGGTTGCGCTGTTAAACGAGATCAGGCCATTGGTTCGGCTCGCCGCGTGGGCGCCGATCACGAAGTCTGCCAGGATGCGGCGAGGGGTATCGCCTCCCGATTCGCGCCGGCGGACCGCATACTCGGCGAATCCCTTCCCTGCGTCCCGCCACAGGTCCCGATCCAGCTCGATATCCAGCATAACGGGCCCGCAAACCACCAGGTTCCCCGCCTGTCGCGCCACGTACAGCAATTTCTGAGCACGATTCGCTCCGCCTTCCCTCGCGCCAGAGCGCCCACATCACATTGGTATCGACCGCGAATTGCATCGCGCGCTACTCGTGGCTCCGGTTCCGTCTTTCCAGTGCGACAATCTGTTCGATGCTGGGCGGGTTTTCACCAGACAGGCACCCGGCGAACGCAGCGAAAGGATCCGCAACCCGAATCGGGCGCAACACCGCTCCCTGTTCGCCGCATTCAAACTCAACGCGATCCCCGGCACACAGCCCCAAGTGTCTCCGGACAGAGGCCGGAATCGTGATCTGCCCCTTAGACGTCACCGTACCTTCTTGAGTCATTCCTTACCTTCTTCCCTCTCTGTAAGGCTCTCAGAATTGGGCGGGTGGTGAAAATGTCGTCGCTCGGCAGTGACACGCTGGACACTCAGCTCGACCGCAACTGCTCCACTTCCTAACGGGGATGCGGGCGTGGCGCTCGGGGAGGGAGAGGTGGGGGCCTCAAGAAGATCCTGCTCGCTTTTTCAAAAGTACCGTATCTGAATTCGAGAGGCATCTCACTGGTGATTCAGTTGCTGATGGCGGCCAGCAAGGTGCCGCAGAAGGTGGTGTGTTTCGGCCTTTCGGCGCACTTTGTGAAGGTATTCACGATGCTGGGCCTTGCCAAATACACGACGATGCATGCGGACGAGGCGGCGGCGCGCGCGGCGGTTGCCTGACGCGCAGCCGCGCATCTTACTGAGGCACGGGGGGACTGGCATGCGGCTGAGCGTGATCGCATTATTGCTTGCGTCGCCGTTGCAGGCACCTGTTGACGGTCGGGAGGCTCAGTTGAAACGCCAGACCAGGTTACTGGGGACTTACCGTCGCGGAAATCAGTTCTTCCCAGCAGAGAGCGTACCCCACCGCCCTTTTCACCTCCCGGATACGCCCGGGTGCGAGCCTGGACACTCTCTCCACCAGATGCACCTTCGAAATTGTACGCAGGTTGTCACAATTGACTACGCAGGGCTTCGTCATACCCTCCGCCTTACCCAGCGTTACCTCTACCGGAATATGCCGGATGGTACCGGTGATCTCGGCCGCAAGGACCCTGTTCAGGACTTCGTAAGCGTCATCGCGGCTCAGCAACAGAACGGGGCGGCGGCCGGCGGGTTGCGGCAGTTCTGCCCACCAGATTTCGTACTGCTTCATGGCCTGGCGTCACCCGGTTCCCAGGCTTCCGCATTTGCCCAGTCATCGGCGACTTCCGCAGAATCAGGCTGGCGCAGATACGCTTCTCGCATGGCGGCATATTCACGAGCCCGCACCGCGTCGCGTACCGCCTGCCGGATGAATTCGGCACGCTGCCGTTTGGCTGCCGGAGCAACTTTATTCAGCGACTGCAATAACGGCTCATCGAGCTGGATCAATATGGAGGGCATGAATATCTAATGATATCAAAACAAGATATAGTGGCATCGCTTCTCCTGCTCGCGCAGCAGAGGGAAGCGTCCGAATTACTTGGTATCGACGCCGTCTATCAGCCAGCCAATGAAGTGGGCGGAGATTTCTACCGGGTGCTGCACGGGGACGTCGGTGTTGATCAGAGAGACGCACGCATTCTGCTGGTGGGCGATGTATCCGGCAAAGGTCTGAAAGCGGCCATGCTGGTTTCGCTGGTCCTGGGTGCATTGCGCAATACAAAAGAACGGCGCCCCGGCCGAATTTTGGCGGAACTGAACCACGTAGCCATGGGCCAGACCGGCGGCGGCTTCGTCACCTGTTGCTGCGCCCGGTTTGATGCGGACGGCACCGTCACCCTGGCCAACGCGGGCCACCTGTCTCCCTATTTGAACGGGGTTGAGATCGCGCAGTCTGACGGCCTGCCACTGGGCATCGCCGACGGTCTCAGCTATGAAGAGAAATACCTCAAACTGCCTTGCGGTGAAAGCATGATGTTTCTGTCGGATGGCGTCCCGGAGGCAGCGAATGTGTCCGGTGAGTTATTCGGCTTCGACCGCACCCGCGAAATCAGCGGCAAATCTGCCCGTGAAATCGCCGAAGCTGCCAAAGCCTGGGGCCAGAACGACGACATTACCGTGGTAACGGTCCAAAGGGCCGCATCCACCCACGCGCCGCGCTCTATTGGAGCCAGTCCCTGTGAGGTAAGAGCATGAGATCCAGTTCAAGAGCCACAGCCAGGGCGCGATCCACCTCTTCGATTTTTGCGGCCTTCAATTGGTCCACGAAGCGGGTCAGCATGGCCTTCGGCAGGCTAACCAACTCGTCGCAATGGATGCTGCTCGGGTGCTTCAACCCTTCGTCGATTCCAACCGGAACCTGTGTTCGTAAGCCGTCGTGTCGCGAGTACACAGCCGCACAGATTACCGTGGAAAACTTTGAATCGAGCAGGACCTGTCGGCTAACCACCACAAAAACACGCTGCCTGCGGGGATCTGTGCCCGGGGGGCTTTGCCTCCTTCAGGCGTTGTGCCCTTGCTGACCAGGAACAAGTCTCCGCGCTGCACTTATTTCGGTAAACCCTGGAATTCCAGCGCGTCGGACTCCTCGTTGAGTTCCTCCGCGACGCGGTCGAGAATGGCGGCATCCCGTGCGTCAAGCTCCGATTTGACATGCTTGCCAATATACGCGAGAGCGGCACGCTGGAGGAATGCGGACCGATTTCCATCGAGATGATCTGTCTCCTTCAGCAGCGTGCTGGGCAGTGTCACAGATGTCTTGACTCTCATACCACGATCATACTCACGGGCAATCGAAGAAACCCCTGAAGCCGCCAAAGCCTGGGGTCAGAACGACGACATCACCGTGGTCACGGAACGGACGAACGGATGAAACTCGCCAGGCTTTTGGCCTTGACGTTGTTTTGCCGCCGCCGAGGCACAGCTCCCATCCCTGGTTCACCTTGGCCGCAATTCCTCCACTTCCTGCCCCGCCAGCCACCGCCATTTCCCCGCCTCCAGCGCCCCGATCCCCACCCCGCCAATCCGAATCCGCGTCAGCGTCCCCACCTGGTTCCCAATCGCCTCAATCATCCGCCGGACCTGCCGATTCCGGCCCTCCGTCAGCACAATCTCCAGCGTCTGCGCGTCAATCCGCTTCACCACCGCCGGCCGCGTCGGGCCATCGCTCAGTTCAACGCCCCGCCGCAGCGCCTGAACCGCATCGTCCGCCACCGCACCCTCACACCCCACCCGATACGTCTTCGGCACGTGATACTCCGGATTCGTCATCCGCTCCGCAAACTGGTTATCGTTCGTCAGAATCAGCAACCCGCTCGTATCCAGATCCAGCCTGCCCACCGGCGAAACAAATGTCTCCACCCCCTGCAGCAGGTCGTAAACCGTAGGCCTGCCCTCCGGATCTTTGAACGTCGTAATGTACCCGGCCGGCTTATGCAGCAGAAGATAAATCTTCTCGCTCACCTCCAGCGGCTTCCCGTCGAACGCCACCTTGTCCCGGTCAAAATCAATCCAGTGATCCGGGTTCTCAACCACCTTCCCGTTCACCGTCACCCGCCGCGCATGAATCCACGTCCGAGCCTGCGTCCGCGACCCCAGGCCAGCCTTCGAAATTACCCGTTCCAATGTTTTTTGAGCAGCCACTTTAAGGAAGAACCACCTTCGCCAGACCCGCATTCCCGCCGCTGTCTGCCACCCGAATCACCAACACATGCTCGCCACTCGCCAAATCGCCGACATGCAGCCGGAACTGCTCCGTCTCCGAGTCCAAAATCCCGTCCACCGGTGTCACCGCCGTCCAGGGCCCCGCATCAACGGACCATTCCGCACGACGCAGCGCCGAGGCCGAATCTGTCGCCGAAAACTCAATGTCCGCCGCATTCCCCGTCCGCTTGGACGCCGAAACCCGCACCACCGGAGCCGTATTATCAATCAATACCGGCGAACTCACCAGCTCCGCCTCTCGCGCCGTACTCCCCGCATTGGCTTCCTTATCCGAAGCCTGCACCCGGAACAGATACTTCCCGTCCGCCAGCGCATCCCCGTCCAGCAGCAACGTGTTTTCATGCAGATTCCGCCGCAGATTCTTCCACTCCCGCTCGCCTTCACCCTTGAAATCCACCTGATACGCCAACCGATCCCCGTCCGGATCATCCGCCTGCCAGGAAAGCATCAGTTGCTGACCCTGCGCCCGCGAAAGCGTCTGCGTCGCAGTCCCCGTCGAAGTAGCCGCCGCCGGGTCGCCCGTATCCGTCACTGTCACGCTGAACGAAGCTGTCGAACCTGCCGAATTCCCCTTGGATCCCGAACCCTGGCTTGTGCCGCCTCCCGCCTGCGTCAGCACCGTAATCGATCGAATCACAGGCGGGTTATTCTGCGGCAGATACGCCGCCACCACCCCGCTCACCGCCGCCCCGCTTCCCGTAAACTCAGCCCGGAACTGCAAATACCGCGCGTTCGGACTCGCAATCTGACTCCCCGCCGCTGCTCGCATAGCCTCCGACCATTCACTCCACGTCCCGTCCGGACGCCCCGAGTTACCCGCCCGCGTTCGCACCGCCACCGTACCCTCGCCCTGCCACTTCAGCTTGCCCCACTTCGCCACCGAACCCGCGTCATAAACCGGAGACTCATACGTCCCCAAACTCCCCGCCGGGCCCATCCGGTACACCCGCCCCATATTGGCTGAAGCCGCCAGCATCGCCCCGTTCCACTGCAGCAACCGCACCACTTCCTGCTCATTCGTCTGCGCCGTCAGCGTCAGCTTCCGGTCCCCCGTCATTCGGTAAACCCGCCCATACTGGTCCGTCGAAAACGAAAACGCCCCTTCGGCCCCGGTCAGAATGTCGTAAACGTTCTCTTCCTTCGAACTGAACAGCGTATCCACCGTGTTATCCACATGGATCCGATAGATTGCACTCCGTTCCACGCCCGAAACATCCTGCACCGCCGTCGTGGTCTGCGTCGTCGGCTGAGGCGCAGCCGCCGGAGCCGTTGCCACCGGAGGAGCTTTCACCTCGGGAGGCTTTATATCCGACTCCGCCGCCGTCACCGTCACACTGTAAGCCGCCGGAGCTCCATCCTGCTGCTGACTCTGGTTCCCCGTCTGCGCCCCCTGGATCTTCTTCGCCACCGCCCCACCCAGACCAGCCGCCAGAATGCTGCCATCCGCATTCACCGCCACCGCCCGAATTTCCGGCAAGCTCGAATCGTACAGAACAAACGCCTTGCCCTTCGCCGAGATCCGGTACAGAATGCCATTCGGCTCCGTCCCCGCCAGCAAGCGACCCTCGCCATCAGCCACCAGACTCGTCACATTCGCCTGGCCCGTCGCGTAATACTCTTCGCCCTGGCCCGCGCCCGTAATCCGATACACCTTACCTTGCGCCCCAGTCCCGGCGTAAAGCGCCCCGTCCTTGCCAAACGTCAAAGCCCAGACGTACTTCGCCTTCGGATCAAAATACTCCGTCGCCTTCCCGCCCTCAAGCCGGTAAATCTTCCCATCGGGCGAAACCGCCGCATACAAAGCCCCGCCGCGGTCCACCGCTATCGAAAAAACCTCCGGCCCCGGAGCCGCCCAAAGCAGCGAAGACTTTCCGTCACGATCAACTTTAAAGACCCGCCCGCGATGCCCCGTCGCCACATACAGACCGCCATCGGTGGAAGGTGCCACAGCCCAAACCACCGGCTGCCCCGAGTCGAACAGTGTCTCCAGCTTCGCCGCCACAGCCAACCGCCCGTCCCGACCCAGCGAAACCCCTTCGAACTTCCCCTTTACGAAGTCGGCGAACGTCGACATCTCCCAGGTCGATGGACTGGACGCCCCCGCAAACACAGCTCCACAAAAAAACAGCAACCATCCTCGAATGAGTAGCTTACATATCATTACTTCACCTCAACTTGCACTATGTTCGCGCCCCCGCCATCTTTTCCCCCAGCATCATTCCGCATCTCCGGCAACCGCTCGCCCCCTGCCACCTGCGCCGGGAGCCTGCCGCCCCAGTCGCCATCTTCCCTCCGGCATCATTCGAAAGCGCACCGTACTTCTGGCCTGCTAAAAAAAACAGCAACAGCTTCAGAATGAACAGCTTACAGGGCATTCCCTTACCTAAAACCGCACTGTCCTCGCCCCGCCCCTCGTACCAGTTCCGTCGCAGGCGCCGTCCGCCCATCCAACAGTCATCTAAAACGAGTAATAGTCATATAATGAATGACTTACAGCTTATTCCTTCACCTCAAGCTACACCGTCTTCGCGCCCGTCACCATGTTCCCATCGGCATCAATCCGCATCTCCGCCAGCTTCGAGTTCAGAAACTTCGGAATCCCCGCCCCGGCCCGACGGCCAAGCCCCCAGATAACCCGCATCCGCCAACTGCAGCCGGTTCACATTCGAAATCATCTGCCAGCCAGAATGCCTCGCCGACCCGGTACCCGCGGCCCAATCCAGAACAGGCAACCAATTCCGAATGAATGACTTACATGTCATTCCTTCACCTCAAGCTGCACCGTCTTCGCGCCCGTCACCATGTTCCCATCGGCATCAATCCGCATCTCCGCCAGCTTTGAGTTCAAAAACTTCGGAATCCCCGCCGCACCCGACAACACCATGGCCACCGAAGGCGGCGGATCCGGTAACTCCTCGCCCTGCACCTCGTAAGCCGCTTCCGCTCTCCAAACCCGCAGGTAAGCTGCATCCGCCGACCGCAGCCGGTTCACATTCGAAATCATCTGTTCCGGCGTCCGCGGCATCACCGAAAGTACCTGCCGCAAATCCGCCACACTCGTCTGCGACCCGTCCGCCACCGTGAAATTCAGCGTGCCGGCCGCCGTCCCCTGCGGAATCGTGTACTTCAAACTTCGCGTCAGCTGCCGCCCGTTCTCGCCATCCAGAACCGCCATCACGTCCACCGTCTCACCCGCCTTCGCTTCCTTCCGCGAAAGATAAACCTGGCCCACGTTCATCCCCTGCTTCGCATTCGAAGTCTCCAGCCGAAACGCAACCCGCGCTACTTTCAGCGAATCAAACCCACCCTGCATCAGATACGAAAGCGAAACCGCCGTCGTCGTGGCCGCCATCATGTTTGAGCCACCATCCGCCGCATAAATACTGTTCACCAGCGCAGTTTCCTGTCGCCCCTCAAACTGAATAGACCCCTTCACCGTCACTGACGAAGCGCCCGTTGCCCGCTGCGTCGCATCAATCGCCGAAAACAGCGCCATCTGCAGCAAATAGGGAGAAAGGTACCGGTCCCGCACCATCTGCATATGGTATTCGCCCGCCGGCTTCGTCTCTTCCACCACGCTGATGTCCAAAGGCAGCATTGCCGCCCGCCGCCCCACCGTGCCAGCCACCGCCGTATTGCGGTCCTGCGAAATAATCCCCATCAGCTCCCGTGCCGTCGAGATCTTGAACGAAGTATTCACGTTCGCCAGCAGCGTAATCACTTCCGCCCGCGTAAACGGCAACTCCGTCGGTCCCAATGACAAAAACCGATGCCCGAACGCGTACACCCTGTCCCCGTCTATCGCGGTGACGGTCCCGTCCGCCCCCACACTCATGTCGCCCGTCATCAACTGCACCGAAATCATCGACCCCGGCCGCAGCTTCTTCGGGTCGCCCATCCGCATATCCGGAGCCCCGCCCAGGGACAAGCCTTGCCGCGGTTCCAGCCCCAGCCCCCGCATTGCCGGCCCAAAACTCTCAATCGCCGAACTCGTGAACCCGGAAAATGACATCGGCGTCGCCACCTCCGTCAACCGGCTCTCTACGTTCTCGCGCCGTGCCGGAACCGGCAGCAGGGCCCCCGCGCCCAGTTCCAAACCCAGCCCCGTCCCCTTCTTGTACAGCGCAATTGCCGGAGCCTCCGCCCGCCGCCCCGGCATCGCGTCCACCCGCAGCATTTCCTCAATCGGACGAATCCCCGCAATCGGGTCTTTCGCATACGGGAACGCCATCGCCACCGCACCAATCAGCTTCCCGCCAATATAGACCGGGCTGCCGCTCATCCCCTGCATCACGCCCGTATGCTCCAGTTGCCCCCCGGACAAGCGCCCCAGAATCAGAGCCTCCTTCGGTCCCGTATTGCTCAGAACCCCCAGAATCTCCACCTGAAACTCTTCCACGTTGTCGCCGCTGAATACCGTCCGGCCCACACCCCGCTGCCCGGCGCGCACTTCGCTCAACGGCATAATGTCCAGCGCAGCCGAGGCAAACGCGGCGGTGCACAAGAAGCACGACGCCAGACGAAGGAAGGGGTTCACCCTCCCAGTGTAATCATTTCTTCTTCGAAGGACGCTGCGTCTCACCTGTCACCGCCGCCGCCGGCAACCCAACCTGCTCCGGATACGCGTGCATCAGTACCGACCACAGGAAATCCGCCCCCAACCGCGCCCGGTTATGGCAGTTCATACACCCCTGCGCCGGCCGCGCCTGGTGGAAAGTCTCCAGCGTCAGGTTCGAATATGCCGACGTCGCACCCTCGCCCGGGAACGTCTGGAAAATATCCCCCGCCTGATTCGCCTTCACCGGAATCGACTGGTCCCCCGGAGCCAGCGGCCACTGCGTCACCACCAATTGATAGTTCTGCCAGACCGACCCCGCCACCAGTTTCCTGTACTTCGCGTTCGTCTCCACCGTCTGCGGATGAATCGGAGCGTTCGCCGCCCGCTCCACATTGAACGGTTCCGCCGGAGTCTTCGCCAAAGGAATCAGCGCACGCGGATTCGCCCGCGGCATCGGAGCCCCGCTCCCGTCGTTCAGCAAATACTTCCCCGGTCCATCCGGCTCAGCCGGAGGCACCAAATCCACCTGCTCAAACGAACTCCAGATCCACTGCGGCCGGCTCGGCGTCTTCTGCACAATATGGATACCGATCAGCCCCACCGCCACCTTCTTGCACTTGCCCGTCCCTACATCCTTCACCGTGGCCATCCGGACATAAATCCGCTTCCGCTGTGCCTCCGTCAGACCCTCCGTCTCCATCCACGCCGACTTCACCACTATCGAACCGTCCGGAAACTGCACCAGCGGCGTCAACGGCCGAGGGACCGGCACCACCGGCAGCGCCTTCCGTAAATACCACCTGTTGCTCTCGATATGCCGGAAAGCAATCTCGTTGTAGCTCGTCAGATACCGGACATAAGTCCCGTTCTGCGCCACCAGCGGTCCCAGCAGCCCCCCGTCCCCAGACTGCCCAATGTCGTGAAACCCCGCATCCGACCCCAGCACCATGTCGCCAAACCCCGCCCGCGCCTGGCAAGCGTTCTGCAAGGGAACCTCATATTCCCGATAATCAGAACTCGTCGGCGGACTGCCGTCCCGGTGAAAGATCTCCCACAGCGGCTTGAACGTCTCAAATACCCTCGGCCCCGACCCCGTATGCGTTCGCTCCGCGTCCGCCACCCCGCGCCCGCCATAAACGGACGGCCAAATCATCGCCATAAAGGCCTTCCACGAGTAGTCGTCGAAGTATTCAATCGTCAGCCCCGTAAACCCCGCCGGTATGCAGACATCTTTCGGCGTCGCAGCCCCTGCCACCGACGTTACGGGTGTGGCGGGACACACTTGCGCCATCGCCAGCGTCACGCCCACTACCGTATTGGCGACTCCCGCAAGCACCAAACGCGCACACACCGAACTGTTCCGCCGTTTCTTCATTCTCAGTACGAAGGGTTTCTTTTCAAGGTAGACTATCGTAGGTACCAAATCATGCCCTCACGTCGCCAATTCGGAAAAACAGTCTTGATGGGTCTCCCTCTCGCCGCTTACGCAGCCAGACTCGACTCCACCGTCGCCGGTGTCCACCTCGGCACCATCACCTACAGCTTCCGTGACCTTCCCCGAATTCCAGGGAAGGACAACGTTGACGACCTCATCAAAGCCATCACCGCCTGCGGCATCGGCGAAATCGAACTCTACAATCTCAACATCGAGCCCGCTCCCGCCAGCGCCGCCAAGCCAGCCTCTTCCGGCCCGGCCTATGGCGTAGCCCGCACCGCGCCCGCTGGCCCCACCCCCGAACAACTCGCCATCCGCAAGGCCGAACGCGAAGCCCTCCGCAAGTGGCGTCTCGAAACCCCGGCTTCGTACTACCAGGGCATCCGCAAGAAGCTCGACGCCGCCGGCATCTCCCTCTTCGCCTACACGCTCGGTTTCAACGATCAGTTCACTGACGATGAAATTGACGCGGGTTTCGCACAAGCCAAGGCCCTCGGCGTGGACCTCATCGCCAGTTCCACCAGCCTGAGCGTGGCCCAGCGAGTCGCGCCCTTTGCCGATAAACACAAGATCCGCGTCGCCGTCCACGGTTACGCCAACGTGAAGGACCCCAACCAGTTCGGCTCCCCCGAAAGCTTCGCCAAAGCTCTGGCCATGGGCAAGTACATGAGGATCAACCTCGACATCGGCCACTTCACCGCCGCCAACTACGATGCAGTGCCCTTCATCAAAGCCAACCACGAGAACATCACCCACCTCCACATCAAGGATCGCCACCGCAACGACGGCGTCAACGAACCCTTCGGCGACGGCGACTCCCCCATCAAGCCCGTCCTCCAGCTCCTTCGCGACAGCAAATGGCCCATCCGAGCCTTCGTCGAATACGAATACCCCGGCATGGGCACCTCCGTCGAAGAAGTCACCAAGTGCATCAGCTACCTCCGCACCTGCCTCGCCTAAGCGGACACAGACATCAACCGTTCCGGTTGACTTAGCTATATGACTAAGGCAATATCCAGTCATGGAAGTGAACGTCCGTGAAGCGAAGACCCACCTCTCCAGGCTCCTCGAAAGCGTCGAGCGAGGTGAGGAGGTTACCATCATGCGCTCCAACGTCCCCATCGCGAAGCTGGTCGCTGTAGCGCCTCCGATACGCCGCGAACTCGGCTGGGCGCGCGGTGAATTCACCGTCCCGGACGACTTCAACGAGCCCCTCCCCCCAGAGCTGGAAGCTGCCTTCTACCGCTAAGGCCCTCATTGACACGATCTTCCTCTGGATGGCGACCCCTCCCGAACGCCTCTCCCAACCGCCCGCACCTGCCTCACCTAACCGGACAAAGAATCGGACTTTTAACCGGCCATCAATCGTCCCATGCTTGCTATATCTGATGTTGTTACAATTAGATACAGAGTGAGCGAGTCAGAAAAAAATCGGACATTAAGGTGGCCATAGATCGGGACGAACTCCCCTCCATGATCGAGCCTCTCCTGTTCAACGAAAACTCCAGGTTCCGGCGAGGCTTGAATGAACGCGTCGTCGAACTTGTCCAGCGCTCAACATCTTTGAGATACGGCCTGCCCCAGGCTATCCTCGCCCCACTTGCCGATCTCGTGCGGTCGATGAACTGTTACTACTCCAACCTCATCGAAGGCCACAGCACTCATCCCCTCGACATTGAGCGGGCACTCCACCACGATTTCAGCGACGACGCCAGGCAACGCGATCTGCAGCGTGAAGCCGTCGCGCATATTGCCGTCCAGCAGTGGCTCGACACCGGCGGTCTGGTCAAGGGCGGTGCTCTCACCTTGCGGGGAATTTGCGAGATCCACCGTCGTTTCTTCGCGGAACTGCCCCACGATATGCTGGCGGTGACCAATCCCGACACACACGAAACCCTTGCGGTCGTACCCGGAGCACTTCGTCAGGCCGACGTAGCGGTCGGCAGGCACGTACCGGTCAGTCCCGGAGCCCTGCCTCGTTTCCTCGCACGCTTCGAAACGGTCTACAGCCGTCTCGGCAAGGCGGAAATGATTCTGCACGCAGCCGCCATTCACCACCGCTTTACATGGATTCATCCGTTCCTCGACGGCAACGGTCGTGTCGCCCGCCTCGTCACGGACGCCGTCCTCCAGCAGTCTCTGGAGTCGGGTTCGGTATGGTCGGTCTCCCGAGGCCTGGCCCGCCAGGCTGGCGAATATAAACAACTGCTGGCTATGTGTGACTGGCAGCGCAGAAATGACCTGGACGGTCGGGGGAACTTTAGCGAAGAGGCCCTCAACGAGTTCACCCTGTTCTTCCTCGATACCTGTCTTGATCAGGTGAACTTTATGTGGGACCTGCTCCAGCCCCGCCAGCTCACCGCCCGCATTCTTGTCTGGGCGGAGGAAGAAATGAAAACAGGAAACCTGCCGCCCCGCTCCGCCACCCTGCTCCAGGCGATCCTCTACCGAGGCGAGCTACAAAGAGGTGAAGTCGCTGACATCGTAGGTACCGGTGACCGGCAAGCCCGTCGCGTAGTGGAAGCGCTCACCAAAGCCGGAGCCCTCGCCGAAGCCACGCCCCGAGCCCCTCTCCGCCTGGCCCTCCCCATAAAGCTCGCCTCGCGCTGGTTGCCCGGGCTAATTCCCCCGCGCGCCGACCACGCGTAACGGCCTCACCAGCACCGTCAGCACAAAACCAGCCACCAGCAACCAAGCCAACACCGCCAGCGGTTCATCATAAATATGAACCTTCGCCGCCCCCGGCGCCAGACTGGCCCGCGCCCGCGCCGATAGTTCCGTAATAATCACGGGCCCCACCACCGCCGCCGCACTCCACGCCGTCAAAACCGCGCCGTGTATGGCCCCCACATTATCCGGCCCAAATAAATCCGCCAGAAATGCCGGAATCGTCGCAAATCCCCCGCCATACATCGTCAGCACCGCGCAAAGCGCCACTTCGAACACAAACCACTCCCCGCGCGCCCCGAACCCCGGAATCATTCGGAACAACGCCACCTGCGCCGCAAAAAACACCAGATACGTCGCCCGCCGCCCAATGTAGTCCGACAGCGAGGCCCAAAAGAACCGCCCCCCCGCATTGAATAAACTAATCAGCGACACCAGCCCCGCCGCCTGCGCCGGTGTTCTCCCGAACATATCCTGCACCATCGGGCTTGCCTGCGCCAGAATCCCAATCCCCGCTGTCACATTAATAAACAACATCCCCCACAGCAAATAGAACTGCGGAGTCCGAATCGCCTGATTCCGCGTCACGCTCGTCCGCGCGATCATCGCGTTATTGTGCTCCTCCGGTACCCAGCCCTCCGGCTGCCAGCCCGGTGGCGGTCGCCGGATAATCCGCGACCCCGCCAGCATAATGCAGAAGTACCCCACGCCCAGCACCGCAATCGTCCGCGGAACCCCCAACTCGCCCATCAGCCACGTGTTCAGATACCCCGCGATAAACGCGCCGCCGCCAAACCCCATCACCGCCATACCGGTAGCCATCCCCCGCCGGTCTGGAAACCACTTCACCAGCGTGCTCACCGGCGAAATATACCCCAGCCCGCACCCGATGCCACCCACCAACCCCATGCCAATAAACACCAGTACCGATTGCTTCAGCCAAAGCCCCAGCCCCCCAATCAGCAGCCCGCTCCCAAAGAAGCAGGCGGCAGCCGTGGCGGCCACACGCGGACCGTTCTTCTCCACCCACGGTCCCCCAAACGCGGCACTCAAACCCAGTAGCGCCAAAGCCGTCGTGAACGTCGTATAAGGAGGACTAAACCAGCTCGGATCGTTCGGGAACAGCGCCTTGATCGGCCTGTTAAAAGTGCTCCACGAATACACGGAACCGATGCAAAGATGCACCATGATGGCGGCCAGAGGAATCAGCCAGCGATTAAAGCTTTTTTGAGGCACCCGCAAAGTCTAACAGAACTGGGCCCACCCCGTTTCAATCTGTTGCTGAATCCTACAAGCTGCTCAAATGCTGCAGCTTACCCGTGCTGTCGCCAATCGTCTCCGGCCGCACGTCCATATGATCCAGCAGCGACATATACAAATTCGTCATCGGCGTCCCCGCCGGATAAACCACATGCCGCCCCGGCTTCAATTTCCCGTTGCCACGTCCCACCAGCACCGTCGGCAGATTCTCATGCTCATGCCGGTTTCCATCGTTCAGCCCGCCGCCATAAATCACCATCGAGTGATCCAGCAGACTCCCGTCGCCATCCTGCGTCGCCTTCATCTTCTCCACATAATAGCTAAACAGCTCCACATGGAACAGGTTAATCTTCGCCACTTTCGCCAGGAATTCCGCCTTGTTCTGGTGGTGCGTAATCGGGTGATGCGGATCCGCCACCCCAATCTCCGAATACGTCCGCACTGACCCTTCGCGGCCAATCATAAAGGTCGAAACCCTCGTCAGATCCGCCTGGAACGCCAGAATCTGCAGATCAAACATCAGCTTCGCGTACTCCGCGAACTCCACCGGAACGCCCGAAGGCGCGTCCATCTGCGGTTTGAACTGATTCGGCGTGCTCTCCGCCATCTGGATGCGCCGCTCCACCTCGCGAATCCCCGTCATATACTCATCCAGCTTGCGACGGTCCGCCGGCCCCACCTCACCCATCAACTGCTTGCTGCGCTCCCCCACCACGTCCAGAATACTGGTCCGCAACAGGTTCCGGCGGGCCTTCGTAGCTTCATCCACCTTCAGATTATCCGAACCAAACAGCCGCTCAAACACCACCCGCGGATTCGTCTCCGGAGGCATCGGCATCGTCGGATTTCGCCACGAAATGCTGTTCGTATACGCGCAGCTGAAACCACTGTCGCAGTTCCCCACTGTCCGCGAATCCTCGCACCCCAGCTCCAGCGAAGTCAGCCGCGTCTTCATCTGCTGCGCCGCAATCTGGTCCGCCGAAACCCCGCCCTTGATATCCGCGCCCGTGGTCTTCTTACAGTGCACGCCCGTCAGATACGAAGCGCCCGCGCGGGCATGGTCCCCGCCGCCATCTCCCAGGGCATTCCCGTTATGCAGGTCCAGCCCCGTCAGGACCATCAGATCCTCCCGGTACTTCTCCAAAGGCTTCAGCGTCGGGCTAAACGCATACCCCACGCCTTCACCCACCGGTTTCCACGCCGCATAATTCACGCCGTTCGGGATATAGGTGAACGCCAGTCGCAGAGGAGCCTGCTTCGCGCCATCGGTCGCAGTTGCCGCAACGCCAAGCGCCGGGACCATCGAATCCAGCATCGGCAGCGCCAGCGAAGTCCCCAGACCCCGCAGCAAAGTCCGTCGAGAAAGGTGCTTTCCGGTCACGATCATTTCTTGCTGTCTCCCTTTTTATCGCTGCGCCGCATTTGGAACGGCATGCTTTCCGCAATGCCAGTTACCAGTGTAGAGAATTTGTATTCGCCCGCCGCCAGCTTCGCCATTACGTCCTTCATGGCAGCTTTGTCGTAGCGTTCCAGCCCTCGCCCCAGCGCGTACGTCATCATCTTGGTCGTAATCGCCGCCGCAAACGCATCCTTGTTCCCCAGCAGAATCGCCTTCAGTTCATTCGGGCCCTGGAACGTCCGCCCGTCCGGCAACACGCCCGAGGAATCAATCGGGAATGCCCCGTCCTTATCCCGCCACTCCCCAATCGCATTGAAGTTCTCCAGCCCAAATCCCAGCGGATCCATCTTCGAATGGCACGAAGCGCACACCGCGTTCGCCCGATGCGCTTCCATCACCTGCCGCAAGGAAGCCGCCGTCCCCGCTTTCTGCTCTTCCAGCGGAGGAACATTTGGCGGAGGTGGAGGTGGCGGAGCATTCAACAAATTCTCCAAAACCCACTTCCCCCGCAGCACCGGCGACGTCCGTGTCGCATAGCTCGAAACCGTCAGCACCGAAGCCTGCGTCAGAATCCCGCCCCGCCGCGTTCCGGTCAAATCCACCCTCCGGAACTCATGCCCCTTCACGTTCGGGATGCCATAAAACTCGGCCAGCCGCTCGTTCAGGAACGTATACTTCGCGTCCAGCAGGTCCAGCACGCTCCGGTCTTCCCGCATCATGTTTTGGAAGAAAAGCTCCGTCTCCTGCCGCATCGAAATCCGCAGATACTCCTCAAACTGAGGGAACTTATCCCTGTCCGGTACCGCCGATTCCAGCCGCCGCAACTCCAGCCACTGCCCCGCGAAGTTGTCAATCATCGCGTTCGCTTTTGGGTCCTGCAGCATCCGCCGAACCTGCGCTGCCAGCACTCTCGCCTTGTGCAGCGTCCCCTGCTCCGCGGCCCGCATCAAAGGCGCATCCGGCATGCTCGACCACAGAAAATAGGAAAGCCGAGTCGCCAGCTCATATTCATTCACGGCCGCCGCACCAGCGCTCCTGTCTTTCTCAATTCGGAACAGGAAATCAGGTGACACCAGCAGAGCCTGAATCGCCGTGCCAATGCCCTCGGTAAACGTGCCGCCCTGCTTCTGCGTCAACGCCACCAGCTGCAAATACGGCTCCACTTCTTTGTCCGTCACCGGACGCCGAAACGCCTGCCGCGCCAAATGCGAAACAATCTTGCGGTCGCAGCCCACCGTATGGTGGCCATCCAAATGCCCGCAAGCATAAACCCGCTTCAAACTCTCCGCCGCCGGACCCTTCTTCTGGTCATACGGCCCCATCACTTCCATGTAGTGGATATAAGCCCGGTTCGCCGGAGCCTTCAGCGTCGCAATCCGCAGTATCGCTTCCTTGCGCAGCTTGGCCGCTTCTTCCGGAGTCGCCCCGGCAGGAATCTTCAGGAAGCGCGAAACATCCGGCTGCGGCGGTTCCGGGCGTGCCGATGGCTTCGGCCCCTCATAGCTCTTCGGCAGACCCTCATAGATATGCAGAACGCTCCCGGCAAGCCAGTGCTCCCCGGCCGGAATCCGCATCCGGAACTCCCGCGCCATGCCAAACAGATCCAGCGTGTTGCCCTCCACCGGAGCCTCCACGTCCAGCGTCTGCACCAGTTTGCCGTCCAGCCAAACGCCCATCTCAACCGGCTCAGAACCAGTCGGACGCCGCCCCTCCGGCACAATCCGAATCAAATACTCCGCATCCACCGGGAACCGGTGCATCCAGTGCAATGCCTGCGGCATGCTCAAACCCGTCTTGTCGTACTCAAACTCCGGCTTCTGCGTCAGTTCATACTCGCGATAAGGCGGCTGATACCGTTCCACCAGCGGCTTCGAAACCGGAGCCCCAAACAGGGCCATCTGCGACACTCTCTCCGCCGCCACCATGTACTTTTCCATCAACACTGGCGACAGCGACAACGTGTCCGCAATATTGTCGAACCCAAAGCTCGAATCGTCCTGCGGGAAATCGGCGGCAGGTTGAAAATCCACGCCCAGCAGATCCCGAATCGTGTTGTTGTACTCTGCCCGATTCAGCCGCCGCGCCGTAATCCGGCCCGGATCGGGCTTGATCAGCTTCTCTTCCCGAACGAACTCATCTTCAATCCACTTCGCGACCGCCACCACCTGCCCAGCCTCGGGGCGGGGAAGTCCCTTCGGCGGCATCTCCCCGCTGCGAATCTTCTGCAGGATCTTCGCCCACTCCGCATTCGCCTGCGCCACCGCGTCAACCGTCTTGTATGCCTCTAAATCCAGCCCCCCCACCTTAGCTTTGGCCGAATGGCACGAGACGCAGTTCTTCGCAAGAAACGGCTGCACCGTCTGTGCAAACTCGGTCTGGGGTTTGGTGGAAGCGGAACGTACGGCGGTCGCGCCGCTAAGAACCAGCGACACGAAGACCAGGGAAGACAACAAAGGGCGCATGGAGATGATTCTCCGATTATAGGTCGTACTCTGCCGCAGAAACACAAGCCCGTCCGGCAACTTCCCCCCGCGGAAAATTCTTCGAAACGTTATTGCTGCCGTCCGCACTACTCCCAACAGCGGTCGTAAGGCCCAAAGAAAAAACCAACAAAAGGATTGAAACACCATGCCACTTGGAGACGGAATCCGTAGAAATATTGCTCACGTAGAGCCCTCGGAGCGCGCTGCCCTGCGGGACGCCATACTCGAACTGCACCAGCGCTTCTACCCCGGAACCAAAACCGACACGCCCCCGGGCGGCGTCAGCTTATGGTTCAAACAGGATGAGATTCACCAGGCGACCCACGTCCATCGCGGGCCCGAATTCGTCCCCTGGCACCGCGAGGTCGTCAACCACTTCGAGGAACTGATCCGCCAGGTCAACCCTCAACTTTCCATGCACTACTGGGACTTCAAAGAAGACCCTCGCAACATCCCCAACGGCAACGTCGGTGGCGGCGCGGCGGGCATGGTGCGTCTCTTCGACGACCCGGCCCATCCCTTCATGGGCTCCTCCTCCGGTTCTGCCGGGGACCCCCTCCTTGCAGCCGGTTTTTACGACCCCCTCGCCGGAACCGGCGGCCATCCCCCTGACCGCGACGTCACGCTGAACCCGGTCGATCCTCCGAACGACATCCCCAGGACACGCGCACCCCTCGCGCCCGGTGAACTGCCCGCCCCATTTACCAATGCGGCCCAGGAAACTGCCCTCCTCGCCATCACCGACTTTCCCACTTTCCGAGTGGCCCTGGAAAATATGCATAACCAGGCCCACCCTTATTTCGCCAATGTGAGTCCCCACGACGCTTTTCGCGACCCCTTCGTCTACCTGCTCCACTCCAACATGGATCGCCTCTTCGCCCTGTGGCAACTCAACCCCGCTCATCCCGAGCGCCTCGATCCCAACACCGTCTACGGCTCGGATTCCAATCACGACGTTACCGTTACCGAGTTCGGCGAGCTCCACGTCCAGAACCTCACCCACCAGGTGGAGCCGTGGAGTACCGGCGTCGGCGAATTCCACAACATTCGCCCCTGGGAACCGGTGCACGAAAATCAGGGCTTTCTCCACACTTACCACGATATTTCCGTCGTCACGCCACCCTGCTACGACACGAATCCAGCCAACTTCCAGATCGATCAGGTGCAGAACCCTCTGAATGGCATCACCAACCGTTTCCAGGTGGTCTTCAATCAGGTGCCTGAAGAAGAGACCCGCGAAGTTGCCGCCACCATCCGCGTCTATACCTGTCCCGACACCACCTTCCGTGTGAAACCCGGTACCGAGCCCGGAGCCCCCTTCGGCGTCTCCGTCGGTCAGGTGACGGCCTTCGGTGGCGCACACCCCCATCTCTTCCAGGACGTCAGAATCTGGTTCCGCTTCACCGCTGGCCCCCTCGGCTCCGCCCCGCAGTCACTCGGGCCCGTCAATACCACTATTCGTTGCGATGAAACCGGCCAGGAGTTCCCCTTCGAACTCGTCGCCAACACCCTTCACCGGCCCACCGTCGCCGTGCAGATGGTCCTTGATCAGTCCGGCAGCATGGCGGACCCCGCCGGAACCAGCGGCCTCACCCGTCTCGAAGTTCTCAAAGGCGCGGCCAACCTCTTCGCCACCCTCATCCAGAACCACAACGGCCTCGGCATCATCCGTTTCGATCAGAACGCCTATCCTCCCCTCGATCCCACCTTCCCCGGCATGCCCATCACCACCATCACGGGCGACCCGGACCGCAACACCGCCATCGCGGCTATCAACGCGCACGGAGCCCACGGTGCCACTTCGGTCGGCGATGGTCTCGTCATGGGCCATAACCAGCTCGTCGCCATCCCTCCCGGCACCTATGACGACACCGCGATGCTCCTTCTCACCGACGGCATCGAAAACCAGCCCGTCTCCATCCTCGACGCCATCGGCGCCGGCGCTGTTGACAGCAAGGTCTTCGCCATCGGCCTCGGCAACGAATTTCAGGTGAATACCGGAGCTCTCAACTCCATCACCGGCTCCACGGGCGGCAACCTGCTGCTCTCCGGCATCCTCACGCCGGGTACGGACGACTTCTTCCGCGTGAAAAAGTTCTTCCTCCAGATCCTTGCCGCCGTTTCAAAGACCAGCATTGTCCGCGACCCCATCGGCAACATCACGTCCGGCCAGAAGATCCGGATCCCCTTCTCTCTCACCGAGGCCGACATCGATTGCCGCGTCATCCTGCTTACCGACTACCCCGTCGTGAACCTGGCGCTCGAAACT
This sequence comes from uncultured Acidobacteriia bacterium, assembly GCA_903929755.1. Taxonomy (GTDB): domain Bacteria; phylum Acidobacteriota; class Terriglobia; order Bryobacterales; family Bryobacteraceae; genus BOG-234. The sequence continues at coordinate 41,520 of CAIYVZ010000082.1, forward strand.
CCTGACGGCAATGTTATTAATCCGGCCAATGCCGCCGCCTTCGGAGTCTCCTTCAGCCCCAACGGGATCACCAGGACGGCCAGCTTCCACCTCCCCGTCTCGCACGGAGCCCGCGTACCTGCCGGCCAGTGGTACGCCATTCTGGACGTGGATCCCGTGCTCCTGAAACGGCAACTCGTTGTTCTCGGCGATGGCCACCAGAGCGCCGCCGTCGCCCTTCGGAACCAGGGGGCGAAGTACTGCGTCAGCGTGCACTCCTTCTCGAATCTAAGGATGACCGCCGCCGTCACCCAGACCTCGCACGATCCCGGCTCCGTCATCACGCTGCGCGCCAGCCTGACAGAGTACAGTCGTCCCGTGGAACAACGCGCCGCCGTCACCGTCCGCGTCGATTATCCCGACCATACCCAAGGTTCACTGAAGTTGGCCGAAATCCAGCCCGGGGTCTTCGAAGGAACACTGCCCGGCACCATCCCCGGAATCTACCGGTTCCTGGTGGAGGCCAAAGGTGGTACCTCCAGGGGTGTCCCGTTCACCAGGGAGCAACTCCTCAACGCCGCCATCTTCCGCGAAGTCACCTCAGGCCCCGGGACATCGCCACCCGACCGCTGCATCAAAAAGTCCGACCTCTGCCGCCTCCTCACCTGCCTGCTGAACAGCCAGAACCTGACGCCGGTCTACGAGGAAACCCTGAAGAAAGAGGGCATCAACCTTGCGGGTATCCGCAAGTGCATCGAATCTTTCTGTAAGGGCTAACCGGCCAGGGGACGGAGTCCGCGGCTGCGGGGTGTCAAACTGACGCCAACCGCAGCCGCGGCCTCGCCCCATCCAGCACCGCCGCAACAAAGTTCTCAATCCCGCGGAAGTCGAGTATCATTCTTTACCTGCTAAACGCAGCCTGACTCTGCCACACCCGCCCGGGGTGTGACATATTACCCGGGGTGTGACATATTACCCGGGGTGTGACATATTAAAGGAAAGCACATGCGGCGCAAACTTCCTACCCCCGACCTGACCCCGGAACTCACGGTAGATCCGGAGATTCTCGAAAACGCGAAACGGTCGCTCGAAGCGGAGCAGCCCAAAGTGATGGCGAAATGCTCCGTCTGTGGTTCCGAAGCCACTCCCAACCCCACCGAACAGCTCTGCTGGGTCTGCCGCCGGCTCAAAATCAGCGCCTGGCGCGACATCGAAACCCAAAGCCCTGCTCAGGAATAAGCTTCGAATAAGTACCCGGCCGATACAACATCCTGTATCGCCAACCCATTGGACTTGAAGATCGTAATCTGTGAAGACGAAGTGCGCGTCACCGCTGGCGAGAAATCAATAGCCGGAACCTGACTCAGCCCTCGCTCCTTCATCGGAGTCACCAGGTCTCCCGATTCCAGCAGAGCGTCTTCCACCGAATCCACCGTTACCAAAGCCCCCCGGTCCAGCACCAGTTCCGTCGGCAACTCCCGCTTGATCAGCCAGTTCGACCCCATCGCGTTCACATGCGTGCCCGGTGAAATCCAGGCCGCTTCCAGCACCGGTACCTTTGAACTCGTCGCCGTCACCACAATGTCCGAGCCTTCCACCGCTTCCCGTGCCGTTTCCACGGCCCGCACATGCAGCCCGAACCTGGCCGCGCACTTGGCCGCAAAAGCCTCCCGCCGCACCCGATCCCGGCTCCAAACCCGCACTTCCCGCAGCTTCCGCACCACAGACATCGCTTCAATCTGCGTCTCCGCCTGAAAGCCCGTCCCAATCACGCCCAGCGTGGACGCATCTTCCCTGGCCAGAAACTTCGTCGCCACGCCACTCGCCGCGCCCGTCCGAATCTGCCCCATATGGTTCGCCTCCACCTGCGCCAGCGGCAACCCATCGTCTGACCGGTACAGCAGAAACGTGAAATGCGCCCCCGTCTTCAGGTTCGTCGAATACACCTTCGTCCCGAAATACTGCCCGTTTCCCGCCGCCATGTAATGCAGCATCGACCCTGTGGGCAGTATCACCCGCCGCCGTGGATGGTTCACCGCACTCCCGTCCGCCAGTTGCCGGAATGACGTTTCCACCAACTCCACAGCCTTCGCCATCGTTAGCTTCGCAAGCACCTGCGCTTCGGTAATCTGCAGCATTTAGCGGTTCGCCTCCAGCATCTGGGAAACCTCTTCCCACTCGTTCATCAAATTCTGCAAGTCGGTCTGCCGGGCTCCCAGAATCTCTGCAATCTCAATACTCTGCTGTGCACTCTGGAAGTCTGAAAGCGCCATCTCAAAATCAGCAATCTCAATTTCCAGACGAGTAATCTCGTCCTCAATCGACCTCTGCCGCTCTTTCGTCTGCCGTAGCTTAATCGGATTCAGCCGCCGACTCTTATCGTCCGCCGCCCCCCCTGGCGACGCACTCACTACCCCGGCCTGCTTATTCTGCTGCGGCGCCTGGCCCTGTTGCTGCTTCGCTTGCGCCTGCTGCTTCTGCTTCTCCGCCGTCACCTGCGCCGCCGCAACTTCCGCCGCGCCACTCTTCCGGAACAGGTAATCCTCGTAGTTGCCGTTGTAGAGCGTCACCGCGCCATCGGAAACCTCAAACACCCGCGTCGCCAGCTTGTCAATGAAGTAGCGGTCGTGCGAAACAAACACCACCGTCCCATTGAACTCCTCAATCGCCCGCAGCAGCACATCCTTCGCCCGCATATCCAGGTGGTTCGTCGGTTCATCCAGCAGCAGGAAGTTGCTCGGATTCATCAGCATCCGCGCCAGCGCATACCGGTTCCGTTCCCCGCCCGAAAGCACGCCAATTTTCTTGAAAACATCGTCTTCCGAGAACAGGAAACACCCCAGCACGCTCCGCAGTTCCGTATTCGAAGCCCGCGTCGCCACCGTCCCCAAATCAGCCAGAATACTCGCCTCCGGATCCAGTACCTTATATTGATCCTGCGCAAAGTAATCCGGCTCCGCGTTGTGCCCCAGAATGTACTCACCCGTGCTCACCGGCTCTTCACCCGAAAGCAGCTTAATCAGCGTCGATTTGCCCGCGCCATTGATGCCCACCAGCGCAATCCGGTCTCCCCGCTCAATATTGAAGTTCGCGCCCCCGAACACAGTCTTCGTCCCGTAGCTCTTCGAAACATTCCGGAACTCCGCCACAATCCGCCCACTCGGCTTCGGCTGCGGGAACCGGAAGTGTATCGTCTTCTCATCCGGCGGAATCTCGATCCGCTCAATCTTTTCCAGTTCCTTTATCCGGCTCTGCACCTGCTTCGCCTTCGTCGCCTGCGCCCGGAACCGGTTGATGAACGCTTCCAATGCCTCAATCCGGTCCCGCTGATTCCGGTACGCCGCTTCAATCTGCAGCCGACGCTCCGCCTTCTGGCTTTCGTACTTCGAATACCCGCCCGTGTAGAACCAGACCTTCTTGTTCCAGATCTCTACAATCTTCGTTACCGTCACATCCAGAAAATACCGGTCATGCGAGATCAGCACGAACGCGTTCGGGTAGTTCGCCAGATAATTCTCCAGCCAGTTCCGCGCTTCCAGATCCAGGTGGTTCGTCGGTTCGTCCAGCAGCAACAGATTCGGCTCTTCCAGCAACAGCTTCGCCAGCGCAATCCGCATCTGCCAGCCGCCCGAAAACTGCTCCACGCGCTTCTGCCAGTCTTCCTTGCTGAACCCCAGCCCGGTAAGCACTCCGCCTACCTTTGACTCAATGTTGTACCCGTCCCGGGCCGTAAACTCCGCCTGCAGGTGGTTGTAGCGCTCCGAAATCTGCTGGTATTCGAAGGATTCATGATCTAAATCCCCCATCCGGTGCTCCAGTTCTTTCTGCTCCGCCTCCATCGCGCGGATGTACTCGAACACAGACATGCATTCATCGAACACACTCCGCCCCGTCAGGTTGATGCCATCCTGCGGCAAATAGCCCGCCCGGATACCTTTCATCCCGTTGATGGTGCCGTAGTCCAGGCCTTCAATCCCGGCCATTACCTTCAGCAAAGTCGATTTGCCGGTGCCATTGCCACCGACGATGCCAACTCGCTCCTTCGGCGTAACTAGCCAGTTCAGGTCTTCAAACAGTATTTTGGGGCCGAAGCGTTTTCCGGCTTCGGTTAGCTGGATCATGATGTTATGTGGGCTTTACCGGCGGGTTGCGCCGATACTCCCATTGTCCCGCAACCCCTGCCCGCGCCGCCACCGGGGCCCTCGAACTCGCCCCCCGCCACTCTCGCCCTCGCCCGCCACCCCCTCGGTCTCAATGGCAGCGGAGGCTTTGCAATTTAGGCCTCATTTACTGCTATGATTCCAGGAAATGCAGGCCAACCCGTTCAAATTCAGACTCGCTGCCAGTCACCCGCAGGTAGACGTCCTGGGCGGCACCATCCGCGAAGCCAAAAAACTCACCTTCCCGGCCCTCAGCGGTCTCGCCATCTTCCTGCTCGACATCAAGAAAGGTGCCGTCCGCATCCCCCACTGGCACCCCGACGCCAATGAACTCGACTACATCCTCCACGGCCGCGCCCGCATCGCCATGGTCGGCCCCGATGGCATTCAGGAGAGTTTCGAAGTCGATGCCGGCGACATCTCCTTCATCCCCCAGGGCTGGTTTCACTCCATCCAGAACGTCGGTGACGGCGACCTGAAAATGCTGGTGATCTTCAATAACGATTCCCCCAACGACATCGGTATCTCCGCCGCCTTCGCTGGCCTCGATCCCGCCGTCCTCGCCGAAACTCTCGGAGCCACGCCCGAAATCTTCGCCAGCCTCCGCAAAGACGTCAAATTCCTCGCGCCCCAGTAAAGCTTTACAGCCAGTACTGCCACTGTCCGGCCAGCACCACGTAAGCCCCCAGCGCCCCGTTCGTCACCGCATGCGCCAGAATGCAGTCCCACAGGTTCCGCGTCCGCAGCATCCACCAGTTGTAGATCACGCCCGTCACCAGGCCCACATCCCAGAACGGACCGTGCTCGGACGCGAACAGCGCCGCCGTCGCCCAAAACGCCAGTGGAGTAAACGCCCCCAGAGCCACCTTCTCGAAATCATTCGAATCAATCAGCCACCGCATCAGCCACCCGCGCCAGAACAACTCCTCCAGAATCGGCACCGCAATCACGCTCACCGCAATCCGCAGGAACAGGAACATCGGGTCGCCCTTCGAAGCCGGTGGCGTATTCCCCGCCGGATGCCCCACCAGCGAGTTATCAAACAGGATGAAATGCCGCCACGCCGGTGAAATCACGTCCGGCCCCACCCAAATCACGAACACAGCCAGCCCCAACAGGATGCTCAAAACCGGCTTCGACGGCCCCCCCCGCAGCACCGGCCGCGAAACCAGCAGAATCGCCGCTAGTGACAGCACCAGCCGCACCCATACCGGAACCGGCATGGCCGACTGCAGCGCCAGCAGTCCAACGAAGACGCCAAATGGCAGAACCCACGGTACGGCGGGATGTTTAAGCATGCTTTGCGGATTTTAGCAGTACCCTGTTCCATTTCGTGCCCCCGCCTGTCTCACTCCCCGCAAGCGTTTCTCCCCGGGGAACTCGGCATGTTTCGCCAACAGGAGCTAATAAGAATGATTCGGCAGTCCACACACAGCAGGGCAACGTCACTGGCGTCCCTCATTACCGGCAGGCAATCACTGCCGGGAGCCATCTGTCTCCTGGCCTTCGGAGCCTCCAGCGTCTTCGCGCAGCAGACCTTCCACCTCAACGACCTCACCCCACCCGCCGCCGCCGTCGGTAAACTCAATGCCGCCGCAGGTGGCAAACAGACAGGCAGTGGCCGGGATAACACCTCCTTCCAAAGCCACGCTTATCTCTTCACCGGCAATTCCCTTACCGGCATCGATCTGAATCCCCTCGGCTTCGGGTATTCTCAGGCCACTTCCATCTCCGACGATGGCAGCCAGCAGTGCGGTTACGGTTGGGGCAACGCCACCGGCGTTCGGCCTCTGCTCTGGTCCGGTTCCGCCGCCTCGTTTGTGAATCTCGGCCCCCTCAGCGGCTATTCTCTCGGTTACTGCCACGGGGTGAACGATGGCCAGCAGGTCGGTGAGTCCCAGAACCTCAGCTACTTCATCGCTTCGTCCCACGCCACCCTCTGGAACGGTGCTGCCTCGTCCATCGACCTCCACCCAGGCAATCCGCTCTTTACCTACTCTTATGCGACTGCCGTCAAGGGCGGCGAACAGGTCGGCTTCCAGACCCAGGCCGGTCTCCCCAGCACCAGTGAGGCCAACTGGCAGATGCCCAGCCATGCCGTCCGCTGGACCGGCACCGCCGCCAGCGCCGTCGATCTTCACCCCGCTGCTTTCGATACCTCCCGAGCCCTTGCCACCAACGGTGTCCAGCAGGGCGGCTGGGGCTACATTGCCGTCAGCCTCGCCCAGCACGCCCTTCTCTGGACCGGCGACGCCGCCAGTGTTGTCGACCTCCACCCCGCCGGTTACAGCTTCAGCCGCGTCAACGCTCTCAGCGCCACCACCCAGGCGGGCGACGGTTGGGTCGGCACGCCGTATGGCCTCGGGGCCGTTCGCCATGCCCTCGCCTGGACTGGCAGCGCCGCCAGCGTCGTCGATCTGAACCAGTACCTGCCCGTCGGCTACACCCACGCAGTCGCTACCGGCATCGACAGCACCGGAAACATCGTCGGCTATGCCTACAACACCGTCTCCGCCGGCATCGATACGGTTGAACCGCCTCCCGGTGCCATCGCTGTCGTCTTCGCCCCCGGCCCGGCCCCGGCCGCCCAACTGCTCTCCATCACGGTAGATGCCGCCAACGTTGCCCCCGGCGCACTCGTCACCGGCACTGCCGCGCTCGCCAGCGCCGCGCCCGCCGGTGGCGCGTCCATCAACTTTCTCAGCACGAACCTGGCAATCGCCGCCACCCCGGCGGCTATCGTCATCCCCGAAGGCGCCACCAGCACCAGCTTTAGCCTTCCCGTTACCGGCGCCACCCTCACGGTTCCTGCCAGCTTCCGGATCTACGGAACGGACGGTGCTGTCGCGAAATTCGCCAGCATCACCGTTACCCCGATCGTGAATCTTTCGTCCGTAACCGTGAATCCCGTGGAAGGTGGCTTTGCCACCGGAGGTACCGTTACGCTCAGCATTCCAGCCCAGGGCGCCGGAGCCAGCGTCTCCCTCACCAGCAGCAACCCGGCGCTCCTCTCGGTTCCTGCCACCCTTCTCATCCCGGCAGGCTACACTTCCTGGGGCTTCTCGGCCACCACTACCGCAGTTCCGGTCGCCACCAGCGTCACCGTCACGGCCAGCTTCAACGGCATGGTCCTCTCTTCAACGGTCGCCCTCAGCACCGCGCCGGTCGTCGCCGTCTCTGCCATCAGCATGCCCTCCATCGTCGGTGGCCAGAGCTTCACTGGCACCGTCACCGTCAATAACTTCCCCCGCAATCCCGAAGGCGCAACCATCGTCCTCGCCAGCGGCGATACGGGCACCGTCCAGGTCCCCGCCACCGTCGTGATTCCGCAGTACGCATATTCCGCCGCCTTTGCCGGAACCAGTAACGTGGTCAATGGCCTGAAGAACGTCTCCGTCAAGGCCACTTACAACGGTTCCAATGTGACCGGTCTCATCGGCGTCAATCCAGTTCCCACCGTCACCATCAGCTCCGCCGATTACGTCGTCGATCTCCAGATGCTCAAAATCAAGGCCAACACCACCTACGCCAACAGCATCCTCACCTACGGGATCAACGGCGGCCAGGCCATCGGCACCATGCAGTTCGAACTCGGCATCTGGAACGGTCAGACCATTCTGGCCACCGCGCCAACCACCGTAACTGTCTGGAACTCCAACGGAGGCCAGGCCAGCTTCCCCGTCACCGTCAAGACCACCACATCCGGTGGCACTTCGACCGGCGGCGGTGGCGGAGGCGGAGGTGGAGGCGGTGCCTCATCCACCTACAAAATCAGCATCGCCACACTAGGGAAGGGAACCGTCACCACCAACCCCGCCGGCGCCTCATTCCCAGCCGGCAGCACCGTCACCCTCACCGCAACCCCCGCAGCGGGTTCCCCGTGGATCGGTTGGACCGGAGCCTGCACCGGCACCGCCACCACCTGCACCCTCACCATGAACGCTAACTACTCGGTCTCAGCTCTCTTCAAGTAGCGCTGAATCCGACGCAACAAACCGGGGGCATGGGCAAAAGCTCATGCCCCTTTTTTCTTGCCACCACCTGCATCCCCTCTTTTCTTATGTGGGGCAGGATGGCATCCTGTGCACCTGTCGCCGCCAGGTGCCCGCGCCGCCAGGGCGCGTTGCCAGCAGGTGCTGGCGTTCCCTGCAAATCGTACCCTCCAAAATGGGTCCCCGACCCGGTCTGAACTACGACAATACAGAGTCTCTTCTGGAATACGCACAAAGGGAATGCCACCGCTGATCATCCTCGACGCCAACCTTCCGAATCCCCGAAGAACTCGTCACCCTCTACGTCGCGTCAGGTTCGCTGGTGACTGCTGCTGTCCTCGCCGATCAGGACTTCCGCCGTAAGCCGCAAAGCAAACTCCCGGATATCCCCTGGCCATTCCCGCATCCCAGCCGCAAACCGTTCCCCGTCCCCCGCAAACAAAGCCCGCGTCGCCTCTTCATAACCCGGCAAATTCCCCGCCATCGCCGTCAAAAACCGGCTCGCCGCCTCCCGCGCCGCCCGAGCCCGCCCCGCCCCTTCATCTTTACTCCGCGCCTCATCCACCAGCTTCCGAATTGCCGCCGAAGCTCCGCTCGGCTGCCCCTCCAGCCACTCCCAATGCCTCGGCAACAGCGATATCTCCCGAGCCACCACCCCCAGCTTCGGACGCCCAGGCCCTGTCCGGGGCGTGGCTGGCAAGGCCCGCGCCAAAACCTCCGCCACCGAGCCCCGCAGATCAAAATCCACTTGCCGCCCCGTCCGATCCTCAAAGATCAGCAACGAAGCCCCCGCATCCCGATCGAAAAACGGCTTCACGCCGGAAAGCAAAGCCGCCAAATCACCCGAAGCGATCTTCTCTGTGCCCAAAAACGCTGTAAAACTGAGAGACGAGTCCATAACCGTAATTCTACCCGGATAAAATGGCGACTGTCAATAACGCCCGGGTAAAATTCCACAATATGACCTCCATCGTCCTTAAGAGACAATAGAGGGAGTTTGCCACCTCCGCATCGCAACCGGGACACCCGCGCCGCCCAGCCAATCAAGATCCTGGACGTCACCCCGCACGAGATCGTCGCGCTCAAGCCTGCCGGTCTGGCCTGCGAGCTCCCCCGCGACCCATCAGCCGATTCGTTCGTGCGTCGCCTCGAGGCCCAGGGCTTCTCCGGCCTCCGCCTCGTTCACCGGCTGGACGCGCCGACCTGTGGCTTGATGCTCGTGGCCCGTACCGCTCAGGCCGCCGCCCACTATGGGCAGGAGATTACCGCGCGCAACTGGCACAAGTGGTATGTCGCGCAAGTCGCACTCCCCAGCGTAAAGGCCAACCACCTCGTGGGGCCTCACAAATCCTACCTCAAGATCGAAGGCTCTTCCGCGCGCGTTGTCCGTGCGGGAGGCAAGCCATCGTTTCTGGACGTGACCCTCGTCACGCCCGTGCCGAATGTCCCCGGCGAGAGCCACTTCCTCGTCCAGCTTCACACCGGACGTCTCCACCAGATTCGCGTCATGCTGGCACACCGCGGAGCGCCCCTCTCCGGCGACATTCGCTACGGAGGCCCCCCCGACCGCACCATCTATCTGGAGCACGCCATTCTCGCAGCGAGGCCGTTCGAGTCCTCCGAATGGCGGGTCTGGCAGGCACCACCCCACCCCGACCGGACCCAGTGGGCCCCCGCTCTGTCCGACGCGGTGGACGCCCAAGTGCGCGCCCTTTCCACCCAGCTCGCACAGGAACCGATTCCAATCCTGAACGCCACCGAGCCCGCAGTTCCCCAGCCTCGCTGACATTACCGGGGGCGCGAAAACGGCTGCCACCATTTCGAGGGTCACACCCTTGGTGCTCTGTCCACGCTTAAAAAAAAAATGTGTAACGCTCTTACTCCGTTCCGCACTTATTCCGGTGTAAAGGAAGCAACGCCTTTCAGCTTCAGGTCAGGAAGATTGAGATGATCATCACTCCAAGGTTCACCCCCGGGTTCGACGCGAATTTCGGCGTCAACGCAGCCGCCGCCAGGGCAGCATGGATAACGGCCGCGAAAGTCTTCACCGACGCATTCTCAGACCCCATTCACATCAATATCACGGTCGATGCGCTAACCAATCCAAAGGTTTTCGGACGGAGCTTCCCGAACTTCCTGTCAATTACTTATGCCGACTTGCATAACAGGGTCAGCGCATACGCATCCACACAAAACGATGCCGTAGCCATCAGTCCCGGGGGCTCCATGAGCGCCGCCGATCCCACCAATGGCCAGGGGACGTGGCAGTTGACTCGACCTCAGGCTAAAGCGCTCGGCTTTATTCCGGATGATCTGTCCGATGATGGCGGTACCACTTTCGGCGTCAATAACCCCTTCACCTTCTCCGGCGCGATCGCCCCGAAAACCTTCGATTTTCAGGGTATCGCCGCACACGAGATCGCCGAAGTGTTGGGCCGCCTCGGCCTTTCCGGTGGAAACAACAGGTTCAGCTTGATCGATAATTTTTCCTACACAGGCCCCGGAATGAAAGCGCTTAGCGGCGGCGCGGGGAATTTTTTCTCCATAGACAACGGCGTTACCCTGCTCAAAGCGTTTAACAATTCCTCCGCAAACCATTTGGATACCCGCGACTGGGCGGACGGCTCCAATGACTCGTTCAATCAGTTTTCCAACCCAGGCGTCGTGAATGCCGTCACCGCCGTGGACTTGCAGCTTATGGATGTAATCGGGTACGGCCGTGTCAATCCCATCGGGAGCCTGATCGAAACAGTAGGCCACGTCGCTTTCCTGCGGGCTCACGAACTCGGCGGCGGCTTCGGCCTCGCTCCCAATTTTCTTGACTGCGAGGTGATCGTGCAACTCGCGGAGGAACCTCTCCGCTCCTTCGGCTTTAAACTGCGGGCCGACGCCAACCAACCCGCGCGCACGGAGATGTTTGACCTGCTCCGGTCCTCCTTTGTCGCGCATCGCCCCGTCCGTCTCGACTACCAGACCACCGGCCCCCGCGCCGGTGAAATCATTCGCATCGCAAATCCATAGGAACTTAAAGGAGAATCACCATGTCCAACTTACTTGAAAAAACCGGAAAGATCGTTTTTCTCAGAGCTCATGACCCAGGCACAAAGTTCGGTCCTCCCAACGATCAACTGGACGTTGAAGCCGTCTTCAGCCTCAACGCCATCAGCGATGGGGCCTACGGCTTTCAACTCCGAAATGACGGCAACCTTCCAGCGCGTCAGGCAATGTTCAGCCTGCTGCGCGATGCCTTCGTGAACAATCTGGCTGTTACCGCCGACTACCTGATTGATCCGGGCAAGAAGAACGGCGTAGCGATTCGCATCGCGCTTACCCGCAACCAACCAGCCCTGGCAACTCCCGGAACATCACGTGCGGAATCATCCGGCGGCCAGGCGCTCCCGAACTCCAGCGCCACCTGACACCGCATTCGGCCTGGCGTTCCATCCAGCAGCCAGTCGACCGGTTCATTCACTGGGGGTCCCGCATGAATTGTTAGTATTTGAAGCTTTACAGAAGCCGACGGCGGCTATTCTGCGGAATGCCTGACGGAGAATATTTTCACGCAGGGCGATACCTGGGATGAACTGCGCAACAATGTCATCGACGCCACCGCTGCCTTCTTCTTCGACCAGCCCCGTCCCCTCCAATAGCAGTCTCGGCGGGTTCATCAATCTGGCAGCCACATCCACCCACGGGTCAGCTCACTTCAGATCCCGAATCAGCACCACATCACTGCTGCTGGAGCCACGGGCCAATGCGAGTCTGCTTCCGCCACGGGACACGGCGAAACTGCTGATCCGCAGACTCGTAAAGGCGGTCAGCTGTTTCGGCTCGCCGCCCTTCAGGGGGCGCTGCCACACGTTTGAGACACCGCCGATGGTTTTTACGTACAAGATCGCCGAGCCGTCCACAGACCAGTGCACGAGTGTTTCCGAACTGTTCAACTCCGAGACGGGATCGAAGCTTTGGTTGGGTGCTCCCCCGTTGGCAGGGATGATCGTGATCTTATCGTCGGCGTTCATGCCGCCTGTCATCACCCACGTCCCATCCGGCGAGATCTGCGACCAGCCGGGCCGATCCGAGAGCCTGGTTGGGGTGCCGCCTTCAATCGGCATTCTCCAGATGCCGCCACGCTTCTCGTCCACGGCGCGATAAGTGATCCAGGCACCATCCGGGGAACACGACGGCGCCCATTCGCCTGCGCCATTCGTCAACTGCCGCAGCTTGCCTCCATCCGGATCCGAGCGCCAAATATGCGGAGTCCCCGCGCGGAAGGACAAGAATGCCATATGTCCGTCGGCGCCGCAGGGTGCAGGTTTCCCATTGAGGTGCTCGCTGGTGATCTGCCGCCGACCTGTGCCGTCCGCCGCGGTGATCCAGATCTGTGTGTCCTGCGTGCTGTTGTCAGGAGCCTCGAAATAGATGTTGCCGTTACTGGCCCAGGCCATGCCGTTATACCCGTCCAGACGGCCCGTGCTGATCTCTCTGGCGCTTTCGGGGTCGCTGGGCGCAGTCACCCAGATATGAAAGTTTGTTTCATACTGGACGGTCACCAGAGCAGTGGCATCCCCGTTGAGGCTCACATTTCCGTAACTGTTCAGGTCATTCGTGATGCGTCGTGTCTGGCCTTCAGGGTAGGAGACGTACCAGAGCTGGGACACAGGGAATTGCGCGTTGGCCACTGCGACCAGCCCGCTACCGTCCGGCAGCCAGCGCAGCGCTAATAACTGATACCACGTACGGGACCCGATGCGCTGTTCGGGCCCGCCTTCTGCCGGCATGGTAGCCAGGCCGCTGTGTACTCCGCCATCGAATGAGAAAAGTGCATACGCCAGCGTCTTGCCGTCGGGGGACCAGGCCGGAGCGTGAAAGAAATCGGCCGGTTTACGGGCTGCGAGTTGCCGCTCGCCGCTGCCGTCAAGGTTGGCCACGAACAAACCATTGTTCTCTCCTGCCTCCCTGGTGAACGCAACACGATTCTCCTCCGGCGAGAGGGATGCGGTCCACAGGCTGGGGTTGGCGCTGACGTAGAATGTAGATCCGGCAATCGCGGACAGCGCTCTGGCATTGCCTCCCAGAACCGGCATTGTGTACATTATCGGCTGGGACTTTCCTCTGTTGAATACATAAAACAGGGAATTGCCGTCGCGTGAGAACCTCAGATTCGTCACGTTACCCTGGGCCGGCGCGAGAATCTGCACATTACTCCCGGTGGCCGCGTGGAGCATCCAGAGACTGCTTTTCCCTTCGTCCGTGACGACATGGACCACGTACTTGCCATCCGGCGAGATGGCTGCGGCGCTGGCTTTCCCCGAGTCCGTCAGTTTGGTGAGCTGGATGTGCTGGAAGGGACCAGCGTGACGCTCCCCCGGCCACCGGTACCACGCGAGAACCGTCAATATCGCAAGCGCGGCGGCACCAACCGCCCACGGCCAGCGACGGGCGTTTGCCTTTGGAGCGTGCGCTTCGAATTCCGCTTCATCCAGCCGGATACGTGCATCGCCGATCGACTGAAGCCGCAGTTTAGGGTCTTTGCGCAGACAGAGATCCAGCAGGCGGCGCACTCGCGGAGGTGTGCCCTTGGGCAGGGTCGAAAAATCGGGCTCGCGTGTCAGGACAGCCGCCAGCACGTCGGATACGTTCCTGCTCCCGCCGAACAGCATCTTGCCGGTGAGCAGTTCGTACAGGATCACGCCGAACGCCCAGATGTCAGCGCGCTTATCGGCCACCTCGCCGCGCGCTTGTTCGGGGGACATGTAAGCCGCCGTTCCGAGGATCAGGCCCTTCTCCGTGACGGTGACTGTGCTCGCGTCGCATTCGAGCGATTCGGTTTTTTTGGCTAGCCCGAAATCGAGGATCTTCAACGCGCCGGTCGGCGTGACCCTGATGTTCGCCGGCTTGAGATCGCGATGGACGATGCCTTTCTCATGCGCTGCTTCAAGGCCAGCAACGATCTGCCGGGCGTATCCGATTGCCGTTTCCACCGGGACAGGGCCAGCGAGATTCGCGCCTTCCACCAGTTCCATCACCAGGTAATTGGGGCCGACATCGTACAGCGTGCAGATATTCGGATGATTAAGTGCTGAAATGGACCGCGCTTCGCGCAGAAAGCGCCCGCTGAACTCCTCGTGTGCCACTTTGATGGCGACTTCTCGTCCAAGCCGTGTGTCGCGGGCTCTGAAGACCTCGCCCATGCCGCCCTCGCCCAGCCGGCTCATAATCTCGTAGGGTCCGATCTGCGTCCCGGCAGTCCAGCGTTTGGACGGGGAATCGTTCAGCAGACTCGCGGCGTTTTGCACAGCAGGCGTTTCCAGGAGCCCGCCATCCGGGTCCTGGGCCAGCAGCGCCCATACATTCCGAAACAGTTCGTCATCGTTCCCGCACGCGTCCCGCAGGAACGCCTCCCGGCGATCCGACATGAGTTCGGAGGCCGCATGGTACAACTCTTCGATTTGACAAAGACGCCCGGAATCCATCGGCATGCCAATACGATGATAATCGCAAAACACTTCGCTTATTTCGTGGCGCGAGCGACGAGGCCGTTTTCAATCATACCGACGTCTCCCTGCGTGAGTTTGAGCCCTCGCTGCATGTCGGCGAAGTCACTGGCCGTCCAGCGTGCCTTCATGACCCCGCTTTCGGAATGCTGATCCACACCCTGCAGGATGTGGACGATCTCGTGCGCCAAAACGTGTCCCGCGATGTAGGGTACCTGGCCGGACCTGGCCGTTGTCATCATTCGGTCGTAGAAAAGCACCACGTGCGTACCTTCGAAAGGCAGCGCATAGGCCAGCGCACCCGGATGTACGTTGGCCGGGGTCTCCTGGGAAAATGTGAAAACGATTCCGCCACCGTCTTTGGTACAGCGGCTCAAGCTGTCCCGCCACTCCAGCCGAACGTTAGCTTGCGCGAGTATCTGCGTCGCCGTCGCCTCTGCCCGGCCTAACGCGGCCGCATTCGCGCCGGGATTCAAACAAACGGTCACAACACTTTTCGCTGCCTGGCCCTTTTCCCCGGCCCACCCGACCGTCCCCATCGCCAGCACCGCCACCACACCCGCCAGTTTCATTGCTTTTCTTCCTCCGCAGGTGCAGGCGGAAAACGAAAGTTAAAACCGGCCAAAGCATGTTAGGCTCGTTTCGGACGCAGAATCATGCAGACATCTCTGTCAGTGGAAGTCACCGGTTTGCTGAAGGCCTGGAGCAGCGGCGATCAAATAGCGCTGGCCCGGTTGACATCAGTGGTGAACGGCGAACTACACCGCATCGCGCGGCGTTACATGCGCAATGAGCGAGCGGGGAATACGCTCCAGGCCACCGCCCTGGTCAACGAGGTTTATCTTCGGCTGGTGGACCTAAACAATGTCGACTGGCAGCATCGGGCGCAGTTCTTCTCCATCTCTGCTCAGATCATGCGGAATATTCTGGTGGATGCGGCTCGCGCCCGGGGCGCGAATAAGCGGGGAGGGAAAATCGTCAAAGTCGCACTGGACGCTGCGCCCGTGATATCTCCCGAGCCAGATGATTTTATTCTGTCGCTGGATGAGGCGCTGACGGCTTTCGCGAAGCTCGCGCCCCGTCAGGCTCGGGTAGTGGAATTACGCTATTTCGGTGGGATGAACGAAGAGGAAACCGCCGAGGTCATGAAGACTTCCGAACGGACCGTCAGGAGGGACTGGCAGTTCGCCAAGGCATGGCTTCGGCAGGCGTTAAGTGGCGGTTAGCGTTGCCTGGCGTTCGTCCTGCCAGGCAACGCTAACCGCCATTGTGGCTACGTCTTACTAAAAATCGACCCGCTCAAAGTCCCCGTGGAATCCGAGAACCCATCCACCCCAATCCCCATCGAATGCAGAATACTCAGATAAACATTCGACATCTGGTACTCCTTCTCCGCCTTCCAGTAACTCCCGTGCTTCAACCCCATACCCGCCCCGCCCGCAATCATCGTCGGCAGATTATGCGAATTATGCGTCGTGCTCGCCCCGCTGCCATACAACACAATCGTGTTATCCAGTACAGTGCCCGATTTATCTTTATAGCTGTTCATCCGCTCCAGGAAGTGCGCCAGCTGCGTCGCCAGGAACCGGTCATACATCGCAAACTGCAGCTGACCTTCCTTATCCGTCGCATGCGACAGATTATGGTGCGTCTTCGAAAGCCCCAGCTTCAGCGGGAACGTATCGCTGATCCCCATCCCGTCCTCGCGGTTCAGCATGAACGTGATCGTCCGCGTAATATCCGCATCGAACGCCAGCGCCATCAAATCGAACATGTTCCGGTAATACTCAGCCGGCTCAGCCTCGTTCGTAGCATCCAGATTCAGATGCGAATACTCCTGCTTCTTCAGCGGAATATCAATCCACTTCTCCGAAGCAATCAGCTGCTGTTCCACTTCGTTCAACGCCGTCAGATACTGATCCATCCGCTCCCGGTCGCTCTTCCCCAACTGAGCGTCCAGAACCTTCGCATTCCCCGCCACCGCGTCCACCAGCTTGATCCGCCGCTGCAGCTTCTCATGCTCCGCCGTCAATGACGACCGGTCCGCCCGGAACAACTTGTCGAATACCCGCCGCGGACTATTCTCCGCCGGAATCGGTCGCCCGTCCAGCCCATACGAAATCGTGCCCGTGCGCGACAAATACCCAGTTCCCGCATCAATCGACAGCACCAGCGACGGTCGCCGCGTGTACTGCTTCGTATGCTGGGCCACAATCTGATCCAGACCCACCGTGTTGTACGTCCCCGGCTTCGGGTTATACAGCGGCGCGCCTGTCAGCCACATATCCGAACACGTGTGCGGATCAGACTTCGGCCCGCTCGGGTGATACAAATTCCCCAGGAAGCTCATCTGCTTCCGGAACGGCTTCAGCGGCTCCGTCGACTTCCCAAACTGGAACTCGCCGCCCTCTTCCTTCTGCGGAAACCAGCTCCAGTCCGGTAGCTCATTTTCCTTCTTCGGCAGCGCCATGCCATTCGCCGTGTAGATGGCGCAGAACCGGCGCGGAATCTGTTCCGCCACCTCCGCGCCCATGGCGTTGAGTACGGGCAGCGCCAGTGTGGCGCCCCCAATTCCTTTTAGGAAGGCGCGGCGGTCAAGTCGAAGGGATGTCGTCATATCGCTGTTCTCTGAATTCTACTATTTTTCAAGGAAGATTTTACTGTTCACTACGTACCGGACCATATCTTTCATCCGGTACCCGTCCGCTTTCAGCTTCAACCCATCCCGTTTCAGGAAATCCACCTCGTTGTAGCTGAGGTTCCGTCCCGCCCCGTAAATCGTCAAATGCCGCATGAAACTGAAAGCCAGCTGATCCAGCCTGTCCTGGCTCAGATACTTCTTCAACTCGTTTGCGCCCGAAACTTCCGTCCGGTCCGGCAAAGTTGAATGCGCGTCCACTGTCTGCGCCTTCAGCCGCCCGCCGGCGTCGAACTCTTCCAACGCCACGCCCCACGGGTCAATCTTCAGGTGGCACTGGTTGCAGCCCGGCTGCGTCCGATGCTGCTCCAGCCGCTGCCGCAGCGTCAGGTTCTCATTCTCTTTCAGCGTCGGAACATTGGGTGGCGGATCAGCTGGCGGCTCCGAAATAATCCGCCGCGCCAGCCACGCCCCGCGCTTCACCGGATTCGACTCGCGCCCGTCCGATAACCCCGCCATCAGCGCCGCCTCGGTCAGCACGCCGCCCAGCTCTTTGCGTCCGTGCGGAATCGCCAGGAACTCGAACCCGTTCTCCGTCTTGTCCCCCAGACCGTAGTAATTCGCCACGGTCTCGTTCGCCATAATGAAATCCGCCTGCACCAGCTGGCTCACCGGCAGGTTCTTGCGCAGCAGATAATCCACGAACTGAATCGGCTCTTCCCGCAACTGTGCCCGCGTATCGCGAGTCAACTGCGGGAACTTCTTTCTGTCCGGTTCCAGCACCGTGAACTTGTCCAGATTCAGCCACTGCTGCGTAAAGTCGCGCGTAAACCGGGAGAACCTCGAGTCCTCCGTCATCCGCGTCACTTCCGCATCCAGATTCTTCCGCAACGTCCCCGCAGCCGCCAGCCGCAGTGTCGTCTGGTCCGGCGGACCATTCCACAAAAAGTACGAAAGCTTCGAAGCCAGCTCATACGTGTCCAGCGGCTCCGCGTCCGGAGTCTTGCTGTTCTCCGTAATAAACAGGAACTGCGGTGACGTCAGCGCCACCTGCAAAGCCTCTTTCACCGAATCCTGGAAACCCCGCCCCGCCGCAGCCGCCTTCGCATAAACGCCCACCAGTTGCGTCACTTCCGCCGCAGTCGCCGGACGCCGGTACGCCTTCGTCGCAAAACTGCGCAGCACATCCCGCGCATAGGCCGCCGTCTCGCCCTTATTCGGCGAGTCGATAAAGATGTTCTTGTGCGACACAGGAGGCCACTGCTCATAGAACGGCCCTTCAAACTCCACTGACCGAACCACCATCCGCGGCATATCCCGGCCGTCCGTAAACTCACTCCGGACCGCGATCTCTCGCACGCCCGCCAGGTAATTCACGTTGCCTTTCTCAACTTCCGGATTCGGATAATTCTTGATCGTCCCTGTAAACACGAACTTCGTCAGCTTGCCGCTCGACACCGTCTGCGGCGCTCCCACCGGAGCAAACGTACTCCCGCAATCCCGCCGGAAACCCAGATGCACGCCCAGCCGCGGCGTCCGCTTTTCAAACGCCACAAACTTCTTCGCCAAATCCTGCGTCGCCGCCAGAGGCGTAAATACCACCCGGTCCAGATCGCCCATCCCCGTGTTCTGCACATCCACCGGCAAAACACCCGCCTCCAGCCGCGCCACCAGATACGCTGGCTGCTGCAGTGCCCCGGTAAACGAACGGTCGCCCAGCGTTACCGTAATGTCCTGCGTCTTCTCCGCCGTCGGAGCCTTCACAAACTGCTTGCCCGGCTCCACCAGGGCCTGAATCTCGGCCTCACCCAGCGCCCGCTTATAAATCCGGATCTCATCCAGTTCGCCCTGATAAGGTTGGCCGTCCTGCAGCCGCCCCAGCAGCAAATTCATCTTCAGATTGTCCAGATTCGCCGGGCCAATATCGCCCTTCGCCACCTGGTAGCCATTAATGTACAGCCGCGCCGCATTCTTCCCGCCATGCCGTACCACCGCCGCCACATGCTGCCACGCGTCCGCTTTCAACGCCCCGCGCGGTGACGAAATCATCCCGTTCGCCGTGTTATCCGGCCCCGTCGTCTCCAGCCGCAATATGCCCCGCGCATCCGGCATCATCAGATTCCAGCCATGCATCGGAGGTGCAGACTGCTGCCCGCCCTCGCCCAGACTCACCAGCCCGGCCTTCCTCAACTGCTTCGGATGAATCCACGCCGCCACCGTAAAGTCGCCCGACCCCACATTCACGCCCTCGGGGCGGGGAATCGAGACCTGCGACTTCTCAGCGGACGTCTTCTCCCCGGGCGCCTTTTCACCAGGAAACGACACAGCCTTGCCGAACGGCGAATCCACAAATGTCGCCCCGCCCTCCAGCTTGCCCGCCATCTCCACCGCGCCATTCAGGTGCCACGCCCCACCCAGGCCTTCACTGAGCCTCGAAGCGTCCGGCGCGATCGGCCCCCGCGGAGCCGCCGCATGTACATCTACCTGATACATCCCGGCCTTCGCCACCGTCATCGTCTGCGGCGCACTCGGATTCTTCACCGTGATCGCCTCTGCAGAAGCCGCCGCCGTAGCCGTATTCGTATCCACCAGCAGCCCGTCGTTGTACCGCGCCGCCATCACCGTAATCCGGAATGGCCCGGAATCCGGCAGCTCCCGCGTCGAAATCTTGAAATTCGCCTTCGGTCCATACGTCCCGTCCGCTTCAAACATCTCATCGTTCGGAATCGCCGGACGCAGCAGCAGACCCTCCGGCACCGTGCCGTAAGCCTTGCCCTTCGGATACCCCGCACTGCCCCGCATA
Source organism: uncultured Acidobacteriia bacterium (assembly GCA_903929755.1). Classification (GTDB taxonomy): domain Bacteria; phylum Acidobacteriota; class Terriglobia; order Bryobacterales; family Bryobacteraceae; genus BOG-234. The sequence continues at coordinate 61,589 of CAIYVZ010000082.1, forward strand.
TCCGCATAAACCACGTGATAGATGCTGTCGTACTCGCGCCACCCGCGGATCGTATCGTTCCCCTGGTATCCCTCAATAAACCGATACTTCGTCTGCATCGGGTGCGGCTCAAACGCAAACAGCTTTGTCGGTACCTGCTGCGTCACCAGCACATCGCTGTTGTCCAGCAACTGACTCCCCGCGCCCAGAATCAGCGGTTCCGGGAACGGCTTCGGATTTACCTTCAACCCCAGTTCTACCTTGAAATCCTGAATCGCAGGCTTCGTCTTCGGGTCAACCACCGCTCGTGTCAGGGCCGCGTCCGCGATCTCCAGATACGCTTCCAGCAGCAGCGACGAAAGGTTCAAAGTCTCCTGGTTGTTCACGAACCCGTCTTTCGAGATCGCATCCGGAGGCAGCCCCGTCGTCATATCATCGTCCAGCTTCAGTAATTCCCGCAGCGTGTTCCGGTATTGCGCCACCGTCAGCCGCCGCACCAGACCATTCTTGGGCGATACCCGCACCCGAGCCATTTCAATGCCCTGTGTGATCCAGTCCACAACCTCTTTGTTCTCACCGGCTGCGGGCTGCTTCATGCCCTTCGGCGGCATCGTCCCTTCTTCCAGACGTTTCTTAACGCCTTCCCAGACCCGAATATGCCGGTCTTCGAAGCTCGCATCCATCTGGTCCAGCCGGACCCCGGCCACCGCATGATCCGTGTCATGGCAAGGCATGCAGTTCTTCTTCAGGAACGGCTGAATCTTCTGCTCAAACACAGCTTTGTTCGGAGCCACAGCCCCAGGCTGAGCCCCCAGGTGGCGAGTCGTCCACACCACTCCCGTCGTGCCCATCAAGGCGATAACGCTAACAGTCTGTAGAAAACGGCGGAGGTTCAATGAGGTCATAGCGTTCGGAGGGCGGCAGTCCAGTTATCGGTTACTTTAAGGGCAAACACCCTCAACATTAAGATATCACCAGTTTCGCATCCCCAGGACGCCACTTCCTCCTGGCCACCCCAGCGCCAAATTCCCCTGCTCTTTCTCCGCTGCTTTTTATCTTGACCATTTCCCGTTTGCGGTGATATGCTGCAACAACTAATCCGTAAACGCAAGAGATATTAGCCGGGGGAATAGTCCTCAATATCCGGTCAAATGTCCTTGCCTGCGCATCGGTCCACGCGTAGCCAGTTACGGTGAGCGGGAGGTCCATATGGACAGCATTTCAGGCAACTACGACGTCATCGTGATCGGCGGAGGTTCCATGGGGCTGTCTGCCGCGTATCACCTCGGCAAACGCAACGCCCGCACCCTCGTGCTGGAGCAGTTCACTTTCTTCAACCAGCTCGGCAGCTCCGCCGGCGTATCCCGCCAGTTCCGTTACCCCTATACCGAAAAATATCTGGTCAAAATGGTGAAAGAGTCCGTACCTTTCTGGGACGAACTCCAGTCCCACACCTCCCAGCCCCTCCTCGACAAAGTCGGCACCCTCTGGTTCGGTGACCCCACCGTCCACACCTCGGAAGGCAATATCGGCGAGGCTGAAAAGGCCCTCACCGCCGAAAACGTCCCCTACACCAAGCTCACCGCCGCCCAGATCGAAAAGCAGTACCTCTTCAAGAACCTCCCCGCCAACTACACCGGCCTCTTCCAGCCCGATGGCGCCAGCATCAACCTCAAAGCCACCCTCCAAACCCTCTTCCACCAGAACCAGAAATCCGGCTTCGTCACCCTCCTCGAGGAAGCCCCCGTCAGCAACATCGCCCAGCACCACAAACGGTTCGAAGTCACCACCCCCCAGGGCAAATTCACCGCCGACAAGCTCGTCCTCGTCCCCGGCCCGTATATCGACAACGTCATCAATCTCCTCGGCTTCAATATCGCCGCCACTTACTGGAATATGACGTCCGCCTATTACCGCAAAACCCGCCTCGATATTCAGTACCCCACCTGGTTCGTCTTCCAGCAGCCCGTCGGCGATAATGGCAATGAGGTTTACGGCTTTCCCGAAGTCGGCTGGGACCATCCCGGCTATATCCGCGTCGCCTCCGACTTCGTCCTCAACCCCCTCACCTCTCCCGAACAGCGCACCTCCATCCCCAACCCCCAGGAACTCGCCTACACCGCCGCCTGGGTCCGCCAGCACATGCCCGGCCTCCACCCCGAGCCCGAGTTCACCTCCACCTGTATGGTCGCGCTCAGCAAAATCTCCAACAAAGAGCTCATCATCGACTTCGCGCCCCCCTCCGTCCCCAATCACGAAAACATCGTGATCTACGCCACCGGCTGGGCCGCCAAGTTCGTGCCCCTTCTCGGCAAGATCCTCTCCGATCTCGCCCTCGACGGCAGCACCCCCTTCGATATCAGCCACTTCAAAACCGGCAGCACTTACTTCCGCACCGCCGCCCGAGCCGAACCCACCCGCTAAAGGAAAACCATCATGAAAAAGACCTATTCCATCTTCGGCGCCGGAGCCGCCGGCCTCTATACCGCCTGGCGTCTGCTCGGTGGCAAAATCGCCAGCCCCCGGCGGTCCAGTGCTAAGGCGAATGATAAAGCGAAATCCAAACAACTCGCCAAAGGCGACATCCTCGAACTCTATGACTGGGGCCAGTACGATTTCTCCGCCCAGAACTCCGGCACCCGCGAGCCCGGCGCCCGCGTCTGCACCTGGCACTACGGCGAAAATCCAGAGAACTCCTACGTCGAACTCGGCGGCATGCGCTACCTCAACTGGGACACCACGCAGCCCGATCCCAACGGCGGTTTCGCCCCCGGCCATCGCCTCGTCACCACCGTCATCGCCCAGCTCGGCCTCGATAAATACGCCGTCCCCTTCAATGAGTCCGATAACCCGCTCTTCTATCTCCGCACAAAGAACCTCTACCTCAACGACATTTCCTCCAACCGACCCGCCCCCTATAACGTCAACAACTACGGCGCCGCCGCCCAGCCCGACCAGGGCTTCTCCACCCTCGAAGCCCTCTCCGTCACAAAGAACAAGACCCGCGCCGAGTGGGACGCCTTCTATCAGGAGGGCCGCATCGAATCCGAACTCCCCGCCACCTCCGTCTTCCAGAAGGGCGACCACCTCAAGGACATCGGCTACTGGAATCTGATGTACGATCAGCTCGGTTCCGAGGGCTTCTCCTACTCCGCCGACGGTAACGGCTACTCCTCCAACGTCATCAACTGGAACGCCGCCGTCGCCTTCGAGGCCAACAACGAATTCACCCCCGGCAACCAGTACATGACCATCACCACCGGCTACTCCGGCATGTTCACCGCCCTGTTCGCCGCCATCCAGACTCTCGCCAAAGAAAAGGGTGTCCAGTTCCGCTACTACCCCAACACCCGCCTCCACTCCATCCTCGCCAAGGACGACGGCATCCACTACACCTTCGCCGAGCGCGCCCACCCCTGGAAGCCCGCCGGAGAGCGCACCACCAATGCCGCCTGGCTCGCCATGCCCCGCCACTCCCTCGACCTCGTCGCCCGCGCCACCCGCTACTGCCAGTCCGATGGTCTCGACGTTCTCAACCACCAGAAGGTCCAGCTCTACATGGAGTCCGCCATCATGCAGCCTTCCTATAAGGTAGGCATGTTCTTCCACACGCCCTGGTGGACCAGCTCCACGTACCCCGCCCTCCTCACCAGCTACGTCGTCACCCCCACTGTCGTCGCCGAACTGAAGAAGCAGAAATTCCCCCCGAAGGCTCTCAACGCCCTCCCCACGTTCTACAACGCCAATCCTTTTGACTCCGCCACCGCGCTCTTCCAGGCCCTCGAAGGCATCACCAAAGAACGCCTTACCATCACCCAGCAGGACGCGCTCTCCGCTGCCGCCTCCCGCAACACCATCGGCCCCAGCGTCACCGACACCCCCATCCGCCAGGCCGTCTACTTCGGCAACAACGCGAAGAAGCAGTCCGGCAAGCCCGTCTACGGCATGCTCGCCAGTTACGACGACGAATCCTTCACCAGCTTCTGGCGTGAACTCGAAATCGGCCCCAACGAGCAGAAGAAGATCCCCAGCTCCGACAACGACCAACCCCTCGTCGGCCCCCGCAAAGTGCCCGCCCGCATGGTCAAGATGCTCCGCAAGCAGCTCGCGGAACTCCACTACGGCCCCAACTCCGACTACAGCGACGTCCCCGAGCCTCTCGAAGCCGCCTATATCGACTGGTCCCTGCCACCCTTCAACGCCGGCTATCACGCTTGGGCCGCGCACTTCGATATCGCCGACGTCCAGCAGAAGATCCGCAAACCTTCCCAGCTAATCGAAGGCGCCGACGCCGACATCTTCATCGTCGGCGAGGCGTATTCAAACGATCAGGCCTGGGTCGAAGGCGCCTACTGTACCGCCGAGTCGGTCCTCAACGACTTCTTCGGCATCGAACCCCTCATCGACAACTGCCACTACCCCTTCATCTGCAAGCCCATTTAAACAGCGACGCTGCTGACCAGAAACAATGGCCCCGGAATCAGCGTTCCGGGGCCATTTGTCCGAAGCCTCGCCGTCCCGAACCCGCCGCCAGCCGCGGCGGCATCGAACACTGCGAATGCAGCCTTTCCCCATACCCCTGGAAACAGGGCCACCTCGCATAACTCTTTCCTTCAGGAGCCCTGCCTCTTTCTTCCCGCTCAACACGAAACTGAGCGAAAATGAAACCAGCCATTCCATGCAACGTCGAAATCCCCTGCAAAGCAACAAAGATCGGGTTGTCTCAATCCTGCGGGAACACGCCCGAGAACTGCGCGAAGCGGGGATTGTCCGCCTTTCTCTCTTCGGCTCCGTCGCCCGGGGGGAACCCGGCAACGACGTTGATCTGATGGCCGAGTTTGATACCTCCCGCCACCTCACCCTGCTCGACATGGTGGGGCTGGAGAACAAACTGGCGGAACTCCTTGGCGCTCCCGTGGACCTCGCTCCCGCAAAGATGCTCAAAGAACCCGTTCGGGAGCGGGCCGCACGCGAGGCCGTTGTTGCCTTTTTAACGAACCGTACCTTGCGTTCAGGGACATCATCGACAGCATTGCGATGATCACCCGGTTCACCGAAGGCATGGATATGGGGGCCTTCCGGGACGATCCGCGCACAGTCGCCGCCGTGGAACGAAAGCTCTCGCTCATTAGCGAAGCAGCCGTTCGTCTCGGAGAAAACGGCCCCGCCCTCTGTCCGGGGCCACCCTGGCACAATATTCGAGGTCTCGGCAACTGGCTTCGCCACCAATACGACCGCGTTGATCTTGAAACGATCTGGCACACAGTTGTTCACGACCTGCCTCCGCTGAAAGCTGCCGTAGTCGCGGCACTGGCAGTCAATTCAGATGATTCCCGCTGAGTGGAAGCTACTTCCGCCACCCCATTATTCCTGGCACCTGTTGGCTGCCTGACCCAGCCCTCAGCAACTCACTTCGCGGGGCGGAAGGATGCCGAGGCCGGAATATTACTCCACTCCTGCCCTCATGGCTGGCTCGTGCTTCATGAAGTAACACCGAAGCCTGCGTCGGATCCCGCTCAATCACCACAGCCCCACCGCCACCGCATGCGCCAAAATCGCGTATCGTTGCCCGCGTCCGCGGCCACCACCCTCAGGCCCGCCGGCCCGCTTCAAAGAATCTCTCGTCTTCCGCCACCGTTAGGGCCGATGTTCGGTCCAGCTCCAGCTCAGGATCCACCAGCCGTCCGCTGACAGTCGGCAGCCGGACCTTGCCTCGTAGCGCCCCTCCTCGTAGCGAAAGGTGAATCCGCAACGCGTCCTCGACAACTTTGCTCAGCGTGACTCCTCTCTCCAGTGCCATCAACTTCGCATGCTGGATCAATGGCTCCGGCAGCTCCACAGTGGTGCGCATACCCCGATTCTCTCAGAATTCACCAGGCGTCGATACTGGATGCATCGTGAATCCTGTGCTCCTCCCCGCCCCCTCCCCGAAAGTCAGTGCCCGTCTGCCGAACTTTATTTTCATCTTGTTTTCAACAACATACGGAAATCGTACCCCGATCTTGCACAACCCGTCTGTAACTCTCGTGGCAGGGAAGCCAAAATCCACCCTTCCCCAGGAACACCAAGCAAGGAAAGAGGTAACCCGATGTCCAACAAAGCGCAGAACACCACCAACAAACTCCCCCTCTCCCAATCCAAACTCCTGGCCAACATAGCCAACTCCCTCCTCTCCACCGGCCCCAAATCCGAAGCCGGCAAAGTCCGCGCCGCCATGAACGCCCGTCGCCACGGTCTCACCGGCCAGTTCTACGTCATGAATGACGCCGACCGCCTCGCCTACAATACTTTCGAAAAGGGCTTCCTCGATACCCTCGCCCCCGTCGGTCCCGTCGAAACCCAGTTCGCCATCTCCATCACCCAGGACCACTGGCGTCTCAATCGCTCCCGCGCCATCGAATACAACACCTACGGCCTCGGCCACCACGAACACGAAGGCGACCTCGATACCAACTCCCCCGAAGTCGATGCCGCCATCACCCAGGCCAAAACCTGGCGAGACGCGAACCACGGTTTCACCCTCATCACCCTCTACGAATCCCGCATCCGCCGCGTCATCGCCCTCAACGAAAAGCGTCTCGAAGAGCTCCAAACCGTCCGCAAAGCCGCCGAAGCCAAAGCGCGCGAAGAGGCGGAACTCCTTCTCTGTCAGGCTGTTATGAACGGCGAAGAACTCCATGCAGACGACACCCTTGAAGTCAGTGGCTTTGTTTTTTCACCCACCAATCTCATCGCCGTCATCAAGCGCCGCGAAGCCCTCGAATCCGCCCGTTTCTACAAGCGCAACAACTGGGATAACTCCGAAACCTGGCGCGGAGGCTTTAATTTTCCGCCCGTAACCCCCAGCCGCCTCCCCAAAGCCGCCTAAACCAACGTCCTCTTCTGCCAACTATCAAAAAGGTAACCCCGACGTGTCCCTCTCCTTCAACCCCGATACCTCGCTCCCGCCGCCCTCCCGGCACCTGATTCCTGTGCCCCAGGCCACAACCAGGCATCCGATAAACTTGAAAAGAGCGTTCTCCGTCCGAATTCTTCGCCCTCGGCGGATTCCCGCTCACTCCGGAGCCTGTAACTTTGTGGATCGTTAAACTAGCGCTGCGCCGTCCCTACACCTTCGTGGTGATGGCCGTCCTGATTGCAGTGCTCGGCGGCATGGCCATCATCGACATGCCAAAGGATATCTTCCCCTATATCGATATCCCCGTCGCCAGCACCATCTGGAGCTACAACGGAATCTCGCCCGACGAAATGGCCAGCCGCATCACCACCCCTTTCGAACGCGCCCTCGCCAGTACCGTCAATGACATTGAACACCTGGAATCCAACTCCTACAATGGTGTTTCCGTCGTTCGTGCCTTTTTTCAGCCCAACGTCCATATCGACCTCGCCATCACCCAGATGGTCGCCGTCACCCAGCCCATCCAGCGCATCCTCCCCCCCGGCATCTTCCCGCCCGGCGTCCTCAAATACGACGCGTCCAGCGTCCCCATCGTCCAGCTCAGTCTCTCCAGTGACACCCTTTCCGAACAGGATGTCTACGATCTCGGCCAAAACTTCATCCGCACCCAGCTCGCCACCATTCAAGGCGCCACCATTCCGCCCCCCTTCGGTGGCAAACAGCGTCAGGTCATGGTCGATATCGACCCCAACGCCCTCTACGCCCGCGGCCTTTCCGCCACCGACGTCTCCACCGCCCTCAGCCAGCAGAACCTGATCCTCCCCGCCGGAACCGCCAAAATGGGCGACCGCGAGTACTTCGTCCGTCTCAACTCCAGCCCCACCACCATCGCCGGCATTAACGACCTCCCCGTCAAGACCACCAACGGCAACACCGTCTACATGCGCGACATCGCCCAGGTCCGCGACGGCTACTCGGTCCAGGGCAACATCGTCCGCGAAAACGGCCACCGCTCCGCCCTCATGATCGTCATGAAGAACGGGCAGGCTTCCACCCTCGACATCGTCAACAACGTCAAAGCGGCCATCCCCAAAATTCTCGCCGGCCTCCCCCAGCAGGGCCTCAAGGTCAAAACGCTTTTCGATCAAAGCATCTTCGTTCAGTCCGCCATCGACGGCGTTCTCAAGGAAGGTGCCACCGCCGCCATCCTGACGGCCGTCATGATCCTGCTCTTCCTCGGCAGTTGGCGCAGCACCCTCATCGTCTGCATGTCGATCCCCCTGTCCATTCTCACCTCCTGCACCGTCCTCTGGGCTCTCGGCCACACCCTCAACACCATGACGCTCGGCGGCATGGCGCTCGCCGTCGGCATCCTCGTCGATGACGCCACCGTCGAAGTCGAGAACGTCCACCGCAACATGAGTATGGGCAAGCCCCTCACCCGCGCCATCCTCGATTGTGCGGCGCAAATCGCCGTCCCCACCTTTGTTTCCACCCTCGCCATCTGTATTGTGTTCGTCCCCGTCCTCCTCCTCACCGGCCCCGCGCGCTTCCTCTTTACGCCCCTCGCCCTCGCCGTCGCCGTCGCCATGCTGATGTCCTACTTCCTCACACGGACCCTCGTGCCGACCCTGATGCACTACATGCTCGGTCCGGAAGTCGCCATTTACGCCGGCGGAGAAGAGGCTCTCGCCCACGCCACCGGCCCCATCTGGAAAGCCCACCACGCCTTCAACCACGTCTTCGAAATCATGCGCGGCAATTACCGCAAGGCTCTCGGCTGGTGTCTGCACCACCGCGCCTGGGTCACCCTGGTTTATCTCACCTTCGTCGGCGCTTCTCTCTTCCTCGTCAACTTCGTCGGCACGGACTTCTTCCCCACCGTCGATTCGGGTCAGATGCGCCTCCATGTCCGGACTCCGGAAGGCACCCGCGTCGAAGAAGCCGAGCAGATCTTCAGCCAGGTGGAAGAGACCATTCGCCATACCGCCCGGCCCGGCGAAATCGAATCCATTACCGACAATATCGGCCTTCCCAACGCACCCTTCGCCCTCGCCTGGGGTGATTCGGCCACCATTAGTTCGGCCGATGGCGAAATCCTCATCTCCCTCAAGCGCGAGAATCGCCGCTCCACTGACCTTCTCCAGCGCGAACTCCGCAAAGCCCTCCACACCACCTTCCCCGAAGAGACCTTCTTCTTCCAGGCCGCCAACATCACCAACCAGATCCTCAACTTCGGGATCCCGGCCCCCATTGACCTCCAGATCCTGACCCGTGACACCGTCGGCGGCTACAAACTCGCCACCGAACTGGAACGTAAACTCGCCATCATCCCCGGTATCGTCGATACCCGCATCAACCAGCAGGTCAACACGCCCCAGCTCAACGTCACCGTGGACCGCACCAAAGCCAGCCAGGCCGGCCTCACCCAGCGCGATGTCGCCAACTCCATGTTCATCTCGCTCAGCTCCAGCGGCCAGACCGCGCCGAACCAGTGGCTCAATCCCATCAACGGCGTCAACTACAGCGTCGCCGTCCAAACGCCCCAATACAAAATCGACTCCCTCGACACCCTGAAGCGGACGCCCATTACCATCCCCGGCGGTGGCAGCCCCCAGTTGCTCGATAACCTCATCACAGGCGTCAAACGCACCGTCACCACCTCCCTCGTCAGCCACTACAACGTCCAGAACGTCTACGACGTCTACGCCAACATCGACCAGCGCGACCTCGGCGGCGTCGCCGGCGACATCCAGAAGCTCATCAGCGGTCTTAAGCTCCCCAGGGGGACCGTCGTTTCCCTGCGCGGTCAGTCCGAAACCATGCAGACTTCCTTCCGCCGCCTCGGTTACGGTGTCGTCTTCGCCATCCTCCTCGTCTACCTCCTCATGGTGGTCAACTTCCAGAGCTGGCTCGATCCCTTCATCATCCTCACCGCTCTCCCCGGTGCCTTCGCCGGTATTCTCTGGATGCTCTTCGCCACCCAGACCACCATCAACGTGCCCTCCCTGATGGGCACCATTATGGCCATCGGCGTCGCCACCGCAAACAGCATTCTCATGGTCTCGTTCGCCAACGATGAGCGCCGCGAAGGCCTCAACGAAGTTGAAGCCGCCCTTTCCGCCGGCTATACCCGTATCCGCCCCGTCATCATGACCGCTCTCGCCATGGTCATTGGCATGGTGCCCATGGCGCTCGGGTTGGGCGACGGCGGCGAGCAGAATGCCCCCCTCGGCCGCGCCGTTATCGGCGGTCTTGTCCTGGCCACCTTGAGTACTTTGTTCTTTGTTCCTATCGTCTACAGCTTCCTCCGTAAGAAACCGCCGGTTGATCAGGACGAACTGATCGAACTGGAGTCACATGAGGCCAACATCGTGGGCCTCAAAGAAAACGCCGCATTGGTCCTGAGGCCGCAAGCATGAGTCAATCGAACGCTGGAACCAATCAGCACCACATTTCGGCCTGGAAGGTCATCCTCGTAATCGTCCTGCTGGTCGCCGTTGTCGCCGGCGTGGGTGTCCTCGGCTACTTCCCCCACAAGGCGCGGGAGGCGGCTGCCAATTCAGCGGCCCGCGAAGAGCGTGACACCCTTCCAAGGGTCGTTTCTGCCAAGGTAAAACGCGCCCCCTCAGATGTCGAGGTCGTCCTGCCCGGCACCATCTCGGCCCTCACCGAGGCCTCCATTTACGCCCGTGCCGCCGGCTATGTGAAGAAGCGCTACGCCGATATCGGCGACCGTGTCAAAGAAGGCCAGCTCCTCGCTGAAATCGAAGCCCCCGAACTCGACCAGCAAGTCGCCCAGGCCAAGGCCGCTTTCTCCCAGGCCCAACAGCAGATCGCTCAGACCAAGGCTTCGCTCCTTCAGGCACAGGCCCAGCGCGACCTCGCCAGGCTCACCTCGGAACGCTACACCGGCCTTGTGGCGAAAGGTGCCGTCGCCCGTCAGGATGCTGACGTCCAGACCGCCACTTACAAGACTGCCGAAGCTGTCGTCGCCGCGCAGGAAGCCAACATTCGCGCTGCCGAAGACAACGTCCATCAGGCCCAGGCCAATCTCGATCGTGTCACCGCCCTCCAGGAATACAAAAGCGTCCGTGCTCCCATGGCAGGTGTCGTTACCGCCCGCAACATCGATGTCGGCTCCCTCATCTCTACCTCCGGGGGCGGTCAGGGCGCTTCCTCCAATCCCACCGCCGGTGGCGGGAATAACGGCAATGAACTGTTCCGCCTGGCCCAGACGAAGACTGTCCGCATTCTCGAATCCGTGCCCCAATCCAGTGCCGGTTCCATCGTGCCGGGTATGAAGGCGGAGATTTCCATCGTCGAATATCCAAATCGCAAATTTGAGGGTAAGGTCGCCCGCAGTTCCAATTCGCTCGATCCTGCTTCCCGAACCATGCTCGTCGAAGTGCAGGTCCCCAACGCGGATGGCAAGCTCATCCCCGGCATGTATGCCGAAGTTCGCTTCCGCAGCCATCGCGATACCCCGCCAAACCTGATCCCCGGCGACGCCGTCATCGGTGGCACCGCCGGCACTCGCGTAGCGATTTTGGAAGATGCTCCCGGCGGTCAGCCCGGGGCCAAAAAGATTCGTATTCAGGCCGTCCTGCTTGGTCGCGACTACGGTGCCCAGACTGAAATTATCGGCGGCTTAACCGGCAATGAAATAGTAGTGGTCAATCCGGGTGACGATGTTCGCGAAGGCGCCGTCGTCCTCGCAGATCCACAAAAGGGAGCAGGGAAGTAATGAGGTCTCAATTGACAGTGCGGGTTACCAGTCTGGTCTGTTGCATGCTGGCCGCCGGCAATGGCTTCGCGCAAAGCGCGGGGCGGACTCCGACAATCAGCTACGGCGCCGGCCGGTGGGGTTCCTACCTCCCCGGAGATGTGTCTCAGGCCGATTTTAAGGATTCCACGCGCATTCAGGACCTGATAAAGGCCGGCCAGCTCTATCTGTCTCTTCAGGATGCAATCGCGCTGGCGCTCGAAAATAATCTCGATCTGGAAATTCAACGCTTCGGCATCCGCATGACCGCGACCGATATCTTGCGCGCCACCGGCGGTGGCACGCTCCGCGGCATCCCTCTCACCGTCACCGAAGCCCCGGCTGGTGTCGGCGGCCCCGGTAGTTCTCTCAATAACTCGGCCGCCAGCGGTACCATTCCCCAGACCACGGTCCCCGTAAACGTCACCGATACCGCGCTCATTCAGCAGGCCCAGAACAGTCTCTCCGTCACCGGCGCATTTCCTCTGATCAACGGTCCGGCCATACCTCAGTTCGATCCCTCCTTCACCGCCCAGACCCAGCTCCAGCACTCGGAAACGCCGCAGCTTAGTATTACCACCGTAGGCACCCCGTCCCTCAATCAAAACCTCTTCAGCGGTAACTTCGGTTACGCCCAGGGTTTCGGCTCCGGGGCGCAGATTTCAGCCGCCTTCCAGAACCTCCGGAACGGCAATAACTCCAACCGCAACATGATCAATCCGTACGTCACCTCCAGCCTCGGCGTCACCGTCTCCCAGCCCCTCCTGCGTGGCTTCGGCAGTGATCTGAACCGCCGCTTCATCCGCATTGCGCGCAACAGCGAAAAGATCTCCGATTTCGTCTTCCGCCAACAGGTCATCAGCACCGTTTCCGGCGTCATCCGGCTCTATACCGATCTCGTCAGCCTCAACGAAGACCTCCGCGTCAAACGCCAGACTCTTGCCACGGCCTCGCGCCTCGCCCAGGATAACGCCAGCAAGGTGGAGCAGGGCACCATCGCCCCCATCGAACTCACCCGAGCCCAGGCGCAGGTCGCCGCTGCCCGCCAGGACCTCATCAACGCCGAAGGCTTCGTCCGGCAGCAGGAACTGATTCTCAAGAACACCCTCAGCCGCAATGGCAACGCCGATCCCCTCGTACACTCAGCCCGCGTCATCCCCACCGATACCATTACCGTGGAAGGGCCGCCGCCTCAGACCGCGGAAGAGTTCATTCGAATGGCGCTTGATAGCCGCCCGGAAATCCAGGCCGCCCGGCTCCAGGTCGCGAATAGTGAAATCAGCCTCAAGGGCTCCCGCAACGGCCTTCTGCCCCAGTTGGATATCGTCGGCGGCGCCACCAACAACTCCCTCGCCGGTAGTTTGAATCCGCAGTTTGCCGGTACCCTGCCGCTTCCCGGAACCGTGCCTGGTTATGGCGATGGTTTCGGCTCCGCCCTGGGGCAGCTCGGTAAAGTTACCAATCCCGTTGTCAGCATCGGCATCAACCTCACGCTCCCGGTCCACAACCGCACCGCTCAGGCCGATGTGGTTCGAGACCAGTTGCAGGTTCGCCAGTCCGAACTGCGCATCCGCCAAATCGAAAATCAGATTCGCCTCGAAGTGGAAGATGCTCTCATAGCTCTGGAACGCACCCGGTCAGCCTATGAAGCGGCCACCGAAACACGGAAGCTGCAGGAGCAGTCGCTCGAAATTGAACAGGAGCGGTTTACCGCCGGGCTTTCCACCAACTTCCTCGTCATCCAGTACGAGAACTATGTCGCCCAGGCCCGTTCTGCTGAAGTGGCCGCGCGCGGAGCCTGGGCCAAAGCGCGAAATCAGCTGGAACGCGTCGTCGGCCAGACCCTCACCAACCACAGCGTTTCCATCGAAGAAGCTTTGCGGGGACACGTGTCACGTGTCTCCTCACCGGCTGTTCCGGCAGGGCGGTAACGGGGTGATTCGATGCTGAAAATTGGGATTATCAAGTGGCGCGGCAAGTGCTCCAAACATCCGGGCTTTGACCCGTATTCGGATGGCAGAGGCGCCATTCGCGGCGGCTGTTCGCGCTGCGAAGCGCTCATGGACATCTACGAGCTGCATGCGAAAATGATGGGCCTCATGCGGCAATTCAATCCGCCGGACCCAAAGAAAACCGCCCGCAAATCAAACGACGATTCGCACCTGCAGGAAAGCCTGTTCGACGATTTAGAGGATTAGAAAAATATGAAAGCCCGCGTCTACGTAACTTTGAAAACTTCGGTCCTCGATCCCCAGGGCCAGACCATTCGTGCAGCCCTGAAAGGCCTTGGCCACTCCGGCATTGAGGAGGTTCGGCAAGGCAAGTACTTCGAGGTCTCTTATGCCGAAGGTGAGGATCTGGAGGCCATTGCCCGCGAAGTGCTCAGCAATCCCGTCATCGAGGATTACCGGATCGAGACTCTCGCGTAACATACCGCCCCGTACACTAATCTCATGTGCGGCATCGTTGGTTACGTTGGAACCCGAAGAGCTGTCCCCATCATTCTGGACGGCTTGAAGAAGCTCGAATACAGAGGCTATGACTCGGCTGGTATCGCCGTATACCAGGATGATGAACAGCTCGGAATTCGCCGAGCCTCCGGTAAGTTGCGGAATCTGGAAGATGTCCTGCAACTCAACCCCACCGATGGCCGCTATGGCATCGGCCACACCCGCTGGGCCACTCACGGGCGGCCCACCGAGGAGAACGCGCACCCCCATCGCGACTGCACCGGCGACATCGTCGTGGTGCATAACGGCATCGTGGAAAACTACCTGCAGCTGAAGGAACAACTGCAGGATGAAGGCCACACCTTTAAGACCGAAACCGACACCGAGGTGATCGCTCACCTGGTGGAGAAGTACTTCGACGGCAATCTGGAACAGGCCGTTCGCCTGGCCGTGAAGCAGTTGCGCGGCGTCTTCGCGCTCTCCGTCCTCTCCCGGCGTGACCCGAACAAGATTGTGGCCGCTCGGGAGGGCCCCCCTGTCATCATCGGCCTCGGCAGCAACGAGTACTTTGTGGCTTCCGATGTTCCTGCCATCCTCAGCCATACCCGCGACATGTTCTTCCTCGCCGATGGCGACATGGCTGTCCTCACCCCGGAAGGCGTGCAACTGAGTGACTTTAGCGGCAATCAGGTAACCCGCCCGGTCCAGCGCGTCCTGTGGGACCCCATCATGGCCGAAAAGGGCGGCTATAAGCACTTCATGCTCAAGGAGATCTTTGAGCAGCCCCGCGCGGTTCGCGATACCACCCTGGGGCGCGTCGGCCAGGAGACCGGCCGGATCTTCCTCGATGAAATGGACATTACGCCCTCCGAATTCCGGGCGTTCCGCAGCGTGAAGATCATCGCCTGCGGCACCAGCTGGCATGCGGCGCTGGCCGGCAAATTCCTCATCGAAAAGCTGGCGCGGATTCCGGTGGAAGTGGATTACGGCAGTGAGTTCCGTTATCGCGACCCGATTATTACGCCCGACATGCTCACCGTGGTGATCTCGCAATCGGGCGAGACGGCCGATACCCTGGCCGCTCAGCGCGAAGCGAAGAGCAAGGGCTCCAGGACCCTGGCCATCTGCAATGTGGTCGGGTCCATGATCACCCGTGAAGCTTCCGGCACAATTTACACACACGCGGGCCCTGAGATCGGTGTGGCGTCAACGAAGGCCTTCACCTGCCAATTGACCGCGCTGGCCATTCTGGCGGCTTATCTGGGCCAAATGCGGGGCCAGTTGGATGATGAGGCCTCCCGCGATTTCGTGCAGGAACTGGTTCTTATCCCCGGCAAAATCGAGAAGATCCTGGCGAACGATCATCAGTTCGAAGACCTGGCGCGCAAGCTGTTCAAGGCCACTGATTTCCTTTTCCTCGGCCGCGGCGTGCACTTCCCGATGGCGCTGGAAGGCGCGCTCAAACTGAAGGAAATCTCCTATATCCACGCCGAGGGCTATCCGGCCGGCGAGATGAAACACGGGCCCAATGCGCTCATCGACGAAAGTCTGCCGGTGGTGATTCTTGCCACGAAAGACGGCACTCCCGCCAGCTCGGTGCAGTATGAGAAGACGCTTTCCAACATGCAGGAAGTGAAAGCGCGTGAAGGCCGCGTTCTGGCCATCGTCACCGAAGGCGATACGGAAGCCCGCAAAGTGGCCGACTGGGTGATCGAGATTCCGGCCGCCCCGGATCTGCTGACTTCCATTCTGGAAATTGTGCCGCTACAGTTGCTGGCATATCACATTGCGGTCCGAAGAGGGTGTGACGTGGATCAGCCCAGGAATCTGGCCAAGTCCGTTACCGTGGAATAGCCAGGGAGGGCTATGGCCGATCCGCGTCTTCGGCAACGCGCTGCGCGGGTTCTAAGCGATCTGGTCTTTATCTAGTCTTTACATGACGTGGTACGCTTCAGGGTGAAACGGTCTGGAGGCAGCATCGGCAAGCAGAGTGCAGGGCGGATTTTCCAGTTGGACGGACTGCGTGGCATCGCCATGCTGCTGGTCTTTCTGGTGCATTTCAGTTTTGTCTGGAGTGGACTGGTTCCGACGACTGGGTTGATCGGTCTGTTTCTGCGGCTGATCGATATCAACGCCTCACTCGGGACGAACTTCTTTATGTTGCTGTCCGGGTTCTTCGCATACGGTACGCTGGCCCGGCGCACGAAGAGTTTCGGCGAGTTGATAAGGGGTAGGCTATGGCGGCTGTACCCGCTGTACCTGATCCTCGTTGTGATGTATGTTGTCGGCTCCCTCCTGATCCCGACGATGTCGAAGCTGCCGACCGGCGGGTTTCACGCAGTGGTCTTCCTGCTCCAGACCTTGTTGTTCCTGCCGGGTTTTCTCCGTATCGATCCGATCATGGACAACGCGTGGACGCTGGGTTTTATCGTATGGTTCTATCCCATAGAAGCCGCTGCGGTACGGTTGCTCCACGCGTCGGGCCTGTGGCGTCTCGGGCGATTCGCATTTTTGGCGGTGGCGGCGGTGGCGTGGGCCGTTTTCGGCAATGCTACCGGACACTGGCCGTCGCGCACCGCAATGTTCTGGGTGGGAATGGCACTGTCGGAAATCGTCGGTGGAGTTTGGGGCGGACGAGTAAAATTGGCAGCCTTGCTTACTGCCCCCGCTCTGGTTATTATGCTCGCCAGTTTCCGGTTCAGAACGGTTCTGTTTCTAAGCGGCACCAATCCGACCGCGATATCGCTGCCGTTGCTGGAGACAGCGCTTTCCGGGGCTGGGTTATTCTGCTTTGTCTGGCTTGCCTATTACGGGCCGGGGTGGTGGAGACGGCTGCTTTCCGCCTCGCCGTTTCGCCAGTTGGGCGCGTGCAGCTACTCCTTCTACCTCACGCACGGGTTTGTAGTGAAGGCGTTCCGGTTCGGAATTGTTCCCCGGCTGGGCTCCGCGGCAGGCCACGCCCCGGTGTTCTGGATGAGTCAGGTAGCCGGACTCGCGTTGAGTGTCGTGGTTGCGCAAGTCGTCTACCGGTATGTGGAAGCCCCATTGTCGAGGTTGGGGACGCAGCCTTCATCGGCGGTTGCTGAATCAGCACGGCTAACCAGGCCTGTGGGGCAGCCTGGCGCAACCGGGCACTAAAGACCCACGCGGACGAAGTCGGAACCCATAACCAGGCACATGGGGCGGCGAAGAAACGTCATGCGGTCCCTATCTTGAGGCGACGTGGGCATTCGATTCCCATGAGGCTGTTCGGTGGGGCCGCAACAGCGGTGCCTGCGACGAAGAATGCGAAAAATGACATCTTCAGTGGATGCGCCCTCGCGGCGTGGATTTCTGCGGGGGACCTCCGCTCTGTCTGCCGCAGGCCTCGCTCAGCCAGAGGCCACGGCGCAGGCACCGGAAGCGCCAGCAGGCGCCGGCGACGTGACAAGGACTCTCGCGGCAGCTTGGTAGTCTCGTAGCCTGCCGACCTGCCCGAAAACGTCCGACGGGAGGGTGTGCGAACGCTGGTCAACTGGGTTGGCTGCGCGCTTGGCCCGCACCCAGGCGGGATGTTGAGGGGCGTAGCATCCTTCGGGCCCCAGTTGGACTGGAGGAGGGCTTCGCAGAGATCAAGCATGAGGTTACCCGCAGAGGCCAGCATTTCCGGGTACCATTCGGCAGGGTAACAAGGGAACGTAACGGCCTGGTGTTCGACAAAATAAACCGGCTACAGGAAGTACCAATAGTTCCATAAAATCATGCAAATGTGGTGGCCTGGGGTGGGGGCGGAAGTTGTTGAAGTCGGCCAGGGCCTTCAGTGGCCTTTGGTACTACTTCGGTAGTATCACTTTCGCCCTTCGTTCGCCGTATTCCCTGGTAATGGTGGTGTCTGTCGGTATTCCGTTTACCTGTTGTGCTCTGTAAGATGCACGTAAATCGACACTTACCCAAAAATAAGCCTTGCAACCCGAGTTGCGTAGTGCCACAATTGCTTGTGTGGCCGGTAGTGGCCAAAAAGTGGATAAAACGAGTACCTAAGTGGTCCCAGAATCTCCAGAATCGCTAATTTTGCCTGTCGAGCCTCCGCTCGGCATGTATCCGGCGCGTATGGACGACAAGGGGCGCATCAAGTTGCCGGTGGATTTCCAAGCCTTCTTCGCGGCGTTTCCCGAGAAGAAGCTGTTTGTGACATCGCTTGATGGGCGCATAGGTCAAATTTACCCTATTTCGGTCTGGAGAAGGAACCAGAAGTTTCTATCCGAGCTGAAGGATAACGCCAAGCTAGTCCAGAAGGTACTGTTCAACGCGAACGATTTTGGCGCGGAAGCGGAAGTGGATTCGTCGGGCCGACTGACGGTGAACTCGCAGATGCGGGAAGACCTGAAGCTGATGGGGCAGGAGTTGCGGCTGAACGCAGTGCGGGGTCGCGTGGAGATATTGAGCGAGGCGATTTATCAGCAGCGGCGTCGTGAAGCGCAAGAAGATGCGGAAGCGAATGTTCTGGCGCTGGAAGATCTGGGGATGCAGTAGGGGGTATGTATGCCGGAACACGTAGCCTCTCACTATTCGGTAATGCTCCAGGAGTCACTGGAGTATCTGGCGATCAAGCCGGAAGGATTTTATTTGGACTGCACCGCCGGAATGGGCGGGCACTCGAAGGCGATGGCCGAAAGGCTGACGCCGGCGGGACGTCTGATAGTGAACGACAGGGATTCGGAGTCGCTGGAGATGGCGAAACGAACTCTGATGGATTTTGTGGATCGTGCCGAGTTTCAGTGCGCCCCGTTTTCGATGTTGAACGAAAACGGATTGGACGGCCTGCTCGCGGATCTGGGTACCTCGCGGTTCCAGTTAACGGACCCGGACAGAGGTTTCTCGCTTTTACAGGATGGGCCGCTCGATATGCGCATGGATCAAACCCGTGGCATGACGGCAGCCGATCTGGTGAATCACTCGGCCGAGACGGCCATCACCGACTGGATATTCCAGTACGGACAAGAAAGGAGGAATGCGCGGAAGATAGCCAGAGCAATCTATGCGGCTCGACCCCTTCGGAGCACACTTCACCTGGCGGGTGTAGTGGAAGGGGTCGTTCCCCGCGTGGGACCCATACATCCAGCGACGCGAACATTTCAGGCGTTGCGGATTGTGGTGAACGAAGAGATGAAGGAACTGGAAGCGCTGTTGAATCGCGCACCGCGAATGGTGGCCCCGGGTGGCCGCATCGTGATGATTTCGTTCCATTCTCTTGAAGACGTTCGGGTAAAAGACAAGTTTCGGGATCTGCAGCGGGCCGGCATCGCGCGGATCCTCACCAAAAAGCCGGTTATACCGGGAGACAAAGAGCTCCGGGAAAACGTCGCATCGAGAAGCGCAAAGCTCCGGGCGATAGAGATTGTGAAGACAGAAGTTTAGTTCTTGTAGGTTTGGAAAAAAGAGAGGCGGGAGGACACAGATGGCAACCTGGGCAGGAATCTTTAAGCAGGGATTTTATCAGAAAAGCGAGGCGATGACGTCAGGAGACGGGCGGGGAGTCATTCGCGCCCAGATGGACCCGTTCCGCCTGCGTTCACTTCCGAACGACGACATTTACTTCTTTGCCAAGCGGGTTGACAATTCCCGCGTGGTTCGGCAGTCCGATCCGGCAGCCCGTGGTGAAATGGCCTCGGCGCTGGTGGCGGCGACGTTATTGATGATACTGGCCGTGAGCATCATTATGCCGAAGGCTGCGTGGATGCTGGAAGGTTACAAACTGGAGGCTCTGAAGCAGGAGCGCCAGACATTGCTGGACCAGAAGCGTGAGCTGGAAGTTCGGGAAGCCTCCTTGTTGAGCCCGGAGCGGCTCGGCGAACTGGCAATAGCCAATAATCTGACCAGCCCCGGGGTCGATCAGATCGTGCACCTGGATGCCCGGGGCGATGCTTCGATGGCCGCCAATCGGGTGCCGGCGGCCGTTCCAACGAATAATGCCGCCTCCGCGCGGAATCACTAAGGATCGGGGCTAAAAAGTCGTGGCTGAGCTGCGTGACGGTGAACTGCCTGAAGTAGCGGCGCGAGATATCGGCCAGCCGGATGCGGGACGGCAGTATTCCGGGCAACGCGTGGGCGCGTCCGCTTCCGGCATAGCAGCGGTGAACCGCCTGACGGTAATCGCTCTGTTGCTGTTGCTCTGGGGTGTTCGAATTGTGTGGGCGCTGGTGTCGGTACAGATCCGGCACCACGATGAATACGTTGCGCAGGCGCGGAAGCAGCAGGAAGAGGAAGTCTCTCTGCAGGCTCCGCGCGGTTCTATTTATGACCGCAACGGGCAGGCGCTGGCGATCAGTGTCCCGGTAGAGTCGGTTTCTGTGAATCCGATGCGGATGAGTAATGTCCGTGTTGCCTCCAGCATTCTGGCCAACTTACTGCATTTAGACGAGCGGGTTCTGTTTGACCGCCTGACTGCGGCACGGAAAAACCACAAAGGCTTCGTCTGGGTAAAGCATCGGCTCGATCCGTTTGAGACCGCGCACCTGAAGACGCTGAATCTGGAGTGGGCCAGCTTCCATATAGAGAGCCAGCGGCATTATCCGAAAGCAGAAACTGCGGCTCACGTAATCGGCACGGTCTATCACGAAGAAGAAGGCGCGGCGGGCATTGAAAAAGCCTTCGAAACCACGCTGAAGGGCAAGCCGGGGTCGGAACGTCTGGTGATGGACGTGAAGCGGCGCGGCATTGAATCGCACCTGGATACGGCACCTCAGTCGGGCGTCCCGCTTACTCTGACGATTGACGAAAGACTGCAGTATGTGGCGGAAAAAGCGCTGAAGGCTCAGGTTGAGCTGAAACATGCGCGGTATGGGACAGCGATCGTGATGGACCCCTATAACGGGGAAATTGTGGCGCTGGCGAACTATCCCACGTATGATCCCAACAAAGCCAAGCTGCCGGGCGAGAACCGCTGGGCGCGCTTTAATCTGGGCGTGTCTGTGCCGTTCGAACCGGGTTCCATCTATAAAGTGGTGACGTTGTCGGCAGCGTTGGAGACGACGAATCTGACGCCGGACTCGATGATTCCCACGGGTGGCGGGACGCTGAAACTGCCGGGCCGTATTGTGCACGAAGCGCACGGCGGGTACGGCACCATTACGCTGCAGCAGGTTCTGGAGAAATCGTCGAACATTGGGGCGATTCTGATTGGGGCCCGGGTGGGCCGCGAAAAGATGTTCGAGTACTCGAAGAAGTTTGGCTTTGGCGAAAAGACGGGTGTCGGGCTGCCGGCTGAATCGCGAGGGCTGCTGCGGACGCTGGATAAGTGGGGGACCACGTCGCTGGCGTCGGTCTCGATGGGGCAGGAGTTAAGCACTACCTCGGTGCAACTGGCGCGGGCTTGTTCGGTGATAGCGAACGGCGGGATGCTGGTGAAGCCGAAGCTGGTGCTGAAGCGCGGCGACAAGCTGGAGCCGACGGAAGCTCCGGTGCGGGTTTTGAAGCCCGAGACCGTGATGACGATGCGGATGATGATGGAAGGCGTGGTGCTGCGCGGCACTGCGAAAACTACCGCGCGGCTGGATGGTTACACGTCGGCAGGCAAGACGGGGACGGCGCAGATCTTCGAAAACGGCCACTACACGCACATGTACAACGCTTCGTTCATGGGATTCGCGCCGGTGACGAATCCCCGGCTGGTGATTGTGGTGACGCTGAACGGCACGGAAGGCAATTCGGGGATGGGCGGGTCGGCGGCCGGGCCTGTCTTCAAGATTATTGCTGAGGAAGCCATGCGGCTGATGGACATTCCGAAGGATATTCCGGATGACGCGGTTCCCGTGAAGAAGCCGGTGAAACCGGTGCCCGAGATGAACGACGTTTCGATTGCCGGTTTGAGTGAACGCAGCATCATGGAAGACGATCCGAGCCTGCGGGAACTTCTGGCGGCACAGGAAGAGGAAACGGCGAAGGCGGAAGCCGAGGCGGCAATGCATCCGCCGGATGGACTTCCGTGGGCGACGGGGGCTTCGGGCGAGCCGCCGGTGACACGGCCGGCTCCGGTTGAACGGAAGGGGCCTGTGGTCCCCGATTTCCGGGGCAAGTCGGTGCGGAATGTGGTGGAACTGGCGTCGGCGGAAGGTATTCCGGTGACGATTCAGGGTAGTGGTGTGGCAAGGGCGCAACTGCCCGCGGCGGGGCGCCCGATGCACAGAGGCGAGAGGATACGAGTGGTTTTCGCGCGCTGAGATGCAGCTGAATGACGTATTGACGGGAGTGCCGCTGCTCGAAGAGCTGGCGTCCCCCCTTGCGCATCAGAATGTAAGCGGGCTGGAATACGATTCCCGGAAAGTTGGGGCAGGGGACCTGTTTTTCGCCTTTCCCGGGGCGAAGGTGGATGGCCGTGAGTTTGCTGCTGACGCTTTGGCCAAAGGTGCGGTGGCTGTGGTGAGTGAACTTCCGGCGCCGGAAGGGTTTGCAGGACTCTGGCTTCAGGTGGCGCACGGACGCCAGGCACTGGCGCGGGCTGCGCGGACATTCTTCGGCAAGCTGGATGAGAAGATCCAGCTGACCGGGATTACCGGGACGAACGGGAAGACGACTACGGGGTACCTGATTGATTCGATCCTGCGGTTGGCGGGCAAGACGACGGCGCTGATCGGGACCGTGGAATACCGGTTGGCGGGCAAGACGATGCCGGCGGTGAATACGACGCCGGAATCGCTGGATCTGCACCGGATTCTGGCTGGGTTGCAGGACCTGGGCGGGACGCACGCGACCATGGAAGTTTCGTCGCATGCGCTGGCCCTGGGGCGGGTGTTCGGGGTGGGTTTTCACACGGCGGTGTTCTCGAATCTGACGCGGGACCATTTGGATTTTCACGGCACGATGGAGAACTACTTCGAGGCGAAGAAGTTGCTGTTTACCGGGTCTGGCGGACCGGCGCCGAAGTGCGCGGTGATCAACCGCGATGACGAATGGGGCCGGAAGCTGGCACCGGACGGCACGAAGACAGAAGTGCTCTGGTACGGGCTGGGGCCGGATGCGCGGGTTCGCGCGCGACATATCCACAACGGAATGAGCGGCCTTCGGTTTGAGATCGCTTTCGAGAAGCTGAAGTTTGAAGTGCGGTCGAAGATGATTGGGCGCATGAACGTCTACAACATTCTGGCGGCTTGCTGCGTGGGGATGACGTATCAACTGCCGCCGGAGACGATTGCTGCGGGGATAGCGGCCTGCACCGGAGTTCCGGGGCGGTTTGAGCGTGTGGATGAAGGCCAGCCGTTTGCCGTGGTGGTGGATTACTCCCACACGGATGACGCGCTGCGGAATGCGCTGCTGGTGGCTCGCGGGCTGGAGCCGAAGAGGATTATTACGGTGTTTGGGTGTGGCGGGGATCGCGACGTGACGAAGCGGCCTCTGATGGGCAAGGCAGCGGGCGAAGGCAGCGATCTGGTAATTGTGACGAGCGATAATCCGCGTTCGGAAGAGCCGTTGCAGATTATTAACGACATTATGGTGGGGCTGCGCCGGACGGATACGAAGGCGATTGTGGAGCCGGATCGTGCGAGTGCAATTCGCCGGGCGATGCAGAACGCCAATGCCGGGGATCTGGTGCTGCTGGCCGGTAAGGGCCACGAGACGTATCAGGTATTTGCCAAAGAAACGATTCATTTTGACGACCGGGAAGTGGCGGCGGAAGCACTGCGGTCGTTTGGGTTCGCGAGGAAAGTTGCGGAGGCGGTACGGTGACAATGTCCTCTTCGCAAATAGCGGAGGCCCTGGGGGCCGTGCGGCCTTCGGTTGAGTTTGCTGTTTCCGGCTGGAGCATTGATTCGCGGACTACGGAGCCCGGCGATTGTTTCTTCGCGTTGCGGGGTGACCGGGACGGGCACGATTACGTGGCGACCGCCTTTGAACGCGGCGCTGCCGCGGCGGTAGTGGAGCGCGACGTGCCTGGCGCGGCGGGGCCGTTGCTGCAGGTGGGCGATACGCTGGAGGCTCTGACCAAACTGGGGGCGGCGGCCCGGCTGCAATGGGGCGGCACGGTGATCGGGGTGACGGGGTCAGCGGGCAAGACCAGTACCAAGGACGCGGTGGCGGAACTGGTGGGGACGGCGTTCCCGACGGGGCGGACGATCGGAAATTTGAACAATCATCTGGGCGTACCGCTTTCGATTCTGCGTTTGCCAGCGGAGAAGAAAGTAGCAGTGCTGGAGATGGGGATGAACCATGCCGGCGAGATTCGCGGGCTGGCTCGGATCGCGAGGCCTTCCATCGGGGTAATCACCAATGCCGGTTGGGCGCATGGCGAGAATTTCCCGGACGGGATTGACGGCGTGGCGAGGGCGAAGCGGGAATTGATTGAAGAACTTCCCGCCGATGGTGTTGCGGTTCTGAATGCGGACGACAGGCGGGTTCGCAACTTCGCGAACATTCATGCCGGACGTTCCATTTTGTACGGGTTCGCGGAGGACGCCGAGGTCCGGGCGGAGAATGTGAAATTATCCGAGGCCGGGGCCACGTTTCGGACGCTGGGGGTTGAGTTTGAATCACGGCTCGCGGGACGCCATGGGGTGAGCAATGTGCTGGCGGCAATTTCGGCGGCGCGGGCCCTGGGAATTGATGCTGCTTCTCTGCGTGAAGCCGTGCGGGCGCTGCGCCCCGGCCACATGCGAGGGGAGCGCCTGGAGCGTAACGGCGTTACGCTGATCAACGATTGCTACAATGCGAATCCCGAGGCAATGCGCTCGATGTTGGAGTTGCTTGCGGGGATTCCCGCCCGACGGCACATCGCCGTACTGGGTGAAATGCTGGAACTTGGCCCTGAGGCCGAGGCTCTGCACCGCGGAATCGGAAAATTTGCCGCAGAACAGGGCATTTACGCCGTGATCGGCATACGTGGCGCTGCCCGCTTTACAGTTGACGAGGCTGTTCGAGCGGGAACGTCGGTCAGCGCCGCGTACTTTTTTTCAACACCGGAAGAAGCGGGTGATTTCATTCGCGATTTCGTACAGCCGGGGGATGCCGTGCTGTTTAAAGGATCACGGGGTGTGCAGGTGGAGAAGGCTCTGGCCAGGGCTTTCCCTGTAAACAACGATCAGGGCGAAGGACACTAGCGGCGGACGAACATGCTTTATTGGCTCTTATACGAACAGCTTCATACTTCAATCCGCGCTTTCAATGTCTTCCGCTATGTAACGGCGCGGACGATGTTCGCCAGCCTGACGTCGTTCTTCCTTTGCGTGCTGCTGGGGCCGTGGCTGATTCAGAAGCTGCGGGAATTTCAGATTGGGCAGCACATTCGTGAGGATGGTCCGAAGTCGCACCAGAAAAAAGCCGGGACGCCGACCATGGGTGGCGTGCTGATTATTGTCAGCATTCTGGTGCCGACGTTGTTGTGGGCGGATCTGCGGCACCAGTACGTGTGGATTGCGATGTTTGCGCTGCTGGCGTACGGTGCGATTGGTTTCATGGACGACTACGCCAAGGTGGCGAAAAAGCAGAATCTTGGCCTGACTGCCAAGCAAAAGTTCGCGTTGCAGATGGCGGTGGCGGCAGTGATCACGGGGTGGCTGGCCTCCATGCGGGGCAGTGGCGGGTACACGACGGTGCTGAACGTGCCGTTCTTCAAGCAGTTTCAGCCGGATTTGCTGATCCATTCGATGATGGGGAATCCGTGGACGGCGGTGTTGGGGTTCCTGCCGTTTTATCTGTTCTTCGTATTGGTGGTGGTGGGTTCGAGCAACGCGGTGAATATCACGGATGGTCTGGATGGTCTGGCGATCGGCCTGATGGTGATTTCGGCGGGGGCGCTCACGGTATTTGCTTACACGACGGGCAATAAGGAACTGGCCGAGTATCTGTTGCTGGCCCGGAATCCGCGGACTGCGGAACTGACGATTTTCTGCGCCTCGATGACGGGGGCGAGCCTGGGCTTTCTGTGGTGGAATTCGCACCCGGCAGCGGTTTTCATGGGGGACGTGGGCTCTCTCTCTCTCGGTGGCGCGATGGGCGTTGTGGCGGTCCTGATTAAGCAGGAGATCCTGCTCATCTTCATTGCCGGCATGTTTGTGATTGAACTGATGAGTGTGATTCTACAGGTGGGCAGCTACAAGCTGCGGAAGAAGCGCATTTTTAAGATGGCGCCGATTCACCACCACTTTGAAGCTCTTGGCTGGCAGGAATCGAAGATTATTGCCCGGTTCTGGATTATTGGGTTTGTGCTGGCGCTGTTTGCGCTGACCACACTGAAACTGCGATGAAGCTGGCGGGAATGCGGACCCTGGTGCTGGGGATGGAGAAGTCGGGCCGGGCGGTGGCGGAGTTTCTGCGGGCGCACGGGGCTGTGGTGACGCCTGCCGACAGGAAGCCTTTGGCCTTGCCCGGTTTTCGTCTGCAGAGCGAAGAGTTGTTCGATGAAGCGTGGGATTTAATTATTCCCTCGCCCGGCGTGCCGTTCGACCTGGCGGGGCTGCAGAGGGCTCGCGCGCGTGGCGTGCGGGTGGTGGGCGAGGTTGAATTGTCGGCTCCCTGGCTGCGCGGGCCGGTGATCGCCATTACAGGTTCCAACGGGAAGACGACGACGACTTCGCTGGTGGGGCACATTCTGCAGGCTGCGGGGATTTCGGCGCAGGTGGGCGGGAACATTGGAACTCCGGTGATCTCACTAACGGAAACCTCGCGCGACGACCAGTGGAATGTTCTGGAACTTTCGAGCTTTCAGCTGGAGACGGTGCAGACGTTCCATGCGCAGGTTGCGGTGTGTCTGAATGTGACGCAAAACCATCTGGACCGGCACCATACGATGGCGCAGTACGCGGACGCCAAAGGGAATTTATTTCGTGCCCAGCGTGCGGGGGACCACGCCATCCTGAATGCCGACGACGAATGGTGCCGGGGCTTTGCACCCCTGACGCAGGGGACGCCAGCGTGGTTTGGGGCCCGCAATATTCGGGGCGGAAGTGTGTGGCTGGGCGAAGAGCACCTGATGGAACTCAGCGAGATTCCGATTCCGGGGCGGCACAACGCGGAAAACGTGCTGGCAGCCGGGTTCGCCGCCCGGCTGGCGGGTGCCAGCGTGGAACAGATTGCCGCTGCCGTGCGGACGTTCCGTGCTGTGGAGCATCGCCTGGAATTTGTGGCCGAGGCCGAGGGAGTTCGCTACTACAACGACTCGAAAGCGACAAGCGTGGATGCGTCCATTAAGGCTCTCGACTCATTTGACCATGGCCTTTGGGTGATCCTGGGCGGCAAAGACAAGGGCAGCGACTACACGGTTCTGCGGGAGCGCCTGCACGCGAAGGCCAAGGCTGTGCTCCTGATTGGGGCGGCTGCGGAGAAGATTGCGGGGGACCTGAAGGGTGCAGTCCGCCTGGAGCGCTGTGACACCCTGGAGCAAGCGATGGCCGTAGCCAGGGCCGAAGCGCAGGCGGGCGATACGGTATTGCTGGCGCCGGCATGTGCCAGCTACGACCAGTTTGAGAGTTACGAGCATCGCGGCCGCGTGTTTAAAGAGATTGTGGGGAGACTAAAGTAATGGCGCAGAAACTGAAGACTGACCGCACGTTATTTATGACTGTCCTGGTGATGGTCCTGTTCGGCTTCATCATGGTTTACAGCGCCTCGAGCGTGGTAGCCGAGATGAAGCGGGGCACAAGCTATTACTACGCGCTGCGGCAGCTCCTGTGGATTGTTGCCGCCATCCCCGTGCTGATTTTCTTCAAGAATCTGCATTACCAGAAGCTGCAGACTCCGGCAGTGGCGTTCACGCTGATGGGGCTGGTGTTTATTATGCTGATTGCGGCTTATGTGATGGATCCGGCGCAGCACCGGTGGATTCGCTTTCCCCTGGTTGGCGGCATTCAGCCGGCCGAGTTGGCGAAGCCCGCGGTGGCTCTGTTTTTGGCGTATTTCATCGCTTTGCGGTCGAGGGCGATTAACAGCCGGTACACGCTGGTCCCGGCGATTCTGGCCGTTGGTTTCATTACGATGGCTGTGGTGGTGGCCGATCTGGGGACGCCGATCGTGCTGGTTACGACGGCTGCGGCGATGTTCTGCGTGGCGGGGCTGGAATGGCGGTATGTGGGGATCGCGCTGGTTGTCGGGTGCCTGGCGGGGGTGGTGGCGGTGGCGGCGAAACCCTACCGTCTGGTGCGTGTGATTCGGTTTGCGGACCCGCAGTTCAAGCTGGTGGATAAGTTCGACAAGGCCGGCTGGATTCGGACGCAGATGAAGAAGTCGGTAACCGCGAAGGACACGAACTACCAGATTGAGCAGTCGAAGATTGCGGTGGGTTCGGGCGGCATTACCGGCGTGGGGCTGATGCGGGGCAAGCAGAAGCTCTTCTACCTGCCGGAATCGCATACGGACATGATTTTTGCGGTGGTGGGCGAAGAATGGGGTTTTGTGGGGTCATCGCTGGTGGTGCTGGGGTTCCTGATTATCCTGTGGCGGGGCATACGTGCAACGGTATTAATGCAGGATGAGTTTGGGCGGTATCTGGCGCTGGGGATTACGGCAATGCTGGTGATCCAGGCCTTCTTTAACATCAGTGTGGCGCTGGGGCTGGTGCCGCCGAAGGGCATTCCGCTGCCAATGATCAGTTTCGGGGGCAGTTCGCTGCTGGTGACGCTGGCGTCACTGGGGATCCTGATGAATATTTCTGAACATGCCGGATAGCAGGCCAGGCTTCGTGATGGCGGGGGGCGGCACTGGAGGGCATGTGATTCCGGCAATCGCGGTGGCGCGCCAGTTGGTTTCGGCGGGGTGCCGGGTGCGGTTCATCGGGACGGAGCGTGGGGCTGAGGCGCGACTGGTTCCGGCTGCCGGGTTTCCGCTGGAACTGATCCGCGTTGGTGGCCTGAAAAATCTGGGATTTGCCACGAAGCTGAGCAGTGTTTGGCAGTTACTGGTTGCCACGCTGGGGCAGGTGCGGGGTTTTGGCCGGGACCGGCCCGTGGCGGTGTTCAGCATGGGCGGATACGTGGCGGGACCTCCGGTGCTGGCCGCTCTGCTGCGCGGGATTCCGCTGGTGGTGATGGAGCCGAACGCCATACCCGGCGCGACGAATAAATGGGTAGGGAAGTGGGTCCGCCGGGCTTTGGTTTCTTTTGAGGGTACGGCGAAGTATTTCCCGGCAGGCAAGACCGAAATCACGGGCTTGCCGGTCCGGGACGAGTTTTTTCAGGTAGTGGAGCGGGCAGCGGAAGGTATTTTAAATATCCTGATCACCGGCGGCAGCCAGGGGTCCAGAACCTTGAATGAAGCGGCGCGGGACAGTTGGCCCCTGTTCGTGAAGGCGGGGTTACCGGTGCGGATTACGCACCAGACCGGGACTGCCATGTATGAGCCGATCCGGGCCGGGTTTCTGCAGACAGGGCTGGCCGGTGAGGTATGTGAGTTTATTTCGGACATGCCGACGGCCTTCGCCAGGGCGGATCTGATTATCTGCCGGGCCGGCGCCGGGGCGGTGGCGGAACTGGCGGCGGCGGGAAAGGCTGCCGTGTTGATTCCTTTCCCCTTTGCGGCGGACGATCATCAGTTGAAGAATGCGCAGGCGTTTGACGCGGCGGGCGCAGCTATGTTGTGCCTGGATAAAGAGTGGACGGCGCAGAGGTTTTTTGATACGGTGACGGCGTTTCTGGGGAATCCGGAGAGACTGGCGGAGATGGGCCGAAAGGCTCGGGCACTGGCGAAACCGGGCGCGGCGCGGCGGGCGGCCAGCATCCTGCTTGAGGAAGCGGGCCTGAGGGCTGATTATTCATTGACAGACGCGACCCCGGATCGGAACAATAGGTAGATAAAATGTTTTTCTCGAAGCAGCATCTGCACTTTGCAGGTATCGGCGGAATTGGCATGAGCGGGATAGCTGAGGTTCTGCTCAACCTGGGCTATGAGATTTCGGGGTCGGACCTGAAGCTCTCGCCGACCACGGAACGCCTGGTGACACTGGGGGCGAAGGTCTACCAGGGACATAACGCTGCCCATGTGGCGGGCGCGAAGGCGCTGGTAGTGAGTTCGGCGGTGGATTCCAGCAATCCGGAAGTAATTGAAGCTCGCCGGTTGCAGATTCCGGTGATTCCACGCGGGGAACTTCTGGCCGAACTGATGCGGCTGAAGTATGGCATCGCGGTGGCGGGGAGCCACGGGAAAACGACGACCACTTCGATGGTGGCCACTATTTTAAGT
This sequence comes from uncultured Acidobacteriia bacterium, assembly GCA_903929755.1. Taxonomy (GTDB): domain Bacteria; phylum Acidobacteriota; class Terriglobia; order Bryobacterales; family Bryobacteraceae; genus BOG-234. The sequence continues at coordinate 91,821 of CAIYVZ010000082.1, forward strand.
CACGCGGGGAAGGACCCTACCGTTGTAGTTGGTGGGAAGGTTGCGGCGATGGGCGGGTCAAACGCACGCGTGGGCAAGAGCGACTTTCTGGTGGTGGAGTCGGACGAGAGCGACGGCTCGTTTCTGAAGCTTTCGCCGATTCTGGCGATTGTGACGAACATTGATCGCGAGCATTTGGATCATTATAAGGACCTGGCGGCGATTCAGGCGGCTTTCGTTGAGTTTGTGAACAAGGTTCCGTTTTACGGGGCGGCGATTGTTTGTCTGGACAGCGAGAACATCCAGAGTATTCTGCCGCAAATCCGGCGGCGCACCATTACTTATGGGCGGAGTGCGCAGGCGGACTATCAACCGTCCATGCAGCGACCCACGGAGTATCACTCCACGTTTACTTTGCGGTGTGGCGGCGAGGACCTTGGCGAGTTCCACCTGAATATCCCGGGCGACCACAATGTTCTGAATGCGACGGCGGCGATTGCGCTTTGCATGGAACTGGGCGTGCCGGTGGAAACGATTCGGGAGGGATTGCGGAAGTTTACGGGGGTTGGGCGGCGTTTTGAGGTTCGGGGCGAAGTGAACGGTGTTCGGGTGGTGGATGATTACGGGCATCACCCCACGGAAGTGCTGGCGACGCTGGCTGCGGCGAAGTCGGTATGCCCGGGGCGGCTGACGGTGCTGTTCCAGCCGCATCGGTACACGCGCACCATGCACCTGATGGACGATTTTGCACGCGCCTTTCACTCGGCCGACCGCGTGGTTCTGCTGGATATCTATGCGGCGTCGGAAAAGCCGATTGACGGTGTGTCGTCGGAGGTGCTGATGGAACGGATGCGGCAATTCGGGCACAGGAACGTGGAATATGCCGGCTCAGCGGACGCCGGAGTGGCGGCGCTTACGCGGGGGGCGCAGCGGGGGGACCTGCTGTTAACCCTGGGGGCGGGAAGCGTTTCCCAGCTGGCTGAGCGGATTGTGGAGGCACTGAAGCGTGGCTAAAAAGACGGTTGACACCCCGAAGCGCGACAGCACGCCGGAGACCTGGGGCGGGTGGCGGATGTGGCTGCGGCTTTCGGTCTGGACGCTGGGTTTTGCGGGACTTGCGTGGGGCGGGATAGAGGTTCGGTCGTTTCTGCGGGCCGATCCGCGCTTTAGTTTTGACTGTGAGACGGGGAATACTGCTTGTGGGCGCCTCGAAATCCACGGCGCGAAGAATTCGAATCCTGACAGATTGCGCGGGGTGTTCACGAAGGACTTTGGCCAGAGCATTTTCCGGATTCCTTTGGACGAGCGGCGGCGGAGTCTGCTGGCGGTGGACTGGGTGGCGTCGGCGGCGGTATCCCGTGTCTGGCCGAACCGCGTGGTGGTGACGATTACGGAACGCACCCCGGTGGCGTTCGCGCGGATCCCGATTGCGGGTTCCATGCGGCATTATCTGGCGCTGGTGGATGCGGACGGCATGCTGATGACACTGCCGACGCGGTCGCGTTTCCATTTGCCGGTGGTGAGCGGGCTATCCGAACACCAGTCGGATGCCGAGCGCAAGCTGCGGGTAAAGGCGATGCAGCACCTGCTGGCGGATTTGGGCGCGCGGGCGCAGGACGTGGCGGAGGTAAATGTGGCCAGTGTGCAGGAACTGCGCGTGGTGGCGCAGGTGGAGGGTCGTGGCGTGGAATTGTGGCTGGGTGACCAGAACTATCTTTCGCGTTTCCAGAACTTTTTTAGCCACTATTCCGAAATTGCGAAGTCTTCCGGGGAAGCGGCGGTATTTGATTTGCGGATCGACGACAGGATACTGGCCAAGCAGTGAGCATGAACGCCAAACCTATTCTCGCGGCAGGCCTTGATGTGGGCAGTTCCCGGACGAGATGCGTAATCGCGTTGCTGGAAGGCGACCGTTTCCGTTTTCTCGGCTATGGCTATGCGGCTTCGGCGGGCTGGGCGAAGGGTCGGATTACGGACCCGGCGGCGGCTTCGGAAGCGATTCGCGCAGCAGCCGAAGAAGCTGAAAAGATGGCGCAGGCCAGTATTGAAACCGTGGTTGCCGGCATTGGAGGGCTCGCGGTTCGGGGGGCCAATGTTCATGGCAAGTGGGACCTGGGGCGGCCTCGCGAAATCACGCAGAAGGACATCAATCGTTCCATGGAACGGGCGATGCGGCTGCAACTGGCGGAAGACCGGATGATTCTGCAGATTCTGCCGCAGGATTTCGCGGTGGACGACCACCCTGGGTATCACGATCCGCGCGGAATTGTGGGCTCGGTGCTCGAAGCCAGCGCACATCTGCTTACCGCGTCGGTTGCTGAGCACACGAACGTGGTGACGGCGATCAACAAGGCGCATCTTTCGGTGGATGAGACGGTGTATGAGCCGATTGCGGCCTGTTATGCGTCCGTGCTTCCCGAGGAACGCAGAGAGGGTGTGGCGCTGATTGATATCGGGCTGCATTCGACGGAGTTGATCTGCTACTACGGGGAATCTGCGCAGCTGGCGGTGTCGATCCGGCTGTGTGGAGACCACTTCTCGCGCGATCTGGCGCATGCTTTGCGGATACCAGTGGAAGCGGGTTCGGTGGTGAAGGAACAGTTCGGCGGAGCAATATCAGCCGGTACGGCGCCGAACAGCGTGGTGGAATTACCCTCAACGGAAGTCCATGACCCGAATGACCGGGAACTTCGCGTCACTCGTGAGGTACCTCGGCAAGTAGTGAATAAGATCCTGGAGTCGCGAGCGATTGAGTTATTCGATATGGTCCGCACCGAACTGGCGAAGGCCGGGATGCAGCGGGCCATCTCCACGGGGCTGGTGATTACCGGGGGCGGGGCTTTGCTGCCGGGGCTGTGCGATGTAGCGGAACGGGTTCTGGAGTGTCCGGTGCGGTTGGGCCTGGCGCAGGGGATTCTGGACTGGCCGGAAGAGATGAATGACCCGGCCTGGGCGACGGTGGCGGGGTTATCCATGTACGCCGCTCGTTTGCGTTCCAAGGTGGACGTGGAGAAACAGTCCGTGGGCCTGCTGGGCCGGATATTGCGTTAATCAGACCCGAATTGAGAGGGTCAGGAGAGATGGAGCGAGATGAGCGATTTTAAATTCGAACTGCAGGAAGAAACGCACAAGGGTGCGCGGATCAAGGTCATCGGCGTGGGTGGCGGCGGCTCGAATTCTGTGGGGCGGCTCTATGCGGACGGCCTTGAAGGCGTCGAGTTTTATGTGATGAACACAGATGCACAGGCTTTGGGCGCTACGCGGGTTCCGAACCGGGTGCAAATTGGCGAAAAGATTACGTATGGTTTGGGCGCGGGGTCCGATCCGGCGGTGGGCAGACAGGCGGCGCTGGAAGATACGGAAAAGATTTGCGCGATTCTGGAAGGCGCGGACCTGGTGTTTGTAACGGCCGGGCTGGGCGGCGGAACGGGCGCGGGCGCGGCTCCGGTGGTGGCTTCACTGGCGAAGGGAATGGGCGCCCTGACAATTGCGGTAGTCACTCGGCCTTTCACATTCGAAGGCGGCAAGAGGATGCGCCAGGCGGAGCGCAGCCTGGACGATCTGGCGGCTTCGGTGGATATTCTGACTTCTATCCCGAATGATCGCCTTTTGCAGATGGCGCCTCCGGGTTCCGGGATTGGCGAAGCGTTCCGGATGGCGGATGACGTTCTGCGGCAGGCGGTGCAGGGTATTAGCGAACTGATTCTGACGCCGGGCCTGATTAATCTGGATTTCTCAGACGTGAAGGCGGCGATTTCCGGCATGGGCATGGCGCTGATTGGAACAGCGACAGCGACCGGACCGAATGCGGTGGTAGAGGCCGCCCGCGCGGCTATTAGTTCGCCGCTGCTGGAAGACACGCGGATGACCGGGGCCCGGCAGGTGTTGATGAATATTACGGCATCTCCGGGCATTGGTTTGCACGAGCTGAACGAGGCGTGTTCCTTCATTCGCATGGCGGCCAACACCGAGGATATGCAGCTCAACTTTGGCGTGATTACCCGGGAGGATATGGGTGACGCGGTGAAGGTGACGATTATTGCCACCGGCTTCGGCGGGGCGGTTATGGAGCCGCCCGTGCAGGTTCTGCCGCGTGAACAGTTCTTTGCCGAACGGGCAGGTGGCGGCGACCCGGAGAGCGAGGTTCCGCCGGGTACGGGCGTGACGGTGGCCACTGCCGCGCCGACGCCGATTCCGGAGCCGACCCCGGAACCGGAGCCTGTTCCGGAGCCGGAACCCGAGTTTGAAGATGAGCTTGACGTTCCGGCTTACCTGCGGCAGGGAAAGAGTCTGAGTTAGGGACTTCGGAGTTTGAGGCTTAGGGCGTTCGCGGACGGTTTGGCATGTACGTTCCGCCCGTTATGAAGGAACGCTCAGGCCGTCAGCAGAACTTTGAGTGCGCCTTTTCGTTCGGCGCGTTCAAAGGCGTCAACAGCGCGGCTGAGAGGGTAGGTTGCTGAGATCATCGACTCGACATCCACGCTGCCGGCGGCGAGCAGCGCCAGGGCGGGTTCGAACCGGCCACAGCGCGACCCGACCAGGGTAATTTCGTCAACAATTACGGGGGCGGTGTCGAGCGGCACCAGGCCGTGGACGGTGGATTTCAGGATGACGGTGCCTCGTGGCTGCGTCATGCGGACGGCTGTCTGGAGACCTTCGCGGGAGCCCGTGGCATCCACCACCCACTCGTACTCGGCTGCGGGCATGGCGTCTCGCACGATTTCCGTGGTGACGCCCTGCTTTCGGGCGATGCGGAGCTTCTCGGGGTGTCTGCCAAACTGGTGCACCTGAAGCCCATTCGCCTGCAAGACCTGCGCTACCAGCAGGCCGAGCTTGCCATCGCCCAACACTGCGACCGCACTACCGGCAGGGATTTGTACCTGATCCAGGATTTCGCAAGCGGCGGCCAGCGGTTCCATGAAGACCGCAGCTTCGGTGGGGACCGAGTCGGGCAGGACGTGGAGATTGACTTCAGGCAGGGTCAGGAATTCGGCGAACGCGCCAGGATGCCCGACGATGCCGAGGACGGTCCGGGTGGGGCAATGGCGGCCCAGGCCTCGCAGGCACCACTTGCAGGTTCCACACGCCAGGTTGATCTCACCGGCGACGCGCTTGCCGACTAAAGTTGGTGTATCGGCCTCAACAACCTGCCCGACGAACTCATGGCCGGGGCAACCGCAGAACCCGTAATAGCCGCGCTTCAGTTCTATGTCGGTGTTGCAGATTCCAGCCGTGAGCAGGCGGATGAGGGCCGTGCCCCGTGATCTTGTTGGCACGGGGACGTCACGCAATGCCACCTGCCCATTTTCGAGATATACGGATACCATTTGTAGAGAACTGGTTGTAGCGAACTGGTATCACGTTAGCACTCAAATCCGGCTGGTCAGAATATGATCTCGCGGGGCGGGAGGCTGAGTACCGGGCACCCGGCGTCGCGGATGATGCCATAGGCATGGGTCCTGAGGCGACCGGCAAAGCGGTTGATGGTGCCGCGACCGATCACCACGAGATCCGCATTATGATGTGTTGCGGCATCATGCACCACATCGGAAACATTACCCGTTTCGAGGCAAACACCAAAAGCGGTACCCGTATCTTTCTGCAGCTTCGCGATGCTTTTGCGGGCGTTGTCCTTCAGAAAGGCCTCGAGGGGCTGATCGAAGTACATGGCGGGCCGGGTATCGGCGCCGGGGACGGAATGGACGATGTAGCCATTGGCCTTCCAGGCGTCGGCGAAGTGCGCGGTGGCTTTGAGCAGATCGAGACTGCCGTCTTCCAGGTCCAAGGCGCACATCACGGTCTTTATAGAGGTGTGGCTGGGGAGTTCGGCGTCTTCCAGATGGGCCCCGGTCCAGACGGCGCAATGAGCGTCGTGCAGGACTTTGGCGGTGACGGAGCCGAGCAGCGCGGAACGGAATATGCCCCTGCCATGGGTGGGCATCATGATCAGGTCTGTATGCCAGGCTTTCGCCAGTTCTGCCACGGAAGATCCGGGATCTCCCTGCTCCACCAGGCGGGTAACGGCGGCACTGTTTGGGCTGGAAGCGGGGAAATCCACCGCAGCGAAGGCGGCCAGGCGCTCATCGGCCTCCTTCATGAGCCGGGGAAGGTCAAACTCGACGAAATAGCCACCGTCGTTGGCGGCGGCCCAGGCGGCGGGGCCTTCTACGACGTGCAGAAGGGTTACGGAGGCCCCAAAATGCTCCGCCATGGCACGCACGTGGGGGACAGCGGCGTGACTCCGGGCGGAAAAGTCAACCGGGAATAGAATGTTGTGAAATCTCATGAGGAATCTCCTTAATGGCACTAAGATGAGCATGTTTATGGCCAATTGCTGGCGGGGCTGCACCGGGTCTCCTCACAGGGGGGTGCGCCATGTGGCCCAGAATGGCGGATTAGGTGGGTGAATATTTGTCAGGTATTGCCCGACCTGGAGCGGACTCCCTTTGGTAACAGCGGCGGCAAATTACCGAGTTTTGATACGCTTCCGGAAGAGATATGGATTTCGGTTGGATTGGCCCTTGACCTGCATAAGACACGCCTGTTACTGGGGTAACGTTAAATGACACTTCGAAGGTTATTAACTGAACGAATTTCGAAAGATGGAGTATCTGGCGCCGGGCGGCTTCGGGTTTTGCTGGCGGTGGTTCTCGCTGCGGGCTTAACGGTTCCGCTGACTGGCGCCAAATCGGCTACCGGCAGTGGGATCTACAGCCCTCACGATAAGGCGGCCTACCTGAACCAGGTAATCATTGACTTCTTACGGCCAGGTTTGGTCGCGAAGATTGAAACGGGGACGATCGCTGCGGATGGCACGATCACGGTCGTCTACAACCTAAAGGACCCGGCTGGCCTGCCGCTCGACATCGCAGGCGTTTATACTCCAGGTCCGATCACTGTTGGGTACGTGATTGGCGTGATTCCGGCGAACAAAGATCAGTACACGTCCTACATTACTTCTTCTGCAACCGGCGCGGCGGGCACGTTTGACCGCGCAGCGGCTGACAGCGGCGGCGTGCTGACGCAACTGGACAGCGGCAGATATCAATACGTATACAAGGCGAAGGCCCCGACGGGCTTCGATGCCACGGCGACGCACACTATCGGCATTTATTCGTCGCGCACGATGACGGCGTTCGGGATTCCGAACAACATGTCGAGCGACGTTTTCAGTTTTGTGCCGAATGGCGCAAAGGTGACCAAGGTTCGGGACGTGGTGCGGACTGCCTCCTGCAACGGGTGTCACGATCAGCTCTCGGCTCACGGCGGACGCCGCCGCCAGGTTGACCTTTGCATCATCTGCCACCAGCCGCAGACCACGGCCGCTTCGACGGGCGTGACGGTTGATTTCAAGGTCTTTATCCACAAGGTACACATGGGCGAGAAGCTGCCCAGCGTGATTGCTGGTGGAAAGTATGCCATCGGTTCTGCCGATTGGTCCTCGGTGGCTTTCCCGGCCGACATCCGGCGTTGCGAAACCTGCCACGACCAGAAGTCCGGTGCCGTGCAGGCGACCAACTATCTGACAAAGCCGAGCGCCGCAGCTTGCGGATCCTGCCATGACAACGTGAACTTCGCCACAGGTAAGAACCATGTGGGCGGCCCCCAGGTTAGCGATAACCTCTGCGCTACCTGCCACCTTCCTCAGGGAGAAATCGATTTTGACGCTTCTATAAAGGGCTCGCACATGGTGCCGGAAGATTCGGCTCTGGTGCAGGGTGTTGCGCTTGCTATCAAGAAGATTGATGGAGGCACGGCTGGTTCAAAGCCGACGGTGACCTTCACGATAACTGATAAGAACGCTAAAAAAGCGTTGTTGCCGACCGATCTCACCACGCTCTCTTTGACGCTGGGCGGCCCCACTTCGGACTTTGGCTACACGAGCTTTGGTTCCGACGTGACGACGCCTGGTTACGTGACGGAAAGCGCGCTGACGGCCGCGAAGTGCGGTGCTGACGGCACTTGCACCTACGCCTTCACGCATGCGATCCCGGCGAATGCCAAGGGAAGTTTCCAGATCGGCATGGAAGCCCGGCGGGCGGAAGTCCTGCTGCCTGGCACGACCAAGCAGCTCTCGGTAACGACCGGCGCAAAGAACCCGGTGCTGGCCTTCTCGGTTGACGGCAGCGCAGTAGCGGCTCGCCGCGCGGTTGTGGCCACGGCCAACTGCCAGCGCTGCCACGTACGGTTCACCACGATTCACGGTGGCCTGCGCAATCAGACTGAATACTGCGTGATGTGCCACAACCCGTCGAACACAGACGGTGCCCGGCGCCCCGGCGCAGTAGTTGCAGCCGACAAGGCACTGCCGAATCAGGGCATCAACTTCAACCTGCTGGTGCACCGCATCCATACAGGTGAAAACCTGGTTGCTCTTGGACGGGAATATACGGTGGTTGGCTTCGGGGGGTCGCACAACGACTTCACTGAAATCCGCTACCCGGCGATGAACCCGACCGGCGCGGCTGGCGACACCCGGAACTGCTCGATGTGCCACGCCGGTGGCAGCGAAGGTATTCTGCCGATCGGCAAGAACAACGTCACCGATCCGCAGGGGCCTGTTAGCCCGGTGGCGGCGGTAACTTCCGCCTGCACTGGTTGCCATGCGGCGATCCCCTCGGCAGCACACGCGCTGTCGCAGACGGATCCGAAGCTTGGTGAAAGCTGCACCGTTTGCCACAAACCTACTGCAGAATTCGGGGTTGCGAAGGTGCATGCTCAGTACTAAAACAATGGCACGGTACGCGGGACATAGTCTGGCCGCGTTCGTGCTTCTGACAATGGCGCCGTACCTCTCGTACGGCGCCGCCCAGGAGGTGGCCCCCGATAAGGGGGCGGCTCCCCACATGGATCAAACCAGGGCGGCGTCGAAGAAGCGAATCGAGGGGTCGGCGCCAAAGCAGTTTGGGGAAGACTACGCGGGTTCTCAGGCATGCCAGACGTGTCACGAGGACATCTATAACAACTATCGGAAATCCGCTCACACCTTTGTAGAGACGGATAAGCGCGGTGGCTGGAGCGAGCACGGTTGTGAATCGTGCCACGGACCAGGGGCGGCACATGCTGGTTCGGGGGATGCCACTGCAATCCGGAATCCGGCGAAACTACAGCCAGCCGCGACGGACAGTGTTTGCCTGGGTTGCCACCGGAATACGGCGAAGCATTCGGAACGAATTATGAGCGGGCACGCGAAGAGCGCGGTTGCCTGCACCACCTGCCACTCGATGCACGCCAGGGGTCCGGCCGGTCTGGTGCAGAGGGCTCCGGCTGACGTGAATGCGTTGTGCTCTTCCTGCCATCTTTCGGCAAAGGCGCAGTTCGCCAAACCATCTCACCACAAGGTTCCTGAAAACTCGATGACTTGCGTGGATTGCCATAATCCGCACGGGTCGGTACGGCCTGGCATGGTGCAGACATTTGCTTCGAATGATGCGGCCTGCATCAAGTGCCACGGCGATAAGCGCGGGCCCTTTACTTACGAACATGCCCCGATGCGCCAGGAAGGTTGCGGAGCTTGCCACGAATCGCACGGGTCAACGAATCCCAGGTTGTTGACCAGACAGGAAGTGCGGCTCACATGTCTGGAGTGCCACTCGAATATCCCGGGTACCGCGAACCAGAAGGCCGGGGTTGTTCCGCCGGCATTCCATGACTTGCGCTCGCCGCGTTACGCGAATTGTACCGTGTGTCATCAAAAGATCCACGGCAGCTATACGGACAGGAATCTGCTGCGATGAAGAGCCTATACGCGGTATTCTTACTCCCCCTGACTTTCATCCCGGTGCTGGCGCTGGCGCAGGATGCTCCTGCTCCGGCTGCCGCAACGGCCGCCGCTCCGGCAGCCGAAGCCCCTTCGCCGGTACCGTCGTCTGAGAACTGGCTGACCGGTTATGTTGAGCTGGGGTATCGGACGCAGACCGGAATTGCGGGCAGTGAAGCCACTTACCGGTCCATCGTGAATCTGGGGGAGGGCCTGAAGCTCTCTGGCACCGACTTCACGATTCTGGACCCGAAGAAGCGTCTGTTTGAACGGCTCAGGATACGTGCCTATGACTGGGGTGGCGATCCCTGGTCCAGCTTCCATATTTTTGTGGAGAAGCGCGGTATTTATAAGTTCCTGGGCGATTACCGGAACCTGACTTACTTCAATAACCTCGCTTCGTATGCCGACCCGACCCTGCCACGTGGTGTGGTGCTGGATCAGCAATCTTTCGATACGAAGCGGCGGATGGGATCGTGGGCTCTGGAACTGTTCAACGGTCGTCTGCTCTCGCCGTATGTGATGTATGACCGGGATTCCAGCTCGGGCAGAAATGTCTCGGTATTCCGAACGGATGGCAATGAGTTTGCGATTCCGGAACTTAGCCGGGACGCGACGAATCTCTATCGGGCGGGTGTCCATGTGACGCTGCGACGATTCCACGTGACGGTGGAACAGGGCGCCAGTGTCTTCCGCAGCGATCAGAATTCGAATGTTAGCGCCGGAAGTTCCACGAATCCGGGGAATAATCTGAATCCGGTATTGGGCCAGCCGATTTATCTTTCGAGTTTGCTTCGTGCCACCGGGGTTCGCGGAAACGGCGCGTTTAGCCGGCTTACCGGAACGGCTACGTTGTCTTCCTGGCTGGATGTCTACGGGCACTACATGTATGCCAATCCGCATAATGACGTAAACTTCCAGCAGCTCGCCACGGGTAGTTTTGTGGTGTTGAGCCAGGCGTTGTTTTACTCCACAGGCCAGAGCATTCTTACAGCAACGGCCAACCTGCCCCATAAGGGCGGAAACTTTGGGTGGGACCTGCACCCTGCCCGCCGCTTCCGGGTGACGCAGGCGTGGACCACGGATCGGCTGGACAGCCGGGCCACCGCGGTGACGCTGGACCGGCTTGCACTGGCAGCTAGTACGCCGCTGGGCAACTCGACTCTGGGATACACGACTCTGGGTAACTCGACGCTGGGAAACACCAACTCGTTGCTGAATGCCAGCGACAACCGTCTGGAAACGAATGCCTTTGTGGAAGGGCCCCGCCATGTTACTTTTCGTGGCGGCTACCGTTACGTTTGGGGCGATTCCCAGGGGGCGATTCTGCCTGCGGCCGGTTTACCGGGCGCTCAGTTCGCTACTCTGCGGCGTCAAGTTGGCCTGGGTGGCATCACCTGGAGACCGGGCACGCGCTGGTCCGCAGCGGCCGATGCCGAAGTGGGACGGGGCTCCGGGGCCTGGTTCCGTACCAGCCTTTATGACTACCGGAAGGTGCGGGCGACGGGCAGCGCAAAGCTTACTTCTACGTTGCGGCTCTCGCTCGACTATCGCACCCTGCACAACGACAATCCATACTCGGGCGTATCTTACAGATTCGATACTCATCAGGAAGCGGCATCTCTCAACTGGGCGCCAAAGGGCGAACGGCTGGACTTGCAGGCCAGTTATGAGCATTGTGGGTATAACTCATCCATCGCTTATCTGCAACCGCAGATTCTGGTGTCCGCTGTCTCGAACTATCGTGAGGCTTGCCACACGATGTCCGGGTTGGTTTCGGCCAGTCTGAAGAGCCCGGTAAAAGGGATGCCGATCAAGTTGCTGGCTGGTGGTTCCGCTGTGCTGACCGCGGGTAGCCGCCCTACCACTTACTACCAGCCGACCGCGCGGGTGAATGTTCCGCTCACAAAGAAGATTGGCTTGTTCGCGGAGTGGCGCTATTACGGCCTGAACGAAACGTTCTATATGTATGAAGCGTTCCGAACGCATATTCTAACTACCGGGCTGAGGTTTACGCGATGAGACAGTTCAGTATTCTGCTGCTTGCGGTGACGGCCCCGGGCTTTGCCGCAACCCTGCCAATGGACTCCGAGCGAGGCGATAAGCTGTTCCAGTCACAGGGCTGCGTACAGTGCCATAAACTGAAGGGCTCTGGCGGCATTGTGGCGAATGATCTGGGCCGTGTTCTGGACCGTGCTTACACGCCGGCGGATTTGGCCAGCACGATGTGGAACCACGCGCCGCAGATGTGGAAGGCCATTCGGGACCGAAGCCTGAAGGTGGGGGATCTGGATCCGCAGAACGCCGCGGATCTGTTTGCCTCGTTCTACTCGGCGCGGTATTTCGATGTCCCCGGCGATGCGGCTCGCGGCAAATATCAGTTCTCTGATAAGACCTGCGAATCCTGCCATGGCCTGACTTCTCCGGTGAATGAGAAAGCCAAACCGGTGGCCAAATGGACGACGCTGGGAGACCCGGTTAGTGTGGTGAGCGCCATGTGGGTTCACTCGCCTGAAATGCGCAATGAACTGCAGCGGCGTAATAAGCAGTTTCCGACGATGACGGCGCAGGAACTGACCGACATTCTGGTGTATCTGCGGAACGCCACGCCGGCCCGGAATGCTCCGGCCTCGTTCCGGATCACGGCTTCTGCTGGCGCTGAGCAGTTGGCGTCACAGAAGGGCTGTGTCAGTTGCCATAAAGACCCGAAAGTGTCGCTCTCGAAGAGCCAGACACCTCTTACGTTGACTGCGGTGGCTGCGGCGATGTGGAATCATGCGTCCATGAAGGTAAGCGGGAAAGAAATTGCGCACCCGAAACTTGAACCGGAAGAGATGCGGGTACTGGTCGGTTACTATTGGGCCGCGCAGTTCTTCCAGGGCACAGGCGTGGCGGCACGCGGCAAGAAAGTGTTCACGGCAAAGCGTTGCGCCACCTGCCACGCGGGCGGCGGGGCCGGGCCGGTATTATCCTCGAAGGCCGGCACGTGGAATGGTATTACTATGGTTTCCGGCCTCTGGCGGCATGGGCCAACCATGTTGAGCCGGATGGAGAAAGACCATATTCCGTGGCCTGTGTTTAAGGCTGGGGAGATGGACGACCTGATTGCGTTTATGAACAGCGCGCCGGGTAAGTAGTCAGCACCAATACAAATTTGATGGGAGAATGAAGTTATGAAGAAAACTACCTGGACACTGGTGGCTCTGGCAGCGCTCACGGCACTTAGCTGCGTATCCATGTTCGGCGCCGATGCAAAGGCCGGACAGGCTGCTTATGATAAGTCCTGCAAGGGCTGCCATGGCGCCACCGGATCCCCGAATGCCGCGGTGGCAAAGATGATGTCCGTTACTATTCCGGAGCTGAGCTCAGCCGAAGTACAAGGCAAGAGCGACGCCGACCTGACGAAGGTAATTACTGAAGGCAAAGGCAAGATGAAGCCGGTCAAGTCCCTGGTGGGGCCGCCTGCCGACGTGGTTGCTTACCTTCACACGCTGAAGAAGTAGACTTACGGTTTTAGTCGGCGGTAAACGCCGTTCTGGTAAGTGAAGACGTATGGATAGCCATCCTGAGTGGCGGGCTGCGGGCGCATCATCTTAACCCGGTCCACCACCAGGGTGGCTATTTTACTTTGCAGGCGCAGGATGAAGAGCGGCGTCCATTCATCGGTGCCGAAGCCGTCGTCGAGGAAAAGAAGCGGGCCGTCCTGCGGAAAGTTTTGCGAGGCAAAGAGTTCCACGTCGCGGGCGTCACCGTAGAGCCATTCACGATTGCCGAGGCGCTGGTCATGAAGATTCAGCTTGCCGAATCTCCACGCCAGCAGGACGAAGACGAAGGCCGCTGCCAGGGTTTGCGGGTGCGGCTTGCGTACGGTGGTCTTGAGGACGAGATCGGTGAGGACAGCGGCGTACAGAACCCAGCCAGCCCAGGAAATATACAGAACGAAGCCACCGCGAGAGGGCAGAAAAGCCACGGGCAGCGTGGTGATGAAGAGCAACGTCCAGGCGAACAGGAGTTGGCGGGAGCGCAGCAGACCGGCCAGCAGCAGGGGTCCCAGCAGCAAGGCGGCAACAGCCGTGGGGGAGACCTGGAGGGGCTGAATGAACAGGTATCCCAGGTACTCGCTCCACCGCTCCAGGAAGCGGGAAAACGTGTATTCCTGCTGGTACCACGGATTTGAGGTGAGAGCGTGCGTTCCTGTGGTCTTCATGGCGATGTAAGGCAGGGCCAGCAGACTGAGGCCGGCTGGCAGCCGGATGTTGCGCCAGAGAAAATCACGCAAAAGAAGTTCGTAGAGCAGTAAAGCGACGGGCAGGGCGACGGCCATTTCCTTGGCATCGAGAGCCAGGATGAAGGCGGCGGTGATGGCTGCGGACCGCCAAATACCGGGGTACTGATCGCGCTTTCTTGTTGAAATATACAGACAAACGGCCAGGTAGAAGAACGTGAAGCAGAGAGCGTCGAAAATGACGGCGGTTCGGAACCAGACTTCCATCAGCCGGGTGTGGAAAGCGAACAGGATGGCGGCGAAGGCGACGATCCGGGGTGAATCGGTTACCAGCTTCACGAACCAGGCAAAGAGCGCGATGTTCACAAGCCCGAGCGCCAGCAGCGCGACCCGAAACGGCTGTGGGTGGAAGCCGGCCAGTGCAAAGATGGCGCGATACCAGAGTTCGCCCAGAGGTCGGGCGGAATCGGTCCAGTAGAGCAGGTTCGCGAGCAGGAGTTCGCTGACCGGCCTGGTCCAGGCCATGTAGAGGTTCATCATGTCGTCGCGGTCGAAGAAAATGCCGAGACTTTTCGCGGTGAAGAAAAAATAGTACGCGACGACGAGGCTTGCGGTCAGGCCGGCAAGCAATTTGCCGCGGAGGCGCTCAGGAGGCACGACGGGTGCCCGCATAAACGGCAGCTCCGGCGAGGATGGTTGCCAGTGCCGAAAGGGAAGGAAGGGGAGCCCAGATAATCCCGTAGATGATAGTGGCCGCGCCCACCAGGATGTAGGCGCCGGGGATTAAAGGGAACAGAAAACTGACGGCGGGGAGCCTCTGCCAGCCCGGGCGGCGCCGAAAGACGAACACCGAAGCGACGGCCATGACGGTGAAGCAGGTAAGGCTAAAGCCGATATAGATAATCAGTTGCGGGAACGGTGTGAGGGTCATGACAATGGCGCAGCTACCCTGCATCAGGATGGCGTTGACGGGGGTTCGCCATTTGGGGTGCACGGTGGCGGCCGCTTTGAAGAAGGCCCGATTATGTGCCATTGCGTAGTAGACGCGGGGCCCGATGGTGACCATGGCGTTCACGGTGGACATGAGAGAAATTGCCATCAGCATGGCGAAGGCGCCGCCGATTTGAGGTCCAAAGAGATTCGCAGCGGCCAGGGAGCCCACCGCCACCACGTTCTTCATCTTTTCGAGCGGCGTGGCATAGATGAACACGAGGTTTAGGCCGAGGTACGCGAGCGCCACAATCGCCGTGCCCAGCCCGAGAGATGCGGGGAGGGTACGCTCGGGCTGCCGAATCTCTTCGCCCACATACGTTGCCGCGTTCCAGCCGCTGTAACCCACCATCACCCAAAGCAGGCTGATGACGAAGGCGATGGGAAGGGGGTTTGAGGAGGTGCGAACGGCGGGGTCCGCGAAGTGAGCCCAGTCGCCATGGCCGAAGAGAAAACCACCCACAACCAGGCACAAAATTACCAGCAGTTTGGTGCCGGTGAGCGCGTTCTGCAGGCGTGCGACGCGTTTCACGCCGAAGAAATTCACTACCGTAAAAACGGCGATCAGGCCGCTGGCCAGCAACTGCGCCCAGCCGAATTTCAGAGACAAAGCGCCCGAGCCGAGAGTGAAAGCCTCGTTGGCTTGTTTGAGGGCCGGGTTGAAGTATCCGGCATAGTCAGAGAATGCGAGCGCGGCCGCCGCGATGGGCGCGGAAAAGCCGGCGAAGAATGAAACCCAGCCCGTCATAAAGCCCCAGGCCGGGCCGAACGCTCTGGTGAGGTAGACGTACTCGCCGCCCGAGCTGGGGAAATTCACGCTCAGTTCCGAGTAACAGAGAGCCCCGCACAAGGCAAACAGCGCGCCGGTGGCCCACACCAGCAGGACGAGGCGGGCACTACCCAGATCACCCACCATGAAGCCCGTGGTGGTGAAGATTCCAGTGCCGATCATGTTCGAAACGACCAGCGCGGTGGCGCTGACAAGGCCCAACTGCCGCAGCAGCGTAGCGGACCGTGGTTTCGTATCGGGTGTCATGACGGTTCGGGCTGGGTCAGTTCGCCCGCCTGGACGCTGGTATTGAATTCGGCAGACTGGCCGCGCGGAATACTCAGCTTCTTCCACGCCGGACCCTGGAAATGTTTCGCCAGCATGACAATCTGGCCCACGTGATAGGCGTAGTGTGTCAACTGACGGCCAATGGCCTGCAGCACGGAATGAGCTTCGCCGCGGATGGTGATAGTGCGCGAAAGATCCGCGTCGGTGAGGGGCTCAATTGCGCTGAAAACGCAGGCCCAGCCTTCGTTCCACGCCTGCAGGACGTGTTCCCTGGTAAGCGTGGCACGGTCGAATTCCGCATCGCGATTACGCCAGGGCTTTTCGCCGTCGCTGGAGAGGAAATCGGTCCAGCGCGACTTCATATTGCCGGACATGTGCTTGACGATAACGCCCACAGAGTTTGATTCTTCGTCCATGGCCTCAAACAGGCGGGCATCGGGAACCTGCGCCAGCGCACCTTCGCCCAGCTTTTTGTAGTACGCGAACAGGGTAAGACTGTCCTCCAGGTAAGAGGTGGTGAGTTTTAGTGCCATTTAACTGCCATGCTATCGAATGCCCCAGGGTCAGGGCAGAACGGCATCGACTGCGGTGGAGCGGACGCTCTCATTCCCGGCGGTATCCACGGAGGTTACCTGGTAGGTATGTTTGGCTCCAGGCACTACGTCTTTGTCGCCGAAGCTGGCTGCCTGGACGGAATCGGCGAGCAGACTGTTGTCGCGATAGACGCGGTAGAACGCCCAGTCGGCTTCCGGACTGCGGTCCCACACAAGTTCGATCGTTCTGGTGCCAGGGATGGCGGCAAGGCCCGCGGGGGCAGCCGGGGGGAAGTGGTCCACCGGCTTGAACGCAATGGCTTCCGAAAGTTCGCTCTCGGCGTATTTCTCGGCTGTCTTCTCACCGGCCTGGACGTAGTACTCGTATTCACGCCCAAACTCAACGGAGGTATCGGCCCAGGCTGTTTTGTCGGCAGTGGCCAGGAAGGCCCATTCTTTCTCGTCTTTCAACCGCCGAAAGACCCGGAATTCCGGCGCGGGACGGGGCACGTGCCATTCGAGGCCCACGCCGCCGGAGATATCCTTTGCAAGCAGACCCTCCGGTTTCGGCAGGGCGGGGACAATATTGAGCACTTCGAGGTTCGACCAGCCCACCTCGCGACCCTGCGGGCCGTGCATTTTGACGCCGATGGCGAGCGTCTTGCCGTAGTATTTCTCAGCCGGGATCTCTACCGCCGCCCGGCCAGCTTCAATTTTGATCAGCGCGACGTCAATGCGCTCACTATCGCGAACCCACTCGGCTTCCACAAAGCGGTCCCCAATGGCACCGACGCGCAACTCAATATCGGGAGTTCCTTTGAGCGGAAGGTCCTCAGTTGTCCTGGCGGGCATCGCGAAACCGACAAGGATCTTCGAGCCACGCTCCAGCGCGGACAGATCGGTGACCCTGGCAGGTCTGTTTAACGCGGGGGGCAGGGGATCGCCTGGATAGCCACAGCCAACCAGCAGCGAGGCGGCCAAAACTGGCAGGAGTGCCCGCATTACAGGATGTAGCGGCTCAGGTCCTGATCTTTTACGATTTCGGCGAGCTGCTTGCGGACATAGGCGGCATCCACCTTCACGGTCTTTTTCTTCAGGTCAGGCCCCTCGAAGGAGATTTCTTCCAGCAGCTTTTCCATGATGGTGTGGAGGCGGCGGGCTCCGATATTTTCAGAAGATTCGTTTACCTGCGCGGCGAATTTGGAGACTTCGAGGAGCGCATCGTCGGTGAGAATCAGCTTGATGCCTTCGGTTTCCATCAGGGCGATGTACTGCTTGGCGAGCGCGTTCTTCGGTTCTTTCAGAATGCGGACAAAGTCGTCCACGCTCAAAGACTTCAGTTCCACGCGGATGGGGAAGCGGCCCTGCAGTTCCGGAATCAGATCACTGGGCTTGGAAACGTGGAACGCCCCGGCGGCGATGAACAGGATGTGGTCCGTGCGCACAAAACCATAACGAGTGTTGACGGTGGTGCCTTCCACGATAGGCAGAATGTCGCGCTGCACGCCCTCGCGGCTCACATCCGGGCCATGCCCGCCTTCGCGGCCGGCAATTTTATCCACTTCATCCAGGAAGATAATGCCGTTCGATTCCACGCGTTCCAGTGCGATGCGCGTTACGAGGTCCATGTCGATGAGGCGCTGCTCTTCTTCCTGAATCAGGTATTCGAGCGCGTCTTCCACCCGCATATTGCGTTTTTTGGAGCGCGGGCCGAACATGGCGGGGATCAGTTCTTTCATGTTGATCCCCATTTCTTCGAAGTTGGGCCCGCCGCCGATATCGAAGGCAGGACTACGGTCTTTTACTTCCAGTTCCACCATGCGTTCGTCGAGTTTGCCGGCACGGAGGCGCTCACGCAGTTTTTCGCGGGCTTTGGTATGTTCTTCGGGATTTTCCGGAGACGGCGGCAGCAGCAGGTCTAAAAGGCGGGTTTCCGCGGCTGTTTCGGCGCGGTCCCCGATTTCGTCCAGCTTTTCCTCTCGAACCATGTCGATGGCGATGTCGACCAGGTCGCGGATCATCGATTCCACGTCGCGGCCCACATAGCCCACTTCGGTGAACTTGCTGGCTTCCACCTTCATGAACGGCGAATTGGAAAGTTTGGCCAGACGCCGTGCAATTTCCGTCTTACCAACCCCGGTGGGCCCGATCATGAGGATGTTTTTCGGCATCACGTCTTCGGCCATCTCGGGCGGCAGTTTCTGCCGGCGGAGTCGGTTACGCAGGGCGATGGCGACGGCGCGCTTGGCGTCAGGCTGGCCAATCACGTACTTATCGAGTTCGCGGACGATCTCGCGCGGTGTCAGTTCGTCAAGAACCGGCCCTTCTTCCACAGACTGACTGGGCAGGTAAATTACCATCTCAGCTCAGTTCCTCGTAGTTGATGTTTAAGTTTGTGTAAATACAGGTGTTGCCTGCGATCTTCATCGCTTCCTCGGCAATCTGCCTGGCGCTCATTTTGGTGTGGCGCATCAGGGCCGTGGCGGCAGAAAGCGCGTAGGACCCGCCGGAGCCGATGGCGGCAATATCCTCGTCGGGTTCAATTACGTCGCCGTTGCCGCTAACGATGTAAGTGTTCTTCGCGTCGGCCACCAGCAGCAACGCTTCCAGATGGCGCAGGATCTTGTCCGTGCGCCATTCTTTGGCCAATTCCACCACGGCGCGGGGCAGATTGCCGTTGAACTGCTCCAGCTTGGCTTCAAAGCGGATGGTCAAAGAGAGGGCGTCGGCCGTAGAACCGGCAAAGCCCGAGATAATTTTGTCGTTGTACAAACGACGCAACTTTCGCGCTGTCGATTTAAGGACTTCGCTGCCCAGCGTTACCTGGCCGTCTGCGGCCATTACTACTTTTCCGTCGCGGCGCACGCAGAGCACCGTCGTGGAACGAATTCGCTGCTTCATTATGGGTTGAAACTTCAGTGTATCGCAGCCGGAGACGACGCCAATCCGCACCGCCCATGCCCCGCCGCTCCGGACTGCGCGCCCGCCGAATCCCGGGCTTTGCGCCCGATGAAACCCGGACTGTGCGCGCGCTGAATTCAGGACTGTGCGCGCGCTGAATTCAGGACTGTGCGCGCGCTGAATTCAGGACGGTGTACACTGCAATCGATGGAAGCACAAAAGACCGGCGGTGGGAAACGTGTTCGGTCTGCGACAGCTTCAATAGCGTCGTAATATTGAAGGCAGAAAAGAGATATGGCATACCTTGATGAAGACGCGACGGACTGGCTTATGAGCCCTCCGCGCCGCAACCCTGACGACGTCGGCTTTGATGACCTTGAAGAAGACTCGTCTGACGAAGAAGAAGACGAAGAAGACGACGACCTCGAAGAAGAAGACGACGAGGACGATGATGATGAGGACGATGACGACGAGGACGAAGATGAAGACGACGAAGACGTCGACCTCGACGAAGATGACGACGATGAAGACGACGACTTCGCAGATGACGAAGACGAAGAATTCGATGAAGATGGGGACGACGAGGAGTAGTTCTCTCGTCTTAACGACTGTTTAGCAGGGCTTTCACGAAGCGGTAGTTGAACTCTACCGCTTCGTGGAAAGCCGTTACCCGGATGCGCTCGTCTTTGCCGTGCGCCCGAACGTCATCGTGATCGATGGCAAGCATCCCGATGCCGTAGCCGGGGATTCCGGCCGCGGCTGTATATTTGCTGTCGGAGGCTCCGGTCTCCATATCCACAACGATGGGCACGCCTGGCCAGAAGGAATCGGCGGCGCTGCGAATGGCCCCCATTACATCCCCCCTTGGTTCGGCCGGCGTTCGGGCGTGTTCCTCAGGCGCCTTTTCCGTCACTGCTGCCGTCTGGCTGTTTACCCAGCGAACCGCCACGTTCGGGTCAGCCACCTTCCGCACCAACTCCTGACGAATCTCTTCAGCCGAATGTCCGGGCAGAATCCTGCAATTGACCAGTGCCGTGGCGCGCTGGGGGAGGGCATTGTTGGCGTGACCCGCCTCCAGACGAGTTGGAATGCAGGTGGTGTGCGTCAGACCGTTGAAGCGCGCGTCTTTTGAGAAGCTGGCGAGCGCGGCGGCTGAGGGTGCCGGTTGCAGGATTGCCTGAATCTGGCCGCTGCGTTCGGGTGTTTCCTTCGCCCGGATTGCTCCAAAAAAGGCTTTGGTGACCGGGTTCAGCTCGAAGGGGAAGGGTGCGGACTCGATACGCGTGAGAGCGTGGGCCAGTTGATAGATGGCGTTTTCGGGCACGGGGCGGGAGCTGTGACCTCCGGGATTGGTGACCATCAGCTGGAAATCGGCATAGAGTTTCTCGGCGGCGGCGACTTCCACGGACACGGGCTTACCCTTGTCGGTAGTGACGCCGCCCTGGTCCACATTGAGGACGAGTTCGGCGTCGATCAGCTCCCGGTGGTTTTTTACCAGCCAGGCGGCGCCGTTGGCGGTTCCGTTTTCTTCATCGGAAGTAAGCGCCAGAATCAGATCGCGGGGAGGGTTGAAGCCTTCCTGCTTCAACCGGATGAAGGTTGCGATGAGCGCGGCGTCCATCGCCTTGATATCCTGCGTCCCGCGACCGTAGAAATAGCCGTCTTTTTCGATCAGCTGGAAGGGATTAGTGGTCCAGTCCGCAGGCAGGGCTTCCACCACGTCCAGGTGGCCCAGGAAAAGAAACGGCTTCAGGGCGCCACTTTTCGCGCGGAGCCGTGCCACCAGATTGCCCTTGTTGGGGCGGCCGGGCGGGGTCAAAATCTGGACGTCCGCTTCCGGGAAGCCTGCGGAGATCAGACGCCTGGCCACGGCGCGGGCGGCCACGGTATTGTCGCCGCCGGGGTCGGTTGTATTGATCCCGATCAGTTCGGTCAGGATCTCGCGGGCCGGGCTGGCGGGCTGCGCCGCAGCGTGCAGGGCGAACAACGGGACCAGAAAAGCGCATTTCCGAAGCATCCTAATAACTTAGCTCGCTTGACCTGGCTGCCGTATCTGTAATAAGCTCCGGGTCACGGTTATTTAGTGAATAAATTCGACATCTCACGCCGAAGGTCGCTTGAAGCTCTGGCTGGCTTCCTGGCCGGGTCCCCCCTGCTGAAGGGGCAGATTGACCCGATTCGCGATCATGCGCGCGTTCCCGGCATCAAAGAACTGCTCACTTCCTTCGAATTTGAAGCGGTCATGTACTCGAAGCAGACGCGGGCGGTTTACGACTACCGCGCGTATGGCGAAGAGAGCGAGTTCACGCTGCGGCGCAACCGGCTGGCCTTCGACTGGGTGCAGTTGGTGAAAAAACAGACCACCGCGTCCGCTGCGCAGACGGCTACCGAGCTTTTTGGTACGAAGATGGCTTTCCCGCTGATGGTTTCGCCCACCGCGCTGCACGGCGACCTGGACAAGGACGCGGAGCAAGCGACGCACAAAGGGGCTGCGGCGGCTTCCGGCACGCCGATGATTCTGAGCAATAATTCGACGCTGTCGTTCGATAAAGTGATGCCCGCCGCGCCGAGTCCCATGTGGATTCAGCTCTATCCAAAGCAGGCGATGGACGCGAACAAGACTTATCTGGAACCCGCAATTGCGCAGGGCGCGAAGGCCGTGGTGGTCACGATTGATCAGCAGTCTTCCACGTATGAGCGCTCCCTGCACGACCGGAATCTGAATGCGCTGGGTGGCGGACGTGGCCGGTTTGGCGGTGGCGGACCCGCTCCGGCGGCAAATCCCTACCGGATGAGCACCGGCCGGCTTTGGTACGAATGGAAGTTCTTTGACGAACTGCGGGATTTCGTGAAAGTGCCCATACTGGCCAAAGGAATCCTGACTGCGGAAGACGCGAAACTGGCGCTGGAACATGGTGTAGACGGGATATATGTTTCGAACCACGGGGGGCGCTCACTCGATTACGGGCCTTCCACGCTGGAAGTTTTGCCCGAGATTGTGGACGCCGTGGCGGGCAAGGTTCCGGTGGTATTCGACAGCGGTCTGCGGCGTGGTTCGGATGTGCTGAAGGCGCTCGCGCTGGGTGCGAACGCGGTTTGTCTGGGGCGCGTGCCGTTGTGGGGTCTGGGTGCCTATGGCGCGACGGGTGTCACGAGGGTCCTCGAAATCATCCAGGCTGAACTGGTCCAGGCCATGCTGCAATCGGGTTGCACCAGCCTCGATTCCATTAACCGAAAGATTGTTCTCCCGAACTTCCCCTAAAAACATGCAGGCAAATGAACCAGCCGGGCGCATCGCGCCTGTGGCGGAACTGATTAATACTTACGAAATCGGCGAGATGGCGCAGCGCAGGCTGGAGGCCGCCACGTGGGCGTTGCTCGCTCCGGCGGACCGCGCGGCGTTCGACCGCATCACCTTCCGCCCCCGCATGATGGTGAATACGACTGCGCTGGATATTTCAGTAGAGTTGTTCGGCCAGAAGCATTTTGCGCCGCTGATTGTGGGACCGGTCTCGAGGCAGAAGCGGTTTCATCCTGAAGGCGAACTGGAGATGGCGAAGGGTGCGGCGGCAGCGAAGGCTGCGATGGTGCTGCCGCTGGATTCCAGTGTGCCGCTGGCGCAAGTGGTGCCGCTGGCGAAGGCCGGGGCTTGGTTCCAGGTGAATCTGGAGGCCGACATGACGAAGGCGATTGCAGCGGCAAAGCAGGCCGTTGCCGCCGGGTGCAAGGTTGTCTGCGCTACGGGGACGAACTGGAAATTGCTGACCGGCCTTACAAAGGCCGTCAGTGTGCCTGTGGTGGCCAAAGGTATCCTGACGCCTGCTCAGGCGGAGGCGGCCATTGCAGCGGGCGCGCAGGGGCTGATTGTGTCGAATTGGGTAGCCACAGGCCCCCCCGGCAAGAGCGAAGCCATTGAGGTTTTGCCTGTGGTCGCCGACGCCGTAAGGGACAGGGTTCCTGTACTGGCAGATGGCGGTTTCCGGCGCGGCAGCGATTTGCTGAAAGGCCTGTCGCTGGGCGCGAAGGCGATTCTGGTGGCTCGGGCCCCGGCGTGCGGTCTGGCCGCCTACGGGGCTGCGGGTGTGCAGCGCGCCCTCGAAATCCTCCAAACCGACCTCGCGCGCGATATGGCGATGTGCGGCAAGTCCAAGCTGTCGCTCCTCAGCCGGGATACGGTGAAGGTTCACCGCTTCTAACTTCTAACGGGAAACTTGCTAGCATGGCGATCATGCGTCGCTCATGCCTCCGTGTCACCCTGCTGCTGGCCATCTCGGTCTCGCTGGCGCTTGCCCAGCCAACCGCCCTCGATCGCTACGTCGCCAAACCGGATCCTGGGTACAAATACGAACTGGTCAAGACCCTGTCGGGGGCGGGCTACACGGCTTATGTGATCGACCTGACCTCGCAGCAGTACCGCACCGAGGCAGAAATCTCGCACAGCCTCTGGAAGCACTGGCTCACCATCATCAAGCCGGATGAAGTTCGTTCGTCAACCGCCTTCCTGTTCATTTCCGGTGGCTCCGTGACCGCCAAAGCTCCCGAAAAACCCGACTCTGTGGCGCTGGAAATCGCCCTTTCGAGCCATTCCGTCACCGTTGCCCTGAACGGCATCCCCAACGAACCTGTCACGTTTGCGGGCGAGGATAAGAGCCGCAATGAAGACGGCATTATTACCCACACCTGGGTGAAGTTCATGCAAACAGGCGACGAGACCTGGCCCCTCCGCCTGCCCATGACGAAGGCTGCTGTCCGCGCCATGGACACCGTGACGGCTTTCCTGGCCACTCCGGCGGGCGGCAACGTGAAAATTGACCATTTCTACGTCGGCGGCGCCTCCAAACGGGGCTGGACGACCTGGACTACCGCTGCCGTGGATCAGCGCGTGATCGGCATCTCGCCGCTGGTGATTGATGTCCTGAATCTGCGTGCTTCGCTGGACCACCACTATCAGGCTTACGGCGAATTCTCCGCGGCGCTGAACGATTACAAGGAATCGCGGCTGGTGGAGGCTGCCGACCTGCCCGAATACAAGGCCTTGCTGAAGATCGAAGACCCGTACAGCTACCTTGCCCGGTACACCATGCCGAAGTTCATCGTGAACGCGGCCGGGGACCAGTATTTCCTTCCCGATTCTTCGCAGTTCTATTTCCCAGACCTCCCCGGGGAGAAGTACCTTCGGTACGTCCCGAACACGGACCACTCCCTGCGCAATTCCGACGCGGTTGAGAGCCTTGCTGCCTTCTACACCGCCGTAATTGAGAATCGCCCTCGTCCGAAGTTCTCCTGGACGTTTGAGAAGGATGGTTCTATCCGGGTGAAGACCGTGGATAAGCCGACTGAAGTGAAAGTTTGGGTAGCGACCAATCCCGACAAACGCGACTTCCGTCTGGAGACGCTGGGTCCGCAATACAAGAGCACTGTGCTGCGTGCGGAAGGCGATACCTATACGGCGCGAATTGAGAAGCCCGTGAAAGGCTGGAGCGCGTTCTTCGTGGAACTGACGTTTCCGAGCGGGATGAAGTACCCGTTCAAGTTCACGACGGCGGTCCGGGTGACGCCGGATGTGCTGCCATTCCCCAAGCCGCCCATGAACGCGAA
Source organism: uncultured Acidobacteriia bacterium (assembly GCA_903929755.1). Taxonomy (GTDB): domain Bacteria; phylum Acidobacteriota; class Terriglobia; order Bryobacterales; family Bryobacteraceae; genus BOG-234. The sequence goes on from CAIYVZ010000082.1 coordinate 116,864, forward strand.
GGTGAAGGACTTGCGGTAAGGTTGCGGGCAGGGCAACGTCTCTGTGTTGAGAAGCTGATCCTTCACAGAAGTTGATCCTTCACCAGCAGCGTCACGCGCTGCCAACCCGGGTAATTATAATCTCCCGGGAATCGTCATCCAGCGCGCGCAAACGAATTTCCGTGCGCTCCCGCGGCATCAGGGAAGGGAAGCGCTCGGCCCATTCCAGCAACACCAGAGCCCCGGAGCCGAACAGATCATCGAGGCCCAGCGTCTCCACCTCTCTCACCTCATCCAAACGGTAGAGATCAATGTGAAATACCGGATTATCCGCGTTCCCATACTGATGCACCAGGGTAAAAGTCGGGCTGGAAACTTCCTCCATGCGGGCGACACCGCGGCCTTCCACAATCCCCTTTGTGAGCGTGGTTTTGCCCGCACCCAGGTTTCCGATCAGCAGCACCGCGCCCGAAAGCGTCGGGGCCAGTTGCCGTCCCAGTTGAATGGTCTCTTCCTCAGAGTTTGTGAGGTGGGTGGTGGATTCCACGAATACCCTCCGGAAAGTAGCGCAGCAGGTCTGTTGCGATAACGGGCTGCTCTCCCAAATCGCGAGCTGCCAGTTCCCCCGCCTTGCCGTGCAGATAAACGGCTCCGGCAATAGCGCGGTCGCGGTCCCCGGGGAACTGAGCCAGCATGGCGCCCACCATCCCGGTAAGAATATCTCCGGTGCCGCCAGTAGCCATCGCGGGGGAGCCGGTGGGGTTTACCCACACGCGGCCATCGGGGAACGCGAGCAACGTCCGTTCGCCCTTCAGCACAACCGTGGTGCCCCGTTCCCGCGCCAGGCCCCGCGCCGCAGAAATACGGTCGGCCTGAATGGCCGCCGTGGCTGTTCCGGACAGGCGGCTCATTTCGCCCGGATGGGGCGTGATCACGCGAACCGAACAGGCCGGGGCCCTCCAGTCCGTCCCGGCGAGCGCATTCAAAGCATCGGCATCGGCGATCAGAGTCCGTTCCAGGTTGCGGAACAAGCGCCCCACCAACTCGCGGAGTTCCGGGGACTGGCCAAGGCCCGGCCCAATTGCCACCACGTCTCTCGTCTGCGCCAGTTCCAGAATTCGGTCGCCAGCCGATTCTGCCAGCAGACCTGCCTCGGACTCAGCCAGCGGCTCCGTCATAATCTCGGGAGCAAAGGCCGCGATAGCAGGCAGCGCGGATAGCGGACACGCCACCGTGACCAGACCAGCCCCGCAGCGAAGTGCCGCCAGCGCCGCCATGGCTGCCGCGCCGCTCTTGCCTCGGGACCCTGCCACAATCAGCACGTGGCCATAACTGCCTTTGTTCGCATGGCGGGCACGAGGCGCAAACAAAGGCGCAAGGCTCTCACGGGTTACCAGTGAGAGCCAGATGGCCGTATCGTTCTCAAACAGCGCAGGGTTTGTGCCGATCTGCGCGACGAGAAGCTCGCCCAGCAGGTTAGCCGCCGGGGCCAGGACGTGGCAGAGCTTGGGCGCCGTGAAAGTAACGGTCGCATCGGCGCGAACGTAATCCCCGGGGATAGCGCCGGTTGCGCCCGAAAGGCCAGAAGGGATATCGACTGCGATCACGCGAGCGCGAGGGAAGCGGGTATTCATTGCGTGAATCGCCTCCAGTGCGCGACCGCCCGCTGCTCCGTTCAGGCCGGTACCAAGCACTGCGTCCACCACTACATTCGCCGCACTCATTTGAGGCGTAATGCCTGGCGAGATCTGAAGGCCCGCGGCATGCAGCATCTGCAGGTTCACGGCGGCTTCCCCCCGCAGTTCCACCGGATCGCAGGCCAGCAGTACATCGAGTTGCAGGGGCGGGAATCGGGTATGCAGAATCCTGGCAATGGCGAGCCCATCGCCCCCGTTGCCACCTTTGCCACAGAAGATTACGATCCGTTGCGAGGCCACCGGGGCGCAGGTGTGCGCGATATATTCCACCACCGCATGGGCGGCGTTTTCCATCAGAATGAGGCCCGGGATCCCCGCGGCAACGGTGGCCAAATCAACGGCCATCATCTGTTCAGGCGTCAGAACTTTTTGGGGCTGAAGGTTCAAGCGAGACCTCTGGCAATTAAAACGGTCATGTCGTCCGGCAGTTCCGGCGTGTTACTCCAGTGCATTACAGCCTCCCGCACTTTTGCCACCATTTCGCTGAGTTCACAAGTCTGGTACTTCATCACCACGTCTGCCAGGCGTTCCACGCCGAATTCCTCGCCGTAGGCGTTCTCCGGTTCGCTGATGCCATCCGTATAAGCGATCAGTAAATCGCTTGCGCCAATGGTGATCTCGCGCTCCTCATAGCTCATTGACGGGAACATGCCGACAACCGTGCCGGTCACCTCCAGCGGTGCGATGTTACCGGACGAAACCAGCAGCGGCGGAAGATGGCCGGCGTTGGTATAGCGCAGAATTCGGGAATGGTCGTCATAAACCCCAAAGAAGAACGTCGCGTATTTTTCAGGTGACGTATTCGCATACAGCTGGCGGCTGAGCTGCTCCACAATGCCTGCGGTGGAAACGTGGCCGTCAACGGCGCCACTTCTTACCAGGCCCGCCACCAGTTGGGTTCGCATAATGGACTGAATCGAAGCCATCAGGAGCGCGGCGGAAATCCCTTTACCTGCAACATCGCCGATAGCAAGGGCCAGATTCCCGCTGGGGAGGCGAAGGTAGTCGTAGTAGTCGCCTGACACCGATCGCGCGGGTTCGCACGTCCCCAGCAGCTGGATGGTCTTCATGAGGGGCGCGGAGTGCGGGAACAGGCGCGCCTGCACTTCCGTGGCGATCGAGACTTCCGATTGCAGCCGTTCTTTTTCCTTGGCAACTTCCACCAGGCCGCTCAGCTGTTCGGTCATCTGGTTGAAGGAATTGGAGAGATCCGCCAGCTGATCGGAGCCTTTCACGGGAACCCGGGTGGCGAAGTCACCTTGCCCGATGCGCAGGGTGCCTTCGTAGAGGTTGTGGACGGCTCCGGTAATGGTGCGTGTCATCGAAATGCCGATCACGACCGAGATGAGTTCCACCAGCGCCAGGAGGCCCGCGATACTCAGGAAGGCGACCAGGATGCCCTGCGCGAAATCGACGCGGTCGCCGAAGACAGTGGCCAGCACTGCGGAGGTTCGTGTGGTTACCGAGAGTAGGGCGACCCTTTTTCCATTGGGGCGTGTCCAGTCGGCGACGTCGATCGGGTTGCCCCAGAGGAATTCCTGGTCGAGCATGTTGTACGCAGGGGAGCCTGCTCCCGCGACGGTGGGTTTGATGTTGGTGTTGTAGACGCTCATGGTGCCGAGGCCCGCGACGATTTTCTCCAGGACGGGCTCATCGAGGGGTGCCACCAGCAAGGCGTCGGTCCCGGCCTTCTTCACCAGGCTCATCAGGAAATAGCGACCGTCCCGCAGCACGATGCCGGTGTAATTGTTCCATGCCGGAGGCAGAGGCGTAAGTTTGCTGCCTTCGGGGAAACGGAGATCAGGCCCATTGCCGGTAACCAGGATTTCGGCGCCGGGAGCGCGGTCGTGCAGCACGGGTGAGACGCCCATTGCTATGGCCAGGCGTGAGGTGGGTTTTGCTTCCGCCAGCAGCCTCGCCGGAGCCTCCAGAACGCCTGCGCGACGGGAAAGTTCCGAACTGACGAGGTACGTGGCCACCTGGCCGACAACAATCCAGGAACCGAAGTAAAAGAGCGCCAGAATCAGCAGGATCGGCACGCCCCCCATGAACACGTAGGTGACCATCAGGCGGTTGCGCAGTCTCCAGATCAGGCTCGACTTGCGGAACAGCGCACGAATTCCCCTGATGAGCCCCAGGAACACCAGGCCGAAGGCGAGCAGCACCGCCACCGCGATACCTTGCCTCAAGACGAACAAGAGGATGTCCAGGGCAATCAGGGCGAGGATGATGTGTTTCTGCTTGATCTTTTTAAGCAACCAGAACCCCGGGCTTCTTTGCCGCCGTGAGGATGCGGCGCAATAAATCGGATTTTTCCGCGATTAACATCGGCATCGACACCATCTGAACATTATAGGTGCCCGGAAGCAAATAGCCGAAGGCCGCTGGTGCCCCGGCGTTAGACCGAAAACGCCTTGAGATCATGGGAAGGCATGATTATTCTGAAAGTCGATATTCGGGTGAAGCCGGAATGTGTGGAAGCCTTCAAAGTGGCGACGAGTGAGAATGCCCGGAACTCCGTGATGGAGCCTGGGATCGCCCGTTTTGATCTGGTGCAGGATATCTCGGAGCCCAACCACTTTCTGCTGTGGGAGGTCTACTATACCGAGGCCGACATGCCTGCCCACAAAGCCACTGCACATTTCAATACCTGGGCGACGACGGTAGCCGATATGTTCGAGGCTCCGCGGACCCGCGAGCTGTTTACGAACGTGGCCCCGGCCGACGAAAAATGGTAGATATTCATGCGCTTTGAATTCTCGACCGCTGGCCGGATTGTCTTCGGTCCCGGTGTCATCGCCGAACTGCCGAAGCTTGCTTTGGCTTGGGGGCGGAGGGCCTTCGTTGTTACCGGGAAAGACCGGATTCGGCGCGCCGGCATCATCGCTGAGCTGGAAGGCGCGGGTTTCCACTGCACCCTGTTCGGCGTGGATGGCGAACCGACTGTCGATATCGCCGTGGCCGGTGGCACCGCAGCCCGTGCGGCGGGTGTCAATGTCGTAATCGCGGTCGGCGGCGGTTCTGTCATGGATGCGGGCAAGGCGATTGCCGCTTTCGCTACCAATGCCGGCGATCCGCTGGAGCATCTGGAAGTGATTGGGCGCGGCAGGCCGCTGCGCACAGCGCCGCTGCCGTTTATCGCTGTCCCCACCACGGCGGGAACCGGCGCTGAAGTAACCCGCAATGCCGTCCTGGGCTCCCCGGAGCATGGAGTGAAGGTCAGCCTGCGCAGCCCCATGATGTTGCCGGCGGTCGCGCTGGTGGACCCCGGTCTCACCCTGTCTCTGCCCCGTGATCTGACCGCGTCCACGGGTTTAGACGCCCTCACGCAGTTGCTCGAACCTTTTGTCTCAAACCGCGCCAATCCTCTGACGGACGCGCTCTGCCGTGAAGGGATCCCACTGGCAGCGCGTGCGCTTCCGGCAGTTTGCCGGAACGGGCGGGACGCGGAGGCTCGCGCCGGCATGTCGTACGCGAGTCTGTTGGGTGGCCTGGCGCTGGCGAATTCCGGCTTGGGCGTAGTCCACGGTTTTGCCGCTCCTATAGGGGGCATGTTTGACGCGCCCCACGGGGCGGTCTGCGCCGCCATTCTGCCCCACGGCGTTCGGGCCAACATTAGCGCCCTGCGCCAGCGGGACCCCGAGGGCAGCGCTCTCGCCCGTTACACAGAGATCGCGCGCATCCTGACCGCCGACGCTGCGGCGCTGGCGGAAGACGGTGCCATCTGGCTGAGCGAACTGGTGCGGGATCTGGGCGTGCCGGGGCTTGCCGCCTACGGTATTTCCGCTACGGATTGCGCCGCAGTTAGCGTGAAAGCCGCCAAAGCCAGCAGCATGAAAGCCAATCCGGTTGAGCTGACTGAACGCGAACTGGCGCAAGTGTTTACCGCGTCACTATAGGTACCCGCCGACATGGGGGTCGGCGACGTAGAAGAGATAGTCCAAAACTTCAAATGGGTCAATGAGGATGGTTGGGATGCGGATCGCTTCTGTTCCAAGATGGACGTGAGCGCGCGCTTCCTTCAGCGCAAACGAATGGGCTTCCTTCCGTAAGTCGAACCGAAAGACGGATTCCGCGCTCTGGGCGTGGAATCGATAGTCGAATCTGTACCCAACCAGGCTGGAATGAGAGCCCTCCTCTCTCAGGGTGATTCCACAGCTCATCCGCGCACCTGATCGTAAAACGAAATGACCGGTTTCGAGCGAACCTTTGTCGATTGTCGGTCCGAGATTGAGCGTCCACTGGCGATTTGATTCAACCTTTCGCAACAAACCCTCAACGTGAGTTCCCGGATGCCGGTATTCATCCCGCTGGTGAATCAGATACGCCCGAAGTTGCGTTAAGAAACGTTTTGGCGGGGGAAGCCGCAGGTTCGCTACGCACTCTCCAATGTGTGAATCACGATCCAAGGCTCGTCGCCTGGCTGCTTCGAGCAACATTAAACCAAATCCCCGCGATCCAGCAACATGAGCCACTCAACAAAATGAGGTTCCGGAGCAAGTGTCTTCGCTTCGGCTGCCGCAACGATCTCTTCATCTGACCGCAGATAGAACTGTCTTAACTCGCGGAGGCGACGATGCCGCTCGGCTTGGCTCATATTTGACGAATCGAAGCCCGCTGGGTGCAGGGGGCCAAGAAAACTACGGAGGTTGGGCGCGCTTGCGGAGAGCAACGCCGCGGACAAAGGACTGAGTACGAAGACGACCGGACCTGGTCGTTGCAGGGCATCCCGGTCGGCATCGAGCGCCTTCCATTGGCCCCTGGTCCAGGGCTCGAAGTGACAGAGCATGACGCAGTCTGCGCCATCGGTCTGAACCTGGCCAATTAAATCGCCGGGCGTTAGGGACGTTACATCGATTACGCGGCTGGACACTCCTGTTTGAGCGGCCAGTTCCTCCGCAAGATCGCCGGCAAACATTTCGTAACAGTTCAGGTAGGGCGGGAATTCTTGAGTAGGGACGTGGGCGGTTGTGCCAGGCGGTGTGAGCGGATGGCGCTGTTGAGGTAGTCGAGAGGGTGACGGTTCTGCATGCGGCAGGTTTGCGTGACGGTCAGCAGG
>CAIYVZ010000083.1 GCA_903929755.1 uncultured Acidobacteriia bacterium
ATTAGTGACTGGAGTTCAGACGTGTGCTCTTCCGATCTTGGGCCCCCGACCCGGCCCACCCCCTCCCCCACTTCACGCCCCCGCGCCGCGTCCCCCACGGCATCACCCTCATCGGCAGGCTCTTCGACGAAGGCACCCTCCGAACGGCCGGCATAGCTCTCGAGAAAGCCTTCAACGTCGTTTCGGAGAATCCCAAAGGTTTCTAAAAGCGAATCCCGGCCTTTCCTTTCTGAGTTCCAGCCGGACCTGCCCGCTGTGGGCCGGCACCGGGCCCAAACACACCGCGTCGCGCGTTCCAGTGAACATCCGACCGGATCGCCGACACTTCCACAACCGGACTTCCGGCCAGAATGCCGTATCTCGGGACAGCCTGCACAGGCTCGCCGCGTCGTGCTCTGCACGTCGCTGATGCAGTGCGGCGAACGCATCGCTACTTACCTGTGCCGGAAGCGAAGCTAGCAGGAGTCTATATTGAGAATCACATCCGCAAGTGAGCGCACCGCGTCAGGTTCCAGGTTGCTAAGAAAGAGACAATTGGGGGAGCGGGCGTTAATCAAGCGGTGGCTAACAATCCGATGCACGAGAGCGAAAACGCATTTAGAGACGAACTGCGGCTATTAGGTGGCCTCGATGACTATGCGGAACAGCCATCCCAGCCTCTTGGAGCGCTTGAGTTACTTGACCGCCTCCACGGCTCGCCGTTCAACAGCCCTGATTGGGTGTTCCGTGGACAGAGCCACCCGTGGCCCTTGAAGCCGTCCCTCGATAGAATCGCCGACCCGGTGGCGGTGAGGCGGTTCAGCACTATACAGAACCCTCTCGTCAGAGAATTCATGAGCCGTGCATACCAGTACATGAAGGACCCCCCAAGTGAAGATGACGAGCTTGAATGCCTCGCACTGATGCAGCACCACGGCGCACCAACGCGGCTGCTGGATTGGAGCATCTCGCCCTTTGTCGCGGCCTTTTTCGCGGTAGAGCAGAGGCCCCATGGGGACCCGATAGAAGCGCCCGTGATTTGGGCCGTCAACCGGCGAGAATTGGTAGAAGACATTCAGCGAGAAGTACGCTTCGGAGACCAATCGGTGGTGCCTGACCAGATCGCTAAGGCGGAGGAATTTCTACGTACTGTACCTCCGCCGTCAGATCCGTACCGCCCCCTCGAAATAACATTCCTCCGTCGGCGCGCCCCATTTCAACGTCCCTTGGTGGTTCCTGCCCAGCCGTCTAGGATGAACGAAAGGCTGAGTGTCCAGCAAGGGGTCTTCTTGCGCGTCAATCCGCCCAACTGGCCATTCGAGGACGCTCTGAGATACGTACTCGCCAAGGGGGTGCAGGGGCGTGGCCGCGCGCTTCACAAGTTGCGGATCGACCCAGGTGGACGAATGACCCTGCTCAAGGAACTTCACCGAATGAATATCGGTGCCGAGAGCCTCTTTCCTGGACTGGATGGTTTCGCTCGCTCGCTGATGGTCAAGGCGGAGATTCTCGCGGAACCTTGACGCGGTTAGCGCAGGGCAACCTCGCGGTGTTGCATCCCTGCGGTATTTGGCGAGTACGTCCGGCGCGCATTTTGCCTCGAACAAGGCCGGGCAATACGTCGCCGCTGGAAGTCACGTTGACGGGTTGTCGGCATCTCAGTGAAGTGCCCGCCTCCACAGTCTTGTGCCCGCAAAGCGCAACGCGAAATTGGTGACGTTTGTGAAACCAGTTCTGAAAATTCACCCTGGATAACCCGGAGTCGGCGGTGCCAGCAAGGAAACCGCTCCGGTGGGGGCTCCGGTGAGTCCCATCAAGGAGAAATCCCAATCCGAAACTTCCCGGAATGCGGTTTGCGTGACCGATCCTTCGAACCGCATGAAATCGGGTGCATTCTCCGAATGGGCGTGATCCGACGGGATCGGCTACAACCCGTTCCGAGCGCGAGAGTGCGATCTCCCCTCATTTTTTGCTCCGTTTACAGCGGACCCCACAACGTTCGTTTGCGGAATAGTTTTGTTGCGTCTTTCATTCGCAATTGAATCATGGCGAATCGAAGGAATTAGTAGACCGTTTTGGGGACCCTGTCGAAGGCTCGGGCGTCACAATATGCCTCTCGGCACAGACCGTCCTGAAACGCTCCAGTCGATTTGAGTTGTATCCTGAAATGATGAAAGGAGGGGCGGATGGCCAGCCAACACTACGTCCCGCAACTCCTGCTGAAGCACTTCGTATCTGGTAGTACCAAGCACGTCTTCGTATTTGACAAGCAAACTGAGCGATCTTTCCCGAAACCGATCAGAAAGATCGCGTGCGGACCGGGTTTTGACGATTGCGAGGTTGGCGGTGAGCCGTTCTCTATCGACCCACTGCTAAAGATAATTGAGAACCGCGCCAGCAAGGTAATCGACGATCTGGTGGTTAGACGCAGCGTTTGTGGGCTGAGCCGTCCTGACAAGGAGACGCTCGCGCTGTTTGCGACGGTCCAGATGCTTCGAACAGATGGCCGTCGAAAAGAGCTAAAGGGCCTCATTGACAGCGTTCATGAAGCTGTCAAACGTGCCGGAATAGACCCCAGCAAGGTTCAGGGCTTCGAGTTTCTCGATATGGAACAAACCCGCGTCGCCGCAATCACATCACTTCCCAAACTGACACGAGACCTCTTGCCTGAATTTCTGAACAAGTCTTTGATCTTGTATAGCACGACCGAAAATCGCCGGTTTTATATTTCGGACAATCCGGTTGTTTTTTTTAATCTCAATCAGGACCCCATCCGGAGCACGCTGGGCCTCCGGACCCGAGGTATCCAGATTTACTTGCCGATCAGCAGCACACTGTGCCTAGGCTTCCTGTGCCCATCCATCAACCTACCCATCGGAGTTCGGCTATTAGGCAGACCCCTCAGCCTCAGCCCTGCTAACGTCGAGCACTTCAACTCTCTTCAGGTGCTTAATGCTGAGCAGTTCATCTATTCGCAGCGCGACGATTTTGCTCTGGTTTGCACCATGCTTTCACAGGTTCCAGAAGCGAGACGCGGCCCGCGCTGGGTATAGAATAGTGTGAACGTCAACGGACACGACGCCGAGAAATCAGACCCGATGAAAAGCTTGGGACGGCAATACTCGCGGAAACGGACGAAGTGCTATTCCCATTCTACGCTGAGACAGTCAAACGAGCCGCGAGAAAGTGAACACATTGCGGGCAGGAACTCGTCGGGCAGCGAGCCACCCCAGTCTCAGACGATGCCGCGCTCGACGCCCTGCTTTTCGGAAATCGCCCCGAAGATAAGGTACATGCAGACATGACCAGAATCCGAAATTGCGAACTGCTGCTAGTGTTGACGCTTCTTTCTGGCTGCGAAACCCGTGATACAAATCAGCTAGTCAAGTCTATCAAAAAGGGCGATGAAACGGCCCTCGAAGCATTGAAGAGTCGCGCTGAGGGCGGCGATGTATATGCGGAGTCCATGTTGGGTTTTGTGTACTCAATCGGTGAGGGTATAAAAAAGGATCCCGTAGAGGCTGCGCAATGGTTTCGTAAGGCCGCAGTGCGGGGTGATCCCGCTGCGCAGGATATGCTGGGAACCATGTATGAGGCTGGAAACGGCGTACCAAAGGACGCGACACAGGCGGCGGAGTGGTTTCGCAAAGCTGCGGAAAAAGGTAATGCTCAAGCCCGCATAAGCTTGGGCAAGTTGTACTACAGGGGGCAAGGCGTGCCACGAGATCCGGCACAGGCGGTGGCATGGTATCAGAAGGCCGCTGAAGATGGCGATGACTGGACGCAATACGACATTGGAAAAATGTATGTCACTGGCGATAGCGTTCAAAAAAACTCAGCAGTGGGATCGATGTGGTTTAAGAAGGCGGCTGAAAAAGGGAACAGTGCTGCGCAGGCCAAATTGGGCCTGTTGTATGAGAAGGGCGACGGCGTGCCAATGAGTTTGGTGAGCGCTTACATGTGGTTGAATGCGGCAGCAGCACAAGGCGACGAGGGCGCAAGAAATAGCAGGGATAACTTAGAACGCAAAATGTCCGCAGACCAAATCGCTCAGGCTCAAAAGCTGAGCAGCGATTGGAAGCCCACGAAATGACTTGCCGGAAAATCTTATGCTGAAGTTCGCGGTGCAGTGCAGGCGAAACTAGATTGCCTTGTCTGAGGATTTCTCGCTGTCGGGTACGTTTCCCGAGCGCGAAGACGCGATTCTTCGAGGACGGCTGGCACGGCGCTGACTTTAGCGCGGATTCAGGGATCAACGCTAACAACTTCCGGCCAGGGTTGTTTCGATCACGAAGTTATCCTGGCGGCGGGAGTACTCTGCCGTCCGGCGAAGTACATCCCGTCCGGCCGCGATCCCTGCTTCTCGCGGTAATTCAGGGTTGATTCTTCCGGCGACCGCGTCCGGTTCCAGCAGATTCTCTCGACCTTCGAAATCGACTTGCCTGATCAGGCTGCTCTTTCCCGAACCGTTCGGTCCGGCAAAAACAGTCAGAAGAGGCATGGATCAGGCTGCCGTCTCTTCTAACTGGCGGATCACGCGGTAATTACTTTCACGCGTCGCACCGGCGATGAAACACACCTCGAATTTGCGCCCGTCCGGCTGTTCCATGACATCGAGACTCCGGTCCCAGTCCCGATAGAAAACAGCAACGCCGGCTTTCAGCGTTTCCAGCCTCGCGCGAGCACCCGCAAGGATGATCGCGGAGGTGAATTCCTCTTTTAGGAACGGACTGGTCTCCATGTCCCAATTGTAAGTCGACCAGTAGTTCCGCCCGGTGCCGGTCGTCTTATACCGGAGCCGGAACGATAAACGGCGATCTGCGGAATTTACGGCCCGCGTGTATTGCAAATTGCAATACACGCGGAACCAAAAAATATATTCCCCGCCTTTTCAACAACATCCCCCAAAAAACTGCCAATCCTGCAATCCACAACTGCTAAATCTCAATCAGGCTCCCCGCACCACACCGAGCTCGGAAGAGAGTAAACCATGTCCGATCAAAACGCCGAAAACCAAAACCAAAACGAAAACACCACCAACAAACCGCCCCTCTCCGAGGCCCAGCTCCACGCCAACTTCCTAAACGCCCAAAAATCCACAGGCCCCCGAACCGAATCCGGCAAAGCCCGTTCCGCCATGAACGCCCGCCGCCACGGTCTCACCGGCCAGTTCTACGTCATGAACGAAGCCGACCGCATCGCCTACGAAGCCTTCGAAAAATCCCTCCTCGCCGCTCTAAAACCCGTCGAAGCCTACGAACGCCAGCTCGCCGTCTCCATCTCGCAGGACCATTGGCGCATCAATCGCTCCCGCGCCATCGAATTCAACACCCTCGGCCTCGGTCACGAAGAACTCAAAGACGACGCCATCGGCGACTCCCCCGAAGTCGAAGCCGCCATCACGCAAGCCCGCACCTGGCACCTCGAGCACCCGGGTTTGACAAATATCGTCCTCTACGAGACCCGCGTCAACCGCATGATCACCAAGAACGAGAAGCGCCTCTCGGAAATCCAGGCAGAACGTAAAGCCGCCGAAGCCGCCGCCCTCGAAGAAGCCGAACTTCTCCACTGCCACTCCGTCATGAACGGCGAAAAGGTCCCCGCCGACGCCACTCTCGAGGTCAATGGCTTTGTTTTTTCCCGCGCCACCCTCATCGCCCGCATCCAGCGCAAAGCCGACCTCGCCGCCGCCCGTTTCTACAAATCCGTCGCCTGGAACCGCGCCGCCCAGCTCCCCGACCACTACCGGTTCCCCCGTCCAGCCGCCCACCAGCTCAAAAAAGCGGCCTAAACCCTCCACCTCATCCTCGGCCTATGCGACTCCTCCGCCTAAACGAAAAAAAGGGGCGTATCCCCAACGGGACACACCCCCAATTGCCCGAATGCCAACTAAACGCGGCCGGCGAAGCTCCGATTTTCGGTGGACACCTTCACTTTTTCGCCTTCTTTGATGAACAGCGGAACTTTAATCTCCATGCCGGTTTCCACACGAGCCAGCTTGGTCACGCTGCCGCTCGACGTATCGCCCCGCGCGCCCGGTTCCGTATAAACAATCGTCAACTCCACGTTGGCCGGCAATTCCAGCCCGATCGGATTCCCGTTGAACTTGTGCAGGTCGATAATCGCGCCCTCCACCAGGAAATCCAGCGCCGTGCCCAGCATCTCTTTGGCCAGCGTCAGAGTCTCAAACGTGTCCTGGTCCAGGAAATGCGAACCGTCGCCATCGCTGTAAAGATACGATGCCGGAACCTTCTGCAGATCCGGTTCCTTAAACTTATCGCCCGCTTTGAACGTTTTCTCAAAAACCGAGCTGTTGAGCAGGTTTCTCATCTTCAGCCGCACCAGCGTCTGCCCGCCCCGCGCGGTCGGCGAACTCACGTCCGCTTCCAGACACGTATACGGGATATTCTCGTACTCAAACAAAGTTCTGCGTTTGACGCTAATTGCGTCGATCAGGACAGCCATCTACTTCAGTATAAAGTTCCGCCCCCGCCCGGGGTCCGGAACCCGGCAATTGCGTCAGCTTCTGGCGTACTGCGACGTCTTCGGAGCCCTGTAGCGCACGTCCAGCAGCGGCGTCGGCAGCGGCTTGCCACCCTGTACTTTGGAAGTCAGGCACGCTTCCAGAATGCCGCTCACCAGCATCGTCCGTTCCACAGGGTACGGCGCTTTTCCGGTCACAATCATCTCTTCGATCTTGCTCACCAGACACGCCGAGTAAGTCACGTTCGGGACCGGCGTCAGGAAAAACTGCGTGGACACCGGCTCTTTCACGCCCTTCAGGCGGGCGGCGAACATGTAGTCCTTCACCGCGCCGTCCACCATCAGCAGCGTTGCCTTCAAGCCGTCCCGATACTCGATGAAGTAGGCTGCCGGTTTCGTGGCCAGCTTGCGGATCTCCCCGTTGGCCACCATGTCCTGCGTCCTGCCGTCAGTAACCGTCGCGCCCATCGGGGAATCGCTGCGGGAGAGCGCGCAGGTGAGCAACTCTTTCGACCACCGGCCCTCGTCGCCCGCTTTCCAGACCGCATCGCCTGCAATAAGCTGCACGGACTTCACACCCGTCTCGCCGCCCTTGCGCCGCTCCACCATGCACTGCATCGCTTCCAGAGCGTGGTAGTCCATCGGATCCGAGCCACCGCAGCCCACCATCAGCGCATCGGCGATCTCACAGTTCAGCGGCAGTTCCAAATCCGGCAGCCGCCACGTCACCGGCAGCGACGAGCCCGCCAGGAACGGGAACTTCATCCGGTGCGACGCAGCCACCATCTTCTGCGCTTTCTCAAAGCTGTACGAGAGGTGCTTGTCGTTGTAGACCGGCACCACGCGCCCATCCTCCTCGAAGACCTTCGTGCACTGCTCGAAGAATTCGTAGCGGGGATACAGGATCTGCCCCTTTTCATTCTTCGGGTAGTCGCCATGCTCGCCGATGATGATCACGGCGTCCACCGAGATCTTCGCTTGTCCGGCGCGCAGGGCTTCCGCGATGGTCGGGTAAACTGCAAACCCGAACTCTTTCGCGCGTTCCTGACTCAGATCGCCGTCCGGGTGCTGGTCCACATAAAGCGACACCACCTGCACGTTCGGCTTATGCCACGCGCCGTTGATCGGGTATCCCACCAGCAACCGGTCGCCCATATGCTGCGCGTGCGACAGATAGCGGTAGATAGTGGTCACGATGGCGATCCGCTTCGGAGGCGCTTGCGCCATCAGTTCCGGAAAGAGAAGCGGAGTGGCAGCCGTCGCAGCGGCTGCTTCAATGAAATTTCGGCGCGTGATCATCAGCTTCTCCAGAAGGTGGATTCTTTCGTGGGCTGGTACTTAACTGCGGAGAGATGCGGCGTCTCAATGCGGGCCTGCTTTTGGAACAGGCTGTCGACCCCGGCCGCGGTCAGGCCCGTCGTCAGCAGCGTTCGTTCCAGCGGATACGTTTCCTTGCCCGTCAGGTACATCTGCTCGAAGTTGTTCACCAGCGGACTGAAGAAATTGGCCAGCGTCGTCCGGCCATCGGGCATTGGCAGATACATCTGCGTGGAGAGCGGTTCGCGCATGCCCTCCACGCGGGCCGCAAAGTTGAAGTCCGAAACCAGACCGCTCATCAGCAGCATCGTGGAAAAGAGGCCGTCATTATGCTCGTAGCGATAAGCCACGGGGTTCTTCACCAGACGCCGCATGTCGTCGTCCGTGGGAAACACATCGTTAAAACCAGGGCGCGTCGGTGTGATCGTGTGGCTTCTGCAAAGCGCGGCGTTGAAAAGATCCCGCGGCCAGACACCGTCCTTCATCGCCTTCCAGAAGTTCTCGCCCTGATACGCCTGCACCCACTTCACGCCCGATTCGCCGCCTTTACGCCGTTCCACCATGCACTGCAGCGTTTCCAGACCGTGATAGTCGTAGCTGTCCACGCCGCCGTAGCAAATGCAGAGCGCCTCGCTGATCTTCGCGCCGAGCGGCATTTCAACCGACGGAATCCGCCACGTCACCGCCAGGCTGGAGCCGGCCATGAACGGGAACTTCATGGCGCGGGAGGTGTCGTACATCTCCTTCGCCCAGTCCCACCGGTACGAGAGGTGCTTGTCGTTGAAGACCGGAACCACCCGCCCGCTTGCCTGGAAGACCTTCACGATTTCGTTGAAGAACTGGTAGCGCGGGTACGTCACCTGCCCCTTTTCCGTGCGGGGATAATCGCCGTGTTCGCCCACCAGCACCACGCCGTCCACCGCCAGCTTCGATCCACCCTGGGTCAGAGCTTCCGCAATGGTCTGGTAGACCTTCATTTGAGGAAAGCGCTGCGCCCGGTCCGGCGTCAAGTCGTCTTTGGGGTGCTGGTCTACGTAGATCGAAACCAGGTCCATCGCCGGATGGTGGTGACGCCCATTCCAGCCGTAGCCTTCCAGGAACCGGTCAACAATATGCTGGGTGTGCGAGTATTTGCGGTATACCGTACAGATAGCGGCAAGTTTGGGTCGGAAAGCCGCTTTAGGATTTGAGGAAGGCTCTGCCATGTGGTCTCGTTTGATTCAGATTAGCGCGTTGGTGAGTGCGATAGTACTGCTCGCCCAGACAAATGATCGCGCAAAGCAGTTACACGCTTCGGCGCTTGTATTTGACGGGCATGTTCATGCCATCGACCGTGAACTGTATCACGGCGGGGACATCGGCGAGCGCAAGGCCGATGGCCAGTGGGATCTGTCTCGCGCCAAAGAGGGCGGCTTGAAGGCCCTGTTCTTCTCCACCTATGTGCCGGACGATTACTATCCCGGCCGCCTCGAAACCAGGCAGGCCCTCCGGCAAATGGACCTGGCGCTTTCGCAGATCGCGAAGAATAAGGACAAGCTCGAAGTCGCGCTGAAGGCGTCGGATGTCGAGCGCATCAATCGGGCCGGCAAGATAGCGGCAGTGCTCGATCTGGAGGGCAGTTTCGATCTGGATGGCGACCTGGGGCTGCTGCGGATGTTCTATCGTCTGGGGCTCCGCAGCTACCAGCTTTCCGCCCACAACTGGGACAACAACTATGCCGATGCCTGTTGTGCGAAGCATCCGTGGAAAGGCCTGACGCCCCACGGGCGCGAGCTGATCCGCGAAATGAACCGCCTCGGGATGGTGATCAATGTCTCCCATGCTTCTGATGAAGCAATGCTGCAGGCCATCGAAGAATCGAAGCAACCGGTAATTGCCACGCACCACGGCATGAGGGCGTTCAACGATATCCCCCGCAACATCTCCGACGAACTGCTGAAGAAGCTCGCCGCAAAGGGAGGCGTGATGGGGTTTCAGATCGGCAACGATTTTCACAATCGCCGCATGTTCGACTGGAAGACCGAGCACGCCGGGAAGCCATTCTGGGATACGGGCGACATCGCTAAGCGCCCCGCGAACATGCCGCTCGCTGAGTTGGACAAGCTGATCGCCCCGCAGTTTCCCATGCCGGGAGTTGACGCCCCGGATGACGTACGCTTCTCGGTTGATGACTGGGTAGCCGTGGTGGATCGGGCGATTCAGCTGGTGGGTGAAGACCACGTAGCACTAGGTTCCGATTTCGATGGAGGCCCCACGCTCCCCCGCAACTTCCGAGACGTCCGGGATCTGCCCATGATCACCGAAGCCATGGTCCGCCGAGGCTATTCCGACGCCCGCATCCGCAAGTTCCTGGGCGGCAACCTGCTCCGTGTATTTCGGCAGGTCACCGAGCCGTAGTAGCGGAACGCAGGGTGGGCTCGATTCTGGCATCCCGCGTGCATGGAAACGGACTGGAACTTGACGAGGGAGAGCAACCAATGACCGTAGAATTGACCAGGATTACCGATGGGGCTGAGTGTCCGCTCCCGCCGCTTCTGCGTGTGGGCTTCGTTGTGGTCGCAAGTTGCTGCATCGCTTACTTAATCCTCTTCATGTTCGGGGAAATGGGCCAGGCGGGGTACGCTGCGAACCAGGCTGCCCTGTATTTCATTGGCTCGCTCGCGGCAGCATTCTTCGTCGGGGTCTCGGTTTTTGCGGCCCAGGGCCCCCAGGACGAATCGTTAGTGACGCGTTACACCCGGCCTTCTGAGTGAAACCACTCAGTGTCGCTCCTGGATGGAACGCGTTGCAGCCCGATGAAGGCTGCCTGCTGTGCCTGGGGCACAGCTCTTAAGCGCCGTGCATATCAGCGCGTGAGATCGATTACGGCGTATTCGTTCAGCGACTGAACGGTGAATTCCGTCGCCTCGCCCGTGGCGCTGAAATCCGCCAACGCTGCGCCGGGAAGTCCGAAAGCCTGAAAAGCCGATTTCGGGAAGTTGCCCAGAAGTCGAACCCTGAGGCCATTCACCGGGCGGTTGGAATAGTTCAACAGGTGCAGGCGGACGTGACTTCCGTCGCCCGTGAGCCTGCCCACCACCACTTCGCTGCCGTAAAGTCGCAGCAGGCGCCGGGAATCCCCCAGCTTTTGCCGGATTTCGTAAGCCTCTGCGCTGGGGTCTGCCGCATGTGGACCGGTAACGTTGATGTCGAGGTGGGAGTCCGGGGCCGCCACCACCCGGTAGAGCAGATTTCGGCGGCTCAGAAGATTCATCAGTTCCACTGTGGCCGCTGAACCATCATCCACCACCCCAATATTGGCCACCGGACCCTGTTCCCCTGGGTTCGGCAAGGCCTTCAGGAAGTCGAGCATCTCACCGAACGGCGCCGCGCCATCCGCTGCTTTGATCCGCGCCTGAATTCCAAACGCAAAAGCTTCTGCCGCTGCCAGCGCGGCGGACTTGCCCGGTGCCTCCACGCAGTAAGTGGCTTCCGGCTTCCGGGTATATCGGGCGGCGTTCGATTCCACCCAGGGGCTGGTGGTCGCACGTGCCACATTGGCCCGCAGGTTGACCCTCGGCGTCGGCGCGGTTACGCAGCCGTTCGGCGGCGCACCGTTCAGCAAGGAGGGTAGGGAAGCGGCCAGCAGCAGGAACATTAGAGGGTAAACGCCCTTTCGCGGATCTGTTTGATGTCGTACACGCCCAGACCTTTGCCACCTGCAAACTCAATGTGGCCGGGTTCCCGGATGAAGTTGTTCGCATTCGGGTCGTTCGTGAAGCCCTGTTTTACGGATTTCTGCGAGCGATCCCACACGGAAATTGCGCCTTCCCGTTTGCGGCGTTCTTCCACTACGTCCATCATCAGCCGGTC
Organism: uncultured Acidobacteriia bacterium; assembly: GCA_903929755.1. Lineage (GTDB taxonomy): Bacteria > Acidobacteriota > Terriglobia > Bryobacterales > Bryobacteraceae > BOG-234. The sequence goes on from CAIYVZ010000083.1 coordinate 11,632, forward strand.
CATGGCGACGGGGTCGGTGCCGAACATCATCTGCTTGGGGTAGAAACGGAAGCGCTTGTCATGCAGGAATGGTCCGCCGTGCCATACGCCCCGCATACCGTCCATGATGTTGAGGACCGTCTTCGTCCGGAGCGGTTCTACCGACGCCAGGGTTCCGATGAATGACAGCGTGTTGGTCTTCGAAAACTGGTGCGAGCGCGCAACGTTGGAGAAGTTTCCATAGGCGATGTTCTTCAGGCATCCGGTGACGCCCGAGGCTCCATGGTCCTTCATGTTGGGCACGTTGATGATTTTGGTGAACCGTTCTGACACATGGCGTACCAGCATGGAACGCGTGTCGTCTTCGCCAAAGAAATCGACTTCCACGTAGGTGGCCGGATCGTAGCCAAGAATCGACTGGCGTGATTTCTCAATCCCCTCCACATGGACGCCTTGCGGCAGATATTTTTCGTACCCGACGGTCGCCATCTGATCCGGGAAACGCTCGTAGACCCAGATGTTGCTTGCCTTTACGCCAACTGCCATCAGGTTGGCGACGATATTCGCCACAACTTCCGGGCTCGACATCACCAGCGGCGCGCCCGAACAGTTGGTCTTGATACCGACCACGTCATTGGGCTCAAAGAAGGACCGCCAGGCATCGCGAGCGTCTTTCATGCCGGCGAGTTCCCGCATGCCGCGCGAGATCATCTCCTCCACTACCGGGACATTGAGCTTCTCGGTCATGGTGTCCACAGAGTTTTCGGCGCGAACCCGCACCACCTGGCCTGGATACCGGCCGGGCATGCCCAGACTGGCAGCACCGTGCGGGTACTTTGTTACCACGCGGTACTCCGGCATCTCAGACTTCGGCGCTCCCGGTAACGGGAGATTCAGCATAGGCGATATGGCAGCTGTGGTCAGGAAAGTACGGCGATGCATGGTGGCTCCTGTTTACTGGTTAAATGTAAGCGATGCAGTCCATCTCGACGAGCGAATCGCCGGGAACCCAGGCGGCCGCGATGGTGGTGCGAACCGGTGGTTCGTCTCCGAACTTGCCCTGGAAGACTGCACTCATCCCTGCGAAGTCATCCTTATTCGCGAGATAAACGGTGACCTTCAGAACCTTCTCCATGGAGGATCCTGCGATCTCAAGCTGACGCTTCATCTCGGCCAGAACTCCTTCCGTATGGACCGCGATGGTGTTGGGTTCTTTGTGATAGCCGATGCCGGCAATATAAAGCGTGTTGCCGTAACTGACAGCGGAATTGAAGAGAGGCGTCTTCGCGGGTTTGGGCCCGGCGCGATGGACCTTCTTCTGAGGTGCTGTCTGGGCGGAGGCGGTTCCGGCTGCGGCAACGGCGGCGACCGCTGCTACTGCTCCCGAGATCAGCTTGCGGCGATTGTTCTTTTCTTCAGGCATCATCTTCTCCTCAGTTTTCACGTTACTTGCGGCTGCGAACCGCAGCGTTCAGCGTTCCGTCCCAGTCATTCGTTCCCTGGGCCTTGTAGTCCTTGTCCAGCTTCGTCCAGTCTTCGCGAGACATACCATTCAAATCCCAGACTACGCGACCATCTTTCACGGTCAGTTCGCATTCCAGTTTCTTCGTTCCGTTCATTTTGGCACCGTACGAGTCAACGAAGCCAAATGCACCGGTACGGAGGCTCAGGATCGCCAGATCGGCGGGGGCCCCGACGGAAAGGGTTCCCAGCGGCTCCAGGCGCAATTCCTTTACCGGATTCCACGTGGATTGTGCGATTACAGCAGCTATGGACTCACCCATGTTCAGGAACTTGGACATTACGTTCAGCATGTCCTTCATGCCGCCCGTTGAGCTGGAGACGTGCAGGTCGGTGGAGATGGAGTCTGGTGTCCAGCCCTGACGCATGGCAGGCACTACCTGACGGAACAGCAGGCTGCCGCCGCCGTGGCCCACGTCAAAAATCACTCCCCGTTTGCGCGCCTCCTGCAGGTAGGGGAGAAGTTTCTGTTGCTCGTCGAGCATCGGCACCATGTCGAGGTACATGTGCGTCGAGATATCGCCCGGGCGAAGTTTCTTCAGCACCAGATCCTGGTAGGGCCGCTCCGGGCGAAAAACGCCAAAATCCACCATCAGTGGCAGGCCTGCCTGTTTAGCGGCTTCCAGTGCGCGATCCACCGCAGTCCATTCCGGACCCTCAAAGTGGGCGGTCTTGATACCGACGATCAGCCCCGGGAATTCCTTCGCCCGTTCGGCTGTCGCTTTGGCTTCCATGTCGGCGGTGTTCTGCTCGATCACGCCCTGTCCCATGCCGCTCCCGACAATGTTCAGCAGGGCCAGCACGCGCGTTTTCGACCGCGAGAGGATGCGGTCTTTGAAATCCGGGAAGTTGCGCCAGCCGGAACTGCCGGCATCGACGGCTGTCGTAACGCCGTTGCGCAGCGTGAAGCCGTCGGGGTATACGGACAGATCGCCTGCGTAGGAACCGCGGGCTCCGGTGCCCGCGTAGACATGGACATGGATGTCCACTAATCCCGGGGTGACATAGAGCCCCTTCACGTCGATCACTTTCGCGGCCTGTGCCACCGGGAGATTGGTGGCGACGGCGACGATCTTGTGATCTTTTATGCCGACGTCGCGGATGGCGTCGATCTTGTTTTTGGCATCGATCACGTGCCCGTTCTTCAGCAGGAGATCGTACTGAGTTTGGGCGGGCAAATGAATTGCCAGCGGGATTGCCAAAAGGAAGAGTGCGGCGCGCATCGCCTACAGTTTACTCCCCTGGATGTGGCATTTTCTGGCAGGTTAAGCTGGTGAGCGTGAAGACGAACGCGGTGCGCCTTCTGGAAGATCTGAAGGTGCGGTTTGAACTACGAGAATATGAGGTGGATCCTGAGGACCTGAGCGCCGAAACGGTGGCCAAAAAAGTCGGTTTGCCCGCCGAGCAGGTCTTCAAAACGCTTGTTGTTCGGGGTGACCGCAACGGTGTCTGCCTCGCGGTAGTCCCTGGAAACGCGGAACTTAACCTGAAAGCCCTGGCAAAGCTCGCCGGGGACCGCAAAGCGGAAATGGTCTCGCTGAAGGAGGTTTTGCCACTGACCGGGTACATACGCGGAGGCGTAACGGCGCTCGCCTGCCGCAAGGAGTACCCGGTCTATGTGGACGAGACGGCAATCCTGTTCGACGTAATTACTGTTTCGGCCGGAGTTCGGGGAACTCAGATCTTGCTGGCCCCCTCAGACTACATCCGGGTTGTGCAGGCTACCGAAGGTGACATCTCCACGACGAAAGCCGAATAGTTCGGCCAACAAACTACATGCTCGGCAGAACTGGAATCGCGTGGGGGTGCATGTCGGGCAAATCTATGGCACCCTTGCGGCGCAGGCTGGTGAGCGCCAGACCGTAACGGCCCCGAACGCCCGTCTTTTCAAAGATATGCTTCAAGTGGATTTTGACTGTTCCCGTTTGAATACCCAGCGATCGGGCGATATCGCGATTTCGCAGGCCCTGTTCCACCAGCGCGGCAACTTCCTGCTCCCGCGCGGTGAGATCAGACCGGCGCGGCGCCAGTTTCTCTGAAGACCCGAAGATCCCGTCTTCCATCCAGCTGGTTCCGGACGTAACTGTGTTCAGGCAGGTGATTAAAGTTGTAGGTTCTGCGGTCCGGCGCATAATGCCCCTTGCGCCCGCCTGGAGTAACCGGAGTGCCTCGGATTCGGTGAGGCCGGAGCCCCACACCACCGGAGCAGACCTGTTGCCCGACGTAGCCAACTGGTGCAGCCAGTCAACCAGATCGTGCATACCGAAGCCTTTGTCCAGAATGATCGCGTCGGGCTTCATGCTCCGTACGAGTTCGAACGCGGCTTCCAGCGAGTAAACTGCCCCTGAAAACTCCAGCTCGGGAGCCGCCCGCAGTAGCCAGCGAACTCCTTCTACAGCGACGGGCTGCGTGTCGCAGACCAATATTGATTTCTTAATGGTAGATTGCATCGTATCCATCGACCTGGTTGTCTATCGGCTGTTTCGCGGAAGATCTTAGAGGGCTTAAGTAAATAGTGTCGATATCTCAAAATAAATCTCATCTGACCTCCTTCGTGGTTCAATTCGGTACGCGTTGAGTGCTTCACGCGGTCGTATAGGCGATGATGCATTTGATGGAGCTTTCGGCAGAGAACGCCAGTGGCTGGCTGGCTCGCCACGGCCTTAATGGTGAGGGGGGGCGCTTCACCAGTCTTGGTGGAGGAGTGTCGAATCACGTCATTTTGGCCGAATTGCCTGGCCGCAGGCTTGTGATCAAGCAATCCCTTGCCCGGTTGCGAGTACATGAAGAGTGGTTGGCGGAACGCGACCGCATTTTTCGCGAGGCCGCTGCGATGCGATGGCTCGGCTCGCGCATGGAGGGCGGGCGGGTACCTGAAGTCCTGATTGACGATCGCGAAAACTATACGATAGCCATGGAAGCCGCGCCTGAAGCTGCGGTTATGTGGAAGACGCGCCTTTTTGAGGGCCTTCTGGAGCCAGCAGCGGCGCGCGCTGCGGGCACGCTGCTCGGGTCCATGGTGGCGGTGAGTCACGGGAGTAGCGAAGCGGAAGCGCTGTTCGGTGACCAGACAGTTTTCTGCCAGCTGCGAATCGATCCCTACTACAGGACGACGGCGTCACGCCACCCGGCACATGCGGCGTATTTTGCCGAACTGATGGCCGAGTCAGCCTCGCGGCGGTTCAGTCTGACCCATGGCGACTGGAGTCCGAAAAATCTGCTCACCGATGGCCAGGAGATGTGGGTGATCGATTGGGAAGTGATCCATTATGGCGACCCGTCGTTTGATGTCGGCTTCCTGGTGAATCACCTTTATCTGAAGAGCCTGGTAATGCCGGAGCGCCGTGCAGAGTTGCGTGGCCTCGCGGCTATCTTTCTGGCTGCGTTCGAGGCCAGCCGCCCTCCCGCCGCAGCCTGGGTGGCGGAAGCCGCGGCGGGACATCTGCCGGCCTTGCTGCTGGCTCGCGTGGATGGTAAATCGCCCGCCGAGTACCTGGACGACGCGGGGAAAGCGGAAGCCAGACGCGTGGCGCTGCGTTCCATAGAACGGCGCTTGCGGCATCCTTTGGAAATCTTTGAACTATGAAAATTCAACAAGTGCGCGCCCTGGAGATTCTTGATTCGCGTGGCACCCCCACCGTTCAGGCCGAAGTCCGTTTGAGCGATGGCACCTGTGCGACCGCTCAGGCCCCGTCGGGAGCTTCCACCGGGCGGCATGAGGCGGTGGAACTGCGCGACGGCGACCCGGAACGCCACGCAGGCAAAGGCGTCCTGCAGGCTGTCCGCAATATCGAAGCCGAACTGGGCCCCGCAGTCCTGGGTCTGAACCCGGAGGATCAGGCCGGGGTGGACGCCAGGCTCATGGACACCGATGGCAGTCCCAACAAGAGCTGTTTAGGCGCCAACGCCATTCTGGCTGTCTCGTGCGCGGTTGCGCGGGCTGCCGCGAAGGCCTTGAAAATTCCGCTCTGGCGGCATCTGGCAGGCTCGCGCAAGGCCAGCCTGCCGGTACCGATGGTGAATATCATTTCCGGAGGTCTTCACGCGGGCCGCAACCTGGAGTTTCAGGATTTTCTGGTTCGGCCAAAGGGGTACCCGGATCTTGCGTCGGCGCTTGAAGCCGTCGTCGCGGTTCATCGGACCACGGGGCGGTTGCTGGCCGCGCAGGGATGCGTTCTGACCGGTGTTGCCGACGAAGGGGGTTGGGGGCCCCGCTTACAAAGTAACGAGCAGGCGATTCAGGTTCTGCACGAAGCGATCTGCCAGACCAGGGCCTCCATGGATATCGTGCTGGACGTTGCTTCCAGCCATTTTTTTGAAGGAGGAACCTATCGGCTGGAGGGCGGGGAACTGACTGCTGCCGGTATGTGCGACCTGCTGGAACCCTGGGTGGCGAAGTATGGCGTGCGTTCCATTGAGGATCCCCTTGCCGAAGATGACTGGGACGGCTGGCGGCTGATGACAAAGCGCCTCGGCAAGCAGGTCCGCCTGGTCGGCGACGATCTGTTCGTTACCAACCTGGCTCGCCTCGAAAGGGGAATTCACGAAGGCGCTGCGAACGCGGTTCTGGTGAAGATGAACCAGATCGGCACGCTAACCGAAACTTTTGGAGTCATCGACCGGGCGCGTGAAGCAGGCTTCGGAGCGGTCATTTCCGCCCGCTCGGGAGAAACGGAAGACTCGTTTCTGGCCGACCTCGCCGTGGCCTCGGGAGCGGGTGAAATCAAGATCGGGTCTGTTACACGGTCAGAACGTCTGGCGAAGTACAACCGGTTGCTGGAGATTGAGAAGTGGGAATTTCCTACTTCAGAAGATTGATGGTCCCGCGACAGGTGGCCGCGCCGCAAGCACAAGGGATCCGTTCCACATCCTTCGCAAAGTGATAATCCACTGTCAGCTCCTCGCCCTTCTTAATGAGCCGATTGCTGATGTACAAAATGTGCCCTGAGCGGATCTCGGTCACAATATTCGGAGCACAGCAGTGGTTGATAAACTCAGCTCCGCTGCCGCCCACCGAGCCATCCAGGGTCCAGTATTTGTCCAGGGTAAAGAGATAGATGAGCCCCGGGTTGGCATCAGCCCGGCGTCGGGTCTCCCGGCGGGAGATTCTCTCACCTGCGTACTCGATCACCTTGCGCCGGCGGGGGATGTCCTCGCCAGCATAAATACCCCACCGGTGGATAACGGACGGGCGGATATCCAGCTGAAAACAGGCGTACTCGGGGTTGATCTTTGGGGCAGTTGCGTCCGGCTCGGTATTCGGGGCGACTTTCGGGGGAGAACTGACTACGGATTTTGGACGCTTGGGCACTTTCCGCAATTGTAGCGTTAGCGGCTGAAGCCAGGCTTTGTATGTTAATGCAAATTAACGAGGGTGGGTCTTTCAACACAGCCGGGAACGCGATATGCTATGCCCATGCGTCGAGTTTCTATTCTATTTTCAGTTTTCGCTCTTTGCGCCGTCGGCCTTGTGGCCCAGAACGCGGACCTTGCTCAGTATCAGACCTGGATGAAGGCCGGTGCCGCCGCTAACGGCGCCCTCCGTGCCGCCGTCACTGCGAAGGACGCAGCGGCGATTAAAGAAAATTCAGTCAAGGCAGCCGATGCCTTCGATGCCATCGCCAAGTATTGGGCTGACAAGGGTAAGGCTGATGCCCAGAAGTTCTCCGAAGATGCCCGCGATGCTGCCAAGGCCGTTGCTTCGGCTGACGAAGCTGGCCAGACTGCCGCTCTCGGCAAACTCGCCGGCACCTGCCGCGGTTGCCACACCCCCTATCGCAACGGCAGCGACTTCAAATAAATCTCTCCTGATTCCGCTCAACAGAGGGTGGATTCGTTTTTTCAAAGCCGGGCATACAGCCGTTTGCGCTGTACGCCCGGCTTCTGTTTTTGGTTTCACTCCGCTCGTCCGATTTGTCCCAGGGACGGTCCGGACTGGACTTTCCTTTCCTCTTTTCCCTCCCGTTGACAACTCGCGGGAGCAGGCGTAAGTTGTAGTTATCACTGACGTAGGTATCACTGAAGAAGGAGGTGGTCCAAAAGAATGAATCCTGGAAGTAGACCGTACGAGGTGGCCGACTACTGAGTCGGTCGTTCTAAAAGCTGACGCGTTTCCGTCTTTTTGGCGGACTCGAAAGTTCCTGTGGACCGGTCACTTCGTGCGCAACGTAAGTAGCTGTCTCAGGCAGTGAGAAGTAAAAACAAAGCCCTCGGACGCCACTATCGGCGTTTCCGGGGGCTTTGTGTGTTAAGATAGAGTTTCTGAGGACCTAATGAAAGCTGGAATTCACCCCGCATACAACGAGGTAAACGTGATTTGTGCTTGCACAAACGTGTTTAAGACTCGTTCCACCCACAAAGGCGACATCCGTGTCGAAATTTGCTCAAACTGCCATCCCTTCTTTACCGGGAAGCAGAAGCTGATTGATACCGCTGGCCGCGTCGATCGGTTTGAGAAGAAATATGCCAGCCAGCGCGCTGAGAAAGCTACGCGACTCGCTGGCGTCAGCAACTAACTTTTTGGTCAGCCTGGCCTGACCACCAGAGCTTCACAAAGTAATAACGTTCTACCTGTCCCGTGAAGTCATCGGTCGCGACGAAAGTCGCCTCGTTGATTTCACGGGCAGTTTTATTTTTGCCCCTGTGCGGCTGCCGTGAACGGGCTCGGCGGGGTCCCGGGTTATTGAGCGCTATATTGAGAGTTCCCTCTATGCCATTTGCCACCATTCCGGAAGCTATTGAAGAGACGCGCGCGGGGCGAATGCTGGTCGTTGTGGACGACGAGGACCGCGAGAATGAAGGTGACCTGACCCTTGCCGCCGAATGCGTTACGCCGGAAAGCATTAACTTTATGGCCACGCACGGGCGCGGCCTGATCTGCCTTACGCTGACGGCCGACCGGTGCGATGAACTTCGGTTGCCGCTGATGTCGCCGCAGAATACGTCCGTGTTTGGTACGGCGTTTTGTGAGGCCATTGATGCCGTTGAAGGTGTCACCACCGGGATTTCCGCTGCCGACAGAACCCGAACAATCCTTGCGGCGATTCATCCCGACACCCGGCCTTCTGATCTTGCCCGCCCGGGGCATATGTTCCCCTTGCGTGCGAGGGAAGGTGGCGTGCTGGTTCGCGCGGGCCAAACGGAAGCGTCTGTGGATCTGTCGCGGCTGGCCGGTCTTCATCCCTCAGGCGTGATCTGCGAGATCATGAATGACGACGGCACCATGGCTCGGGTGCCTCAGTTGCATGAGTTCTGCGCCCGCCACGGCCTGAAAATGATCTCGGTGGCCGATCTGATCCGCTACCGCCTGAGCAACGAACATTGCGTACACCGCCGTGGCGAAGGCACTATCCAGACCGAGTACGGCGAATTTCGCACCATTTTATACACCAGCGACTTGAGCCCGTATTCCCACATGGCTCTGGTGCGGGGGAATATTTCGGGCCACAAGAATGTTCTGGTCCGAATGCACTCGCATTGCGCTTATGGGAATCTGTTCGGCTCCTCAACCTGTGAGTGCCGGAATTTGGTGAACGGGGCACTGGCTCGGATCGCCGAGGCAGGTGCCGGAGCTCTGGTGTATTTACACGCCTCCGGCCCTGGGCTGCATACCCGTGACGGGAAGATCGTCCAGCATGACCGCAATGTGGCGCAGCCTCCCCTGCAGCACGAAGTCGGGCTCGGGGCGCAGATTCTTTCCGACCTGGGGCTCCACACCATCCGCCTGCTGACGAACAATCCCCGCCGCATTGTTGCGCTCGAAGGCTTTGGGATTGAAATCGTCGAAAAAGTGCCGATCGGTTAGTGTTTTTGCTTCACTGACTGGGCGACCGAGAGGCCGTATTCGCGAGCTTTCGCGAGGATGGCCGCCTGATCCAGCGTCACTGCGCGGTGGTCGCGGACCACTTCTCTGCCGTTCACCACCACATCCAGGACGTTAGAACCTTTCAGCGCGTAGACGATCTGCGAGTAAGGGTCAAAGAGCGGGACTGCGTTGGCGACGTCGAGGTTGATGACGATCAGGTCGGCGCGTTTGCCGGTTTCGAGGGAGCCGATTTCTTTGTCGAGGCCCAGCGCTCTGGCTCCACCGAGGGTGGCCATTTCAAACGCCTGTTTCGCCGGTAAGGCCTCGGGATCGCTGCGGATCAGCTTCTGGAGCTTGGCGGCCAGATCGGCCTCTTCCAGCATGTCGAAGTCGTTGTTGCTGCCCGCCGGGCCATCCGATCCGAGGCCCACGTTGATGCCGCGCTTCAGCATATCGACAACTGGCGCGGCTCCACTGGCGAGCTTCATATTGCTGGATGGGCAGTGGGCGACACCGGTATTGGTGGTCTTGAGGATCGCCTGATCGGCGGCATCTACCCAGACGCAATGGGCGGCCAGGGTTCGGCCGTTGAGCAGGCCCAGCGCATGCAGGGTCTGCGTAGGGCTTTGCCTGCGCTTCGCCTGGTTGTCATCGTTCTCTTTCTTCGTCTCCGAAAGGTGGATGAGCAGTGGCGCATTGTACTTATTGGCCAGAGCGCGGGCGGCCTTCAGCGTTTCGTCCGAGTTGGTATAGAGCGCATGGGGTGCGATGGCCGGCACTACCAGCGCGTCGCCTTTGAAGCGTTCCAGGAACTTCTCGGCGGCCTGCAGGGCGGCTGCGGGAGTCTTCGCGTCGGCTACCGGGAACCCAATAATGGTTTCGCCCAGCACGCCACGGATACCAGCCTCTTTTGCCACTTCGGCGACAACATCCTCGAAGTAGTACATGTCGGTGAAGGTTGTGGTGCCGGACAGCAGCATCTCCAGCGCGGCGAGGCGGGTGCCCCAGCGGACAAACTCCGGCGTCACGTTCTTCGCTTCGGCCGGGAAGATGAAGTTATTCAGCCAGTCCTGCAGCTTCCTGTCATCGGCAAGGCCGCGGAAGAGCGACATGGCGGCGTGGGTGTGGGTGTTCACCAGCCCCGGTGTGATGAGGCCGTTGGGACGGTCGATGCGGCGCTTCGGTTGCCAGTCGCGGTCGACAGCCGCTTTGGTACCGACGGCGACGATACGGCTGTCGCGCACGGCGACAGCGCCATTCTCAATCACCTGGTGGCGCCCGTCCATGGTGACGACGTAGCGGGCACTGAGGATCAGATCGCACGGGGCGGCGGCCAGAGTGGTAGTGAGCATGAGGAAAACGCTAAAGGAACGAAGCATCAAAAGCCCTTGGAAAGAGAGTGGCGAGGCGCAGGGTTTCCGTCTGGGCCTGCAGGTTGACGAGAGTGATCTCGATATCGCCAGCGAATTCCCACAGAATCTGGCGGCAGGCTCCGCAGGGAGGCGTCAACGTGTCGGTATCGGCTGCGATGGCGATGCGGGTGAAGCGTCGGTGGCCCTCAGACATCGCCTTAAAAATCGCGATACGTTCGGCGCAGACGGTCAGGCCGTAGGTAGCATTCTCAATGTTGCAGCCGGTGTGGATATTGCCCGCTTCATCCTCAATGGCCGCGCCCACCAGGAACTTCGAGTAGGGGGCGTGCGCGTGCAGGCGGGCACGAAGGGCGGCTTCTGTCAGAGCTTGCGGCATAGTTCGCGCAGCAGGCCGATGAGCGTGCTCTTCATCCTCTCGCCCACTTCCAGAACTTCCGAGTGGTTGAGCTTCTGGTCAATAACGCCGGCTGCATGGTTGGTGACGCAGGAGATGCCGAGGACCTTCATGCCCATATGATTGGCGGCAAGGGTCTCAGGGACGGTGGACATGCCGACGAGGTCGGCGCCGATGGTCCGCATGTAGCGGATTTCAGCCGGAGTTTCGTAGCTGGGCCCGGGGACGGCTACGTAGACCCCTTCCGCAAGCGTAAGGCCCATCTGTGCGCCGGCGGTCCGGGCAATCACGCGGAAACTTTTGTCGTAGGCCTCGCTCATATCCGGGAAACGCGGTCCCAGGGAAACGTCGTTGGGGCCGGATAACGGATTCTGGCCGAGGAGATTGATGTGGTCGGAAATCAGCACCAGGTCACCTGGTTTGTAGTTGCGATTGATGCCACCGGCGGCGTTGGTCAGGATAATCGCTTCGACGCCTAACTCGCGTAAAGTGCGGATGCCATAAACGGCCTGGTGCGCCGTATAGCCTTCATAGAGATGCGCACGGCCAGCCAGCGCCGCCACGGGTATACCGTCCACTGAGCCGACGACCAGTTTTCCCGCATGTCCAACGGCGGTTGATTGCGGCCAGCCGGGGATATCGCCATAGGGGATGGTCTGCGCGTCATCCAGAGAGTCTGCGAAAGCTCCCAGGCCGCTGCCAAGGACGACGGCGATCTTCGGAGTAACGGAGAGCAACGGGCGGAGGTATTCAGCGGCAGGTGACATTAGAGCAGGATTCCGGCAATGCACGCCGACATGAAGTTTGCCATAGTTCCGGCAGCCACAGCGCGCAGGCCCAGGCGGGCAAGATCGGATTTACGGCTGGGGGCAAGGGCTCCAATGCCGCCAATCTGGATGGCGATGGAACTGAAATTGGCGAAGCCACAGAGGGCGTAGGTGGCGATTGTGAAGGACTTATTGTCCAGATGGGCGCGTACCTTGCCCAGATCAATAAAAGCGATGAATTCGTTGGTGACGAGCCGTTCGCCCAGCAAACGGCCGATGGTGGAGCAGTCTTCCCACTTCACGCCCATCAGCCAGGCAATGGGGGAGAAGACCATACCGAACAGGTCTTCCATGGAGGCTGGAATGAAGGCGACGACGCCATGGCCCCACTTGAAGATGCCATTTACCATCGCGATCAGCGCGAGGAACGCGATCAGCATGGCGGCAATATTGAGAACCAGGTGGAGGCCGTCGGCAGCGCCCTGGGCAGCCGCGTCGATGACGTTGACGGCCGTATTTGGCAGCTTCACTTCCACTTTGCCCGCTGTGACGGGTGTCCCGATTTCCGGCTGGAAGATTTTGGACAGCATGATGGTGGCGGGCGCGGTCATAATGACGGCGGTCAACAGGTGTCGGATCTCAACATGCGCCATCAAAACGTAAGCGGCCATCACGGCGCCCGAAACGTGGGCCATGCCGCTCACCATAATGGTGAATAACTCGGATTCCGTCATACCGGCAAGGAAGGGCTTAATGGTGAGGGGAGCTTCGGTCTGGCCCATGAAGATGCTGGCGGCCACGTTGAGGGATTCCGCGCCGCTGGCTCCCATAATCCGCTGCATCCCGATGGCGAAAACCTTCACGATCCACTGCATGATGCCCAGGTAATAGAGGATGGAGAAAAACGAGGCGATGAAGATGATGATGGGCAGAACCTGGAAGGCAAAAATCACCGGTCCGGCCCCCAGTTCCTGGCCAAAGACAAAGGTGCTGCCCGCCTTGGTGTAATCCAGCATGGCGGCGACGCCGGTACTGGCGGCCTGGAAGATATTTCCGAAAGAGGTCTTTAAAACCAAAAGGGCAAAGGCAAACTGCAAGCCCATGCCCCATAAAACGATTGATAATTTAATTTGACGCTTGTGTTTTGAAAAAAGCCAGGCGACACCCAAAATGGCGACGAGGCCGAGTAGTCCGGTAAAACGGCTCATAGCTGTTTCCGGGAATACATCGGCCTCGCCTTCATGTTTTTTTAGCCGACGACTTCCAGAATGAGCTCGCGCTCTTCCGGACGCGCGTTGGAGACGCGGAAGGCGTCTTCCACAAGGTCAGCCGCTTCGTCCAGGTGCTCTTCGCCCGTGTAGTACAGGCGGCAGAGAACGGAGCCAGCTTCGACTTTTTCGCCAACTTTGACTTCAAGGATTACGCCGACGGCGTGATCGATAACGTCTTCCTTCACCATGCGGCCAGCACCCATCATCTGGGAAGCGCGGCCAATGTCTTCGGCCTTGATGGCGCTCACGAAACCAGCGCGCGGCGAGAGTACTTCGCGCATGCCAGTTGCGTTCGGCAGCAGGTCGAAGCGGTCCAGGGCCTGCGGATTGCCGCCCTGTGCCTGCACAACCTGGCGGAATTTCTTGTACGCGGAACCATCCATCAGCTTGTCTTCGGCCAGTTTGCGGGCTTCGTCCAGCGTGGGGGTGATCTTGCCGAGGAAAATCATACGCGCAGCCAGTTCCAGGCTGAGGCGCGTCAGGTCGGCCGGGCCAGCCTTCTGCAGAGTCTGCGAGACTTCCATCACTTCCAGAGCGTTGCCAACGGCATAGCCGAGAGGCTGGTTCATGTCGGTGATGAGCGCCTGGACCTTCTTGTCCATGCGGCGGCCAATGCCAACCATGGCTTGCGCCAGGCGTCGGGCTTCCACCTGCGTCTTCATGAAGGCACCATTGCCAACCTTCACGTCGAGCACGAGGGCGTCTATGCCTTCCGCCATCTTCTTCGACATGATGGACGAAGCGATGAGCGGTACGGATTCCACGGTGCCAGTGACATCGCGGAGCGCGTAGATGCGGTTATCGGCAGGCGACACTTCGTCGTTCTGGCCAATAAAACAGAGCCCGAGTTCAGCGAGCTGAGCACGGAACTGCTCCACGGTCAGATCGGTTCGGAAGCCGGGGATGGACTCCAGCTTGTCCAGGGTGCCGCCGGTGTGGCCCAGGCCACGTCCGGAAATCATCGGCACCACCACGCCAGCAGCGGCCGCGATCGGAGCACAGATCAGACTGGTTTTATCGCCAACCCCACCCGTGGAGTGTTTATCTACTTTCACTCCCGGGATCTCGGTCAGCGAAATCACTTCGCCGGACTGCATCATGCTCTCGGTCAGGGCACTTATTTCTCTGTCCGTCATACCGCCAAAATAGGTCGCCATGAGGAAGGCGGCCATCTGGTAATCCGGAATTTCACCCGTGGTGTATCCGTTCACAAGGAACTGGATCTCTTCCACACTTAGCTCATCAGCCCCACGTTTCCGCAGGATCAGGTCGACAGTACGCATGATAAGTAAAGATGGTACCACGTTAACCCTTTGAAAGGATTAGGTTATTTATCGAAGGGGCGCTGAAACCCCGGATTGTGGGTTATTCCGACGCCAACAGGTCATCGGGCGCCGCGGCCAGGTCTTCCGGGCGGCCCACATCGAGCCAGGCCCCCTGCATTTCGAACATCCTCACAAGTTGGCGCTTCGCGATGAGTTGCTCAATGGCTGCGGTAATCTCGTACTCGCCGCGGCTGGAGCGGGGGATTGTTTCAATCTCGCGAAAGATCCGGGGGCGCATGGAGTACAGTCCGGCCGAGTTCCAGTTGGTTGTGGAAGTGCCAGGGGGCGGCTTCTCGATGATGCGGGTGACGCGGCCATCGGGCGAGGCATAGACGGCGGCGCCACGCCAGGGATCGGCTGCCCACTTGACTCCGAGAACGGTGGCTGCGCCGGAGTTCTCAAGCTCAGTCCCAATTCCGGCGTAGTTTTCGGCCGGGGTAATGATGTCGCCAAACGTCAGCAAAAAGGGCTCGTCTCCGATGAAAGTGCGGCCCAGTTTGACGGCTGACGCGGTACCATCCACCACTTCCTGCGCGACGAACGAGATCCCGGGGAAATTTCGGAAATGTGCCTGTAGCAGATCCCGCCGGTAGCCCACCACCAGCAGAATCTCTTCGATCCCGACGCTTTGCAGGCGGCGGACAATGTGTTCCAGCATGGGGGCATCGCCCACCCGGAGCATCGGCTTTGGAGTTTCCTCAGTCAGTTCCCCCATGCGGGTACCGCGGCCCGCAGCCAGGACAATGGCTTTGCGAATCATCCTGTTTTAATATGCCTTCAGGTATTCAAACAGGGCTTTGCGGCCAGTCTCGTCGAGCCAGTCTTTGAGCGGCGGCGCTGTGAGTGGTGGCTGCCCACCGTGTCCGTTTTCGATGAGCGGGATCCACTCGGGCTGGAACTTGCCACGGAGATCGGGGCCGGGCGCGGTCCGCGCCGCCGGGTCGTGGCAGCTCATGCAATGGGCTCGAAAAAGTGTTTCGCCGTGCGCCTCGGTTTTCGGCGCTGGACGACCTCGCAGGGTCTGCAAATAAGAGATCAGGTCGTCGATCTCCTGCGGCCGGAAGGAGTACTGGAAGGATGGCATCCCGTTGTAGCCTTCCTCAATGATCGTCCGGACATTCTCCGCATCAACGCGCTTACCGTTGCGGAGTGTCACCTTGCCGAAGAGGGTTCGGAGAGACGGTCCCATTTTTCTGTCATCCGTATCCGTGTTGTGGCAGCCGGCGCAGGACCGGAATAACTCGCGACCCTTTACCGGATCACCCGCCAGCAGGAACATCATGAGCGCGACGGGCAACATGGCAATTTACTGGGCGACTCGGGCGGTTTTGATGTAATCGAGGTTGGGGAACTCGCGCTCCAGGTACTTGTTCCCCTCATCTTTAATTCGCATCTGGTCGGGGCGCTCGCCGTCGCCAGAATAAAGCTGGTCCACAATGTCCATCCCGCTCACCACCTTACCGATGGGGGCAAAACCCATCGGATCGAGGCGGCTGTTCTCGCCGTAGTTGATGAACATGTGGGTGCTGCGGCTGTTAGGCGCGCTGGTGGCGGCGAAGCTGAGGGTGCCGCGCTCGTTCGTCGCCTTGATCGGGTCGTCAGGAATGCGGACGTCCCAGGCGGCGGAAACTGCCGGATCGGCGGCGGCGCCCCACTGGACCATGAAGCCCGGAACCACACGGTAATAGCGGGCTCCGTCGAAATACTTCGTTTTCACGAGGTTGTAAAAACGGTCTGCGCCGTTCGGGGCCTGTTCGCGTGTCACTTCAACGACGAAGGGGCCTTTTGAAGTCTCGAAATTCACGCGGAAAACGGCGGGAGCGGTCTCCTCGGCGGGAGCTTTCTGCGCGGTAGCGGTCTTCTGGCTGGAGCAGGCCGCCAGTACAAGCGCCAGCGGCAGGGCAAAAGTGGTCTTCTTCATAGTTCTCATCCCATAATACCGGCGAGCGTGATTGCGATATGATTGCCTTGATGAACCGCAGGAATTTCTTCTTCAGCTCAGCCGCGCTCGCGGCCCCGTTTGCCCTGTCTCCCGCTCAGGCGGCTGCGCCGGACGACCTCAAGTTGTCGGTGGCAACCTACTCGTTCCGCCAGTTCCAGCGCGACCTTTGCATTAAATATGTGAAGCAACTGGGGATTGAGTATGTGGACATCAAGGAATTTCACCTGCCCCAGACCGACTCCCTGAAGGCGATCGAAGCGGGCCGGAAGGCTTTCGATAAGGCGGGCCTCAAGGTTGTGGGCGGCGGGAACGTGTCGCTGCAGGAACCGGACGAAGCGGGTCTGCGGAAGCATTTTGAATATGCGAAGGCGGCTGGTTTCCCGATGATGATCTGTGCGCCGAATCACGATAACCTCGGCGCCATTGAAAAGCTGGCCAAAGAGTTCAATATCAAGATCGCGATTCATAATCACGGTCCGGAAGATAAGCATTTCCCGTCGCCGCAGAGCGTTCTGGATGCGGTGAAGGGGCTGGACGCGCGGATGGGCCTTTGCCTCGATATCGGCCACACGGCCCGTGCAGGCAAGGATCCGGTGGAAGCCATCGCGCTGGCCGGCCCGCGGCTCTTTGAACTCCACATGAAGGATTTGAAGGATGCCTCCGGTAACGGTGGTGGTTCCAACTTTGGCCAGGTACCGGTGGGCGATGGCGTTCTTCCGATTCCCGCGATCTTCAAGCAGTTGAAGAAGGTTGGGTACCAGGGTGTCTGCTCGCTTGAGTATGAGATCGATGCCGACGATCCGTTGCCTGGTATGCAGAAGTCCTTTGCGTACATGCGCGGTGTGATGGCCGGTCTTCGCGGCGCGTAACGAGCCCGCATGCCGAACATGGAAATTGGGGCCACGCTCGAACAGGACGTGGTGGTACAGGATGAATTCGCCATCACGTTTCTGGGCCCGGGAGGGTCGCGCGTTCTGGCGACTCCCCGCATGATCGGGTTAATGGAACGGACTTGCCGGGACCTGGTGCTGCCCATGCTGGATGAGGGGCAGGACACGGTGGGGACGCATGTGAATGTGTACCACCGCAAGGCTGCGCTGATGGGCTCCACCGTGAAGTTTTGGGCGGAGATGACGTCCGTGAGTCGGCGGCGGGTGCAGTTCAATGTGAAGGCCACGTTGCTGGACCCGGTGCGGGGTGAGATCGTCGTGGGTGACGGGACTCACGAACGGGCCATTATTGAGGTTCAGCACTTCGCTAAGGCGTAGCAGCTTGTCCAGGAATGACTGGTGAGTCTGTCGTATTCAGCATCGGCTCCAACCCAGAGCCATGTAATGGCGTCATCTGCGCGGAGGCCCAGCGCCCGATATGAGCACCTGCGCGGACGCTGCATCATGGCCGATTTCTACCGTGGGCGGGACGCGCTGCCGGCGCCGGACGCAGACCTCGATCTGCCCGACAAGATCCAGCGGATCGCGCTGGATCTTCCCTGCTACGGTTGGCCGCGACAATAGTCACTGCGAAGTAATAAGTGGGCGCACCTGGAAGTTAGTTAGTCACCGTGGCGGAAGCACATGCGTTCGGTTCAAAAGAGTTGAAGCGCTGCCCTGAGTGTCACGGCAAGGTGCGAATTGCTGCGGGCGGCAGGGAAGACACCTGCACACTACGAGCACCCGACAGGATAGGACGGCTGTTTTCATAGCTGCAGATATTGCGGCGAACGCAGCCCGCATCGTGAGCCATTGGAGTAAGTCAGTTTCGTTTCAAACTGACCCACTACGTCCCAATGACCTTCAGCGCCGCTGCCGGGCTCTCGAACGCAAGATAGTCGGCGATGGCTTCAAGGTCTGCCGCCGCTTCCGGAGTCCAGCAGATTCCCTCGATCAGCCGACCCGATACCTTTTCGTATAGCCGCTTCAAACCGGGCGTCGGCGTCCAGCGCTGCCGGCACCGGCTGCAGGACAAAGGGTAGGCCTGGCTTGCCGGCCAGCGCCCTGACTTCGGAAAGACAACGTGCCCCCGTAGTCAGTTTATCCAGATTCTCCGCTGAGCCCGAAGCCGTCACATCCGCTCAATATCCGCCAAAATCGTCGCCAGCGCCTTCCGGAACTGCTCCGGACTAATAATCGGGAACACCTTCGCATCCAGCAACTTCAGGGTATGCTCCAGATCATCCGACAGTAACGCAACCGCCGCCGGCATTGGGTCCTTTGGGGAACTCGCCGGCTCCACCTTATACTGGCGCGCCAGAAACACCGGGCGCGACAGCACAATCACCACCCGCAGCGGCTCATCCCCCTTCCGTTCCTCCGGCTTTACCCCATCCAGCACCGAATGGCAGAAGAACTGCTGCATCGCAGCCTTCCCTGCCAGCGACTGCACGTCCTATGGGTCCCGCGGCGCAAAGGCCTTATGGCCCTGCATAGTTTCTCTTGCCTGTTCCGCAGCCTCGGCGTAGCCCGATGACAACTTTCGCCCGCTCCCTGGGCACCAGCCACATCATCCCTGCCGCCACCACCAGCATCCACCTGCGAGGCTACGTCGTCCCCCGCCTTGCTGCACAAGTGACAGCCCGTAAGCGATTCCACCTTTGCCGTTCGCCGCAATCTGCCCTGGGCGCTCCTGTCTCTCGCGAACCCCCTCGGCCTTGCCGGTGTCCAATCACGCGCTGCGGGGTTACTGCGGGATCGCCTGATACAAGCCGTACTGCGGCTTGCCGCCTCGCCATGCCGAAGCAACGAAGTTCACTGTGCCGGCATCGGAAATACTCACGTTGTAAATACCCGTGAACCAATCGCCTTCCTGCGCCTGCTCCGAAGACATGGCCACAATCACGTCTCCGCCACCTGCTTTCCGGACAGCCGCAAACATATAGCCAGCCGTGTCCACACCCAGGAACGCCAGATCCCCCGCCAAATTGACCGAGGCGTCCGAGTTCGGAAAGTAGTTGATGGTAGCTCCGAACGACAACACTGTTCCCGAACTGATAATGGATCTCCACGCAGTACCGTCGTAGCTCAACCACTGCGAACCATTTTGGAATTGAGCCATTACAAAAAATCGCTTGCCTGCCGCAATGACGTTCGAGAAATCTGTTACCTTCGGCCCGCCAGGGACAACGGAATCGCCCGTTTGCAGGACTTTGGTCACCGTCCGCCCATCGTTAATTGCCAGCATGCGTCCGGCCGCTGACGGTCCGTAGAACAGAACCCGTCCCTGGTCGTCTATTGCGGACTTCCAAACATCCGTCATTTGACCCGCTCCGATGAGGGTGCCCGGCGCATAGACCAGGGTGGCACTGGATGAACCCTCGCGGAAGAGCGCTAGTCGAGAGCCCTTGTCTGTCCAGCCGTACCCAACCACTTGCCCGTTTCGATTCATCGACAAGTGCGTCCAGGCCGGGAAGTCATAGAACCGGGTTCCGTCAGGAAGTGTATACTTGCCGTCGGCCTCTGCCAGGACCGATACTGTCTGGTTGCGTATGAAGTACAGGGCTGGATTTCCACCGCGCGTTCCGTAAAATGCCGCGCTTCCGTCCGGTGCTGCGGTGCTGGCCCACATATTTCCTATGCTCTTGCCAGCCAGGAGTGATCCCGTTGTCACCACTGCCTGAAGGCTCTGGCCGGCTGCGCGCAAAATAGACTCACCGGCTCCCCGAACCATCAGGTTTCCTGCGTCGAAGCCCTTGAACATCGCATCCCACGCCACCGCCGGCGCGGCGGGAGTTTCCAGCAAAGCCCCCGGAGTGACCAGTGGTTTTCGCTCCGTTCCAGAATACTCCTGAAGCACTATGAAACCGCCGGCATCCGGCCCAAGACCTGCCAGCGTCTTCTGTTGAGTGAGAAAGGCGGTTGTCACTTGCTGCGGAGACGCCGCCGGTATCGAAATTCCTGCGGTTCCGGGGGTGATTGTGGCGATCGCAGACCCCTGATTCACCTGCACGGAAACCACAAGCCCACCCGCCCCGGCGTCCAGAATCCGGTCGATCCAGTTCAGCCTTGGAATCGTTCCCAAACCTTCGCCTACCCGAGCCCACACCTCCAGCGTTCCGGCACTCGCCTTCAGAACCGAAGCGGAATATGCGCCAGTGCGAAAGTAATACTCACCGGCAGCTCCCTCAAAGGGAAGATCCAGCCAGTTGATGAGCTGTCCCTGAATCCTGTCCGCAGTCGATACGAGTTTCTGAAATGTCTTCCCGTTATATGTAAAACAGCCGGAGGCATCTGCCGTCCTTGCGGATACAAGAATATCCCCATTGGAAGCGGCTGTCGGTCCATCCACCCAGGTGACCTTACCAAATCCCTGAATTGTGTCGCCTCCGCCCAGGATCTTTCTCGCCAGGCCCCCGTTCGCAGGGAGCAACATCAAATCCCCATATTTGGACCACGTCAGGTCTCCCCTGTCATTCAGTGCACGATCGCGTAAGGAAAAACTACAGGCGGTATCGACTACGCTGATATTTCCCCCGCGGTAGAGCACGATGGCCGAATCGCAATAATGCGCCGGCGACGTAATATAGGCGGCTACATCGCCGGACGCATTTATCGAAGTGCTCAGGATTCGTCCAACCAGTCGATTGCCGCTGCTCAGGTATTGGCCACTGGAAAGGATTGTCTTCCCCACACCCCGGTCGTAAACTCGTAATGCCATTCCTCCCGTTGAAAGGTTGACGATCACAGAATACTTGTCGTTGCTCGAATGGCTCACGCCTGTGATTCCTCGAGTCGATGCGGCAACTGGGTCGCCTCCTGCAATCTGCATGATCCGGTAATTGGGCCGCCGCTTGATCGTTAACTGAAGCTGAGTTCCGATGTTGTAGTCTGTTCCCGCGTCGATTGCGACACCGACCGTTACTCTGCCCGCCTGCCCTGCCGTGACAACACCGTCCTCGGAAACGCCCGCAACCGCGTGGACTGAAGAAGTCCATTTCCACCGAAGCTCCGTCAGTTCCACGCCTTTGGCATCCCACGCGGACGCCGAAAAGCGCTTCGTGGAACCGGCTTCCATGACAGCGACCGACGGGACAATGGATATGCGGGCGGGATAAACCCGGATGGACGCGCTGTCTGACATTCCCGACACCGGATCGGTCACAGTGATCGTGGTTATTCCACAAGTCAGGCCTGTGACCAGCCCGGCGGCGTTAACAGCTGCAATCCCGGGGTTGGCGGTTTTCCACTCAAGGCCCTCTGCGGAAACCGTGCCGCCCCACTCGTCATACGCTGTGGCGCGAGCCTGCAGACTTGCGCCTGCGAACACGTAACTTCGCGCGCCGAGAACCACGATCGCGACCGCCTCGGGGGCCTGCGCACGTGCATTCGCAGCGGCCACCAGGGCCACTGTCAACATCATTACCGCCCGGCTCAGATTCATATCCGATCCGCCCTGTAGAAGCTCAGATACTCGAAGTTGTCCATAATGCTGAAGTAAACCCGGCCGTCGTCGCGCAGGTCGACTGCGTCGTAACGCACGACGAATGTTCCCTCCGAATCGATCGGGATGTTGGCCAAGTGGATCAGTCTCATTTCGCTCCCGCTCAGGACAAACAGAGCGTTCGTGCCGTTCAGCGAACTGACAATGGCCAGTTCACCCTTGCTGTTTACGTCAAACGTCTGAAAGGAAGAAATTGTGTTGCCATTCGGACCCGCATCGCCCCGTGAGATCAGGGGCTTCCATTGGTCTCCGTCGTAGGACGCGATGCAGGACGTTCCATTGGCTAAGGAGAGCATCGCGTAAAAAGTTCCGCCGGACACACGAAGGGATCCGAATGATGTCACCACAGCCCCCCCGACCTCGGTGGTTCGGAGAATGAGCGCCGGCTTCCAGCCTCCGGCGGCATACAAGAAATAGCCGGAACCACCGTTGGACAGGTTGAGGTGCACCAGAACTCTCCCTGTGGCGTCAATCGCCATATCGCCACGGCCAGTCCACGTGCCGAAACCTGCAATATCGGTGACCCCGCTGATCGCCATCGTCTGCATGCGGCCGGCGTGCAGAATTGCCAGCGCCGATCCGGCCGGGTTGGCGAAGCTCGCTACCGCCAGTTGCCCGTCATCGTTGGCCGAGGCTACCGTTGGTGCAAAGTACGTCAGAGTTCCGTCCACAATTGGAAAAGCCGAAATCAGCGTTGGGACACCTTCCCGAATGCGGTGGAGGCTCGAGTCCGTGGTCACATACAGGTCCCCGCTGGGGCTCTTGACCGTTGCGTACTGCCCCACGTAGATTGCGCCCGGTGGCAATTGATCTCCAATGACCATCCGTGGATTGAGGCCCGCGTCCTCTGCGCCGATCACGCTCTGGTATTGCCCCCCCATGGTGATATCCAGCCCTGTTGTACGGTCCCCGGGAATGATGCTTCTGGGATTGAGACTGGCAACGGAGTCCACCGGGCTGCCGCCGGTAAATAGTGTGGATCCCGACCGTCCCATTCGAATGTAGAGCATGGGGTTTCCCGGGGTAGTCACGTTTGCGATCACTTCGCCCGTTCCCAAAACCACACCCGCCGTGAAATCGTTGATCGGTTCTCCGTTCGGCGCGAGTGCACCCCGCAGCAGAACGGGCTGCAGCGCATCAAAAAACCTGTAGAGGCCGTACCCGGTTCCCGGGTCGAGCCGCAGCAAAGCCTCGTTGCTCTGAAAGGAGAACAGAGTAAAGCCGGGTAGTGTGGTTGTAATTGCCGGGGTCTTGAAGTTACCGGGCAGATAGCGTGCGATAAATTGCGCGTTCGACGCCAGGCGTCCGGTAACAACCAGATCGCCCGCAGGTTGTACCCCGACTTGCGACAACGACGAGACAGTAGACCCGGCGAGCAAGTCTCCCGTCTTCAGAATCAGCACCGGTCCCGCGAGCGGATCCTTGCGGAAAAGTCCCGCTACTGTGCCTTTGCTGGCGAGAAAATAGATCTGCCCGTTATTGTCGAGCCCGAATTCTGATCCGAGCGAAGCAGGGCCGTTGAGTCCAGGCCCGTCGAGGCCAGGCAGCGGGTCGGTCGAAGTTACCTCCAAACTGACACCAGAGGCGGAATATCGAAAAAATCCAACTACAAACGTGCCCGGGGCGGTGGGGTCGGGCACAAAATTCGCACGGTATACAAATTCGTCGTTGTCGTTCAGCGAATACCGTGTGGTTTGAAAGTTATTGCTTCTGGTGACTCCGGCTCCCAGGCTGTGGCCGTCCACCACTACTGGCCGAACGCCCTGCTGGTCACACAAAAAAAGTGATGAGCCCGCGCCGTAGGCGTCCGCTCGGGTCAGCACCGTTCCTTTTAGGTTGATCGCCGGGTCCGTGAAGTCCAACATCGGTCCCGATGGCACCGGCCCGGGCTGGCCACCGGAAATCAGCACGCTCAGCCGATTGCCGTCATGGAGCATCAAACCGTTCGTAATGCCGTCCAGATTGCCGGAAAAGGCTACCGTACCCGTCGCGTTCGCCGCGAACGAACCTCTTCGGGTGCGCAGATGCAGCCCCGTTCTCTGGTCCGCCGAAGAAACCAGCCGCGTGCTGGTGTAGTCAAGCTTTGGGTCAATCCCAAGCTGGGCCATGCCAAACACCTGCGTTACATACTCGCCGACATACCCGTTGTAGGCAATTGCGGCCCGAACCTGAAACGCTCCTGTGGCATAAGCGTAGAGCAAGCCGTTCTTATCAATCGAAGCCGAGACGGTATTGCCGCCGTCGAGGGCCGTCACGGCCCACTGAAACGTAATGCCGGCCATCGCCGCGCCATTCGCATCGTAGGCAGTCGCCGAGTACTGTCGCGAGTCTCCAATGTGGAGGTTGACCGTGCCTGGGAGCACCACGATGCGCTGGGGCAGTACCTGGATCCGGGCGACGCCGGAGGCCCTGTTGGGCGCAGTAGCCGTGATGTCGGCGATGCCGAGCCCCTTCGAAGTAACCATGCCATTGCTGTCCACAACGGCGACATTCGCATTGTTCGTTGCCCACGCAAAAGTGGCCGACTTAACGGGTGCGCCAGTGGCATCCAGACCCGCCGCCTGAAGTTGCACTTGCTCCCCCGCGATCAGCCGCGGCTTTGGAACCTCGACGTAAACCGCCGAGACCGTCTGTGCGAGGCCGACACCGCACCACGTCAGCAAGAGGAGCGGAAGTCTGAAGAATCTAGTTGAAGACTTCATTGATCGCCGTATATATACCTGCGGAGGCACGCGGGACGTATTCAAAACGACGTCCGGAAGGTGTATCGGTAAAACTCTTCGTCCAGTCGATTCCAAGGGCAGAGTAAATTGTCGCCGCTATATCTTCAGTAGTTATTGGCCGCTGTTCCGACCACCCTGGATCGGCAACATAGAAGCCAATCGAGTCGCTCGCACCAATCGCCTGACCGCCCCGAACCCCACCCCCCATCAGCAAAACACTCATCGCGTATTTATGGTGGTCGCGCCCTTGTTGTGAATTGAGCGCACCCGGTGTCCGTCCGAACTCACCCATAAGGACGATCAAGGTGGAGGCAAAATCCCCCGAGGCCTTCAGGTCTCCGACGAGTTCGCCGAGTGCCCGATCCATCACGTTGCACAGCTGATACATGTTGCCCCCGTACTGCCGGTCGAACATGTTCTGGTGCGTATCCCAGCCGCCGTATGTCAAGTTGATGAATGCCGTTCCGTTCCGGGCCTGGATTGCATTCCGGGCCACAATACACGAATTGCCAAATCCCGTGGTCCCGTATCGCGCAGCGTCTGCGGTGCTGAAGCTGAAAACGGACGCAACGGAGGGATCGTACATGAGCTTCCTGGCTGCGCCGTAGAATTCCGCGTGATCTGCCATTGATTTTGAAGGTGGATTCGCCCTCAGCGAGGCATCGAGATCCGCCAGAAGCTTAAATTTCTCCTCAAAGCGGGACTGGCTCTGGCTGTTGTAGTAGTTGTGCTGAATTGTGGTTAGCCCGCCGGGGTTGGCGGGGGCAATCATGGGTTCAGCAGAGCCGCTCAGAAATTTTGAACCACTGATGGGAGACGTGCCAAGAGCCAGAAAGGTCGGCAGTGCGCCTCCCGTGGCTTTTTCAACCGCAATCACCGACCCAATGTGCGGCGTCTCCGCGATGAAGGCTGGATTGGACGAATGAGCGGTCTGCATGTAGAACTGGCCCCGGTCATGCGCCAGTTCCCAACTCGTGACCGAGCGTAGAACGCACAGATCGTTTGTGGTGGTGGAAAGCCTCGGAAACAGAGTCTGTGACAGGAGAAGTCCGCCCGAAAACTGGCGAATATCCGCATCGGGTGGATTCCAGGGGCCGTCCTTCGGGTCGAACGTGTCGAGATGGCTCGGCGCTCCCTGCATATTGACGAATATCACTGCCTTTGCCGTGCCGCGCGGGCGGGCTCCGCCGGTAAGGATCTGCGCGTCCCCTCGCCTTACCAAAGCCTGAAAAGCTGCAGAGCCGCCAGCGGCCGCGCCGAAAAAACGCCGCCGCGACATTCCATGATTTCCCGAACACCGGCTCATCGCTTCCGCCTCTCAATGGTGTTAACCCGAACAGACCTCTCCGCAGTGCGTGTCATGTCAGTATTCAATAGTTAAATATGAAGTCCAGCTTGTTCAGCAGGGCCCATTGAAGGTCGCTGAGCCACGTCTCACGGGAAGGCTTCTTGTAGGTGAGTGAGATTCTCATCTCATCGTCTGTCGGGTACCGGGACAAAGTGGCCAGAAACAACTGCCGAACCGTCTCGTCGTCGGGCATGGCTGTCTGCGCCAAGTGTGAAATAAGTGTAGCTCCGGGGGCATCACGTGTCGCAAATGTTCGGAACACCATCGAGTTGTCGTTCATGGTGAACAGGGTCTGGATAACTGTGCTCTTACTGTTGTGCTCCACAGTATTCCAGTCGCCACGCCCAAAGTTCGCCAGAAAGCTCCGTATCGTATTGTTCGAGGTGTATGAGGCCGGAGTCGGGCTGTAGTAGTTTCCAGGCTCACTGACGTCGGGCAACTGCATCGCGTAGAGAATCGGTGTGGGGAAGCCCGCGATATACATTGGCGTTTCCGTGCGCGTCGCCGTAATCACTGAATCGTATACTTCCTCCGCACTCATGCGGCGGGGCTGATGCTTCGCGAAAAGCACCGCATACTCCGGTTTCCATGTCCCTTCGTAGTTGCTCGACAACTGATATGCCGAGGATTGAGCGATCATCCGGACCAAGTGCTTAATGCTGTAGTTGCTGGCGATGAAGTCGCTGGCCAACGCCTCCATCAACTCCGGATGGCTGGGCTGCAATCCCAGGATTCCTGACGGCGGATTTGCCGGATCCTGCCTCGACAGGTCCCAGGCATCTGGAGGATCCACGATTCCCGTGGTGAAAAAGTGAGCCCAAACATAGTTAACAGTAGCTCTGGCGAACTGTCGGTCCGATGTCAGAATCCGGGCGAACTCGTCACGCCAGTTCTCGTTTCGCGGCACTTCACCCGTGAACATGTAGGCCGGCGTGTAGGGCCCGCCGTACCGATACGGTCTCGGACCAGGATTTGAAGGGTTCACGGAACTGGAATAACCCGTCGCCTTCCGGTCTGAAACCACAAACTTCTGCTGCCTGCTGAAAGCATCCACAGGCATCTGCGTCAGGGATATCTGTGACAGAAACGAAGACATCTGCCAGAATTCGGTTCTCTTACGTGCCGCCAGGTAGTAGTTGATTGATTCCAGGTGGCGGCTCCCGTTGTGGCACGACACGCATTGTGTCTTAATACCCAAAAACTTCGTCGTAATCCGGTCAGCCAGCGCGTCGTAGGTGTCTTGCACAGGGTCACCGTTCTGCCACATCCGGACCAGAAAGTTCACAAGCCCGTTCTGCTGCGAATCGCCCGACACCGTAATCAGTTCGGTGGCGACGTCTTTGTACGACCGGTCCCGGGATATGAAGTCGCGCAGGTAGAAGTAGAACTTGTTCCTGCCAACTTCGCCAATCACGTTGTAATAATTGCTGGTGACTTCGAAGTGATCCGCAAAAAAATGAGTCCAGTTGTCAACGAAGGAGGGCGAGGCAAGCAGCTTGTCCACATACGCCTCCCGCTTAGCGGGATTCAGATCCTCAAGGAACGCGTGGACTTCCTCTGGCCGGGGAATTCTTCCGATTATGTCGATGCTGACTCTACGCAGGAACTCCGCGTCGGACGAGGGCGGCGCGGGATTCACCTAGGCTGCAGCCAGTGTTCCAAAAATTCCGTCGTCGATCATGTTGAAACGCGGCGGCGTCGTGGCCGAGAACGCAGTCGTGCTCCGGACCCCGGTCAATCGCAGGGCATCTGCGCGCAACGCGTGTCGCTGCTGCTCTTCCAGTCGCCGCTCCGCCGGATACGCCGGACAATAGCTGTCACTCGCCGCGCTGACCCGTGCGGTTCCCGCAGCGACCAACAAGATAATCATACGGGGAGTAGGCCGCATGAGGAGACGCTAACACAATCGGCGGGCCAGTGCAATACTTTCAGTCCTGCTTCAGCGATTCCGCAACCAGCAGCGGTGGTGTATCGAAAAGCGATAGAGGGGGCGGGTTTGAGGTTCTGGGACGGTCCAGTCGGTATTGAGGGGAATCGCAGGGGTGTTGTTTGGGTGGAAAGCGGGGCGATGGAAGGGTTTG